>JANXZG010000130.1 GCA_025355645.1 Gammaproteobacteria bacterium | reverse complement strand
CTACCGGCGTCAATGTTGATCCGAACCTGCAGAGAGACGAGAAATTGCGCGCGATAAATGCCCAGGCCTCGCGGGCCGGCGCACGCGAAGAAGTGTTTTGCACGAAGATCGGCGCCTCGCATCCGGAGGAAATGTACATCGTCGGCGCGCATATGGATGGCCATGGATGGGGAGAAGCCGCCAATGATGACGGCTCTGGAACGGCGTTGGTCATGGAACTCGCGCGCGTCATGTCCGCGCACGATGTAAAGACAGAGCGATCTGTCCGGTTTGTTCTCTGGAACAATGAGGAGACCGGACTTAACGGCGCCCGGGCGTATGTTGATCAACGTGCCGCCCTTCAGGGCAAGGAGAAGCCGCCGGGGTCGGGCCGCTATCCAGAGCCTCGATGGCTAGGCATGATTCAGCACGACATGATGCTATTCGATCATGGCATGCCGCGCCCCGATGGTAGCGTGGCAAAGGAGCAGCGGCCGGAAGCGGATGTGAACATTGAATTTCAGTCACTCTCTAAAGCCGCCGAAGCCGCGCAGAAATTGGCGTGGGCTTTCTATGCAGCGAACGAAACATTTGCAACGGACTATCCTGCTGCGGTAGGACCGCATATGACCAACACAGATAGCACAGCGTTCATGGATCTGGTGCCTTCAATCAGCGTGCGCGAAAATGAGCGGGGCCGAGAGATCGGTGCCGGCTGGGACCCGCAATGGCATCAACCGACGGATGTTTACGCAGCCTACAGCGATGCTGACTTCCGTCTCGGGATAAATGCTGCACAAACGACATTGGGAGCGATCGGCAGGCTAAGCGGGGCAACTTTGGCCCGCTGACGGGCACGGCGTTGCGGCTCTCTGCAACCTGCGAAGTTGGCGGTGATGGGGACCGTTTTCTCTTAGGTGCGGACATGTTTATCGTGCAGCCTGCTAAAATCACGGCTAATTTTGATCGCCGCTCAGGTCGGTGATGACACGACTTTCATGGGCAAGCTTATATCCACGTAGGTACTCAAATCGAGGCTCCACAGGGTCGATCCCTCGGTTTGGCATGGGCATTCGGTGAAGCCGAGTTTGGCGTAGTGATCTTCGACCAGGCGGTTTCTCCCGGTCGCTCGATAGGTGCCGATGATCCGCACGATGCCGAGATTACGCGCATGGCTTACTAATTCCTGCAAGACTGCCTGCTCGACCCGCCGCCCGAGTACGCGGCAGCTCATAAGCCAGGTATCGATCAGCCACTGATCTGCCTCGCAGCTACAGATGATTACGCTGATCATGCCATTGTCGCCGAACATGTCAATCAGGCGGACCTGAAGCGTGAAGCAATTAGGATCAGCTTCAAACTCGCGTACCTGCGCTTCGCTATAACGCTGCGTGGTCAGATTGAATTGATTTGATTTATTGATGAGTTGCGCAATCCGGGCTCGGCCGATCTCATCAAACGGCCGAAATGTAATCGTCATGTCGAGCGACCTCAGGTAGGCGTCGAGATCGCCGGAAGAGCGTTGCAATGTTACGCGGCGTGCATTGTCCTGGTAGAAATCGGCGCGCTTCTGGTCCTCGGGCGAGAAAACGAGTGCTTCAAAATAACCAGCGGCCAGCAGTGTGCGCGCATAATACGCAGGATCATCGGGCAGTTCCGGCACCGCGACTTCCGGCAGCATGTCGCGTACCAAGCGCCGCTCCGCCGGATTGTCATCAAGGAATACCAGCGATTCGAGCCCGAGCGACAGTTCGTCGGCGATCGCCCGGATGTTGGTTGCCTTGTCGTTCCAGTTCGCCTGAAAAACCGCCACGTGATTCTCGCGCACCAGCATCTCGGGGTGCTGGCGAAAGGGTAGTCGGGCGATCTCATCGTTGTTCTTGGACGATATTGCCAGCACGATGCCTCGCTCGCGGAGCGCGAGGGCGGCACTCTGCACGGTCATGAACGCTTCGCCTTGCGCATCGCCCTGGCCGAGTACGATGCCCTCGAGCCCGTCGTCGCCGATAACCCCACCCCAAAGCGTATTATCCAGGTCCATCACCAGGCAGCGCCGACTCTTACCGCGCAATGCCGCGATCAGGCGGCAGGTGAGATCCGCATATACCGGCAAATAAGAGTTGGCGAACGGAATCTTGCCGATGTTCCACAAGGCCGGATCGTGCCATGCCGAAAGCCCGACGGTTTCCGCAAGTCCGGCGACATCGAGCAGCAGGTCCTCCTTGCCGGCAAGATCGTTCGACAATTTACGATTGAAGAGGTCGATCACATTGCGGCGCGTGCCGGGCAGGGCGAGGTCCAGACTGCCGAAGCTGGATTCGACCGGCCTTGCAAGCGTCTGAAAGATGCAGCTGGCCCCGGAATTTCTGCGGAAGGCGTCACGCATCAGCCGCAACTCGTCGAGCGCGCGTTCCACCGCATCCACAACGGCGCCCGCATTTCCCATGGCGACGTCGAGCGCGAGCCCACGGTAGTCGATTGCCAGCAATACCACGTCAGGGCGCGCCCTATTGATCATCGAATCGGTGTCGAGCGCTTCCTGCATGAGCTGGCCATAGTTCGCCTCGACGCATTCAAGCGCGATGCCATAGCGAGCCGCGGTGGCAGTCAGGGCCGGGACCATGAAATGCGAGGTAGCGTTGCTGATGATGCCGACGCGAAACGGCGTGAGCGGCTGTAGCGCCCCGGAAGTCGCGCGCAGCGCCTCGATCGCTTTCGCCAGTCGCGAGAGTTTGTTCTCGTCGAGCGCAAATGATGCCAACGCACGCACTTCGCGGCCAGCCTCGCCCGTGAGTTCGCGCAGCGCTCGGCAGCGCTGGGCAAAATCCTCAGGCGGCCGAGGGAGCCACTCCAGTTCCGTGTACAGCGATTCACCCATGTCGACGCCGTGCGTTAAGGCACGGCCCCGCCGGTTTGCTTATGCTTCGTGAGCGCCACCAGATCGGCGACGTTTTTTAAGCGGCTCATTTCCACTGCCGAGAACTTGACGCCAAATGCTTTTTGCACCGACAGAATCAAGCGTATATGCGCAAGGCTGTCCCAACCATCGACGTCGCTGGCCGTCATCTCAGGCTTCAAGACCAGCGCGTCGTCGTCAAACACCTCGCGAAAAATAGGGGTCAGACGAGTGAGGATTGGATCTTCCATATTTTCTCCGTTAGCTCCATGAATACTCGCTAGGTAGCCGTTCTGGCAGGGACGCCTGCGATGATTTCGATCACGCCGACCCCCGTGATCCTGTGGAACGACACTTCGATGCCGTCGAAAAGGACCGCAGGCTGCGGCAACCCAAGAGGCAATAATTCCATACCTGCCTGTTCGAGTGCCGCCAGCGAACTTTCGACGTTTTCCGACGTGTAGCAAATGTGATAGATCAAGCTGTCATTCTGCTTCAGGATGCGGTCTATCGGCGAGGGTTCGGCGCCGGGCCATATTACTTCCACATCGGGCATGCGCTCATGGTGGCGCATTGCCAGGTTGACCTTTTGCAATGGATCGTAGCAAGTGCGGCCGGCGCGGTATCCGAGATCACCGAGATAGCGGAAGGCCGCCTCGGGAGACTTAACTGCCAGGCCAAAATGGTGAAATTCGAGGCCATACCGATTCATGGCTGACCTGCAATAAGCGTACCGCCCGTCGAGATTCTCGATTCGGGGGGAATGTCGCCGACCGTGGTAATAAGCGCGGCGACACGCGCCGCCCACTGTCGGGTTACGCGCGGCTTGGGGTGCACTTCATCCGAAAATTCCAAGTCGTCGCTAAGGTCCATCATTTCCAGGTACGCAAATCCGTCCCTTCCCGCCAGCTCAGAAAGAAGCACTTTCCGGTGCCCTAGGTATTCTTGGTAGAAGGGGGAGCGCTGCGCGTGCCAGTGCGGGATAGGCAAGTCGACGAGGACCACTTTGCTTCCCTGTGAAAGTATCCTGTCAATCATATTGCTCAGGACCAAAAACTGCTCCCCGGCGATCGCTCCGTCGCTATGCATTTGCTCGCGCCAATATCTCAGCGCGGTCTCCTTTTCCTTAGCGGATACGACGCTGGAGTCGCGTTCGGCATCGGTACGGGACGCCGCCCGGCCGAACAGACGCTCGCGCAGTGCCTGGCTCGCGCGTCGCGATAGTTGATCGAACACCAGGTAGGGATGAATCAGCGCCACGCCCAACGGCAAATCCGCGGCGGGAAGAACCTGTTGGGGCCCATGCTCGGTGCGCCGGTAAAAGCCGTAGCGATAGCGCTCAATATCGATATCGGTGTCGCCGGCGCGCCGATCCGGCGTATTCCATCGAAATCTGTCTTGTACAAACGTGCCGTACCACATGCCGATGACGAACGTGGTGCGGCGCCGCGCCGCCGCACTTTGCAATTCCTGCACGAGATCAACGATCTGGGCGATTTGCGTCATATTCGAGCCGCCCACCGCCAGGTTATCGACCTCGGCATCCGGAAGGAGCGCTTGCACCTCGCGCTGCTTGAATCCGACCGCCGTGTTCGAAGCGCCGACGAAGACAATGCGGGGCATACCAGGTTTAAGCGCAGCACGATTCAAGAACACGTACTTCGGATCCGTCATAAAGATCGTGTTGGCAGCAAGGCTCGAATCCAGCCCGCCTTCGCGATATGCCGCCCCCACGAATAAATGGGATGCGGCCAGCAACACGGCGTAAATCCCCGCCAACGCGATCAGCAAAAACAGGCCCTGTTTCAGGATCGCGCGCATCTAGAATGCCTTGTAGACAAATTCCGGGGCTTTGTGGAAGAACGATCCTACGGCGAAAATCAGGCAAACCTCGCTGGCGAGAACGATATTTTGGGCAAACAGCCCGGAGAGACCGGGCCGGCCGAGTCGCGGCGCCAGGCGCACCAGCAAGCGGGCGGCATGGTCCACCGCGGGGCCGATAACCGCAGCGCAGAGCGCCGTGCCAACGAATGCAAACATCAACCCGCTGATGCCCAGCCGTCGTGCCAATAGCGACAGCTGATCCATGTTGACCCAAAGACCGGTAACCGCCAGGGCAAAAAAAGCAAACATCAGGCCGCGAGCAAGGGTTGCGTATGCGAATGATTCCGCCAAAGCCTTGTATTTCTTCCTGCCGAGACGCGCGGTCATGAAGACCTGCCAGAGCTTATTCAGGCTTGCGCCCGCGCCCATGACCAGTCCATAGATCACGAACACGCTGGTAGAGCCGTGCCACACACCCATCACGAAGAATGTCACAAAGAACGCGATTACCCCCAAATAGGGTAGCCAAATAGGCGCCGCCACGCGATCGGCGAGGAACCTCATCAGCGGATTGAACAAGTAGGTTTTGAACCAGTCCGAGAGCGTCATGTGCCAGCGGGACCAGAATTCAAAAATGTTATGCGCTGAAAACGGCCGGTTGAAATTCTCCGGCAGTTTCTGTCCCAGCAGCCAGCCGATGCCGATAACAATGTCCATGTACCCCGAAAAGTTGTAGTACAAATAAAAAGTATAGGTGACGGCGCTCGCTGCATACTGCGCCGTATATCGCCACCCGGCCATTGCCGTCGACTCCGCGAGCACGGGCACCGATAGATTCGCAAACAGGTAGTTGAACACCGCCGAGACCACGGCGAGCTTTACGTAACCCTTGATTACCCGGTGCATCGCCGAGAAGGCAACGGCTTCATCGACACCCCGGTCGAGCTGCACGCGGTTCATCAGGTATTCATTGGAGCGTTGAATCGGCCCCGACACGAAACACAGAAAATTGCAGGTGAAATTTACGAAATCGAGCGGAGCCAGACGCGCCTCATCCTCGCCCCCCGCACTGTCGATTACCATCTGGAGGATGCGGAACAGAATGTAGGAAAGCCCGACTTGCAGGTACAGAAAAGGCAGGTCCATCCGGAGCGGCAAAAATGTATATCGCTTGAGCACCGCGAACACCACAATTATCAGCAAGACAGTCCCTTCAAGGACACCCCGTCTGTGCCAGCGCGCTACCCAGCGTGTGGCGGCATAGCCCAGGACAAGAAACCCCAGCAATGGAGCGAGCTGCTCGGCCGACTGCACGAAGCCGGCGAGGAATACGAGGTTCGCCGCTAACAACACGAATTGCCGGAGCAGAGGCGCGCGCCACGCGTTGAACGCCAGTACGGTTGCGGTTACAAACCCGAGATAAAGAGACGAAGTGAAATCCATGCCGTTGCTGAGTGCGCTTAGCTCTTTAATGAGGTGACCTTGACCGATCTGATGACCATGTCAGCCGGATAGTCGCCCTGGATGAGATCCGAACCTGCGGATAGCCGTTCTGGCGAAACGCTATCAGCCGGCTGTACGTTTAGCTCGTTAAATGGCCATTTTCCGCCTATCGCCAGATTGATGATCAGATACATGTTCTGCTGAGCAGAGGACGGTGTGGGGTGTTGCCATAAGACTTTCCCGTCCAGCAAGCCCGTCATAGTTTCCGGGGTCCAGTCCAGCCCGTACTCGTGAATGCCGGCGGAGGGATCGATGCCCAAATCAATCCACTGGCTGAAATTTCCGGTGCCCCCTTTTGGAACCATCACGCCGAAGTGAATCTGTTCTCGGTGCTTACCCCAAGGCATGGCTTCGAATATATCGATCTCCGGCGGCCACTGGTGCGACTCGGGCAACAACCAGAGGCCGGGCCATGAGCCTCGCGCCGACGGCAATCTGGCGGCCACCCGTATACTCCCAAACGTGAAGGTAGTACGGGAAAGCAACATGCCAGAGCCAAATCGCCGCGGCCCACTGACCTGATACGCGGATTGTTGCGCCGGGCTCAGCAGCGACGCCTTGATATGCAGTCCGTCCGACTGGATTGAAAATGGATCGTAGCGCAGGTCCATGGGAACTTGAGCGCCCTTGACCTTGTCGATAAATGGGGTGACGTAAGTTTGGCACTCGGCATTCGCGGCGAGCCAATTGGTGCCGTCGCCGTAGCTGTCCGGCCACTTCGTGCCGGGCCAGAAGGTATAGGCCCACCGAGTGGCATCGGGATAGAGCTTTTTGCTGCCATTCGGCATGATAATTTCCTTCCCCCGGAAATTATCGTCGATGACGACCGAGCCGCCTTGCGCGAAAGCCCTTTCGCCGGAATCCGGCAGCAGCAAAGCCGCGGCACCGCTTAATGCCGTGGTAACTAGAAAGTTACGTCGATTCATGGGATTTCACCCCTCTCGTGGAATGGCGCTACAAGGATTTCTCATGATTTTGTCCCCAAAACAGCACAAATGTTCAAATTACTTGCATCAGCCGAGCGTCAGTTTTACCAGCAATTTGTCGGGTCGCGCGCATGTCCCATGACGTAACTCTAGCCTAGACGCGATACGGTTGTTGGGAGATACTAACTTATGCCGTTCTACGCGCAATCCATGCAGAAGAACGCCAAATGATCACGCTGATTGTCCCGACGCGCAACCGTGCGCATACCCTGCGGCTCGTGACGCCCAGCTACTTTGCGCAGGAGTGTGTCGACGAGCTGATCTTCGTCAGCGATGCGGGCGATGACGGCACGCCCGCGGTCCTGGCCGAAATAGCCCGGTCTTTTCCCCAAAAAAAGCTGCGGATATTGCGCAACGAAACCCGGCTCGGCGCCTCCCAATCGCGCAATATCGGAGTTGCCGCGAGTACGAACGACGTCATTCTCTTTTGCGATGACGATGAGTACCTCGAGGCTGGATATGCACGCATTTTGCAAGAAAAGCTTCAGGCAAAAAAATTGGGCGCCATATCCGGACGGCGCATTTACCTGCTGCCTGGTGAGACGCAATCTCAGGCACTGCGCCGATTCGGCATTGGCTGGCGTAACGTCAAGCCTTTCCATCCGCTGATTTGCGAGGGCGTGAACGGCGCCAAATTCTCGGGTGATCGGGCAATTCCGATCACCAACGCGATTATCCTCACGACCAAGAGCTTGCTGCTCAGGTACCCATTCGATCCTCGCTACGCGAGAGGCAATGGTTATCGCGAGGAGACCGACTACCAGATGAGTCTGTTCGTGAATGGGTTCGATATCCATGTCACCAACGACTGCCACAGCTTTCATTTGCCGCTGTCGCAGGTGCGCACAGGCGGGCAACGTACCGATCGGTTGCGTCGAATTTATTGGTCAATCCATTACACCCGCTATTTCTATGCGAAGTACTATGAGCGGTACGCGCGGCGCCTCGGCATGCGCTGGCCCCGCTGGATCGCGATTTTGGCATTTTCTATTTTTGCCGTTTATCGCAATACGTTACGCCCGCTGCTTCATGCAGCCGCGATGGCGGAGCTAGTGCGCCGGGCGCATTTGTCGTATGTGGGGTCGCGCGCCGATGCAGGGGCAGCATCTGCCGGCGCGCCCGCGAATGTGCTGACTTTCGTCATTCCGCTGCGCCATCCGCAGAACTCCCCTGATTGGCCGGCGCTCAAGCGCAGGCTTTCGGACACCATCCGGTCGATTGCCGGTCAGGACGATAATCGCTGGCGCGCCATCATCGTGGCCAATGAAGGCGCGGATTTGCCGCCTGTGCCGGGCAATTTTAGTGTAAAGCGTGTCAATTTCCCGCCCAATCCCATGTTCGAGCAGGGGGATCGCGACCTCGATTCATTCCGCGACAGTGTTCGCCTGGACAAAGGGCGTCGCGTGCTCGCCGGCATTCTGGAAGCCGATAGAGACGGGTACGTAATGGTCGTCGACGACGATGACTTCGTCAGTCGCCGCCTGACGAGCTTTGTAGCAGCTCGCCTGGGGGAGAGCGGCTGGTATGTGCACAGTGGCTACATTTGGCGCGACGGAGGCAGGCTGATTTATAAATACGCCGACTTTTCCAAATATTGCGGAACTTCGCACATCATCCGCGCGGACCTTTATCAGTTGCCCGCAAGCCTCGCAGCAGCCGATCAGTACTACCTGCGAAGGATATTCGGCAGCCATGTCTTCATACGCGAATATCTGGAAGAGCGTGGCAATCCTCTGCAGCCGCTGCCGTTTGTAGGTGCAATCTATCGCGTCGGCCATGCGGGCGCTCACAGCAAGTCCCGCGGCTTGATAAAGCAGATACTCTTGAACCGCGAATTGCTCAAAAATCCGCTTAAGGTTTTGGAGAGGCTCGCGCGGCTGCGCCTGTTGGACGCCGATGTGCGACACCATTTCTGGGGAAGTCGCGCAGCCAGCGACTCGCACTGAAGCGCGCTCTGCCCGCGCGCATGACAATGCCAATCGTCAGTCGCAGCACGACTGCAAAGTCGCTGTTCTGGAGCATGGTCGAGAACGGCGGGCTGGCGGTCATTTCCTTTATCTCACTCATCGTGTACATGCGGCTGCTCTCGGCTGCGGATTTTGGCTTGTTCTCTGCATCACTCGCTCTGATAGAATTGCTTGGCGTGTTGGTCACCATGCTGTTTCACAATGCGCTGGTGCAGCGGCCGGATGCAACAGAGTTGCATTTCAATACGGCATTTACAGCCACGATGGCCCTGAGTTTGCTTATGGCGCTGGGGTGCTGGGCCATGGCGCCACTGTTTGCAGCGTGGATGCACCTGGCCATTGCCCAGCGAGTGCTCACCTGGATGGGACTGGTCTTCCCGTGCACCGCTCTTAGCGCAACGTTAGTCGCCCGGCAACGGCGGCAATTTGGCTTTCGCGCGTTGGCGCTGCGTTCGCTGGTCGGACGAGCGGTGGGCGGTGGCATTGGCATCCTGGCCGCCTTCATGGGGGCTGGCCTGTGGAGCCTGGTGCTTCAGCAAATTCTGATTGCCGGAATCGCATCGTGGGTGCTTTGGATAACCGCTGACAAGACTCCCCGCCTGCAGTTTCGCTACACCGAATTCAGACAGATGATTGGTTTTGGTGCGCTCTCCGTGAGTGGACTTCTACTGTCATCGTCGATAAGAAGGGTGTTTACGATACTTGCGCCCTCATTTCTCGGCGTTGAGCTTGCGGGCTACCTTAATTTGAGCTTCCGCATCGTCGACGTTTTTTGGGCGATTGCAGCCACGGCCGTTGGACAAGTGGCACTGCCATTGCTGGCAGGACTCCAATTCGAGCCGCAGCGCCTCAAGAGGGCTTATCAGGCTTCCACAAAATTCTCATGCCTTGCCCTTTATCCGTGCTTTGTCGGACTGGCAGTGGTGGCGCCCGAGGTCGTCGATGTCCTGTTCGGGCATCGATGGCAGCCCAGTGCGCCCTATGTGACAGTCCTGGGTTTTCTGGTCCTGCTGCAGGTGCCAAGGCTGGTCTTTACACCGCTTCTGACCGCGCTGGGCAAGCCCCGAGGCCCTCTGGCCGGGTTGCTAGCGGAACTGCTGTTCATGCTCGGCGTCACCTGGTGGATAGGGATGCCCTCGTTGCCATGGGCCATTGGCATATGGGTCGCCAGCGAGTGCGTTCTACTGATGGTATCGTGCTGGGTGCTCCGACGCGCCACCGGCTACAGCATGCTCGAGCAGTTTGATGGAGTCCTGAAGCCTCTGCTCGCCTCATTGCTGATGGCTGCAGTGGTAATGGAGATGCGCACTCAACTATCCGCCGTCCTAGGGCCGGCTATGCGCCTGGCTGTGCTTGTGCCGCTCGGCGCGCTGGTCTTTGCTTCTGCGATATTCCTGCTTGATCGGCGGCTGGTCCATGACTTTCTTGAGTTCGCGCGCAGTGCCTTAGGCAGCAGACGGAACGGGCCCAAGACGCCCTGAACCGGTTGCCCTGCGGCTCAGACTCAGGTCGCCTTTGAGTCGCTCGAGGCGCCCTAGCGTATCCTGCAGCGCCCGCGTATGTGACTGATCCGAACTCAGCACGCCTGCACTAGCCTTAAGCTTGTCTAGGTGCCCCGTGGCAGCGGCAGTCATTTGCAGGCTGGTCCCCAGGCCGATTGACGCGAGCCGTTTCAATATGATTTCAAGGCCCATGCTGGCGTTCCAGCGCCAGCGCTGACTGCTGCGACGACCCACTTCCGCAAAGTTCGACATCTGCAGGTCCAAATCGTCGAAGTGCATTTGAGTGCCCTGAGCAACCCGCGCGGGGGAGGGATAATCGGGCGCGTTCGAGAATACGCTCCACCTGAGCAGCGAGTTGCGCAGGTACTCGACCCTATTGCTGGCAGGCAGGCAGGCAGGACTATAGGTGAGGTTCAACGACGATGCCCAATCCACCCATTTGAACGGCGATACCTCCCGAGAAAGCGCGACGGGAACCCAGGGCACCCGGAACGCGTCCGCCACGATGGCTGCATGCATGGATTCGGCAATGACCTTGTCGGCCGTCGCAATACGTCTGACCACCGTCCGCGAGTCCTCGCAGGGATGGACGAACGTGATTCCAAGTTTGTTGCAAATAGCCTCCCAGTTGCCATAACGGACGCTCTTCCAATGGGGCACAAAAATGGTGCCCCGACGCTCGAGCCCGCTGACCTCCGGGAGCGTGGCCAGCAGAATCGCCGGATCCGTCATGGCCAGGCGCCGCTCGATATTCAGGGCGCGCGCGCTCAGCGGACCCCGCACGCCGTAGATGCGCCAGCGGGCGGAGTGGGGCGTTATATCCGCTGGAACAGCGGCATAGCCGACTCCCGTGCCAAAAACAATCGTCGTTCGAGCCGGAGGCAGGTTCCTGTCAAGCATCGTCCCGATCCCAACGAACAGGACGTCGTTGCTCGCACCGCGGCTGACGTCTCCAAGTAGTTCGGGCCATAGCCACCGGTTCAGCTCATCGCCAAAATTTCCGCCGACTTTCTTGAGCAGATGGATCTTCATGGCCTGATCATGTAAATCACGCTGGCCATCGCGAGCGTATCGTTGTAATGAAACCGTGCCAGGTTGGAGTCCCGCTGTTCCTCATTGACCGTTAGCTTGAACGTCAGCGAAGACGTCGGGGTATAGCTCAGCCGCGCCTGCTCTGTCGTCAGCCTGTCGTGGCGCGTGTCAAACGTGAGGACGCTCGGGCTGGAGCTGATGTAATTGTGCGTCTCCCGAGAAAGCCCCAAGGAAAGAGTCAGGTTGTCCGCAGCAATCCATACTGGCGCAATGGCGACGCCGTTCGACACGAAATAGTCAGACTCTGCCTCGATGTACGCCGTAAGCTGGCGCCAACCGGTCAAAACCCATTGCAAATTATCGGTCGGCTGCCATTGCAGCGCCGCCTTCCAAACATCGCCCGAAAAGGCGGCGAAATTAGCCGCCGGGTAATCGCGCTTCAGGTAGCCGGCACTGACGTCGAGCTCCGTGGCGGCGGTAAAAGCATATTTGACTATGACGCGCTCGGTGTCCTCCCGGTAATTGGAATTAAACGGCATGCCGTTCAACATAAAGTTCTGCGGAAAGGTTGCGTCCGTATAGCGATAATCGAAGGCGAGCGTATTCTGGGACGCGGAGGCGAGCTCCATTCCGGCGTTCCCCGCCTTGCTGCGAAAGTTATATAGCTGCTCGGCAACCGCACTCTGTGAAGTGTCCGCGCCGATCACGCCGCCGTAGAGCGCTAGATGCGGCCCGGCCTGGTATCGAATGCTGCTGAAATAGTCATATCGTTGCACCACGTCACGCGCGTAATACCCAGTATCAGCGAAATTTGCGAGTCCGCGGTAGTAACTTACTCCGACCTGCCCCGACAACAGAGAGGTCAGCCGCCAATCCCACGCGAGGTTGCCTTTGCCAGACAGGTTGTCCAGCGAATCGTTATGGATGAAGCGATTCTCATCGGCGCGAATATCGAACCCGAACGTCTGGCTGTCGGAAAACCAACGGCCGTCCCCGCCCAGAGTGGCGGAATTGAAGCCATCCTCGCGCTTAGCCAGCGGCCCGGCCACTTTGGTAATGTCGAGGTACGTCGGCAGCCTGTAAAGATTGTTGTCATAGGTCAACTGATCGGCAACGAACCAATCGATGCTATTGGCAGAATCCCTGGTAATAGGCGAGTCCGTCGTAAGCGTTGGATTCGCAGACACAGGTGGTGCTGGTGCAAGCGGGGGATTGGTAAGAAGTGGGGGATCGGCGAACGCTGCGGATCCTGCCCCCAACCACAGCCCGAACGTCAGCATGCACCGCGTACCGCCCGTGAACCTCGATTGCCGCGCACGCGTGCGGTCGAATCCCGTCTGGTTATTACGCATGTGTTCTGCACCTTTTGTTCTCGGTAAGATCGATGTGGGATGGGATTGCGCCCGGCGCGTGGAGCGCCGGCAGGCTTGCCGGCTGCTGGCGAACGTCTAATATTGCCTGCCGAAACTGCTCACCCCGGTCGCTCCACCGGAACTGCGCATTACCGAGCGCAAATGCGCGCTCCTGCATCTGATTCAACTGATCGATTCGATCGATGTGCAAAACAATATCGTCGATCAGTCCCGCCTGGCTGCTGTTCGTCAGCATTGCGCGCTGCAGTTCATCCGACAGGCCTGCAACGGCCTGCGACACGGCCGCGACCGGCACGCGCGCGAATATATAATCCAGGAATTTGAGTTTGAAGCCGCCCCCGATTGATTCGTGAACGATCGCAATGCGCGAAGAATTCAGCAGAGGAGCGACGTCGATCAAGAAGCCGTGGAAATGCGTCGCCCGGCAACGCGCCCTGAGGTCAACGAGAAGGCTTGACGGCATCTCGCCGACGACATCCAGTTCGATGCCGCGTTCCTTGAAGATCGGATCGGCGATCTTTATGAAGTTGGCTATATTCTCCTGCTTCACTATCCAATGGAACGAGCCCAGGATGATCACGCGGCGGGGCGTTGCCGCGACGATGCACCGAGCGCCCGCTACCCACCCGTTAAACCCAGGCGTGAGGGTCAATTCGCGAACGTGGCCAGCAACGGCGCCCAGCGACTTGCGGTCCTCCGCGGTGATCGTGGTCAGCAGGTCCACGCTTTGTACGATCCGCCGCTCGAGCGTTCCCACCTTGCGGGCGTTGCGCCGAAGCATCCATCGCCTTAGGTCAGATCCATGGGCCTCGCGGGCCATCGCGTCCCAAAGCATCTCCTCGTGATTGCTGGACACGTGTACCAGCACCGCCGCCCGGTTTGCATTCCGATAGGCCACACAACGGTCGAGCGCCCAGCCCGCTGCATAAGTGTCGAGAACCACCGCGTCCCACGGCTCGCGTAATTGCTCCTCGAGCAGCGCGCCGTATGCCTCGGTCGCGTCAATAGCGGCCGCAATGGGCCAGTTGCTGAGAGTCGCAAGCATCCGGTCGCGCCGCTTCCCCGGCACCGGCAGCCATTCGACGGCCGAGGCCGACTTCGGCACCGTGTTCGCATCCCCGAAGCCGAGGAAACGCACCAAGGCCCCGGATTGCGCCAGAGATTGCGCTAGGTTCGCCGAATACACCCGCGCACCTTCATTAAGTGGGAAGGGGATATTGCGTGAGATCCAAAGGCATCGCATCGGATTGCTCATCCCGGTAATCTCCGGATCGAGGCCGCTGGAGTCCATGTCTGATAGCGATCGCCCAGCAAGGAGCGCCACACGCCTAGTCCGGTGCCCGCAAGAGCGCCCATGGCCGCAGCGAATTGGGCGAATGGCCGGATGGAGGAGACGAATCCAATAAAGAGCGCCGCGGCCGTGCTAAAAAGGATCGCTATCGCCAGCGGAGCATGCCCGGCGAGGACTAGTGCGCCCTCGAATGCAAGGGCAGCGATGGCTAGCAAGTAAATGGTGAACCAGCGGATCAATTTGTGAGAAACGTACTTATAGAGCGTAATGCCATCGAGCCTGCGCAGCTGGGCCCACAGCAGGCGGTGCACGTTGAACGCCTGACACGCAATGCGAATCTTGCGACTGAACTCCTCGCGCCCCGATACCACCGACTCTTCATAGGCTAGCGCGTCGCTGGCCTGCACCACTCGGAAACCGCTGCACAAGACCAGCAACGACAGGTACATATCATCGATGATATGGTCCGGCGGCGGCCGGTGCAGCGAACGCCTCATCGCGAACACCGATCCGTCGGCGCCGATCACGGAGCCACTTTCCATCTCGAGCTTTTTCACGGTCTCTTCGAACCGCCAGTAAGCAGACCCCGAGGAGGCGGTCGCGGATGCACCGCCGTTGGTATAAATGAGGTTGCCGCAGACGCAGCCGATTTCCGCACTCGAGAAGTAACGGCGCAGCTCGCGCACACACCCCATGTCCATCAGTACATTGGCATCTGTGAAAATCAATATCTCGGCCTGCGCCTTGTCTGCCAACAGGTTCATGCCATAAGTCTTGCCGAGGCGACGTGTTCCGACATGCAGGCTGATTTTGGAGCCGTATTCCCGCAGGATTTCTGCGGTGCGATCGCTTGCACCGTCCACGTAGACCAGAATCTCAAGCCCGGGTTCATGCGTGCGCAGCGCCAGCAGGTTCTCGACCTTGCGCGCAATAATTTGTTCCTCGTTGTAAGCGCAGACGCAAATTGCACTATTCAGTACGACATCCTCGGCCTCCACGCGCCGTTTTGCTGGCCTAAGCACCGCAAGGACGACCAGCGACCACGGATAGGTGACGTAAGGATGACATGCCGTGATCAGGCATACACACCCCAGCATAAACAAGGCGGTGCTCATGCCTGGCCTCTCGCATCGAGGGCCGGAAACTCCGGGACCACATCTGCTGCTGCGCCTCGAAGCGACCACTTGCCCAGCCACTGATTTCGACTGTCCTCGCCCGGCCCGGGCTTCCACAGAAGCAAGGTCAGCGCCAGGCCATGCGCAAATGGCATGTAAATGCCGTTCAGAAAGTATGTGATGCCCACTGCAAGGATCAAAAATCGCGGTGCCGGCGAATAGAACAGGCAGGAAAACAGAAACCCGAAATACACGACCGCACCAACCAAGCCGAATTCCAGGACGATCTTGAACAGCGCCATTTCATCCGCACCGTAATGAGCGCGGGAGGCATAATTCGTAAATGCGCCGGCTCCATAGCCGAACAGCGCCCGCCAAGGGTCATGCCAGAGAAATTGATCGAACAAAAAAAAGCCGCCCACAAAACGGGAATAGCCGCTCGAATGCGTCGAGTCGAACTCCGCGACTCTCGACAAGAGACGGATCGGGTGGACGAACTCGTGCAGCATGAGAGTAGCGATCACTGCGATGGAGACGGCCAGCAGCATTCCCCAGCGGCGCTGCGCGATCAGGCATAACGGCAGGCAAATCACGAGCACCATGATGCCGGTACCCGAGTAAGAGGCGAGCAGCGCGAGCCCGAAT
This sequence comes from Gammaproteobacteria bacterium, assembly GCA_025355645.1. Lineage (GTDB taxonomy): Bacteria > Pseudomonadota > Gammaproteobacteria > Steroidobacterales > Steroidobacteraceae > Bog-1198. The sequence goes on along the minus strand of JANXZG010000130.1, from coordinate 28,072 downwards.
AGGGCCAGCCGGGCCATCCGCCCGCGGGTACATAATTCCGCCACAATCGCGACAGCCATTAGCTGACTAAAAACCGAGGGTTCGACTAGGAAGACACCGTTTGCCCGGTATTCATGCGAGCCATATTCCATAGCGGCCTGATGATTGAAGTGCTGAACAATGAAGGTGTCGGGCGTAAAATTCTCGATCGGGAACAAAAAGCGCGGACTGACGAAGAACTGCAGGCCGTACTGCGCGATGCCAAGCACCGCCAGAACCGTGGCTATTCCCAGAAATAAGTTGATAATGCGATCGCCGTCGTCGCTATGCGGCACAGATACCGCATAGGGCAGATGCACGGCGGCGAGCAGCAGCAGTGACAGCGGAGAGAACGATTCCGGTTGCAAAATCTGGATCAGGCCGAGTGAGCCAACCAGCATAAAATATAGCGTCATTCGCCGCGGCTCGAAGCGCATGGCGCCGCCCACTGTGCTCGCAATGACGACGGCCAGCAGGACGAACAGTGAAATGCCGATTCCCTGGGCGCCGAACGGTGGAAATGCGAATTTCGATAGGAAAGTGGCGCCTATCAGCGGCATTGCCAAGAGCGCGAAACGCAGCCCGTCCGTGGTCGCGACCGTACCGCCGGGAACATGCCCGATCAAAGCGGTGGGCGCCACAATCGCCTTACCCGTCGACCACTGCGCCGAGCAGCGAGACACCAGCTGATTCAAGTTGCGCCTTGACCCGCAGCACGTCCGCCAGCCGGGAGACATGGCGCTTGATCGCGAGAATCGCGCCGCGCGCGCGTGATGCGACGAGCTGGGCGTCGGCGCACTCACGAATTGGCGGGGTATCGACGATCACAACGTCGTATCGTGCTAGTCCGGTGTCCATCAGGTATCCGAACGAGATACGCCCGAGGAGCTCCTGCGGATTAGGCGGACGCTCGCCGGCACAAAGCAGCGACAGGCAGCTGAAGCCTGACACCTGCGCGACGGCATTATCGAGGAGTTCACCACTCTTAATACAATCCACCAGGCCATATTGAGGTTCCACTCCGAACAGTTTTTGCTGCATTGGTGAGCGCAGATTGGCATCAACGAGCAACGTGCGCTCGCCCAGCTGCGCAAATGCCACAGCGAGATTCGCAGCGAGCGCGCTGCAACCATTGCCCGCCCGCGGCTCGATAACCGCAAGAACTTTACGGCCGCGGCCAAACCAACGCAGCATCAACTCGCTGCGTAAAGTACGCAGCTCCTCCGCGCGCTCGGTGTACGGTTGGTACGCGGCGACGAGTTCCGGACTCAGGTCGGACTCGCCCGGCTTGAACACGGGGAATTCAATTTGCCGCGCGAGCGCTCGCCGCACCTCCTGCTCGCTGGCGAGCCCCAGCTGCGATGCCACCTCGCCGAAGCGATCGCCACTGTCCCGCTGGGCGGCCAAAATTGCTTTGATGTCCGTTTCGCTCAACGTGCCATCCTTTCGCAATAACTCGCCGAGCCGCGTGCCGAGCAAACTGGGCTCCATCGGCGATCTCTGCTGCGATATTTTTGTTGCGCTCACAGAATGGCCTCCACTTTGCGCGGTTCCAGTCGTGACTTTTTATCCTCGGACCGGAACCAGCCGCGGCGTCGCCGGTATTGACGCATTGAGATGCGGATAGTCGGCAATTCAGCGAGTACGACGATCCCCGCACCCTCCAGTAAGTCGGCTTGCGTATGGATGCGCTGATCGAATCGTTCCCTGATCAAACTCGCGCCTACGGCCAGCATTCCACCCAAAATGAACCCCAACGCCACGTTCAGCAGCAGTATCGGCGATGAGGGCTTCATCGGCGCAAATGCAAAGTTCAGGATTGCGGTATTGGTGTTGTTCAGGCGGCTCTCCAATCCAGCCTCGCCGCCACGCTGCATCGCGGAGTCATATGCACTTCGTGCGCTCTCCTCATCGCGCTTAAGCACCGTGTACTCGTCCTGGTTGTGTTGCAGGTCGAGGATACGCTTGCGCTGCTGGTCCATCGTGCGCTGCAGATCCGCCATGTTCTGCCTAGCGACGCGGGCTTCCCTGTCTACCGCGGCATTGGCGTTGACGACTTCTGCCGCAACCTTGTTGCGCAGCGACTGGAGTTCTGCCTGAGCACTGATATATTCAGGATGATTGTGGTCAAAGCGCTGCGCGGTTTGTGCAAACGTCGCTGTAGCGCGCGCGAGTTCCGTCTTCAGATTCTGCAGCAGTGGGTTCTGCTGCACGCTGACCGACTCGTCGGAGAGGCCCTTGGCGGCCGCTTCGTTCATCTGCCGCTGCCGTGTCTCGGCATCGTACATGGCGGCTTGTGCATCGACAAAACGATTGGAAATTTCGGTCAGTCGGGCTGTCTCCACATCGATTTTGCTGCTGTTGGTCTCGTCGGTCCCAATGACGCCATGCTGTGCTTGGTAGGCTGACAGCTTGCGTTGGGCCGCTTCGAGGTTCGCGCGAAGGTCGTTGATCTGCTGCGCAAACCAGCCCGCCTGCCGGCGCGAGGGATCGACTTTAAGTTCCAGGCTGGTCTGTATGTAGCCTTCCGCAAACGCGTTCGACATATCCGCCGCGACCGGCGGCGACTTGCTCGTGAACTGCACGAAAATTACGTCGCTATCGCGGGCTGGCTTCACGGTGAGGGATTTCAGTATTTCCTCCGCTGCAAAGTCGCGGATAGAACCCTTTCCGCCGGTCTTGTCTTGAAACCTTTCAACCATCTCCGGGTCGGCGGTCAATTTCATCCGGTCGACGACTTTTAATGCAACGTTGTGACTTTGGATAACATCGACTTGCGTCGCCACATAGTTTGCCTCCTGCTGTGACTGCATAACACTGTCTTTCGCCAACGGATCGATGCCGCGCGCATCAACCACGACAGCCGATTCACCCCTATATTTCTTGGGCATTAGCAGGCTGGCAGCCACCGCAACGGCCAATACCGATACAAGGATGCACAGGGACATCTGTCTGTGTATCCAGATGATCCGAATTAGTTGTGATAGGCGCATAGGATTGCTCGGAATATTTTTAGAAAATGCTTGCCTTGATTAATAGAACATCGTTCGGTTGCAGTACGTCGTCGTTCTTTACCGAATACTCCCGCTCTTTACCGGATGAATCCACGCGTTTTAGGATGGCGCCGCGCTGAGTGCCGCGCGGCATTAGGCCGCCACCGATGGAAATAGCTTGCGAAATTGTCGTGTATCGAGTGAGGCGGTACTGCCCTGGATGCTGTACTTGGCCATAGATGTAGAATTGTGGTGCATGCGGAACGAATATGGTGTCGCCGCCCTGAACGCTGTAGTTCACTGCGGGATCGCCATCGAAAAGCTTCTGCAGATCGATGTCGATGCGTTTTCCGTCCGCGCGCACCAGTGTTGCGTCCTCGGCGGCCGTGTCGTTCAGCACACCCCCTGCCATCGCGAGCAAGTCGATAACTGTTTTTGAGGCGTCGAGCGGATATTGTCCGGGCTTTGCCACTTGACCCATAACGGACACTTTCTGGCTCTGATATTCCTCAATAATGACGGTGACTTCGGGTTGTTTGACGAAGCCGCCTTCGGTCAAGCGCCGCGCCATCAGCAGTTCGGCCGCGCGCGCGGACAGCCCCGAAAGCAATACCACACCGACCAGCGGAAACGTGATGTTACCGGTCTGGCTAATGCGGGTGCTGATGCTCAACTCGTCGTGATCGAACACAACGAATCTGACCAAATCGCCGGGGCCGAGCCGATAATCTTCGGGCTGCGCAGCCGCTTGGGTGAGCCACAATAAAGCGATTGCACCCGCAACAGCACATGCCCTGCCATAGCGGCCTGACCTCGCGTGAAATGCCTGGTCAGAATGCATCGCGATCGCCCCACAGCAGCGAAAAGGTTCGCAGGATAATTTTTAAATCGAGCCACATGGACCAATTCTTAAGATATTCGAGATCGCATTGGATTCGCTTTGTCATAGTGGGCAAATCGTCCCCCCCACGGTACCCGTTAACTTGAGCCCAGCCGGTGATTCCTGGTTTGACCTTATGCCGGAACATGTAGCTCGGGATCAGGCGTCGGTAGTGCTCGTTCACCGCTATCGCGTGTGGACGCGGCCCCACCAGGCTCATGCTGCCCTCGATAACATTGAAAAGCTGCGGTAGTTCGTCCAACGATGTGCGGCGAATAAAAGCGCCGAATGGGGTCACACGATTGTCATCGCGAGTGACCTGTGTGTAACGCGTGACGCCGTCCTCGGTGACGGTCATGGACCGAAACTTGTAGACCAATATCTCGCTGCCATCCAGGCCGTAACGAAGTTGCTTGAAAATTGCGGGACCGCTCGAGCTGCATTTTACGCCGACGGCCACCGCGATCAGAACCGGCCACAACACGAGCAGGATGAGAAAGGACATGACGATGTCGCTGACGCGCTTGGCCACCGATCGCACGCCGAAAAAAGGTGACTCGTTTACCGCAATCATTGGCATGCCATGCAGCACATCGACCCGCGACTGGATATTGCTGAGCGAGCTGAAGTCGGGTACGAAGTAGACCGAGGCTACCGTGTCGCGCAGGCCACGCAACAATTTAGTGATGCCAGGCCGAGGGAAAATCGGTAGCGGAATGTATACGACATTCACGCCGTGTTCACGCACAAAATCCGGTACGTCGATTATACGTCCGAGCGGGGCACCCACGAGAGACGGAAGGTGATTGGCGGGGCGGTCGTCGAAGTAGCCAAGCAAATTTACCCGCATTAAGGATTGTTCTGAGAGCTTCTTGCCCAATAGGATGCCCTGTTTATTCGCCCCCACGATGATGGCGCGGCGGGGATTGGCATGCTTGATGCCTACGTACAGGAGGGCCTGGCGCATCCCGATCGTGCCTCCCCATAAAACGATCGGCGTGAACGCGAACCATACAACCAGAGCGCGATCGCTCGCGGAAACGCGCAAGCCCGACAGGTAGAGCACTAGTCCCACACAGGCGCCGACAGCGATCCACCGAAGGACCATGTCGAGCAACCAGCGCAGCTCCTGCGGAATCTTCGCCGCGTCGTGATCGATGCGCGAGTCGCCTAGCAGCTCCGCAGCCCCCACAAACGTCAATACGGCAATTAGAAAATACGTTCCGGTCAGCGTGCGATGTCCGAGCCAGAGGCAGAAGGCGAGAAATGCGACGGCGGTGACGGGATAGAAAAGCGCCTTGATCAAAAAAACCGCACTTGAATCAAAGGAGGTTACATCCTGTGATTGAGGCTGCGATCGCGCGCGATCAAGGTCGGCCATTAGGGGCTCATCGATCATCATGTCACCCAAAAAAGAAAGCGGCAGAACGACGGGCACTTAACTCTCAGCCAAATGGCGTAATCCTTCGCTGCGGCAGTGACCTGTGCTTATGCCGAAGCTGCAGAACAATCAACCCAAAAGCGGCCAGAGCGATCAACCAACCATCAAGAGCCCCAGATTTACGAGCGTCCGTCTCCGAAGCGGCATAGGTCCTTCCAAGGTCCTTAACCATGCTGGCTTTGAGGGTTGGAAAGTTACCCCGCAGCGCCAGATTGCGGCTGTGCTTGAGCGTCTTAGGCACGCCCTGCGCGGGAGAGTTCATTTCCGATCTGCTCGTCGGCGTCATGGATATCGCCCCAACGGACTGTTGGGATTGTGCAACGGGGCTGAGTGAACCCGCACATACGACTGCAACGAGCCGTAAAAATACCAATCTGTGATTATTCATATACAAATTAACCCCTCACTTGCAAACGTTCACGTTTCAGCCGTTTTTTTATCCTCCCTCGACACTCTGCCATCGAGCTTTCCGTAAGCAATATCATCCCTAAAAAATTAGTGTTAAATCAGCGAAAAAATTGCGCCGTCCAAGCCATAGTAAAGCACGTTTGCGTCTACTATTCTCGCTCAGTGGTGCAGCGGGCGGCGACCTCTGTGCGCCGCCGAGTGCTGTCGGATGTTTCCTACACTAATGGCAACAATCTCAAGCTTTTTTGACCGCGATAAAACATCGAAAAGGACAATGCAAATCCGTGACTAGTTTCTTAAGTCTCTGCGCGTCCATGAATAACAGGATGCCGCGGGTCGGTCCGAGAAGCCACTGTCGCCGGCGCGCGACAGTGGCAGTGTCGGCGTCGGGTTAAATGGCGATAAATAATGCCGGCAAACCCTCGGCGGGCTGGCCGGTTCAATCAGTGGAGCGCCTCAAATTTTCTCAGCACCTCGGGTCCCCCAGATTGATGCACACGAATCGCCTTCACGATGCCCTCCGCTAAATTGAAAAAATACTATCTGCGACTGCGAGCGGCGGATCAACCGCGTATGTCACGAAGTACGGTGAAGATTATCTGACGAGGGGCGCCGTTCGGGCCTCATTGGCGTCCAAGATATGGACCCAAGCTGGCTGTCGGCCCGCTACGGCGCGCACCACGCCGCGGGTATAGTTTGACGGCATCGAACTTCGCGACGTCCTACCAGTCAAGTAGATTTTTGGACCTCTACTGCGGTTCATGTATTACTTAGATTAGCCGCTGCCGCCGCTGGCTCGCAAGGAGATTTCCATGGTGATCGAACAGTCTGAAAAACAGCAACTTGCGGGAAGTCGTGATGGATCCCAATCGAGAAACGCAACGAAGTGGACAGGCAAGCAGCCAAAGGGCCGAAAGAGTCGTAATCCCTCGCAGAACCACAATTCGGGGGATACCGCGAATTTGCATGCTTTTGCACCTACCGGCGAAGACCAACAGCATCTGATGATCGCTGAGGCGGCTTACTACCGGGCAGAGAAGCGGGGATTCACGGAAGGGTATTCTCTCGATGACTGGCTCCTCGCGGAGGCAGAAATCAAGGGCATGCACTCCTCTTAGGTTGCGTAACATCGGTTAAGCCCGGTAAATCAGCGGCTGGCCACTGGGCCGGGCCGAGCTGCCCATACTGGAGAGCCAAGATCGCACGCCTCGCGCGTTGGCCGTACCAGGGCAAATAATTCGTCTCCGGGCTTTAGAAATTCGCTTATTCCACCGTCCGCCAGGGCTGCTCAGCGGCGGTTTAGGGCAATTTCGCTCTACGACGATGGCAACGCTATCGTGATGTAAGCCCTGCAGTGGCACCAGATGGGGACCGTCGTTTCTTCCTGCTCTTTGAGGTACACACGGCAAGCGTCCCTCAATAGGAATCCTCATTACAAGGGACCATCCTAAAACCGCGAATCGCAAATATTGGCGGCGAATGCCGGATCAAATAAACGGTTTTACGGAACCGCAATGCAGATGATATTAAGATTCCTACTAGGCGGAACGCTCGTTTCGCTCTTCGCCGAACTCGGTGACGTCTTAAAGCCAAAAGGGTTTGCGGGCCTGTTTGCGAGCGCCCCTTCTGTAGCTCTGGCAACCTTGGGACTGACCATTTTTTCTGAAGGGACGTCGTACGCCGCGATCAGGGCAAAATCAATGATCGCCGGTGCGCTCGCATTCTGTTTCTATGCCACCCTTTGTGTATACCTTATGGCGATCATGCACATACGGCCAGCACCCGCCGCGATATAGGGTTTGCTGGCTTGGGCAGCGGGCGCGGCCTTATTTTTCTCTTTGTTCGAGACCCTTTGATGCTTATCAAGGTAAAACTTGGCGCACTCAGAAAAACCAAGGGATCCGAATACCTTGTGCGTTTTTGGTTGGGAAGCGCGGTAACGGTGCTAACCGGCTTGATCGCTCGCCATTACGGGGCCAGCAATTGGAGGACTTTTTTCTTGCGTTTCCAGCGATCTTTCCGCCAGTGCCACCTTGGTTGAGCGCCTTGAACGCGATAAAAAGCGGCGTGCGGGGATTTTGAATACCTTGCGCGGCAGACTTTCTGCGGCGTTGGACGCCCGCGGCGCACTTCTCGGCGCCATCGCCCTCATGGCATTTGCAGGGATCATCTGGAAAGGGCTGGCGATTGCGTCGGCTCCTCTCGTGTTGAGCGCCGCAATGCTTACCTGATCCGTCCTTGCCATCCTGCTCTGGCGGCTGCGACGGTCGCATGGCCGATGGCGAGTATTTGTTCGCCCCAAACGATAATTTCGTGCGGACGATCGGCGCGCTGTCAGTGATGCCCGACAACAAATGGCGAAATCCGGCGGCTACGCATGTAGCTCGCTGATAAGCGGGTTATTAGGTCCCTTCGCGGTAATCTTTCGTTAGACTGGGGTCCCATCAAGGGATGCCACCCGTCCGTCGGATCTTGCCCACGGTCGGCGAGCTGTATCCGGGTGCATTGGTCGAGGCAAAGGATGTAATGCAAAAGGCAAGAAGCAAGTCGAAAAATATGGCGAAGCGCTCGCTCGCCCGCTATCGAACCAAACGCGACTTCACCAAGACCGCGGAGCCCGCAGGGCACCTACCAGTAGCAACTGCGAGCCAGCTGCGCTTCGTGATCCAAAAACACGCGGCCAGCCATTTGCATTATGACCTGCGCTTGGAACTCGACGGCGTTTTTAAGTCCTGGGCCGTGACCAAGGGCCCTTCGCTCGACCCGGGTGTAAAGAGGCTCGCGGTCGAGGTGGAAGACCATCCGCTTGATTATGGGGATTTCGAGGGGACGATCCCGAAGGGACAATATGGCGGGGGTACCGTGCAGCTCTGGGACCGCGGCTACTGGAGACCCGAAGGAGAAAGGGGTCCCACGGAAGCACTAAGAAGCGGTGACTTCAAGTTCACATTGGCGGGCAAACGCCTCCAAGGTAGCTGGGTGCTGGTGCGCATGAAGAACAACCGATCGGGAGACAAACGCACCAACTGGCTGTTGATCAAGCATCGGGACGCGGCCGCGCGTCCTAGCGAGGCGCAGGCACTCCTGGACGTCGATCGGTCGGTTGCTTCCGGGAGATCGATGACCCAAATTGCCGCGGGCAAAGGAAAATCGCCGACCCCGTTCATGCTTAGTACGCAATCTCTCAGTGCAGATGCCGTATGGGGTAAACGGGACGAACGGGCGCAGACCGTGCAGCAAGCCGCTGCGCCGCCCAAAAAGAAATGCAAGCCTTTAAAAGCGACGGCGCTCAAGTCGATGCCGACCTTCATTGAACCTCAACTCTGCCGGTTAGTGGATCGCCCTCCCGCCGTGGCCGGCTGGGCGCATGAAGTCAAATTCGACGGCTATCGGGCTCAGGTACGCGTGCAGGACGGTAAGGCCCGTATACTCACGCGCCGGGGCCTTGACTGGACGCAGCAGTTTTCAGCGATTGGCACGGCGGCCAAGGCGCTTCCAGATTGCATGGTCGACGGGGAAATATGTGCGCTTGATTCACATCAAGTGCCGAGCTTCGCATCGCTCCAAGCGGCCTTGTCAGAAAATCAGTCCGAGAATCTGGTCTTTTTTGCATTCGACTTGTTAGTCGAATCGAAGATGGACCTGCGGGCGCTGCCTTTATCCGACCGCAAGCAGCGGCTCAAAGCATTGATTGAGAAAGCGGATGCCGGCGAATCGATCCGGTATGTCGCGCATTTTGAATCGACCGCCGATAACGTTTTGCAGTCGGCATGCAAAATGCACCTAGAAGGCATCGTGTCAAAGCGATTAGCCGCACCCTATATATCCGGACGGTCGGGGGATTGGACAAAGGCGAAGTGTCGCGCCGGCCACGAAGTGGTCTTGGGCGGCTGGACCAGCGAAGCGGGGCGCTTTCGCTCATTGCTCGCGGGCGTGAACCGCGATGGCCATCTGGTCTACGTCGGGCGAATTGGCACCGGGTACAGCTCAGAAGTCGCTGGCAAACTCTTGCCGACGCTGCAGAAACTCACGCGCGAGACCAGCCCATTTGGCGGGGAAAACGCCCCATCCCCGCAGAAAAACATTCGGTGGCTAAAACCTACGCTGGTAGCCGAAATTGAATTCGCGGGGTGGACCGCATCGGGAATGATCCGACAGGCTTCATTCAAGGGTTTGCGTCGCGACAAGCCTGCCAGTGAGGTTGTTGCTGAATTGGCGACGTCGGTTCAGTCCGTCAAAGACCCCGAGGCGAAGTTGGCGGCCGCGGTCAAACTTCGACCCGCCGGTAAAGGAGCATCGACAGTGGCTCCGGCGGCATCCTCCTCCCGAACCCCGACGGCAGGGCTTGCGGTGGTCATGGGCGTCACCGTGTCCAAACCCGAAAAGGTTCTTTGGCCAGATGCCGGCGATTCCAGCGTAGTCACCAAGCTTGACCTCGCGCGTTACTATGAAGCGGTTGGCAAGTGGATGCTTCCGCATCTGAAAGGTCGGCCCTGTTCGCTGCTTCGCGCACCCGACGGTATTGCCGGCGCGCACTTCTTTCAGCGCCATGCGATGGCGGGCGGCTCAAATTTCTTCACGCTGGCAAAGGTCAAAGGCGATAAGGCGCCCTATGTGCAGATAGATCGCCTTGAGGCGTTAGTCGCAGTCGCTCAGATCGGCGCGCTCGAAATTCATCCGTGGAATGGCGCACCCGGTGATCCCGAGGTCGCGGGTCGGCTGGTCTTTGACCTGGATCCGGCGCCTGACGTCAAATTTTCCGCCGTTATAGCGGCGGCCCACGAAATTCGCGAGCGCCTGGCGGCAGTGGGTCTTGAGTCGTTCTGCAAAACGACCGGCGGTAAAGGTCTGCACGTCGTTACACCCCTGACCGGAGGCAAGGACGCGCTGGCCTGGCCGGTAGCCAAAGACTTTGCGCACGTCCTTTGTTCGCAAATGGCGCAAGATTCGCCGACCAAGTATCTTGACACGATGTCCAAGCGCGATCGCGTCGGCCGCATTTTCCTGGACTACTTGCGCAATGATCGGACCGCAACGGCGGTTGCTCCGATGTCCCCCAGGGCGCGTGCGGGCGCGACCGTATCTATGCCACTTGTCTGGAAGGGTGTGAAACCAGGCCTTAACCCTGCGCGTTACACGATCTGGACTGCCGCCGTGACGCTTAAGAAAACCGGCGCATGGGATGGATATGCACAAGCCAGCCGCTCCTTACGCGCCGCCGTACGGAAAGCGACGAGCCGAAAATAGTATAGGCATTAGAAGAACCAACCCTAGCTCGCACGCTTCTGGCAAGCGAGGCACGTCGTGCGCGCATGCGCCATATAGAAAGACTCCCTTGTCCGTTGTCAGTAAACACCGACGGCGGGTACCGGTCGTTGAGAGTCCCATACGGCAGCGATCCGACAAACAATGTCACGGAGGCTTTCGGTTAAAATTTTTGCGAGGATAACCCGATGAAATATTTAGGGGCTTTAATTCTCTTGAGCCCGGTCCTGTCGGCTTGCGTCAGCAGCCCGCCACCAAAGACGACTACCGTAATAGTTCCTCAGGATTCAAAGACCGTAGTGATTTGTTCGGATGGAACAAAGCCGCCCCGCAGTTGAACCCTTGGTGCGCTCTACTGGGGATTGGGCGATGGCATTAACCCGTCGCGCTGATTGCTGATGAGCAACAGAACCCAAGGCAGAGCGCCGGGAAATGATGGAAGTAGCTCCACTTCTGCCGCCCGCGACAATATCCACGCAGTTGCGAGCTTTTCGCATAGGGAAGCCGCCGCGGTCTCTCGCTGGCAAATCGCGATCGAGCGCATCAGCGCGTTCTGCGGCAGTGCCGCGTACTTCGTAGGCGTGGTTTCGTTCATTTTAATCTGGGCCGGCGCAAATGCCTGGGCCTTGAATAGCGGTTGGTACGTTCTCGACACACCGCCATACCCATGGTTGCAGGGCATCGTAAGTTCCAATGGCTTGTTATTGACGATTGCCGTCCTAATCCGCCAAAACCGGATGGCCCGGCTCGCCGCCCATCATTCTCACCTCGACCTTCAAATCAATATCCTGACAGAGCAAAAAGTAACCAAGATCCTGCAGCTTCTTGACGAGATGCGCCGGCGTTTGCCCGCGCTGCGCGGCATGCAAGATTCAGAAGTGACTGCGCTGACCACTCCGGCCGACACGGAAGCTATCCTTGAGGCAGTCAAGGAACACCTCGAATCAAACCCTGACGGTGGCGCGGGAGCCAAAACATGAACTCGTCGTCCACGCCACCATGTGGAATCGACCGCAGGCGGATGCATATTCTCGCGGAAGCGGCTTAATCCGGAGGTACTCGATGAACACCGATTCAGCAATATACGAAACTATCGTCGACGCACTTAGCTGGGACATAGCCATTGACTCGAGCCGCCTGACGGTCACCGTTAAGGATAGAATCGCGACTATTGAGGGCGAGGTTCGCAGTCATTCCGATAAGCTTGAGGCTCGCCGTGCGGCGCAATGTGCGGCCGGGGTTCGTGCTGTCATCATCAGGATCGAGGTGTTGCCCATGAATGCGGGGTATTTCCAATCGGATGCGCAAGGCTTCAATTGCATGACGTTTGCTGCTGTCTGTGATTGATACGCGCATTGCATACCAGCTGGTCGCCGGGGACAAGGGCGTGCTGGCGATCGATGAAAGCATAGCGACTTGCAACCGGCGCTTTGCGGCGCTTGGAATTGCCCAGACTGTGGAAGAGCGCAGGCGCTATCGGGACCTGCTGATCACCGCGCCGGGACTCGGCCAGGGCATCAGCGGTGCAATCCTGTCTGACGAGACAATTCATCAACGAGCGGCCGATGGCAAGACATTTGTGCAGGTTTTGGGCGACGCCGGCATCCTGGTCGGCATCAAGGTCGACGCTGGCGCCCATGACCTTGCAGGCCATCCGGGCGAGACTGTCACGGAAGGACTGGACGGTTTGCGCGATCGCCTGGCGGATTATTTTCAAATAGGCGCCCGGTTCGCCAAGTGGCGGGCCGTGATCCGTATCGACGCTGGGCTGCCTACCCGGGCCTGCATCGATGCCAATGCGCATGCACTGGCCCGCTACGCCGCACTTTGCCAGGAGGCCGGCCTTATACCCATCGTTGAGCCGGAAGTTTTGATGGATGGAACGCATGGGCTGGAACGGTGCGGCGACGTGACGACGCAGGTGTTGCGCGCGACCTTCGATCAGCTGATTCTGCAAGGCGTATCGCTTGAGAGAATGCTCCTGAAGCCGAACATGGTGGTGCCGGGATCAGATAGCAAAACTCAGGAATCCAACGAACGGGTAGCGGCAGCAACCTTGCGCTGCCTCCTCGAAGCCGTGCCGGCTGCGGTTCCCGGGATTGCATTTCTGTCCGGCGGCCAAAGCGTTCAAGCCGCCTCCGCTAACTTAAATGCGATGCATGTCCTAGCTCGCTCGCGAGAGTCCCGGCTTCCCTGGGCACTTACATTTTCGTTTGGGCGCGCGCTACAGGAGCCTGCAATCAGCATTTGGGCGGGCCGGGAGAGCCAACGCGTGCCTGCGCAGCAGGCGCTGCTGCAGCGGGCGCGCTGCAACAGCGCGGCGCGGCGCGCCGAATACACGGCTGCGATGGAGCGCAGTTGAGCGCATGTTGCGGCTCTATTTGATCCGTCATGGCCAGACCGCCTGGTCGCTCACGGGCCAGCACACAGGACGTACCGATCTTGCATTGACGGAGCAGGGCGAGGCCGACGCGCGTGCGCTTGCGCCGGTGTTGCAGCATATTCAGTTCAGTAAGGTGATATGCAGTCCGATGCTGCGGGCGCGGCGCACCTGTGAGCTGGCGGGAATGGGGTCTGCCTCCAAGGTAGAGGGCGATCTGCAGGAGTGGAACTACGGCGCCTACGAAGGCAGGCGCTCGATCGACATTTATCGCGAGCGGCCGGACTGGAATCTATGGCGCGATGGGTGTCCGGAAGGTGAAAGCGCGGATCAGGTTGCTGCACGCGCCGACAGGCTGCTAGCCCGGCTGGGGACAGTGAATGGCAGTGTCGCGTTATTTCTGCATGGCCACATCGGCGCAGCGTTGGCAGTTCGCTGGATAAGGTTGCCGATGATTAATGGAGAACATTTCCCCTTACACCCAGCGACGATCTGCATTCTGGGCGTCGAGCAAGCTCATCCGGGAGTTCCGGTTATCCTGACGTGGAATGCCACACCATAGTTTGCCCGCGATGAGTAGTTGTCAAACATCGATTGCTTAAGGTAGTGCGCTTGCTGCCAGAATGCACCATGCGGTCGACCACATTTTGTACGAGAAGAAGTCAATCTGGCCATTTTGCGCGGCAGCGAACATAGCTCAAAGGTTTGCACCATGCCGCCGAGCTCTGGCGTGGGATATCCGGGAGTGCCGTGTCCGGCTCGGCTTGTACGCAGGCATCGCGCACGCGCAAACGACGGTCTTAACACGCTGAAAACCCGTTTTACCTTCGCTACGCCGGGCAGCGCCAAACCCGCGGGATCCGATACGTGTTCTAGGCCGTGCAGACAAAAATTTTCCGCATTCGTATATATAAGTAGACGGTCTCAAGTGCCGGGCTACATACCTCGATGTACCCAGACCAAGAGACGATTGCCATGTGATGGGGAAGCCATCGGATAATTGCGGCCCCGGCAAAAGTGCAGGAATTAAACTGGTAATGCGATTCTGGATTGCCCGGGCGCTGAACTACGTTTAAATGATCTCGCTAGTTTCGGCGCCTATTGGCGAGCACAGTGGAAATGATGCCCAGGTTCCCGCTGCAGCCCGGGTTCAGAGGGCTTTTATAGCCGTAGGGCTCAAGGTTTCGGCAGTTTTGTTTGGCGCCACGTGGCCAGCAGGCTTGATGGGCGCAATACCCGAACTCGCGGCGCGGATATCCGGCCCCGGACTGGGATGAGTGCGGAAATTCCTTTCGATAGCGGTACGAACATTCAATGCGCGGATCGAGTTCATGGTTGACCTCCAGCATATTGAAACAGTTGCAATTTGCGGAATTGGAGACGAGGTAGGATCTTGAATCAGTTTCGAGTTGGCGTCGGTTCGATACCGAACGCAACTCGAGGTTTTAGTCGTGGGGCCCTATGTGTGTTGAACTTCTCGAAAGCCTGATGAAGCTCAAGGAGTTGGAAAAGGCACCGAACTTGAAGGGTCATTAGGCACGCTCATAGACCCAATACGGTTATTTTGCCGGTGACGACTTTCGTTGGCCAGACAATGGACGTAAAGCCGCTAGCTACGGCAATTTTTTGCACGCCATCGGTCGTATAGGTGATAACGCCACCGCCGATAGCACCGCGTAGTTTTTGGCCCCAGAGCCTTTGCCCGGTTACTGCATCCAGCGCATAGAATTTGCCACTCACGTCGCCGAAGAACACCAAGCCCCCGGCCGTCGGCGTTATTCCGCTGAGGATCGGGTAGTTAGATTTAAGGCGCCATTTCCAAGCGCCGCTGTCCGCATCCACCGCGTATATCCATCCGCCCCAGCCCCGGGGCGAGTCCGGTATGCCATAGGTGTGGTAAGGGCTTATCGTCGCCATGCCAGAAGAGGGCTGGCCGAGCGGAACTCTGCGAATCTGCGCATCCGTCTGCAGTTTTACCGTGGAACACCATTCGACCTCGCCAACTAGTACCAGGTTGGTGCGCGGGTCGTAAGCAGGGCCGTTCCATTCGGCTCCTCCCGATGTGCCAGGGCAGAAATGTACGCTTTTGCCCACCTCAAAGGTCGCGTCGACGTTCTCCATCCGGGTCACTGGAATGCGATATACAAGGGTATTGCTGGCAAGGTCGAAGCCATACAAGTGTCCGTCCTTCGGCGCGACCGACAGCAGCCGCATGCCGCCTCGCGTTTTAATCTCACTGGGCGCGCTCGATACGTCCCAGTCATGCCAGTCCCGGGGCACCAACTGGAAATGACGGCGATAGGCGCCGGTCTTGGCATCGAGAACGATAACCGAGCCGGAATAAAGATTTTCTCCCTCGCGCAGTCCTGTCGCAAAGTCAGGCCCAGGATTACCACCCGGGACGTACAATTCGCCGGTGACTGGATCCAATGTATAGGACGTCCAGGTTGCGCCGCCCGTTATAGGATCGCCGGACGCATTTTCCCAGGTGCTAAGATCAAGCGGCGTCGCGCCCTGTGGGCCGCGCGTTTGATCGCCCGGGGATTTTGGAACTAGATAAAATTCCCAGACTATTTCTCCGGTTCTGGCGTTAAGAGCGTACATGCGACCTTTTACGCCCTTGTTGTCTCCGCCTGCATTTCCAATGAAAACCAGGCCATTCCAGGCAATGGGCGCGGCGGGCGTTGATTCGCCACGCCCCGCATCCCCAATCGTCGTCGCCCATACCCGCCTGCCGGTCTTAAAGTCATACGCCAGAACCCGCCCGTCTTCAGTACCGCGAAACAGGAGCCCATCCATGTACGCGGCGCCGCGATTCACGGCCAGCAGGGTGGCAGGCTTGTAGTCCTCGTGCGTACGCCAGTTCTCCCGGCAGGTACCGGGGTCGAGCGAGAAAATGTCATGCTCGGTGGTGCCGATCAGAGCGTTCTGTACCATGATCGGACCGGTCTCGAAGCTGGTATATTGCCGCGTATCGTAAGTGCAAAGTACTTTCAAGCGGCCAACGTTGGTGGTGTTGATCTGGTCGAGTGAAGAGAATCTTTCTGATGTCAGGGTCTTGTTATAGGTCGGCCATTCTTCTGAATTGCTTGACGGATGGTCTTGCGTGGGCACCGCCAGATTCGACGTAGCGTCCGAAGCTTCTCCCGATGGCGCCAGTTCGGTAACGGTCGTACTGGCTGGCGCGGTCAAGGCCCGGAAAAAATTAATTGCCCGTCCAGCGATTGGAATTGCCTGATCCCAGGATGCCTGGATCGCGGTAGGGACAGTCAGCCCCGCAGCGAAAAGCGCGGCCGCAAGTTTTGGAGTTCTTTGCATCGCGTGCGCTCAAAGATTCGCTAGCAAGGCGGTGTCACCTTGGACTCCGAACCTTCGGGATCCTCGATGTTCCTGTGGACCACGGACCGACGCTGCCCTTTCCTTTTCGCTGTCGCACGCCTGATCCCGGCCAGTTAGGACCCCCCAAAGCCGCCATCCCGCCGCTCATCGATCTTGCGCTCGGGCATAGCAACATTCATATCTGTACCCTCTATGCAACATCTGACCGGTCAATCCGAGTTGAGCCACGACACCCTGAAGAGGGCACGATAGCGTCGCAGCGCAAGGCGAAGTGTTTCAGTCGGTGCGCTGTCAGGCTGATTGAGCTGTGCTTCGAGGCCGCGACGCTCCCGATGCAAGGCGCTTGAAAGGCCCTGTCCTGCTTCAAACTGCGCACTACCACCTGCTGCAACGGCGTTCGTGTGTATGCCGCGCTTGCATAACTCAGTGGAGAAAATCTGCATTGAGAGCACTTGCCTTGGTTCGTACCTGGGTGACATTGAAAGCCTATGATCCGTTCGCCGGGGCGTCTGTGCGGATTCGTACAAACAGAGCGTACATTCGACTTCGCGCGGCCTATGTTGGATAACGTACAGGCGCTCCGGACAGTTAACCCTAGACTTTGGTAGCGAAATAACAGGAGTTGGGCAATGAACATGTCACTCAGTCTCGCGCCGATCGTCGCGCTTATTGCCGGTGTACTGATCCTTATCGTTCCGCGCCTCTTGAACTACATTGTTGCTCTCTATCTGATCCTGATAGGGCTGATAGGGCTATTCGGCAACGGTAACTTCCATTTCCATTGATTGGGACTTCAATAGGGTTGCTGATTATCGGATCCCGAGAGTCCGCGTTGACGCAGCGTGCGCTTGCGCACCGACGATACTGGCTGGCATGCCCACCATGAGCAGCACGGATTGGAGTTTGCGTGACGTATAATTACAGGAGCATAAAATGATTAAGAAACTGGGCTTGCTGATACTAATGTCCTCAGTCGCATTCCCGTTTGCAATCGCGAATGCGGATCGAGATGCCAATACCAGTCGCGATAGTGATACGGCGGCTCTGTTCCGGAATTCGGATAAAAGTGCCGAATACTTTGCAAGCAGTTATGGATACGCGATATTCCCGACTATTGGAAAGGGCGGTCTTGGTGTTGGCGCTGCGCACGGCAGGGGTCACGTCTATTCCCACGGCCACATCATCGGTTCCGTTTCGATGAACCAGGTGAGCGTGGGATTTCAGGCCGGCGGCGAGGCCTACAGCGAAATCATATTCTTCAAGGATAAGGCGGCGATGGATGATTTCACGTCGGGGAATTTTGAGTTCAGCGCCGATGCCGGTGCCGTTGTAATTACGGCCGGTGCGGACGCCAGCGTAGGCACGACTGGAGTAAATGGCGGTGCAAGCGTCGAAAAGCACGATGCGGCGACAGCGGGCGAATATAAGCATGGCATGGCGGTGTTCGCGATCGTCAAGGGCGGCTTGATGTACAACGCGACCATTGCTGGGCAGAAGTTCACGTTTACACCGAGATCGCATAGCTAAATGTAAAGTGTCCGAATGCGATGGGGAGGCGGCACGTTACTGCCGTCTCCTCATTGACAAGCATCGTCCAAATCGCTGCACCCGACCTATATCCGCAGCTTACTGCACGCTAGTTTATTGCAGTTGAAGGCCTCGAAGGGCTTATTCGTGGTCAGGCGGGCGAGCGACAATAACAACCAGCGACACAACTGTTGGTCGACCGAATGCGCCCGTTGCAGACGGCTGTCTACTTTATCAACCGGCCGCAAGGATGAAAATGCGTAGCAAGTGATTCCCGCCATCGTCAATGAGCTGAATAGAGGATGAGCCCGCCGCCAAGCGCTTGCCGTCCAGCTCCATCACTGAGTCCGGACCCGGCGTTCCCGCGGCATCGTTCTGCTCGCGTGTGTTCTCGACCTTGATCTGATAGCCGGTTGAAAGATACCGGAAATCGATCTCAAATCCCGGCCAATGCGCCGGAATCACTGGACTAATATTGAGTCTGCTTCCGCGCAGGTTAAAGCCGAGGATCGATTCGAGGCCAGCTCGGTAAAGCCAGGCGGCTGAGCCGGTGTACCAGGTCCACCCGCCTCGCCCGGCGTGTGGCGCCACTGAATAGATGTCGGCAGCGACCACATATGGTTCGACTTTGTAGCGCTCGACGTCTGAAGCCGTGACGGAATGATTGATCGGATTAAGCATGGCGAACAACTCGGTGGCCAGATCGGCCTGCCCGAGTTGCGTGAACGCGATGATCGACCATACCGCGCCATGGGTGTACTGACCTCCATTTTCTCGTAACCCCGGCGGATAGCTCTTTACATAGCCCGGGTCGTGGGCGGCGTGATCGAATGGCGGTGTGAACAAAAGCGCGAGCCGGCTATCACGCAGGATTAGTTGCCGGTTGACCGCCTCCATGGCAGCGCGCGGCCGCGACGAGTTATCGGCTGTGGATATCACGCTCCAGGACTGCGCGATCGCATCGATGCGGCATTCGTCGCTCGCGGACGAACCGAGCGCCGTTCCATCATCGTAGTAACCGCGCCGGTACCAATTGCCATCCCAGCCGTGTTTTTCGAGCGCAGTCTGGACCGCCTGCATGGTCGTAGACCAAAGCGTGCAGCGCTTCACGTCTGCGCGGTTACTGGCGAGTGGCATGAACGTCTTTAGTGTTGAATATAGGAACCAACCCAGCCAAACGCTTTCTCCTCGTCCAAGTAGGCCGACGCGGTTCATGCCGTCGTTCCAATCTCCAGTCCCAAACAAGGGAAGGCCATGTTCGCCCACGGTAAGGCTGCAATCGAGCGCAAACGCGCAGTGCTCGTACAGGCTTGCGGAATGATCCGCGACTGACGGCTGGAAAAACGCGTCGACCTCATCCTGGCGCAGAGCTTGACCATCGAGGTATGGCACAAGCTCGTCAAGAACAGCGTCATCACCGGTCACCGTGACGTAATGTGCGACGGTGAATGCGAGCCACATCCGATCATCGGTGATGCGCGTACGGACTCCCTGACCCGTTATCGGCAGCCACCAGTGCTGCACGTCACCCTCGCTGAACTGACGACTGGCCGCGCGCAGCAGATGCTGCCGAGCGAGCGCGGGCCTTGCGATGCACAAGGCCATCGAGTCCTGCAGCTGGTCGCGAAATCCGTAGGCCCCGCTTTCCTGGTAGAACGCCGACCGCGCCCACATCCGGCACGACAGCGTTTGATAAAGAAGCCAGCGATTCATGAGCAGATCCATGGAGCGATCTGGCGTTTTTATCTGTACCGTTCCCAGCACATCGTCCCAATGGGCGATCACGCGCAGCAGTTCGGCCTCGAGGTCGGCACCGCGATAGCGCTCGATCAGCGTGCGTGCGCGCTCGGCATCAGGGGTTTCGCCAAGGAAGAAGACGATCTCTGCAGTGCCGTCAGGGGCAAGTTCAATCAGCGTCTGTAGCGCGGCACATGGGTCGAGTCCGGCGCCTGCCCGACGCGCGAGTACCGCGCCGCGCTGCAATGCCGCGGGCCGATCGAGCGTGCCATGACGGCCGAGGAACTCACGTCGGTCCGCAGTCCAGTCCGTCTGCCGGCCCCCGAGGTCGGCAAACGCAATGCGCGAACCGAAGTCCGCATGCCATGGATTGCGTGCCAGCAGGGCGCCGGTGGCGGAATCCAACTCCGTGACGATATAGGGGGCTGAGGTCTCCCGCGATACGCCCAAGACCCATTCGACGTATGCGGTGACGGAAAGCCGGCGATGCTGATCCGAGACATTGCGAAGGCGCAGGCGGGAAATCTTGATAGGATCGTGGAGCGGCACAAATACCAGGAGTTCGACTCCGATTCCATGGGACTCGTGCGTAAATCGGCTATATCCTTGACCATGTCGCGCCGTGTGATTCGCCTGTGGATCGAAAACCGGCGCCGCGGTGGCCCCCCACAACTCGCCGTTGTCTTCATCCTTCAGATATAGGACTTCGCCCGGCCTGTTTGTGACCGGATCATTGGACCAAGGCGTTAAGGCGCGCTCGCGACTGTTTACCGACCAGGTATATCCGCTGCCTTCGGCGGCGACGTGAAAACCGAATTCGGCATTGGCAACGACGTTGATCCACGGCGCCGGCGTTGGTTGCCCGGGACGCAACAGGACCACGTACTCCCGTCCGTCTGCAGCAAAGCCGCCGAGTCCATTGAAAAATTCCAAATCGTTCGTGGCCGCATCCTTGCTCGACGGGCTGCTGGTCACCGTACGTACGGTTTGCCGCGCGGTCGGAGGCATCGACACCCGGGGCCGATCGAGCTGCTCCATCAGGTCCCCGCGCCGTCCGGACAGGACGACGCGCGCAACTGCGCTCAGTGCAGCGCGAGTCTGTGTCGTCATAAGATCGGTACGCAACACGAAAACACTGCCGCGGGCGACATCCGCCGGAATCTGGTGCCGCGACTGGCTCACGCGCACAACCGCTTCAAGGGCGGTCTGCAGGTCCTGAGCATACGAGCTTTCGCGCTCGTTGAGGATCACGAGATCAACGGCAAGCTGTTTCATGCGCCAATATTCGTGTGCCTGCAGCAGTTGGCGGGTGATGCCGATGTGATCTAAGTCATCGATTCGCAGAAGCACGATGGGCAGGTCGCCCGAGATGCCCTGGCTCCAGAGTGCGGCGGGCGCGGCGCCACCGCGCTTGACCGCATCCGAGGATGGACGAAGTGACGCATTGGCGTATAGCAGATGACCGGCCAGGCGGTGGAACACGCTTGCTTCCGCCGCGCTGATGCCAAGATGCTGCAGCTGCACTTGTGCCTGGGTCCAGGCGAGGGTGCCGGCGCGCACAAACGCATTGCCATCGCGAAGCTTGTCAACGAGCTCCAGAAGCCCTTCGCGGGTTGCTGCGGCCGAAGTCCAGAATGCAATGCGTGCGGTCATGCCGGCAGGCACTCGTATGCGGTGGCGCAGCGAGAATATCGGGTCAAGTACCGTTCCGGCGGTATTTGACAGACGCCCGCCATCGAGCGCCACCGGGGAGACACACAGTTCCCTGCTGCGCCCAATGAATCGCGCGCGGTCCGTCTCGTATTCCGCATCCGCGCTGTACATGGTTTCGACAACCGATTGATGAGCTACCCAGATGCCGGGCTCATCCGGTTGGCGGCGGCGGCGCGTGGCGATTAGCGCACCGAGGGACGCCACATATTCGGTCTGCACGAACATCTTGGAAAACGCCAGATGTGCCGCGTCCGCAGCCGGCGGAGCCAAGGCTAACTCCAGGTAGGTGGTGACCTCGATAATGCGTGGGCGACTGCTGTTATTGGTAATCGCGAGGTGACGTACTTCGGCGTCGTCTTCTGGCGACACAACGATAGTCAGGGTAGTCGTGATGTTCGTGTCATGGCGTACGAATTCAGCACGGTCTTCGGTGAAAGTAACTTCGTACCCATCGGGTTCGGCGGCACTGGGCAGGTAACCTGGCGACCACACGCGCCGGCTCTCGACATCGCGCAGGAAAATGTAGCTGCCCGTATCATCGCGTGTTCCGTCCTCGCGCCACCGGGTCACGGCCTGGTTGCGCCAGCGGCTGTAGCCCGAACCCGCCGCCGTCAGCATTACGGCGTAGCGGCCGTTCGAGAGCAAATTTACTTGCGGCGTAGCGTCGTGAGGGGTACTTAGGCGTCTGCCAAGCGGCAGCCACGTGCTGTCAGGGGACGGCGCAGTATGAACTTCCTCGGCCCGCGGGTGAGCGATCGAGACATCGCGCGGCGTGCGTTCCTGCAGAAGTAGCTCCGTGGCTTGTATGCTGGGTTCACTATGGAATCTGCTGCGCATTATGCCATCCATCAGTACGTTGCTAATCGCCAGGATAGTCATGCCCTGATGGTGCGCCATAAAGGCCCGTACGATCACGAAACGCTCGCCTTTGGGAATTCGCGACGGCGTGTAGTCAATGGCCTCGAAAAACCCATAACGGCCAACTGCTTGCAATGAGGCAATGCGTCGCAGGTTGTTAGCTGCATCGGTGGGCCGCACCATCGCGGCTAGCGCCGTCGCATACGGAGCAATAACCAGGTTGGCACTGAGCCCGCGCTTGAGGCCGAGACCGGGCACCCCAAAATTCGAGTACTGATAGGTCAATTCCACATCGCGGGCGTTGTACGCCGACTCCGAAATTCCCCAGGGAACGCCAAGCGCCACGGCATGACTCATCTGCCGGCTCACGATCAGGATGCTGGTCTCATCGAGCAGGCTTCCGCGTGGCGCGCGCATGACCAGCGATGGCATGAGGTATTCGAACATCGAGCCTGACCAGGACAGCAGCGCCGCGCCGCCGCGAATGTCGGTAACCGATCGCCCGAGTCGAAACCAGTGCCGGCTTGGAACATCATTCTTGGCAATCGCAAAAAAACTCGCCAGACGCGCCTCGGACGCCAATAAATCGTAGCAACTGGGGTCAAGTGTGCCGTCCGCTTCACGATAGCCAATCGAGAGCAACTGGCGTTGTGGATCAAGAAGAAAGCCGAAGTCCATGGCGTTGGCCATTGCCACCGCCGTTGATGAAATCGCGCTCATGCGTGCGTTGAGTGCAAGTGCCGCGGCAGGCGTGCACGCCCACTCAGATTGCGCGGCGTCCAGACTGCGCTTGGCAGCGTCGAGCCAATATTTAATTGACTCGCCCCGGTCGGTCGCGAGGGCGCCAAGCCGCTCCCTAGCCATCTGGATAAGCGCCGCCAACTGCGCAGCCGCATCATGCAACCGCGGCGAAGAGTCCAGTAAATTTTCTTTGATATTTTTCAAATTCGTGAGAATCTCGGCAAGCTGCGCGCCAAATCCGGTCGCCATGCCGTCCGCTTGTGCGGGCAGAGCCGCCGACAACTCCTGCGCGAGGTGCACGGCATCGGCAACACCTGCGATGGTCTGCGCCGGCCTGGTTAGGGGCTGAGTCCACTCGCGTAGCGCATTAGCAAGCGTGATCAAGTGCGCGGCAAGGTTGCCGCTGTCGACCGACGAGACGTAACGCGGTTCCAGCGGATGCAGACCCTGCGTGTCGTACCAGTTGTATAGATGCCCGCGGCAGCGCTGCAGCTCACCCATGGTCGCAAGTGTCGCCTCCAGCCTTTCGATCGCATCCGTTGTGCCGATCCAGCCGAAATCACGCGCACTGATGATGGAGAGGAGGTAGAGGCCGATATTCGTGGGCGAAGTCCGATTTGCAATGACCGGGCGCGGGTCTTCCTGAAAATTATCAGGGGGCAGGCTGTGATGCTCCGGCGTTACAAACGTCTCGAAGTAGCGCCACGTCTGCCTGGCGATACGGCGAAGTGCTTCGGTATCAATTGCACTCAGCGAAAGCCTGCCCGCGTCGGGTGAAATTCGGCTAATCCACACTGCGACTATCGGGCATGCCAACCAGATCACAACGAACGGAGCCCCCAGCCGCCAATCCGCGCGATCATCACGGAAAAGCAGAAGCGCAGCACCGAGTGCGAGCGCGATTCCGCCGCCCATTCTTCGATACGCGCCCCCGACGCCCAGCCGATCGCTCTGGGTTGATTGGGCGGCGGTTATCCACTCTAGGAGCTTTCGGTGACTGAAAATGAGCCGGTAAAGCGTACGCGATATGGCATCTGCCATCAGCGCGGCTTGATGCGGCAGCAGGACGATCTGGAAAGCAATTTGCCGTACCGCGAGCCACAGGTCGGCGGCAAGGGCGCGCAAATGACTCAGCGGCGAAATGCCGGTTCGCCGCGGCAATATCTGCGCGACGACCGGCATCAGTGTTGGTATCGCGTAAGTCGCCACGATGAAACCGGTCCACAAGGCGGCGTCGCGGGCGGGCAAGGTCCAGCCAAGTAGAAGGGCAGCATAGCTCGCTGGCGCAGAAAGCGTCCGTCGCAGGTTGTCGACGATTTTCCAACGGCCTATCAGCGGAAATTCCTTGCGCAGCCCGCTTGCGCCCGCAGCATGGGGGCGCCCGAAAAGCCATGGAAGAAGTTGCCAGTCGCCGCGCGCCCAGCGATGCTGGCGGGCCGCGGCAACGTCATAACGGGCAGGGAATTCCTCGACAACTTCGATATCGGTGACGAGTCCGGCGCGAGCAAAGATGCCTTCGAACAGATCGTGGCTCAGCAGTGCGCCGTCGGGCGCGCGGCCATGGAGTGCAGCTTCGAACGCGTCAATATCATAGATCCCCTTGCCAGTGTACGAGCCCTCGCCGAAGAGGTCCTGGTATACATCGGACACTGCGGAAGCATAGGGGTCGAGCCCGGATGCGCTTGAGAAGACGCGCTGGTACAGCGATCCTTCCGCGCCGATCGGCAGGGAAGGAGATACCCGCGGCTGCATCACCGCGTAGCCTTCCACTATGCGTCCGGCATTCGCGTCGAATCGCGGCCGATTGAGCGGATGGGCCAGTTTTCCAATCAGGCGGCGCGCCGTCTCCCGTGGGAGCCGGGTGTCGGCGTCCAGCGTGATGACGAACTGCACGCCAGCAGGTACCGTCGGGACACTTGCCTCGATACCGTGGAAAGTAGTATCAGTCGCACCACGCAGCAGCCGGTTCAGCTCATGCAGTTTTCCGCGCTTGCGCTCCCAGCCCATCCAACACTGCTGCACCTCGCCCCAGCTGCGGCGTCGATGCAGCAATAAGAAGCGATCGCCGGCCGGACCGGGCGGATATCGCTTATTCAGTCGATCGATTCCGCGCGCAGCAGCTTGCAGCAGCTGCGCGTCCGAAGGTGCTGATTCCGCCGCTGAGTCAGTCCAGTCGGCGAGCAACGCAAAATAAATTTCAGCGTGGGGAGCGGCCAGGTGGTGAATCTCGAGACGCTGAATCTGGGCGTCGACGCCCGCCACCGTCGTCAGAAGCGTAGGCATCGCGATCAGTGTACGCAGCTCTGCAGGAATCCCATCGCGAAGCGCAAGGCCCGGAAGTATCGTAGCGGCAATACCGCGCGTTATTGCTCGATTGACGAACGCAACCGCGGCATCGACCGCTGGAACCAGACCGAGAATCCCGAATAACAGAATTTCATAGGGGGAAGCAATCGCGGGACCGATCAAATATAGCGCGCCGCAAAGAATGGCCAATGCCACGACCACGATGGCGCCGATGTATGCGCTCACACCGAGGCGCATCATAAGGCGATGCGGACGCCACGCAAGCGGCGCGCGGTACCTAATCGAGGCCTCGAATGCGGGGCGACCCGCGCCGATCAGATAGTATCCCGGGTCGCCGCAGCGCTCGTCGCGGGCCGCCCCCAGGCGTGCCTCTTCGTTAGCAGCCCGTGTGATCTCTATTTCATCAAAGGCCGAGCCCCGAGCTAGCTCCTCTATAGCGCTTCTATAAAGATTGCGGCTGGCAAAGTCCATTGATGGATAACCACCATGGATGCGTAATATCTCGTCGACCGGGCTCACGCTTTCGACAAACTCGGGCCATTCTATATCCGAGATCAGCCGCATACTCGTGATGATATTTCGCACGGTCACGTTCGAGCCGCCCTGCCGGTGGTGTTCGTCGCGCACCATCGCGTCTGTCGTCGTTCCTTGCGTCGCGAGCTGCTGTTCCAGGAACGCGAGTGCCGGAGTGACCTCCGGATCCTGGTCGCGGAGGCGCTGCACAAGTTGCACCACGAAAGGGGGCAAAAAAGGCGCGCTGTTGCTACGGGCATCGCGCAATGCATGAGGTTCGGCTGGCCCGTCGGTGCCAAGCAGTCGATCTGCTATTTGGTCCGCGGCCAACCGTTGCGCGCGTCCGCTCGCAATTCGCACAGCTGCACGACGCAGGTTTTCCACCAGGACGATCCGCAGCGTGATCGCTATGCCCCAGTTCTCGCCGATCGTCAGGGGCTGAACACGCTGGTAGGCGCGCACGAAACGACGCAATGTCTCGGCGTCAATATGGCTGTCTGTATGCGCGACAAACTCCCAGGCGATACCGAGAATTCGCGGATACCCGGCAAGAGGGCCGCTCGCGAGCTTTGGCAACTGCCGATAGAAGCCCGGTGGCAGGTCTTCGTTGATGTCACGGATCTGCTCCTCGATGATGTGGTAATTGTCGAGAAGCCACTCGGCGGCTGGCGTAATACCGCGACCGTCGCGCACCGCTGCCGCAATTGCGCGATAGTGCGCCAGCAACGTCGACGCATTGTCACGCAGCCGCGCACGCAAGGCGGGGCGACGGCGGGGTTTTTTGGTAACGGCTTGCGCGGCGGCAAGGCCGGCGGCATGTTGCTCTAGGCGCTCGACGCTGAATAGCTCGTCGCGCAGCAGATCGTCGCTGTCCCAGGGCGGCACGCGCGGCATGGCAAGCCCCTTATGTTTTACATGACGGGCAATAGGACCCGACCCCTTTCAGCATGCCGAACCGGACGTCAGACCTCTGTGCGGTGGACTACAGAGACTCGTCCTTTGCCGGCCTGAGGAATTTTACTACGCCTAGTCAATGCTCCCCGGACGATTCTTCATTGCAGCAGCTAGTGCCGTTCACCGCACGGCAAGCAACTGATCATAGCATCGGCGATCGGCCGAGTAGCAAGAACATGCGCTTCGCTTGAGGCCCAAAGAGTCGAGCACGGTGACATCGCCGCGTCGATATTCGATCAGACCGCGACGCTGAAGGTCGCCGGCGGCTGTCGTGACGCCGACCCGGCGCACACCCAACATGTAGGCCAGAAATTCATGCTTGACTCGAAACCTGTCGGCATGCGCGCGATCCCGCGTCATCAAGAGCCAGCGTGCAAGCCTTTGGTGGATTTCATGAAACCGGATGCACGCGGCGGATGCGGCGAACTGCGCCGTCAGGACAAACATGTGCCGATCTACAATTCCGCCAACGATGGACTGCTGCCGAGTATTCGCCGAAAGGACATCGGCCAGCCATTGCGCGCCTACCGCGCTAACCTATGGATAGCGCACCCCCGTAGCCCCTTCTTTACGGGGCTTGGGGGGCAGCACGGCCGTGAAATTAGCGCGCCGCCCTCGCAGGATTGCTTACGATCACCTCGACACGCCTATTTTGCTGTCGACCCGTAGCCGTCTCGTTTCCAGCGATGGGGTCGCTCATGCCTCGGCCGGACGCGCTGATGCGCATACCGTCGACCCCGTGTGCCATCAGATAGCCCCGTACCGATTCCGCGCGTCGTTCCGAAAGCGCCTGGTTGTAGGCTTGCGTCCCTGTGCTGTCCGTATAACCCTCAATGATCACCGAGCGATCCGCGTACTGGGTCAGAAAGCTGGCTAATTTGTCGAGGTGGCTCGTGGCACCCGCCATCAATTCCGACCGACCGGTCGCGAACAGTACATCACCGAGTGTCAGTACCAGCCCGCGGTCCGTGACCTTGAACTGGAGCGCCTCGATTTGG
>JANXZG010000063.1 GCA_025355645.1 Gammaproteobacteria bacterium | reverse complement strand
AATCGCGCGACACCAACCAGGGCATCGGCCTGCACTGGTGCGCCAATGCGATAGTCGCGCTCGGCGGCAACATCTGGGCCACGAGCGACGGGGCCGGCCGGGGCACTTCGCTTCACCTCAGGTTTCCGGTCTGATCGCGGGTTGTTATTTAGCCGGAGTGCGACCGCAAGAAGTGGATTGCACGGCCATCCGGCCAAAGCCGCCCGATTCTCAAGGGTGCGCTGAGGAGACGCCAATTACGATGATCCACGTGCGCCGTCCGGCCTCCGCCTGCCGCCTTGCAGGCCATTGACGATTGCGTCGCAATGAGCAAGCACCGCGGTTGATTCCGGCTCGCCAATCGATTGCCATTGCGTCGCGCGCCTCAGGGCTGCATGTCCCGCGATACGCTGCAATATTCTGCTGAGCTGCTCCAAAATCCGGCGCATTTAGCCCTCGTAGATGATGTCGCATGCCGGCGAAGGACTCATTTGTTCGCGCAACACGAAGCGCGCGAGTGGCGCAATATCGTCACGCATCATGACCGTCGCCAATCCACCCATGATCGCGAGCAGCGATGCGCGCGCGCCAGAGACGTCGCCCGCAGTGACGGCCCCAGGTACAGCGCCTGCGCCTTGGCTGCGACCAGCGCCGGCTCGACGCTCTCAGGCGTGTTCTGCGAGTAGCCTAGAGCCAATTCATAGCCCCAGCGAGAATTGCCAAATGTTCCCTTCAGCCCGCCATTGAGGGACGCCGTGCGGTCATCGTTATGGATCTCACCGTTCTTGAAGCTGCCATTTTCTTCGATAGTGAAGTACTTTCGCTGCCACTGCTCTACCTGCCCCGTCGCGAGGTTGTAGATCAGGCGTCGGGGTGGAGTTGTCATCCAGGATATAGCTGTTCTGCCACTGCAATAGGCGTGTTATAAAGAATCTGGTCCTATCTGCCGGCTTGGATATCAAGGAACAGGCTTGCACGGTCGTTCAGGCGATAAGTTGCCAGCCGGACCTTGGGCTGCAAGCCGCGGGATGCGCGATCCGGTCACAATGACCTGTTCCAGCGGTTGCCCGCCGGCATTGGTCGGCGGTCCGTACGGTGCGTCGGCCGCAAGAGCCGGCAGGCTGGCTGCGAGCGCCGTTAATACGATGATAGCCCCTGACAATTTTTTTTATGATGCTCCCAGAAGAAAGTCGCGAGCGCCGCTAATCGCGCCGCTGTCGTCAAACTTCGCCGCGCAACGCTGTAGAATGGATTTTTCCTATTTATACCGGTCCATCACCGCGGCGGCTGCGGCGCGCCCGGAGAGGCTGGCGGTATATCAAGGGATGGTAGCCATGATTCGAATTCGCCACCGTGCACGAGCACTCCTGATCCTGGCATTACTCGCCACCGCGGCGCGGGCCGGCGAAGCGCCTACGCTCGCGCCAGACTGGGTGGGCTTAGGATTTGAGCACTACGTACAGGGCGACATCAATGCGCCGACGCCGAGTCCCATCGCGCCCGGCTATGCACTGATGGGAGGTGGCGACTGGCCGCTTGCATCCTTCCGATGGTTCATACATAAAGCCGGCGGCGGCCATATAGTCGTTCTCCGGTCCAGGGGCGGCGCCGAGCTGCAGGACGAGATTTTTCGTGAGGTCGGCGGCGTGGTCTCGGTCGAAACTCTCATCATTCATGAGCGGGAAGCTGCCAAGGATCCTCGCCTGCTCGCGGTTATTGCGCGTGCCGATGGAATCTTCGTTGACGGGGGCGACCAGAGCAATTACGTTCGAGCGTGGAAAGGAACGCCGCTCAACAAGCTGATCAACGCGCATATCGCGGCGGGCAAACCTATCGGCGGCACCAGCGCGGGACTTGCGGTTCTTGGCGGTTATGTCTACGGCTGCCTGGACTCAATCAGCATGGTCTCAAAGGTCGCGCTGGCCGATCCGACGGCGGCCGGCGTCACGCTGGTACGCGATTTCCTGCACGTGCCCTATCTCGGACACGTCATCACCGACACGCATTTCGCCATCCGCGGCCGGCAAGGACGATTGATTGCCTTTGTCGGACGCCTCGCGCAGGAAGAGAACGATGCGACGATCACGGGTTTGGGAGTGGACCAGGACACGGCGCTGGTTGTCGACGGCAATGGCATCGGAAAATTCTACAATCGGGGCGCGGGCTACGCCTGGCTCGTGCGCCCCGGGATCATGCCGGCGGCCATCCTCGCCGGCCGGCCGCTGACCTACGGCCGGTTTCCGATCGTGGGGATAGGGCCGGACTCAACGCTTGACTTCAAGACTTTCCGCGTCACTAATCCGGCATTTGTCGGCGAAGCCGAGGTACGCCGGGGCCAGCTGCAGATCCGCGGCGCGCCAGAGGTCGCGGTCCCGCCACAGGACGATGACGATTGATGCCATCGAACTTTGCCGCGGTCGATCTTCTGGCAAAGCCATCGCTCGCACGCGACGAGGCGAGGATTCACTCGGTACGCAGCGTCATCGCGACGCCCGCGAGCCTTGAGGGCTTTGGACGCGTCGTGACGGAATTTGCGTCAGCCCAAGTAACAATCGTCACGTGGCCGCAGCAGGGCTGGCGGCCAATCCAGTCCGGCACGGCATTGCAGGTGGCTTCGTTGAGGATTGTTTTGTCATGGAACGGCGCGGCGAGATCCAGTTCGCGGTCAATTGCGCCGTGGGCCGCAGCTACCAGACCGGCTGGTATGCCGATCCTGCCAGCGCCTCAGAAAATCGTGAGGCTGTGGACACCAGCCGCATTTACACGCACAAGGCAAATTATCATCCCGATGGAGGCCAGTTCTTCTGGCCACGCGATCGCGCCGCATTGATGGCGCTGCTCGCAAAGCCCGGAGATGGCGTTCGACCAGAGGACTTCGTGGCGTTTTATTGCAACGGACGCTTTGGCATTCACATCGATCCAAACGTCTGGCATCAACCGGTATTTCCCCTGAACTCCGCCGCCATCTTCGATGACCACCAGGGGCGCGTGCATGCCTGCGTCGCAATCGACTTGGTGACGGAGTTCGGCTGCTACCTCGAAGTGCCGCTCAGGGTTCCTCGCCCCATCTAGGAAACGCGTTCAGGGTATCGACATAGTTGTGAATGACGTCGGTATGAGCGTCCTCCTGCCATCCGCCTGGAGCGGCATTTTTGTGCATGTCGCGTGGCCGTCCATGCTCGTCGATTGAATATAGCGTGAAATCAAGCGCCTGCCGGGCCTCGCGCGCCAACGCGTTCGAATCAGTAGCTTTTGCGAATAGCGCGAGCACTGCACCATAGGTCGAATTGATGCCGCCCCAGGCATTCAGATCCTCATCCTGCTCGTGGCAGACAGTGACGCCGTACTCATCGTGGGTGAAATTCTTGCGGACGAATTCCACCAGCGTACCGGCATCTTCGCGCCATTCCGGGTCCATTAGTTCCTTGCGCTCCAGCAGATGCCGTGCCAGATTCAACGGCGCCCAGGCGGAACGATTGGTCGGAGTTTCATGGTCTTCGAAGAATTGCGCGAACAATGCCCCACCCATGCCGACGCTCGGGATCTGGTAGTGCTTGATCCAGTTCCATAGCTCATCGCGCGGACGCGCGAATTCCCGATGTTCCCGCGTGCACAGTGCATCGAAAAGCCGCAAGATATAGCTCATGTTCCCAGAGACCGGTCCCCTGGGCGCGCCGCTGCGAAAATCCGCGCGGAATGGCCACGGCGAGTGGACTGAATCGCCGCGCTGCTGATTGGCAGCAAGGGTGCGGGCGCTATGCAGCGCTTGGGCAAGATAGCGGGGCTCGCCCGTCGCATCAAAAAGCAGCAGCAGCGCGTAACCCACGATGCCACCCTTGTCTGGTTCAATCTCGAAAGGTCGATCCGCCTGGGATCCACAATCTGCGGCCTGCGGAAATTGCGCCCGCCGGCCAGTCGAGCGACTGAACCTGGGATACGCGCCCACGTCCGGTGTCAGCGCGACGTCGATCAGGTAGTCGCCCATCAATCGCGCGATGTGCAGAAACCATGGGTCCTGCTTGCCGCGAAATTCGTGGAATTTGAGGTAAGAGATAATGCCCATGCCATTTTGCATCGCCGGGATGACATCGGTGCGATCGGGATAGGGAACCCAGTCCCCATCGAGGAAGGATTCGCTGATGAATAGCGGAAAGCCGTGCTCGACGGGGCAGCGTCGGTAAAACTGCATTTCCAGCTCAAGTGCCGCGCGCCATGAGGTCCAGGCCACGAGTTCGCCCTGCGCATCGAAGCGCGCATTGTGCCCGGCTATGATCATGGGGTCAGGTTAATAGTAGCTACTAAAAGTTGCGACCGGTCGGCGCAAGGTCCGACCAGGATCTCCACCTCGCCCGGTTCGAAAACCGGCTCGAGGTCGATCCCGAGGAAGCGAAGCGCAACGGCCGGCAGGCGCATCGTGACGGTTCCATTTTCACTGGGCGCGAGCGCTATCTTTGCAAAGCCCTTCAGCTCGAGCACGGGCCGCGAGACGCTTGCGACCTTATCATGGGAGAAGAGAAACACGGTCTCTTCAGCAGACCTCGCGCCCTCATTGGCGACGTCCACGCGCACCTCGATCGTGTCGCCTTCACCTGCCCGATCCGGCGTAACTCGCAGGTTCGCGAGCCGGAAGCGACCATAGGTTAGGCCGTGGCCAAAGGGGAATTGCGGCGAGTTGGGCACGTCCAGATATTGACTGGTGTAACGATCTTTTGGATTCTCGGGCCTGCCACCGGGACGGTCGCCAAAATAAATCGGGACCTGTCCGAGGGCACGTGGCCAGCTGACGGCCGTGCGCCCACCGGGTGATATCCTTCCCGTCACGATGTCGGCAACCGCATTGCCGGCTTCACTGCCCAAAAACCACGCGGCAAGCACGGCGTCCGCCCCTTCGGTCAGCCAGGGGACGATCAGCGGCCGCCCCGAGAAAAGCACCACGATCACCGGGATGCGGTGGCTCTTTGCGCGCTTGAGCACTGCCTCGCAAAGATCCCTCTGCCGGCCAGGAAGGTCGAGATGCGCGCGACAGGCTGCTTCGCCGCTCATCGCGGCGCTCTCTCCAACGCAAAGAATAACTGCCTGCGCGGTTCTGCAAAGGTCGACTGCGGCATCGATGCCGCTGACGTCAACACTGTCGATCGCGACACCCGCCGAGTATTGAATTGACAAACCCGGAAGAGAAGCGCGCAAGCCCTCGAGCACCGTCACATGACCAACCTCGGCGGATGCTCCCCACCAGGGACCGCGCATATCGATGGAACTATCGGCGAGCGGGCCGATCACCGCCAGGCTATTGAGGGCGGCGGACAGCGGCAGAACATCACCCGGGTTGGTCAACATGACGATTGCGCGTGAAGCTACCTCACGCGCCAGGCGCCGACGCGCTGCGAGTGTCACGGCGGTCTCCGACGTGGCGCCGCGGCGATAGGGATCCGCAAACAACCCAAGTCGCAGCTTCAGTGCGAGCACGCGGCGCACCGCGGCGTCGACCTGCGCGATGTTGACGAGGCCGCGCTCGAGCGCGATCGGTAGGCCGCGCCGATAGGCATCGGACATCATGTCGATGTCGACACCTGCGGCAAGCGCAAGGGCGGCGGCCTCCGGCAAATCCGCGGCGATGCCATGACGCATAAGCTCGGCGATCGCGTTGTAGTCCGTGACGATGACGCCGCTGAATTTAAGCCGCTCGCGCAGCCAGCCCTGCAGCATGCGCACATTGGCCGTCATCGGGACCCCAGCTATGTCGGTGAACGCCGGCATGACGCTGACCGCGCCGGCAGCGATCGCCGCCTCAAACGGCGGCAGGTAAATCTCGCGCAACGCGCGTTCGGAGACATCCACCGAGCCGTAGTCGCGCCCGGCTGTGACCGCACCGTAGGCACAATAGTGCTTCGCCACCGACGCGATGGCGTCGGGTGCCGACAGGTCTCGTCCTTGGAAACCGCGCACCTTGGCCTCGGCAAAGCGTGCACCGACAAATGGGTCTTCGCCGGGGCCCTCGATTCCGCGACCCCAGCGCGGATCGCGCGCCACATCCAGCATTGGCGCGAACGCCATCGCAATGCCGTCGGCCGCGGCTTCGGTCGCCGCTTCACGCGCAGTAAGTTCCCACACGCGCGGATCGAACAGGCCGGCTTCGGCAAGTGGCACCGGAAACACTGTGCGGTGCCCATGCACAACGTCATAGCCGATCAGCAGCGGTATGTGCAGCCGGGATTCTTCGACCGCGAGACGCTGCATCTCATGCACGTGCTCCGCACCGACCATGTTCAGGAGATTGCCGATAGTCCCGGCCTTGATCGCCTCTGTGGAATCTCCAGCGATGATTGGACCAGTCACTGCATAGCCAGCTGCTGTCATGGTCAGTTGGCCAAGCTTTTCGGGCAGCGTCATTTCACCGATAAGCGACTCGATCTGGGATAATGCCGACATTTGGAACTCCGGAGTCAATCAGCATGATGATAGACCGGCCAGACGGAATAGCCAGCGCTGCACCCTCCTCCAATAATGCACCGGCGTCCGGGGGCGACGCTGGTCTCGTGCCGCAATTTCGCATGATGACAGACGCTCTCTGGATGTCACCCGTACGCAACCGGCTTTTGGTGCTCGCTGGATCCATCGTGGTCGTGGTTGGCGCCACGGCGTACGGCCAGATACTCCTGAATAACTGGAACCAGCCGTTCTATGATGCGTTGTCAAAACATGATTTCCCGGGGTTTCTGCATCAACTGGTGATTTTCGCCCTGATAGCGAGCGTATTGCTGACTCTGAATGTCGCACAGCGATGGCTCGCTGAAACGGCGAAGATCAAGATGCGCGAAGGCCTCGTGCAGGATCTCGTCAACAACTGGATGCGCCCTGGGCGCGCCTTCCGTCTGGCCGCGGCAGGAGCCATCGGCGTCAACCCGGACCAGCGCCTGCACGAGGATGCACGTCACCTCACGGAGCTCTCGGCCGACCTCGCGATCGGGCTGCTGCAGGCGACGATTATGCTCGCTATGTTCATCAGTGTGCTGTGGGCCATCTCCGCCCAGTTCACATTTCACATCGCCGGCCGCGACCTCACGATCCCGGGATACATGGTGTGGGCAGCCATTGCTTATTCTGGCACGGCGTCATTGCTCTCCTACTGGGTTGGCCGCGACCTCGTGAATCGAAACGTCGAGCATTACGCGCGGGAGGCGGACTTGCGCTATTCGCTGGTGCGTATCAGCGATCACATTGACGGCATATCGCTCTCCGGCGGCGAGGCGGACGAGGCACGGCATATCCTTGCCGATCTTGCGGCGGTACTTACGGCGATGCGCAGCATCGTGACAGGAATTACCAGGTTGACATGGGTCACCGCCGGCTCCGGCTGGATCACGATCGTCGCACCGATCCTGGCTGCGGCGCCGCTTTACTTCGCGGGCAGGCTCACATTTGGCGGATTGATGCTCGCCTCAGGTGCGTTCATGCAAGTTCAATCCTCGCTGCGCTGGTTCGTCGACAATTTCAGCACCATTGCCGACTGGCGCGCGACCCTGTTGCGGGTCGCGGCTTTCCGGCGTGCCCTGCTCGGCGGCGACGCACCGGTTGCGCTCGAAAGCCAAATCGATTTCACCACGGGACCGGCAGGCAAGATCACCATTGAAAATCTGCAAATAAACTGCCCCGCAGGCACCGCCCGACTCGCCGAAGGAAGCCTCTCCGTCAGCGCCGGTGAGCGTGCGCTGGTCATTGGCGATTCCGGCTCGGGGAAAACACTATTGTTTCGCGCCCTCGCGGGCCTTTGGCTGCGGGGTGCCGGAACAATCGCGCTGCCGAAGGGCGAGGAGATACTCTACATGCCACGCATGCCATACCTGCCGCCCGGTACGCTGCGAGGAACTCTCGCCTACCCGCTTGCGCCGGAGCATGCGAGCGAGGCGGCCTGCACGGATGCACTGAACCGATTTGGCCTTGAGCGCCTCGTGCCCTTCCTGGACGCTGTTGGGCGCTGGGATCGTGACTTGCCGGAAGCAGAACGTCGATCTCTCGCGTTTGCGCGCGCCATGCTGCGAAAACCTGCATGGCTGGTCATCGATGATGTGTTCAATGCACTGGATCCAACCATGCTGAAAAGGGTGGCGGACGTTTTTGCAACGGAGCTCAAGACAACCGGCGTCATTCACATAGGTGCCGGGGATGGCTTTGCAAAGGTGCCCACGAAGGTAGCTCATCTGGTCAAGGATCTTGCCAAGTCGAGCAAAGATGCAAAACAGTCCTGATCCAAAAGCGCTCGCGACGCTGCCCGATGGTGAACTTCTCGACGAGGTCCAGCGGCGGACCTTTGGTTTTTTCTGGGAAGGTGGACATCTCGTCAGCGGCCTCGCGCTGGACCGGGTCGGTCGGCATGCAGATCCCGCTGATGACATGGTCACCGTGGCGGGTTGTGGCTTCGGCATCCTCTCGCTCCTCGTCGCCATCGAGCGCGGGTGGCAGTCGCGTCCCGCAGTTCTTGAGCGCCTGGAGATCATGCTGGAGTTCCTGGGGCGCGCGCCGCGGTTTCACGGTGCCTTTTCGCACTTTATCAATGGGCGCAGCGGCGCGACGATCGCACTTTTTCAGAATGATGACGGCGGCGACCTGGTCGAGACGGCGATGCTGTTCATGGGGCTCCTGGCGGCCAGGCATTATTTCGATCACGACACCGCGCAGGAAGCGCGGGTTCGCGGCAGCATCACCGCGATGTGGGAGGCTGTCGAATGGGACTGGTACACACAAGGCGGCCAGGATGTGCTGTATTGGCTGTGGAGTCCTGTCAACCGGTGGGTGAACGACCAGGAAATTCGCGGGTGGAATGAGTGCCTGCTTACCTATGTGCTGGCAGCGTCCGCACCGCGCCACGCTATCGAGCCAAGTGTGTATGAACGGGGCTTTGCTGGGGGACGCGATTTCCTTAACGGCCAGTCCTACTACGGCATCAACTTGCCGCTGGGGCCGGCCTTCGGCGGGCCGCTGTTTTTTTGCCACTACTCCTTTTGCGGGATCGATCCGCGCGGCCTGAAGGATCGATACGCCGACTACTGGCGGCAATGCGTGCAACACGTGAATATCAATCGTCGGCATTGCATCGAAAATCCCGGGAGGCATAAGGGTTATGGGGAGTCCTGCTGGGGCCTGACGGCGAGTGAGGGTCCGAATGGCTATTCGGTGCATGCGCCTGACCGCGATGATGGCACGATCGCGCCGACGGGCGCCATTTCCAGCATGCCCTTCGCCCCGTCCGAGGCGCTAGCGGCAATGCGGCATTTCCTGGCGAAGTATGGCGATGAGGTCTGGGGCCGTTATGGGTTCGTCGACGCGTTCTGCGAAGACAAGCACTGGTTCGCCGATACCTTTCTCGCCATTGACCAGGGACCCATTATCGTGATGATCGAGAACTATCGCTCCGGCCTTTTGTGGAAAATATTCATGGGCATCCCTGAGGTGCAGGCAGGCTTGCGCCGGCTCGGTTTCACCAGCCCCCATCTCGATCCTTCCGCGCAGGCCTGATGGAAACGATTGACACATGGCTGGGGCGCCAGTACGCGCACGCCGCGACGGAAATGCTGGCCAGCGTCTCGCCCTGCGCAACCGTCATGACACGCGCGCCCTTTGGCCAGACTATCCGGCCGATGAAAGGCGCGATCGTCGCCTCCCCGGTCCCGGGCGCCTACGA
>JANXZG010000094.1 GCA_025355645.1 Gammaproteobacteria bacterium | reverse complement strand
AGGCCTTTAACCTGCTGCCATTCACCGAGCATGTCGAAAGCGTCGCGGTCTATGAAGCTACTCCTTGAACGAATAGCCCACTGTGATGCCGATTGTACGCGGCGTCGAGACAATGGCCTGGTAGTTGGGGCCATAGTTGGCAGGATCGGTGTAGGAGTTAATGCCGAGCTGATTGGTCAGGTTGTTCACGTACAGTGTCGAGCGCCAGTGCGCGCGTGAATACCCCACGAGCGCGCCGAGCATCGTGTATCCCGATACGGTGGGTATCGTTGCGGACAGCGCCGGTAGCATGGAACTTTGGTAGCGCGCATTGACCGATGCGCGCAACTCGCCGTCGGCCAGTGCCACGTGACCATACGCGAGCGTGACCGCCGCCGTATTCTTCGGCGTACCGGGGAGCGGGGCGCCGACGGCCGGGGGCTGGACGGACAGGCCGATCTGATCAAGCGACGCCAGCGAGGTCAGCTTGGTCTGATCGTAGGTGTAGTCGAGCTGTGCGCTAAAATGACTGGTAACGAGTAAAAATAATTCCGTCTCGAACCCGCGGCTGGTCGCATCGCCGACGTTGATCGCACCGGGTAGCACCAAGGGTGTCAGAAATCCGCCTTCCTGCACGTTGTGCCACTGGATGTCGTAAATCGCGGCCGAATAGCGCAATCGGTTGTCGATCGTGCCCTTGATGCCGATCTCATAATTGTCCGCCTTGTCCGGCTCGACCTTGAAGAGTCCCGGGGGCGTCACATAGCCGCCGACTTCATTGGGCGGCAGGGCATTAACAGCACCGCGGCGAAAGCCCTGCGACCAGGTCGCATAGGCGAGGTTCTTGGCATCCAGCTGGTAGGAGGCATTGAATTTCCAGGTCGCCTTGTTCCACGCCGCGCTCTGCGATTCATTGGCGATGAACGCAGGCCCGTCAAATAAAAGGCCGGTCTGCTGCGATTGCGACACGGTCTGGCGGAACAATCGCGCTCCGCCGGTCAGGCTCCAGTCCGTGCTCACATGCCAGGTGTATTCGCCAAAGGCGGCAAGGTCGGTGAAATGCGTCTCGAAGTCACCAATGTAGGCCTGATCCTTGATAATCGGGATGCCATCGATCAGGTTAGTTCCACCTGGCGTATAGGCCTCCCCAAGCCCGCATTGCGACGGCGTTACGCCATCGCCATTGCTCGCCCCGTAGACCGGGACACAAGCATTGAAGTAGTCGAAATATCCCGGATAGAAGTCATGCTCGACGATATCGGTGGTCTCTTTTTTGTAGAAAAGCCCCGCGACCCATTCGGCCGAGCCGCCGCCGTTAGATGCCAGGCGCAATTCCTGCGCCCAGGACTTGTCATCATAGCCCTGGTCGCCAACGACCAACGCGCGCGGGTTCTGGCCATAGAACGACGAATAAAACGGAAAGAAGTCATAAAGGGATGTCACATCGCCCGAGGCCGTACTCTGGTTGCGCGCCCAGGAGGTGTTCGAAGTCAGTGTGGCGAAGCCCATGTCGTAGCTCAACGCCAAAGCGACCACGTCGACCTTGTCATTGCTCGATGCGCGGACGAGGTCCGTCGAGGACAAGGCGTTAACACCATAGAGCGGCGCGGCATACGGGTAGCCGTCCGCGGTCGCGAGCTGATAGTAGTAGGACAGCTGCGCATGAAAAGCATCACTAGGTTTCCACAAGGCGGCGACCCGCGCAGTGTCGTATCGATAGGAGTTGGTGCCATCCTTTGAATAAGTCGTTGGTGGGCTTAGCAGATTGCCCGGCTGAGCGGGAATGGGCACGCCGGTCGAATCCAGCGCATACAGGTTCGGCTGGTTGATGAATCCTGCCTCGGCCGTGTAACCGGCATTTAACCGGAAGGCGAAGGTGTCGGTGACCGGCAGGTTTAATATTCCATTCACATCCTCGTTCAGCGCGTGGGTGTGCGAGGTCGAGCTTAGGCCCGCGTCGACCTTGGCATCGAATGCCGTGGGGTCCGGCGCGTTCTGCACAAAACGGACCGTGCCGCCTAATGAGCCCGAGCCATACAGGGTTCCTTGTGGCCCGCGCAGGATCTCAACCCGGTTTAGGTCCTGCAGGCGCAGGTTCACAAACAACGGCGTGTCGTCGACGTAGGTGGCGACCGGCTGCACGATCGGCGAGGATTGGATGAACTCGCCCGACGTCGATTCGCTGTTCATGCCGCGGATAATCAGCGTCGAACCATTGACACCCCCGAACGGGCCCTTGTCGGTGACGTTGACGCCGGCCATGGAATGCGCGAGCTCCGCAATGCTAGTGATACCCGCCGCCTCGAGAGTCGCACCGGTGATCGCGGTGATACTGAGCGGGATGTCCTGGGCATTGGCCGAGTGACGGGTAGCGGTCACCACGACTTCTTCGAGGCCCGACTCCTCGCTCGCCGCGGCCCGTGCGGGCTGCGCGCCGTACAGGGCGCTCATCACTGCGGCGCCGACCGAGGTCAATCTCATGTGCCTATTCATGCTCAATCCCCTTTAATGAATTCTCAAAGATCCTCAGCGCCGCTTGGTCGGGCTGGCGGCCAGCAGCGCCAGTTCCTCGAACAGAAGCTGCGCGCCCAATTGAGCCGTATTCGTGGTCGGATCGTATTGCGGCGCGACCTCGACCACATCGGCGCCAATGACATTGAGGCCGGTCAATCCACGCAGCAGCGCAATGCCTTCCCGAGGCGTCAGCCCACCGACCTCCGGCGTCCCGGTTCCCGGCGCATAGGCCGGGTCAAACCCGTCGACGTCGATGGATACATAGACCGGGCCATCGCCGACGATCGCGCGCGCGCGCTTCGCTATGGCCTCGCATCCCTCGGCGGCGAAATCCTCGATCTCGATGACGGTCATGCCCGACACGTAGGAAAATTCCCAGAAGACGTTGGCGGCCCCGCGGATTCCGATCTGGATCGTGCGCTCAGGGTCCAGCACTCCGTCGAGCACCGCAAGCCGGAACGGTCCGCCATGGTGGAACTTCGAGCCGTCGTATTCGCCCATCGTGTCGCAGTGCGCATCGATATGCACCAGTCC
The DNA here is from genome assembly GCA_025355645.1 of Gammaproteobacteria bacterium. Lineage (GTDB taxonomy): Bacteria > Pseudomonadota > Gammaproteobacteria > Steroidobacterales > Steroidobacteraceae > Bog-1198. Next base: position 1,341 of record JANXZG010000094.1, on the reverse strand, counting down.
CACGGGCTCAAGTCGGCCTAACGACTTAAGAATTGGGTAAGTGATCGAATGATCGCCGCCAACCGAGAGCGGCCGCACGCCGAGCTGATTTAGGTCGGTATAGAAGGACTCGATATCCTCGAGCGTCTGCTCGAGGCTGTAGCGGCTGCGGAATGGCACGTCGCCGATGTCAGCGACATGCATTTTTGCCTGCGGGACGATTTTCTGCCCTGAGTGATACGGTCCAATGCGCTCGATCGTGCGCAGCGCGCGCGGGCCAAAGCGGGCACCGGAGCGGTTCGAGACGCCAAGGTCACTCGGCACGCCGATCGCCGCGACATCGAGGCCGACTGCGCCGGCGGCGGCGGGCAATCCCAGGAATGTCGGTATGCCCGCATACGGAAGGCTGCGGCGTCCATCGCGAGTCGCAAGGTCCGCGGCTGCAGCTCTGAGCACGGGATCGTCGATCGACAGCGCGCCCGCGCCTTCGAATCGGCGCCGCAAATCCGCAAGTTTTTTCTCATTCACTGGGCGGTCCCGCTTCGGCTAATTTACTTAACCTTGTGGCTAAGGAATTTAGCCCAAGCCCCCGCGATCCGCAAGGGAACCGCCCGACGGTTGTCACGGCGGTATGGATAGGTTAAAAATCGGCCATGACCTCAAGCACATCTGCCAGGGCGCGCCGGTCGGGAAAGCGCCAACTGGAAACCGTCTCGACGCGCGTGATGATCCTGAACGGGGCCGAACGCCTGATCGCGCAAAAAGGCGTTTTCGGCTTTACGCTGGATGATGTCGCGGCGCCGCTCAAGGTGCGGGTGCCGTCGATCTACAAGCATTTTGCCAGCCGCGATGACGTGCTGGTCGAAGTCTCGCGTCGTTTCATCGGGGCCCTATCGCTGCAGTTCAAAGTGCCCGATGATGTGGCGAGCGCGCCGCGCGCCGCGCTTCACGAGGCCTGCAGTGCTTTCGTTGATTTTCACGTCGCGAACCCCGCGTATGTTCGCCTGTCTCTGGTCGACTTGGCGACCCCGCAAGGCGGCGTGGAATACGTCAAGCGGGCGGCCGGCGGACCTTTCCAGGCAAATTTTCGCTCCGGGCCGCTCGCGCCGATGCACCGTCGACTGGCGCAGCTGCTGACCGCGGGACACCGGGCCGGCGAGTTTCGCAAGGTGCCGGCGCTCGACTTCTACCGGCTGCTGAAATCGGCTCTGCTGATCCGGCTGGTCTTTCCGGATGACCAGCTGCAGAGGGCACGCCGTAGTGCGGTGCGCGTAAGGCGCATCAAGCGCGAACTATGGGAGGTCGCGGCGCGCTACCTCGCGGTGGAAACAGCCGCGCCATAACGGGCGCTCCTACCCCGGG
>JANXZG010000009.1 GCA_025355645.1 Gammaproteobacteria bacterium | reverse complement strand
TTCGCCGCGGGTGTCCCGCTCGTTGAAGCGATGCAATCCGTCGCCGGCGCGACGGGCAACATCGTGTACGAAGAAGCTACATTGCGCATGAAGGACGAAGTCGCCACGGGTCAGCGCCTGCAACGGGCGATGGAAAATACTGGCCTTTTTCCGAACATGGTCGTACAGATGATCGCGGTGGGTGAGGAGTCCGGAGCGCTCGATGCCATGTCAGGAAAGGTCGCGGAATTCTACGAAGCGGAGGTCGACAATGCGGTCGACAGCATGTCGAGCTTGCTGGAACCGTTGATCATGGCGATCCTCGGTATCCTGGTCGGCGGCATGGTCATCGCGATGTACCTGCCCATCTTCAAGCTCGGTCAGGTCGTCTGAGCCAATATTCTCGCGGCCGCGGCGTCCAGAAGGCGCCAAGGGCGCCTTACGCACGACATGTTCCACGACCTGGCAATGATCTATGCCGAGCATGCTGCGTTGTTTGCAGGCTCGATATTCCTGCTTGGGCTCGTGGTCGGCAGCTTCCTCAACGTGGTCGTGTTCCGCCTGCCGGTCATGCTGGATCTCGAATGGCGCGCCCAGGCCGCCGAGCTGCTGGGACAACCGGCTACATCGCGGGCACCATTTAACCTCGTTACGCCGCGCTCCGCATGCCCGGCCTGTCACGCGCAGATCGCCGCCTGGCAGAACATCCCGCTCATCAGCTGGATGGTGCTGCGTGCCCGCTGCCACGCCTGCGGCACAAGGATATCCGTTCGTTATCCACTGGTTGAATTTGCGACCGGAGTCCTCTCGGCCTGGGTCGCCTGGCATTTTGGCGTAAGTGCCGCGACGGCGTGTGCACTCACCGTAACCTGGTGCCTGATTGCTCTGGCCAGCATAGACATCGATACCCAGCTGCTCCCGGACGGCATCACTCTGCCGCTGATGTGGGCAGGCCTTCTGGCGTCGGTCCTGATTGGGCCCACCGCCGGTACTACGCTTCCGGTGTCCCCGGCTGACGCCATTACCGGCGCTGCGGCGGGTTACCTATCGCTGTGGCTGGTGTTCCATGCGTTTCGGCTGATTACGGGCAAAGACGGCATGGGCTATGGAGACTTCAAGCTATACGCAGCGCTCGGTGCATGGCTCGGTTGGCGCGTACTGCCACTGGTGATCCTGCTGGCTGCAGCGTCGGGCGCGCTGATCGGAATCGCGATGATCGTGCTGCGCGGCCGGGACCGCGCTGCACCGATGCCATTTGGTCCGTACCTCGCAATCGCCGGTTGGATCTCGATGCTCTACGGCAAGACGCTGATCGACGGCTATTTGCAGCTCGCCGGAATAGGACGCTAGCAGTCATGAGTGACGATCCCACCCACGAGCCGCGCTTGCGAGTCGGCTTGACCGGTGGCGTCGCATCCGGCAAGAGCACTGTTGCGCGGCGCTTTGCCGAACTGGGCGTTCCGGTCTTTGACGCCGACGACGCGGCTCGCACTGTGACGGCCTCTGGGCAGGCAGCGCTTGGCGAGATCGCAGCACGCTTCGGCCGCGATGTCATTACGGCGAGCGGCGAACTTGACCGGCGCGCGCTGCGCCGGCGCGTGTTCGCCGATAGTGCTGCGCGTCACGACCTGGAGGCCATCCTCCATCCGCTGATTCGTGCCGAGATGGAACGGCTCGCCTCGCTGGCGCGGGGCCCTTACCTGGTGATGTCGATACCGCTGCTTGTGGAAGCAAGCGTCGCTGCAAATACGGTCGACCGGATTCTGGTCGTCGATGCACACGAGGCAGACCAGCTTGCGCGCCTAAAAGCTCGGGACGGAAGCGGCGAGGTCGAGGCGCGTGCGATCATCGCCGCTCAGGCCAGCCGCGCCGAGCGCCTGCGCGCCGCGAGCGACGTGCTGCAAAATACGGCGGATATAGCAAACCTTTATGCCGCGGTGGATCGGCTGCACCAGCGTTACCTGGCACTGGCCGCTGCGAGGCACTAAATTTCCGCAGCTTTGTGTTTACCACCGGGCGTGGCTTGGCTCAGAATAGGCCGATGAACTCGACCTTCGATCCGCGTACAGAAAGCCTGTCTGAAAATGCCCCAGTAGTCTACGAGCAGCCGCTGAACGAACGTATGCGTACGTTCCTGCGCCTCGAATTTTTATATGGCCAGGCGAGTTACCATGGCGAAGGTTTGAGTCCCTGGAGCACCCGCGCGGCGGTTGCGGGACTGCTCGAGATCCTCGCGATCACGGCCCGCGGGGATTCGCGCAGCGATGTGATGAAGGAACTGGAACGGCATGTCAACGTGCTGCGCGAATTCCAGAGCAAGTCGGGCGTTGACCCGGCGCGCCTGAATTCATTGATTTCAAACCTGGGCCGCCTGCGGGAGGACCTCAATGCAACTGGCGGCAACTTCATGGCGCCACTTCGCGATTCGGAATTCCTCAGCGCCATCAAACACCGCAGCACGATCCCCGGCGGCACCTGCGATTTCGACCTGCCGGATTATTCTTATTGGCTGAATCGCCCGGCCGAGGTGCGCACCGCTGAGTTCGCGCATTGGCTGGGCTTGATCAGGCCCCTGTGCGACAGCATCGTGGAACTTCTGTGGCTCACACGCCAGAACGCGAAGCGAAAGTCCGAGGTCGCCGCGGGCGGCATTTACCAGCTACAGTTCGATCGCGAAAGTCCTTGTCAGCTGGTGCGCATCACGCTGCCGGCCGACACAGATCTTTTTCCCGAAATCAGTGGCAACCAGCACCGCTGCACGGTGCGCTTCCTGAACTGGACCGATGCTTCCCGGCGCCCGGTGCACGTAGAAGTGGATGTTCCGTTCATGCTGACGCGCTGCACCTGAGCACAATGGCGGAAAATTTATGCCGGCAACTGTGAAATGCCCCACGTGCGGCCGCCCGCTCGAATGGTCCGAGCGATCCCCGTTCAGGCCCTTCTGCAGCGAGCGATGCCGCCTAGTTGACCTTGGCGCGTGGTTCAGCGAACTACATAGCATTCCGGACGAAACCCCGGCCGAGGAATGGGACGGTGCGAGCGATACGGATGATGCCGATCCGACGCTTGGGTAGCCATGGAATGCACAAGAACAATGCGCTGGTGCCGGTACTTTCACTCGTTTTTCTCAGCTGCGCATCCGCCATGAAGAGCCGCGCCGGAGAGCTGACGATCGATCGGCTGTTCGATTCGCCTGCGCTCTCAGGGCCTGCAATAACCGGGCTCAGGGTATCGCCGGACAACGCCCTCATAACCTTCCTGCAAGGAAAGTTGGAAGACAAGAATCGATTGGACCTGTGGGAATATGATATCGGGGCGCGGCGCTCGCAGCTGTTGGTCGATGCCAATGCGCTTTCAGCTTCGGGCCAAGTGGTGTCCACTGAGGAGATGTCGCGGCGAGAGCGCCAGCGCACTGCGGCTTTATCAGGCATCCAGGACTACTTCTTTGTCGCGGACGGCAAGTCCCTGGTGTTTGCGGTCGACGGGCAGCTGTTCTACGTCGATTCACCCGGCTCTGCGCAGCGATCGTTCCAGCAGCTGACCGCCGGCGAAAGCCCCGTCACCGATGCCTCTGTCTCAGCGCGCGGCAATTTCCTGGCCTATGTCCGCAACCAGAACCTTCATCTTTTTGATCTGCGTCTGCGCACAGAAAAAGCGCTGACTCTGAATGGCGCAGGCGCAATCAGCAACGGCGTGGCAGAGTTCGTTGCGCAGGAGGAAATGGGCCGGCATACAGGCTACTGGTGGTCACCGGACGAGCGCCATATTGCCTTCGAGCGCAGCGACGAATCCGCGGTGCACCAGCAGACGCGCCTGGAAGGCAGCGGCATGTCCCAGACGCTGGTACAGCAGCGCTATCCGTTTGCGGGAGGGCCCAATGCACTGGTCACGCTGGGTGTTATCGATATCGCTTCCGGTGCCGTGACCTGGATTGACCTCGGGGCCGATCCGGATATCTACCTTACCCGTGTGCAATGGCTTCCCGACGGCAAGACGCTCGCTATCCAGCGCGAGGACCGTACGCAACATCAGCTGGACCTGCTATTTGCCGATATCGGCACCGGAAAAAGCCACGTGATTTTGACCGAGAAGAGGTCCAGCTGGATTGACCTGAATGATGAACTGACGTTCATCCGCAAGACCGGCGAGTTCATCTGGGGATCGAACCGCGACGGCTACGAGCACCTATACCTGTATACGGCCGATGGCCGCAAAGAGCGCCAGCTAACCGCAGGAGGCTGGAATGTTACGGATTTTCGGGAACGCGCAATCCGCGGGGTGGATGAGAAGCGCCGCCTGGTGTATTTCCTCGCCAACAAGCGCAGCCCGATGCACCTCGATCTGTATGTGACCTCGCTCGATACGCGGCATCCCGAAAAGGTGCACCGAATTACGCGAGAGGCCGGCATTCACGGCGTCGCGATGGCGCATGATTTTTCCTTTTACGTCGATCATTTCACCAGTCGCTTGCAACCGCGCCAGCTCAGCGTGCGTAATTCCGACGGCGGCCTGCGCGCCTTCGTCCTGAAAAACGTGCTAGATGCGCAACATCCGGACGCGCCCTACGGCGCAGACAACTCGGTTCAGGAAATTGGCTCGTTGCGGGCCGCGGATGGTCAGGCGCTTTTTTACCAACTGTTCAGGCCGAAGAATTTCAATCCCGCCAAGCGCTACCCCGCGATCGTCACGGTCTACGGCGGTCCGGGGCACCAGGGCGTCCTCGATCAGTGGGCGGGGGACTCGTTCACGCAGATCCTGACGCGCGCAGGCTTTGTGGTATTCCAGCTCGATAATCGCGGGACGGCATTTCGCGGCGCGGCCTTCCAAGCGCTACTATCAGGTCAGCTCGGCGGCGTTGAGATTGCCGACCAGATCCAAGGTGCGCGCTGGCTCGGGTCTCAGTCGTTCGTCGATCCGCTGCGCATTGGCGTGTGGGGCTGGAGTTATGGTGGCTACATGACGCTGATGCTGATGTTCCGGGCGCCGGAAATATTCCGGGCAGGCGTAGCGGGCTCACCGGTTACCGACTGGACGCTATATGACACGCATTACACTGAGCGATTTTTGGGAAGACCGCAGGATAATCCGGCCGCCTATGAGGCGAGTTCCGTGCTGGGCTATGCCGGCAATTTGCAGGGCAAGCTGCTTGTCATGCACGGTATGGCCGATGACAACGTGCTATTTTTAAACAGCACGACGCTTTTCAGTCGCTTGCAGAACCTCGGTAAGCCCTTCGATACCATGGTGTATCCAGGCACGAAACATGGACTGCTGCGACAGCAAGATGGTCGCCATGCCTACAAAACCATCCTCCAGTTCTTCGGCAGTGCGCTCGGGCCGGAATAGTTGCATGACGACGGCGGATTCCTCTTTTGTCACGGCACTTGCCACACTGGAGGTGCCACAACGTGTCCGCGAATCTGCGGTTTCGACGCTTGGCGCCTTCTTTGAATCGCTTTGCGGCGTCGACCGCGCAACGCTCGGCCAGGACCATATCAATCCGTCGAGGTATCTTTGCAACATAGAGGCGCTTGAGGCAATCGTGCCGCTGAAGGGCAAGAAGCTGCTTGAAATAGGCAGTGGATACGGCATATCCCTCGCGCTCATGCTGCAGAAATTCCAGGTCGACGCCGTCGGGGTTGAGCCGGCGTCGCAGGGCTTTAGTGAATCCTTTGTGTGCAGCAAGGCGGTCCTGGAAGCGAACCAGCTGGACGTCTCGCGTATAATCGATGCATGCGGCGAGAATCTTCCATTTGCAGACGCCTCCTTCGACGTAGTCTATTCGAATAACGTTCTGGAGCACACGACATCGCCCGAGGAGGTACTGAGCGAAGCGCTACGCGTGTTGAAACCTGGTGGGACACTATATATTGAGGTGCCAAATTACCTTGCTTGCTACGAAGGCCATTACATGATTCCCCAGCCGCCTATCTTGTGGCGAGGACTCCTGCCGGCCTGGGTTAAGTGGGTTTATCGGCGCGATCCTGAATTCGCCCGCACGTTGCGCACACAGATAAACCCCGTATGGTTGCGTCGCACCCTGCGAAGATTGGGCCGCCGATATCCCGTGCACATCAGCACGCTGGGTGAGGAGGATTTTCTGGCACGACTCGCCAATCCGTTCACATTTCAGACCGAAGCGCTTAGAAAAAACTCGAGCGCAAAAATCAAAGCTTTACAAATGCTCAATCGGGGAAATTGGCTGGGTCATCTGATCGTGTGCCTGCAGGGTCACTATCCGATCAGGTTAATTGCGACCCGGCTGCCGCGCTGACAAGCAAAGCAACGTAGCAGGCGATCTCGATGGCCTAAATCCGATTTGTCTGCCCACCGTCCACCGCGAAACACGCACCGGTGGTGAACCCGGAGGCCGTAGAACACAGAAAGGCAGCAAGCGCGGCAATGTCCCGTGTCGATCCGAAGCGCTTCTGTGGTACTTCGGCGTCGAGCATTTGCTGCACTTGCTGCGGCGCCGCAGCCCGGCGTCCATCCCATGAGCCTCCCTCGAATAGGATATTTCCAGGCGCAATTGAATTCACACGAATCTTGTGCGGTGCAAGCGCCCGTGACAGGTTTTTCGAATAATTCAATAGAGCCGCCTTTGCCGCTGAATACGGCAATGGCGCCGCGGTGGCTTCCAATCCTACGATGGATGAAATGAATAGGATAGATCCCCCTTCCGGATTCAAAATGAGCCGTGGTACCGCGGCCTGAGCCAAATGTACCGATGCAAAAAAGTTCGCAGCGAACAGTCGATGCCACTCAGTGTCCGGCAAAGCCCATCCCGATTGGCCGCTACCCGTGCCGATGTTTGCCACAAGGTGATCAATTGCGCCATATTTCTCTGTAACGCGTGCGAACGCGGCATCGGCGACGGCGGGGTTCAGCAGATCGCCGCTGATCGAAAGTAGCCTGCCATGGCATTGAGCTGTTTCCAGCCCGGTGTGGGCGTTGGTCAGGCTTGCTTCATCGCGCCCGGTGAGCACTACGCTGGCTCCTTCGGACAGGAGCTCCGCAGCAATTGCCAGGCCGATGCCTCGGGATGACCCAGCGACAAACACAACTTTGTTCTTAAGGCCAAGGTCCATAGGTTGTTTCCTAAAATACCGGTCGATCGGGCGGCTGTCCCTAAACTATTGTCCAACCGCCATCGATTAATATGTTCTGGCCGGTCATGTAGGAACTTGCGTCAGAGGACAGAAACAGCAACGCGCCGCATAACTCTACCGGACGTCCAATACGATTCAAAACTGTGCATCCCTTCAACCGTTGCACAAAAGGGGAGTCTTCCTTTACTGAATTATATCCGCTTAGATCCTCGGTGTTTGAAAATGGCCCCGGTGAAATGCAGTTTGCCCTGACTCCATGACTTCCCCAGTAGCTGGCCGTATATCGGGTAAAGGCCACGAGTGCTGCTTTTGACGCTGAATATCCCGGCGGATTTAGCGACGGCGTGCCTTCATATAAATCCGGGCGCGGCGCGACTACAGCATACATCGTCGCTACATTAACGATAGAACCAGATCCTTGGGTCTTCATTCTGAGTCCCAGAATTTGCGTTGTGGTCATCGCCCAACACACGCCACATGTAAGGTTTCTATGCCATTGGTCAAAGGTAGAATTCTCAAGCGACCCCGCCGAGATATTAAAGCCCGTCTGCGGACCGATTTCGTGCGCATTGTTGACCAGCACGTCGATTGTTTTTTCGCTAGCGCCAATTTCCGCGCAGAGATCCCGTAGGGCCATGTCGTCGAACATATCTATCTGATGGACATCGATCCTGTCCGAGCCGTATTGATCCTTCCATCGCTGCCCTTCGACCAGAATGCGGTCGCTGCGACCCAGGGCGACGACTCGTGCACCGTTTGCCAGTAGCGCCTGAACGAAGACCCTCCCAAGGAAGCCGGACGCGCCTGTCACAACGGCGGTCCTTGAGTCCAATGTAAATAGTCGGTTAATGGAAAGCATGTCAGCCGTGATAGCCATGAGGGATCCGAAATGTCGGTTGGTTATTTGTCGGGCAGTGGGACTGTACGGGTACCGCGAGCACAAAATCACTCGGGCAATGGCTTGACGATCATATTGGCAAGAAACTCCTCTCTAGGCAGAAACGGGTACAAATCCTCAAGCGGCTTGGATACAAAACTTCCATCGGCCCTTTGCCGGCTTTGCAATCGTGGCGCACGGTCCTCATCCGGCAACACATTGACATCACACACGACCGGGCCCTTCATTCGAAGGACCCCGCGAACTTCCTCGCGCAGATTGGTCTGGTCCTTTATGACGCAGGTTCCCAGACCGTAGCTTGCACCGATCTTCGTGAGGTCCGGAATCGTCAGCCCGGTATTCCGGTCTGCCCCAATGCTGACCGACCCAAAGTAGTTTTTCTGCGATGCTCTGATGGAGCTGTAACCGTCGTTGTTAAGCACAAAGAATTTGATTGGATGTTGCAACCGGCGAATCGTCTCCAGCTCCTGGATGTTAAACATGAAGCCTCCATCGCCGTCGACCGCAATCACTTCACGGCCTGGGTTCGCGACTGCAACAGCGATGGCCATCGGAATGGCATACCCCATCGCGCCTAGTCCCGCCGTGTGGTAGAGGCGTTGCGAATGTAGCGTGGGAAATGCCAGGAGAAAGATTTCGATAGCGGAACCACTATTTCCTACAACCAGCCGATCGTTGGCATCAACCTCCGTGCCGAGTATCTCAGCCAGGTTGAATATCGATACGGGGCCGGCCGCGCGGCGATGTTGCGGGGTTACCACTGGATAACGGATCTTCCACTCTGCGCACCTGCCGAGCCACCGGTTAAATGATCGTGGTTTGATCCGGTCCCGCTGCTTCAACATTTCTGACATGAACGCCTTCGCATCGGCGCAAATTGGCTGCTGCAAATAGGGCGCTAACTTGCGCAATTCTGCCGGGTCCACATCGACCACAATTTTATGGGCTTCCCGAGCCAGATTTTGTGGCGCATATCCGGTGATCGAGAAATCGAGGCGCACGCCGATGGCGAGCAGGAAATCTGAGTTCTGCAAGGCAAAGTTTGCCCCGCGCGACGCCACACTGCCGGGCCTGCCGACGTAGGTCGGCTCGTTGGACGGCAGCAGGTCGGCGGCACACCATGTGGCGACCGAGGGAATCTCCAGGAATTTGCGCAATTCTGCAAATTCATTTTCAGCGCGCGACAGGCGGATGCCATTACCCGCAAATAACAGGGGGCGCTCGCATTGATTGAATGCGTCTATCGCGCAACTTACTTCGGCGGTGACATAGGCACTCGCTCCGGTTAAAGTCGGCTGCCCGAATTCCGCCGGGTCGAAGTGGATCATAGTGCTTTCGTCGACTTGCGCTGCCTGCACATCAAGAGGTATGTCGATCCATACTGGTCCCGGCCTGCCGTTGAGCGCCAGAAATACCGCCTTTTCCAGGTGATAACTAATCTCTTCCAGTCGCAGCACCGTCACCGCATATTTTGTTATGGGCTTAACGATGGCGCATATATCTACTTCCTGAACGCCAAGCTGGCGCATGCCTAGCGGCAGACCGCTGGCGGCGTCGAACATTCGGTCTGGCCGCTTGACCTGCCCCGATACGAACAACGTCGGCGTGGAATCCAGCCAAGCACCGGCAACACCAGTGACGGCATTCGTGCCGCCCGGCCCGGTTGTCACCATACAAACCCCGAGTCCACTGGTGGCTTTCGCATACCCTTCGGCACAAATCGCCGCAGCCTGTTCATGTGAGTTGCATATCGCCGTCAGGCGCGGCTCCGCTGCCAGAGATTGGTTGAGGTGCATCGCACCTCCGCCCGTCACCAAAAATACGTTTGTAACGCCTTGGTCGGCGATGAATCGCAGTACATAGTCTGAAAGCTTCACGGATTCACCACGCCGAGCGCCCGCCGTCAACGGTCAGCACAGCACCTGTCATGTAAGAGGACGCATCAGAGGCAAGAAACAGAATCGCACCCTGGTATTCATCGACGCCTGCCATCCGGCCCAGCGGAATCCGCTTCTGAATACGCTTCAGGAAGACCGCGTTCTGGTTATTTTCAACGCCACCCGGGCAGATGGCATTCGCTCGTACGCCGACATCCGCCCAATATGTTGCGAGGTATCTTGTCAAACCGATTAGTCCGGTCTTTACGACCGAGTAAGAAACCGGCTTGACCGGTTGCTCGCTAGGGTCAACGCCGTCGACCAGATAAAGCCTCTGGTCGGGAGCGATCAGCGCCAGATCCGATGCGATATTAATGATAACGCCCTTACCCCGGCGAGCCAATTCCATGCCGAATACGCGGCTGGATAACATTGCACCGGTCAAACCCACAGCTAGGTCAGCGGCCCATCGATCGAGTGGGTAGTTTTCCAAGCGGGAATTAATAAATGCGACGGGCTCCTCCACTCTCGGGTTGTTTGCGGCATTGTTTATCAGTGCGTCTACTCGATTGTAACGCTGCAGGATTTTCGTCAGCGCTTGCTTGAGCTGCGCTTCGACCGTAATGTCGCAGCATATATAGTCAACATCGAAACCCGCCGTGCGCCGAAGCACGCCCAAATCCTGAGTAGCATTATCCAATAATACGGGGATGCCGCCCGCGCCATGAATCGCGCGGGCATGCGATAACCCCAGCAAGCCTGCCCCACCCGTTATCACGGTTACACGACCCGTCAAATCAAAAATCTTCTCGGCCATAGGTTTTTTTTCCGTTCAAGACCTCATGAACTGGCGAATCATCTGCCGAACCTTCCTCACGTTCTCGCGTGCCCACGTCAGCTCGTCTCCATCCTGACCGCGCGCAACTTGGAGAATGAAATCTCCCCGGTACTTGGCTGCGGCAAGCGCAGTAAACAGTCTCGCAAAATCAACACGCCCCTCACCGAGCGGGACGGTTCCACCGCCAAGGAGCCGATCCTTAATATGGACACTGCCTATATAACTGCCGTATTTTGCAAACTCCTCCGCCGGGTCGAAACCCAGCGAGGCGCTGTTTCCGGAATCATAGTTTACCCTTACACTCGCGTGACCGATGTGTGCAAGCAGCAGGGAAAACTTGATGGGATTGAGCGACGTCTCCAAATGCAGCTCGATATTCGTCTTCTCGATCAGATCTGTCAGCGCCTTGATGCCAGACGCGACCGCCTTCATCTCAGCCGGCGTGTTGATCGCCGACCCATCCACAAAAGGCAAGACGATACGGTTGATTCCCAAATGCGCACCTCGAGTCAACAGCCATCGCAGGCGCTGCCAACGACGCGTCGCCTCCTCGCCATCGACGCGAACCAATGGATTGTCCATAAACCAATCCGCGCAAACCGACGTTATGCCAATTCGATGTTTTACGCATAGTTCTTTCAATTCACCTGTACCATTATCAGTCGCGAGCGGGTTGACGTCTTCGCCATAAGCGTCGTAGATCCATTCTATTGTCTGCAATCCCGCAGACTGGGCTATTGCGAACTCTTCGCGCCAGCGTTGGCGGGGAAAGCTCTGGAATCGCTGTGGCTCCGGCGGTACCAACCGGCCCTGCATAATGCCTAAATTCACGACGCCTCCGATTTATTTGAACCGCCTACCAGGTCGAATTCAATTTCGATCAATTGCCATCGATCGGGACTCGAAAAGAGACATTCCTGTTTAGGAAGTACCCACCTACAACAGACGCCATCATGACCGTGATTTGGCTGGCCAGCGGCGACCAGTGCAGCACTTCGACCAGAATCGTTATACTAGCGAGACTGAACGCCAAAACCACTAAATTCACAAGGTTGAAGCGAAGGTATGAGCCCCACCAATGAGTCGTCGAGTGGAAGACCAGCCAACGCTGGCACGCGAATGCGTTAGCGACCGCGACAAAATGCGCTATCGCGCTGACTACGAGGTAATGCACATTTTCATGAAAGCAGTAGTAGATTATGCCAAATGCAAGATATGCAAACGCCGTATTCCAGACTCCAATGACCAGATATCGAATCTTTTCCTGATTGCGCCAGATGTTGCTCAGCACGGCCTACTCGTGGTCGATGTGATCAACTGGTGGCGCAACGTTAAAATTGACGCGCTCCTTTTCCGTCACTAGCGGACGCTTGTGCACCTGGGTGTGTATCGCGCCGATATACTCCCCCAGGATGCCGATAAAAAATAGCTGCACCGCCCCGAGAAAGAAGACGCCTACGACGAGCGGAACCGTACCCAGCGCGAAACTGTTCCAATAAAGCAATTTGGCGATTAAGTATCCAATCGCAACACAAAGGCTTAGGAGTGAAAGGAGGAAGCCACAAAATGTGGCCACCCGCAGTGGTACTTTCGAATGGTTGGTGATGCCGAGCATCGCATTATCGTAAAGAGTGTAGAAGTTATTTTTCGTAACGCCGCGCTCGCGGCGAGGTTGCAGGAAAGTAATTTCCGCGCGCGGATATCCAAGATCTGCAATTAGTCCTCTGAAGTATGGATAACGATCGTCAATGGCGCGAACAGCGTCAACCACTTCTCGGTCGTAAAGGCCAAAGCCCGTGAAATTGGGTATCAATGGCACGTCCGATATCCATCCGACAAACGCATAGTAGGAGCGGCGCATCTGCGCCATCCAGCGCGATTCGCGGCTCCTAGGCTTTACACCTATGACAATCTTGAACCCGTCCACCCATTTCTGTACATATTGGGGGATAAGTTCCGGCGGATCCTGCAAGTCTGATGCCATTACGATGACCGCATCGCCGGTGACCTGATAAAATGCGTGCAACGGCGATCGGATATGGCCGAAATTCCGATTGTTGACGATTAGCTTCACTCGTTTGTCATGGCTGGCAATTGCTTTAATGCGTTCCACCGTGCGATCCGCGGAATCGTTGTCGACAAAGACATGCTCATATCGATGCTGAGGCATCGAGGCGAACGCTGCCTTTATGCGCGAATACAGTGGCTCGACGTTATCCTCCTCGTTAAAGCAAGGGGTGACGACGCTGATCAGGCGCTGACGATCGGCAATGCCCGCAGGCGCGATGGCTTCTAGAAGTTCTGTCTTCATGGCATTTCCGCTCTAGGTTTACGGGAAAACTCCCAAAAGGCGCGAGGCCGGCACCGCGTAAAGAATCAACTCCCAGCAGTCCTCGGCATAGCGGCGCAGGAAAAGCGAATATCCAGGAACTAGAGACTTCAGGAAATTCGGTATCGTCCACAAATCCGTCGCGTGGTGATAAAGCGAGATAGCTAAGACCGGCGAGCAGCGCGACAATATCGTGGACGCGCCCCTCAAGGCTGGCAGTTCGAATCCTTCTATGTCCATTTTTATTAATGTTGGATTGACATCGATATCATCGAGCGCGACGGCTGTCACCCGCGACCCTCCCGACTCCAGCACGCCCGACTGCACGGATCCCAGCCCTTCGAAGGACACTTCACCACTTCTCTCGGCGACAGCCCAGGGTTCGATTCTGACGTTTGGCGCGACCGCCTCTGGCAATTTCCGGACAAACCGAGATAGGCGCATAAAAGAGTCGGGGTCCGGTTCAAGCGCCATTATTTTAGCTGCGCCGCATGCGGGCCGGCGCGCTAAGTACTGGCGTAGGCTGTCTCCGTCGAAAGCGCCGCAATCCACCAGCATCTCGTCCTCTAGGTAGCTGAATAATCCACTTGGGAAATAGCACTGCGACGGGTTGTCGGGAGGCGGCATTTCCGGCGCCGGCAAGCGCAGCCGCCAGGCCAACTGCTCCAAGAATTCTAACCTCGAACTATCATCCTGCCAGACCTGGGCAGCCTGTTCGAGTGCCGGCAATGCGTCCAAAACCACGGAACGCATTGCCAGACCACAGTAAGGTAGGAAATCGGCCGGATACTCAAAATACAAATCGGCGAAATGACTCACTTGCCTGCAACCCATTTGCTGCAGTTGCCGTCGCACCGGGCTGCCGTTGTAAACTGTAACTACGAAACGAGCGGTATTCGCGTAGAGCGCCACTGCATCCGCCGGTGACAGGATCGGGATTCCATCCAATAAACCGCCCCATCGCGTCTGATCGTTGTCAGCCACCGCTACGGGAATATAGCCAATCCTCTGGAGGCGTGCGAGTGTCATAGCCCCGAGTGGCCCCGCGCCAAACAGTACGAGCGGTACATTTTGCGCGCCATTGCTTAATGATGAGAGCAGCTCCCGCTCAAGGCATCTAGCCTGATCGCAGATGCCATGCAACTTAACGGCCATTTGCTCATTGCTGCTCATAAAGCCCCGGAGGGGTTCGACGGCAATTCCCGAGCGGCGAGCATCAGTTCAACTAACTGCCGCACCGCACCCTGTCCCCCACTGCAGTCGAGCACAACTGAAACCGACGCCTTCACTGAGGGCTGCGCATTCGCGGGTGCGGCACTGAGGCCAGCGATTGCAAGCGCTGAAAGATCATTGATGTCATCTCCAATGTAGGCAATCTGCTCGAGCGGAATGTCTGTCTGGACCGAAAACTCCTTTAGGGCAATGCCCTTATCTTTGCATCCCTTTGCGACGCTCGTGGCACCGATCTTTGCTGCGAGACGATCGATAATCGCGCCGTCCTCACCTGAAATGAGTCCGAGGACGATGCCAGCCTTGCTCGCCCGTGATAGTCCCATGAGGTCGGCAAAGCAAAAACGCTTGGATTCTTCGCCAGAAATGGTCCACTGGAACGTTCCATCCGTGAGCACCCCATCAACATCCATGACGAGCGCCCGTACCAAGGCGAGTCGCTCAGAGCCCAACACGGCGCAATTTCTGCATGATGGGCACTTCCCGCTCCAACAGTCGCTTTTGACCATCGCCCATTGACGATTCGATCAGCCGAACATCCCGCATCAGACGCGTGATGCCATTCGGTTCCAACGATGCAGCCTGATCGCTGCCCCACATCGCCCGGTCAAGGGTCAAGTGCCGCTCGACCATGCATGCTCCAAGTGCGACTGCGGCGACTGAGGATGGTATTCCGGTCTCATGTCCGGAGTAGCCGATGGGCACGCCAAAGCGCTGGGCTAGGGCTGGAATCACTCTGAGATTTAGTTCATCATAGTTCGCCGGATAAGTGCTGGTCGCATGCAAGATGATAAGGTCTTCGCGCCCAAGCACTTGGACCGCATGATCAATCTGCGCCATTGTGCTCATCCCCGTCGACAGGATAACCGGCTTCCCCGTCGCGCGCACATGGCGTAATAGGCTGTCGTCGGTGAGGCTCGCCGATGCTATCTTGTGACAGGGCACGGAGAATTCCTCAAGAAAATCGACCGATGCCTCATCCCAAGGCGATGCGAACCAAACCATTCCTACGGATCGACAGTACGCATCGATTTCGCGGTATTGGTCCCGGCCGAACTCCAGCGCGCGTTTCAACTCGCCATTTGTGTCGCCAAATGGACTTTCGCGTGGCCGCGCTAATTCCACCTCGGTATAGACAACCTCCACTGTACGTTTCTGAAACTTGACCGCGCTGCAACCGGCGCCGTAGGCCACGTCAATAAGTCGCTTCGCAATCGCAAGGTCGCCATTGTGATTTATGCCGATCTCTGCGACGACGTAACAGGGGTGTCCCGCCCCAATTTTTTTGCCGCCAATAGTCATTTCCATCTCTTTCTCCTGGGCATTTGTTGGGCGCTGCACGCCAGATTTTGTGCAAACGGGGTCATAGGGCGGTGCCGCCCCTATTTAATCTGAGCCAGTTCGCAGTTTTTGCAATTGCCGGCTCTAGCGACACTCGGGGGCAAAATCCGAGCTCGTTTCGCAAGCGCGATATATCCGGCACATATCGATCCTGGGGATCTGCTTCGGCACCATCGATCCGTACCCCGCATCCACCAACTACTTGATTGACGCGATGCGCCAGTTCCCCGATCGACACCGTAAAGTCCGATCCGACGTTGTAAGGTCGGCCCACAGCGCCATCGATGAGTATGGCAATCAATGCGCCAATCAGGTCCGTCATGTACAGATAGGATCGCAACGCACGACCGTCGCTCTTGACGCGAATGACTTGCCCACCGACCGCATCGGCGATGAAATTACCAATTGCGAAATGCCTGTCGAACGGCATATGGGGGCCCAAAAACGCGAAACACCGTGCGATTTTGGTCGGCATTCCTCGATCCGCCTCGACCGCACAAAGTTGTTCGGCCGTGCGTTTGGATGTCGCGTACACACTCATTTTTGACACTGGGACTGTTCTGCTAGCTTGCTCTTCGGTAAAGCCCAGAGTGTTTACCTGTGCTGGCCCATAGATAGCACCGGAACTCAAGAACAAGAAGCTTTTGCAGCAAGGGCCGATTGCTCGCAATGCACGTCGGGTCCCCTCCACAATGGTCTCCGCGACCTGGTCGTCAGGGACGGGCGCCAATTTTAAGCTCGAATCTGTGGCTGCGTGTATCACGTGAGTGAATTGGTCGCGCGCGAGCTCAAGCAGGCGCACGTCTGCCTTTAGCCATGTGATTCGCGTATCTGCAGCAAACGCCGGAAATTGCGCCAGAAATCGATCCGGCTTACGCGACACCGCGGTAATGTGGAGCCCTAGTCGCAATAAATCGTCGGCCAAACACAACGCGTCGAGCAACCACACACCAAACCAGCCGGTCGCTCCCGTCAACAGCACCCTGGCACCGGATAAGGCGCAAAACTGCGGTGCCAACGATCTGATCAGGATTCCAAGTTCGCTCATGTCCAATCCGCTACTCGACCGGGAGCCCTCTGGACACGCGCCGGCCATCAAAACGTCGGGAACCGGTCTAGGAAAAGGCTCGATCATGCGTTTTTGCCCAGGAATTCAATTACTTTATCCGCCGCAAAGTCCAGCATCCGTGTGCTCAGTCCCGGGTACACCCCGATCCAGAACGTACGCAACATGATGCGATCAGTCGTCTCCAGTGTGCCGCTTATGCGATGCGGCTTGCCCCGGAAATAAGGCTGGCGCGTCAGGTTTCCGGCGAACAACAGCCGGGTGCCGATCTTGTGGCGGTTGAGGAAGTCCGTCAGTGCCTCGCGCTTCGGGCTAAACGCCGGCTGCAGTGTGATCGTATAGCCGAACCACGACGGATCGCT
>JANXZG010000154.1 GCA_025355645.1 Gammaproteobacteria bacterium | reverse complement strand
ATCTCCCTAGACCTTTAAGGTCTCTAAAGGGCCGTCGAAGACTACGACGTTGATAGGCTGGGTGTGTACGCGCAGTAATGCGTTTAGCTAACCAGTACTAATTGCCCGTGAGGCTTGACCATATAACACCCAAGCGATTTGTCCTAACGTGCAAATCGTGATTGGGAATCAATTGACTTGAATGCGACAACGTCGAAACAAATTTTCCGAATAGCTGGGGGCTGAGCCATGACTCGGCCCCTTGCGACTGTTTTGCCTGGCGGCCATAGCGAGTGGGAACCACCCGATCCCTTTTCGAACTCGGAAGTGAATACGCTCTGCGCCGATGCTAGTGTCGACTTTGTCGATGTGAAAGTAGGTCACTGCCAGGCTCTTAATTCGATGCAGACAGGGGAACCCCCGACGGGAAACCGCCGGGGGTTTTTCTTTATCTGCCCCAGCAACTGCCGCACATCCGTAAGCGTCCGGTCTTGGCCGTCTGGATTATGCCGCGATTTTCTGTTCGGGCTGCAGTGGCGCGGCGAGGTTCCAGGGTAGAAGCTCGTCGATCCGGTTGATCGGATGCTCGGCAATGTGGGCGAGCACGTAGCGCAAGTAGGCTTCCGGGTCGATATCGTTGAGCTTGGCGGTACCGATCAGCGAGTACATGGCGGCGGCGCGCTCACCACCGCAATCGGCTCCGGCGAAGAGATAATTTTTGCGCCCTAGCGCAACGGCGCGCAGTGCCCGCTCCGCCGCATTATTATCGATCTCGATGCGGCCGTCATCACGATACCGGGTCAGCGCCTTCCAGCGAGCGAGCGCATAGTGGATCGCGCCGGCGAGGTCGGATTTTTTGGACAACTGTCTAGCCGTGGCGATGAGCCATTGGTGAAGCTCATCGAGCTTGGGACCTGCGCGGGCTTGGCGCACTTGTTGGCGTGCTGCGGCTGGTTGTCCGCGGATCTGTGTCTCGATCCCATAAAGCTCGCCGATGCGCCTCAGCGCTTCGCTCGCCACGGGCGAGTCAGTCGCGACCTGGATATCGTAGAACTTGCGGCGCACGTGCGCCCAGCAGGCCGCCTCCTTAATCGGGTGATTGGGATCGGCCTCGTTGTAGAGTTTATCGAAGCCGGCATAGCCATCGGCCTGCAGGATGCCCTTGAAGGGCCGCAAATGCCGGCGCGGATGCTCGCCCTTGCGATCCGGCGAGTACGCGAACCACGCCGCGGGCGGTATCTGGAGGCCTGCGGGCCGATCATCTCGCACATAAGTCCAAAGGCGTCCCTGTCGAGTTGTTCCGCGACCGGGGCAAAGCACCGGAACCGGCGTATCGTCGGCATGGACTTTATCGGCTTGCAGCACATGGCGGCTGATCGCACTGACCAGGGGCCCCAGCAGGTTGCTCGCCGAGCCCACCCAGTCGGCGAGCGTCGAGCGATCCAGATCGATCCCCTCACGGGCATAGATCTGGCTCTGCCGGTGCAGCGGCAGATGATCGCAGTACTTGGAGACGAGCACATGGGCGAGTAACCCGGGACCGGCAAGCCCTCGCGCGATGGGGCGTGAGGGGGCCTCGGCCTGAACGATCTTCTGGCACTTAGGACAAGAGCGCTTGGGCCGTACATGGCGGATTACCTTGAAGTGACTCGCTACGTACTCGAGCATCTCGGCTACGTCCTCACCGAGCGCGTTCATCTCGGTGCCGCACTCGGGACACTGACAGGCGGTCGCGTGAACGAGGGTCTCGCGTGGCAAGCTCTCAGGCAGTGGCCGACGCACCGGCCTGCTCCGCTGCGGCACAACGGTCCTGAGCGCGGGCGGCACGGCCGCCTCTCGCACCTCGAGATCTTCCAGAGTCAGTTCCAACTGTGCGATCTGAGCATCAATCTGTTCGCAGGATCGGCCGAACTGCATCCGGCGAAGCTTCGAGAGTTGCAGCTTGAGCTGGTCGATCTGCAGGGAGTTGGAGAGCAATCGCTCGCGCTGCTCGATGACGATCTGCTTTAAGATATCGAGGTCATCGGGTAGATCACTCGTGTCTTGCATGAATGATTATATTACTCGCATCGCGCGCAGAATGCACGCCAAACACCTATAAAACAAGCATTTTTATTACACCGCGAGCTGCGGCGTGTGCGTTCTTTGTGCTCTTCTCCAATCGATCCCCTCGAGCAGCATCGATAACTGCGCGGCGCTCAAATGCACGGCGCCGCTGGCGGCTCGCGGCCAGATGAAGCGGCCAAGCTCCAATCTCTTGGCGAACAAACACAGCCCATCACCATCCCACCAGATAATCTTGATCCGATCGCCCCGCCGGCCGCGAAAGACAAAAAGCTGTCCCGAGAAAGCATCCTCGGCGAGCTGCCTCTGAACGAGACCGGCCAGGCCATCGAAGCCGTTGCGCAAATCCGTGACCCCACACGCGAGCCATATGCGCGCGCCACTCGGCAGTGCAATCATCGCGCTGCCGCCAACACCTCGCGCAGCATCCCAGCATCGACAATCCCTCGCACTCGAACAAGCCGGTTCGCCAAATCAATCTCGATCGTCCCGTCCTCCGGAACCGCCTGCACACGAACCGGCGCAAACCGTGCAGGCTTTGCCTTGCGCTTCGATGCCGCAAGCGTCTCGGCGTGCCGGCGACGCCACGATGACAATAGGTTCGGCCGAACCTTGAAACGCTCAGCGATCTCGTTGATCGAGGCACCAGCGACCAGGCTCGCGCGGACAATCTGTTGCCGTTGCTGCGCCGTCCATCTACCGCGCACAGTCCGCTTGCTCGCGGTGTCCGCTTCAATAGCCTTTGGTTCCAGCATCGCCAATCTCCGTCTCGCAGCAAAATCGCCGCGTGCGAGCTTGCCTCAATCACGAAATCGAAATCTAGACGGCCAAGACCGGACGGTTACGGGCGAGGAACGCATTGCCAACGAGCTCTTGCTGAAACTCGGCATCCAGGTTTCCTCGCGCACTTTCCGGTAGTATTTGCCGCAGCGCCCGCCAGGCAGACCGAGAAACCATGTGCGTTGGTTGGTCGACCTTCCTGCACCTTCACGCCCAAGGGATTATCGCATGCGATTTCGCGGTCGTGGTCACTGCTACGTTCCGTCTGCTCTACGTTTTCA
>JANXZG010000141.1 GCA_025355645.1 Gammaproteobacteria bacterium | reverse complement strand
CCGGCTGCACATTGTAATGATTCACTACCGCAACCGACGTCCCGCGATTCATCGAGGCCAGGTTGCTAAGCAACTGGGATGACCCGCCGCCAGCCGCCGAAATTGGCGTTCGGCTCAGTGCGTCGAATGAATCCACCCGATAGGTGGGCGTCTGCACCGCCACCGTATAGTTGACGCCATTCACCGGATTCAACCACTGATTCGGAGCGACTTGTCCGCTGGAACTAAGCGAAATCAGCAGGCTGTTGGCAACATCGCGCTGAGTTAGACCGGCTTCGCTCGCCTTGGTACGATCTACGTTCACCCGCACCTCGGGGTAATTCACTTCCTGGTGAATGTGAACATCTACGGCGCCAGCAACCAGCTTCACTTTACGTTCAATCTGCTTGGCAATCCCGTAATTTGCAGGGCTCCGGCCAACCACCTGAATATCAATCGGAGCGGGCAGGCCGAAGTTCAGGATCTGGCTGATCATGTCGGCAGACAGGAATGCGAAGCTGGTCGACGGAAACTCCTCGGTTAGTTTCGAGCGCAGCATATGCTCCAGTTCGGTCGTGGGCCGGTGGTTGTCATTCAGGTTGATGAAGATGTCAGCATCGCCCGGACCGACTGGCGCCGAGGTGCTGTAGGACATGTTGATGCCGCTATAGGGTAGGCCGAGGTTATCGACCATGTTGGCGATCTGGTTGGCCGGCACGATCTTGCGTATCGCTTCTTCGACCCGATCGCATAGCGCTGCCGTCTCCTCGATACGCGTGCCGGTTCGGGCACGAAAATGCAGCTTGATCTGCGTGCCGTCGACCGCGGGGAAAAAATCCTGCCCGAGACCTGGCAGCGGGCCGATCGGAAAGGCGAGCAGCGCGGTAGCGGCCATCGCCCCGAGGAAGATCGAAGCAAAGCGCGTGCCACTTTCGAGGGCCATGTGCAACATCTGGCCATACACGGTACGCATACGCACGAATCCGCGCTCGAACTGTTGCTGAATGCGCCCGAGGAAGCCGCGCGCCTCCGTGTGGGCGGCCGGGTCATGCGCCTTAAGCCAGTACATGGCCAATGTGGGCACCAGCGTTCTCGACAGCAGGTAGGAGGCCAGCATCGCGAAGACGACTGCTTCGGCGAGCGGGATGAACAGGTACTTGGCGATGCCCGCCAGCAAAAACATCGGCACAAACACGATGCAGATCGACAAGGTGGACACGAGGGCGGGCAGGGCGATCTGGCGTGCGCCATCCAGGATCGCCGTTTTCACATCCTTGCCGTGCTCGAGGTGCCAGTTGATGTTCTCGATCGTGACCGTCGCATCGTCTACCAGGATCCCGACCGCCAGCGCGAGCCCGCCGAGGGTCATGATGTTGATCGTCTCGCCGAGCGCGGACAGGCAGGCGATGGACGCCAATATCGACAGCGGTATCGAGACGGTGATGATCAGGGTGCTGCGCCAGCTGCCAAGGAACAGCAGGATCAGCAGCCCGGTCAATGCCGCTGCAATGGCCGCTTCGCGCATGACGCTGCTGATTGCCGCGCGCACGAACACCGATTGGTCGCTGAGCGTGCGAATCTGCATGGTTTCCGGCACGGCGCTGCGCACCTGCGGCAATTTCGCGTACAGGCCCTTAATGATATCGATGGTCGACGACTTGCCGGTCTTCAGCACATTCATCAGGATCGCGCGCTGACCATCGAGGCGCACGATATTCGTCTGCGGCAAGTACCCGTCGCGGACATGTGCGACATCGCGCACATAGGTCACGTTGGTGCCACGCGAGCGGATCGGCAGGTTATTAAGCTCATCGATCGTGGTGGGGCTCGCGTTTAACTTGACGTAATACTCGAGTGAGCCAATTTTCTCCGTGCCGGCGGGCAAGATCAGGTTCTGCGCGCCGATGGCGCTGACCACATCGTTGGCCGACAGCCCGTGGGCGCGCAACGCCGATTCGTCCAGGTCCACCTGCACCTGGCGTTGCTTGCCGCCGTATGGAAAGGGCATGGAAGCGCCTTTGACCGTCGCGAGCTGCGTGCGCACGATACTATTGGCGCTATCGAAAATCTGCGCTTCCGACAAGGTGTCGCTCGAAAGTGCTAGCTGCAGTATCGGCACGCTCGAGGCGTTATAAGAAAGAATGAATGGTGATGTGGTTCCCGGCGGTGCAAATGCCAGCTGCGATTGCGACACCGCCGTTATCTGCGCAAACGACAAGTCCGGATCGGCATCTGGCTGGAAGAAATATTTAACGACCGCGGTGCCGTTGACCGACTGCGATTCCGTGTGCTCGACATCGTTGACGACGGTCTGCGCAATGCGCTCGGAGAACAGTACGATGCGATTGGCAATTTCCTCCGGCTGGATGCCGTTGTAACGCCAGATGACGGCCGCGATGGGGATTTTGATATTGGGAAAAATATCGGTGGCCGTATTGACGATCGCGTAGATGCCCATCAGCACGATCAGCACGGCCATCATGATGAACGTGTATGGGCGGCGTAGGGCTAGGCTAACAATCCACATCAGTGAGCCCGGTCAAATGCATTGTTGGTGGCAATTCCGTGCAAGACCGCACGCAGTTTCGCGGCGCAGCGCTTACCCAGAACTTTTTCAAAATTTTGCTCGGCGCGAAGCCACAGGTTGCGGGCGTGCTTCAGGACGCCCTTGCCCTTGGGAGTCAGTTCCACGTAACGCTTGCGCCGGTCGTCTTCGGCCAGGCGCATCACGACTAGCTGGTCGCGCTGCAGCGGCCGCAGATTATGGCCAAGGGTGGAGCGGTCCATAATCATGGCGCCCGCCAGCTTGCACATGGAGAGGGCATCGGAGCCGCCTGAGCGTCCGAGTTCCGAAAGAATCGCGAACTGCGTGGATTTGATGCCAGCGGGCGCAAGCGCAGCGTCGTACACCTGCGAGATCCGGCGCGAAGCCCGGCGCAGCGCACCGCAATTGCAGGCGCCATGCGCCGGCTGGCTTGTTTGATGCTTCATCATCATGGGGATATGCCCCTAATAATACCGCAACTAAACGAGTTGCAGTACCCCTTGCATGACCGGCATGACGTTTCCGGCTATCCGGACCGCCGTGACCAGACCGCCGCGCTTTTCGGTGCGCCCGATCAGCAAGCTCGGCCGGCCCATGTCGACACCCTGTTCTATGCGCCAGGCAAGCTCGCAATCCGCGTCGGCACGTAACTGGGTGAGCTGCGCGATCGCGGCCGCGTTCGCGCTACCTGTTGCCGGGTCCTCTAGCGATCCATCCAGGGGCGCGAAGACCCGGGCATGCAGATCCCCGGAGCGCGCTCCGTGCACATACGCGAAAACCGCGTCGGTCCCCATCGATGGCAGGATCCGTTCATGGACCAGCACATTCGGGCGCGCCCGTCGCAGAGCGTCGCGGCTCACCACCTCGATCACCAGGAACGGCAGCCCCACGGACAGGACTTGCGGCGAATGCGCCGCGGTGCAGATATCGGCGGAGGACAAGCTCAGGCTGGCCGCGGCATCCTGCACCGAGGCCGTAGCACCGATGCTCAGCGGCTTTGGGGCAGTCAGTTCGGCTGCGACGACGCCACCGGCGCTGCGGATCAGGCGCACCGAGACGGGTCCGGCGCCTTCCTCGAAGACGAACCGGTCAACGGGGCTACCTCCGGCAGTCTCTAGCTCTCGGGCGAGTACGACCGCAGTACCGACGTTCGGATGCCCGGCGAATGGAATCTCGACTCTGGCCGTGAATATTCGCACTTGCGCGGTATGCGCTGGATCTCGCGGCGGGAGTACGAAAGTCGTCTCCGCGTAGTTGAATTCTGTGGCAATCGACTGCATCTGTGCGCCGGATAGCCCCTCGGCATCCAATACCACAGCCAACGGATTCCCTCCGAATTGCTTGTCGGTAAAGACATCGACTGTGACGTAACGTCGTTTCAAGGGATGCCTGGGCGCGCAGGTGCTGCCCGTAGAATTGCAGGGACTCGAATTGTAGCGAGTCTTTGCCTCCCCCGACGCCGACCCGTCTTGATAGTTCTTCACACAGCAAGGAGCGCGCTACGTATTTATCATTTTCTGGCTGGTTGTCGCGCTACCGCAAGCCGGGGGGTAGCGCTCAGGATTAGGCCCGCTGCGCCGCGTTAGGGTCCGATCGATACAGCGGCCGTACTCCACAGGAATCGGCAGTAACGCTACGGTTGCTTTGCGCGAGGATGGGCCTCCCTTGAAACCCAAGGTTAAGGGGCAGCCAGGGCCTTGGAGATCGCCCGCCTAAGATGTCGCATCGATCGATCGTAAAGGTTCTTGCCCAGAGGCAATGCACGGTGCTGTAACTGTCGACGACGCGCTTTGATGCATTGTCGGGTGGCGCTGTATGCGGGGGCAGGGACCGGCAGATGCTGCCGACGATACAGCACGCGAATCTTCTGATCCAACATAGCCAGGTCATGGTCATCGCCCAACAGCTCGGCGAGTTTGCTTGAGCGCCGCCGAAGGTTCAGCCCATTACGCAACACGAGCGGTTCACACAACTCAATGGCGTGGCTAAGATAGTTCGCCTGTTTGCGCAATTCGTGCAGATGGGCATTGTCGGGTTCACGCCGGGCGCGCCGCATTGCAGTGCGGCCCTGTCGATAAATGCGTCTTATACCGCGTTGCACGCACACGCCCAGCGATAGGTTAGCCGGAACCTTGTCAATCTGGCGCGCTACCTGGCGCAGTGCGCTTGCGCTAAGGCGCATCGAGCTATCCGACAGACGTTTGGTCCGACGTTCTGCTTCGAGATATTTCTTCAGAGGACTCAAGCAAGCCTCGGCTTGGGGCGCGCAACGCTTGCGCAATAAGCCAAGCGTACGAAGCATTGCCGCAGCATCGCGCGCCGGTGTCATGGCTTTGGCGGCGTCCCGAATCTTCGCGTTTGCCCGGCCGTAGGCATTCTCGCCAATCCCAGCCCGGACCATGCGAAGGCCGGCCCTCATGCGCTTCATCGCTTTTCGGGCATGGTGTACCGATTCATCGTCGGCGCGAGAATGCAGCGATGCGCGGCCCAGCTTCCCGAGCAGGGCGTCGTACACAGAATGTCCCGCAGTGCGATCCGTTTGGATCGAAGCCTTCTTCGCCCTCATGATAGGCGCTGAGCGGATTCTCTATGCCGCCTTATGCCACGCTCTAGCGCTCGACGCGCCGCTATCAGACCTTGCCGACCGTGCAGTTGAAAAGGGCGGCCTTGCGCGACATTGTACGATACGAAAAACTGCTCAACTGCATGCAATCGTTCCTTGTCAAAATCGTGGATGTCATGCTGCGTGGGACGATTGACGGGGGTGACGGGTACCGCGACCAGCCGATCATTTCGAATTCGATGGTGCTTCTCCAACTGGGTGGCTCGGATTAGTCCCAGCAAGCGAACGCTCATCAGGCACCCGGTAAAGCTCGCTGAGTCGCTTAGAATAGCGACATCGAGGGCATCGCCGTCCTCGCCCAGTGTCCCCGGAATAAAGCCAAAGTCGCAGGGAAAGCGCATTCCTATCGGCAAAATACGGCTCAGCCTGAACATTCCAGCGGCCTTATCAAATTTGTACTTTTGGGCACTGCCGAACGGCGTGTCGATGACGACATGCACAAGGCCGCGAGGCGCTTCTGGCCCTAATGGTGATGCGGCGACAGCGCACCCTACTGCGGACTTCATAAACTTCCTCTCCAGAGGTTTTTTCTTGGGAAGGGCCCCCTAAACCTCTATAAATCCTACGCCCGGGTCGAGGTATGACTAATTGACGGGCGCCGCGATGCCATGTGAGAACCCGCTGACGCACAATCGCGCGCATTCCTCTTGGCGCGAATTAGTGTGGCGCTAGCATTAGCTTACCCTTCTATATTCTATATGCGAAGTGGATTCCTATGACGCACAATCATCGTATCGCTAGAGCCGGAAAGGCATTGAGGGTAGGCGCGACATCGGCGCTGCGTGGTCGGCCGTGAAGCTTTATTGGGGACCACATACCTGCGCGCTGGGCATTCAGATTCTGCTGGAAGAGGTTGGGCGCCCTTATGAAGCCGAACAAATCGATGTAGCGGGCGGCGCCACGCATACACCGGCATTCTTGCGCATCAATTCCAAAGGGAAGGTCCCAACCTTGATCCGCGATGATGGCTCGGTGTTGACCGAATTTGGTGCGATTGCCACATGGCTCGCCCGCACCAATACCCAAAAGGCGCTTATTCCGGATGATCCCGATAGCGAGGCGCGGATGATCGAGGTGCTGGAATACGTCGAGGGCACGGTGCACGGACAAGGATTCTCGCGAATATTTGCGCCGGCGCGGTATGCACCCCCAGGTCAAGCCAATGACGAAAATGCGACTGCGCACGCCGCCATCAAGAAACAAGGCAAGGAAATCGTAGAGCAGGGATTCGCACTGCTCGATGAGCCTCTGGGCCAACGTCCTTTCGCAGCCGGCGCGCGATTCTCGATCGCGGATGCTGCGCTGTTCTACGTCGAGAGGTGGGCGTCGACGCTGCACATCAAGTTGCCATCGAACATCGCGGCTCATTACGAGCGCGTGCGCCGCCGACCTTCAGTAACTAAAGTCCTTAAAATGTGGAACGAGAGCTAACGGACACCACACGGCTCGTTCCCAGAACTGAAGGTGCTTGTGCGGCCTTGATCCTCCATTGTAACCGGAACTTTCAATTGCCCCCCCGTTGGTAGGTGCCTTTCAAATTCTGATATAGCCCACGATAGATGGGCAGCCTTTCTGCGTAAATGTCACCCCAGCGATTGTCAGGTTCGATGACCTCCACGATCGGTGGGGGCGTACATACAACCTCGACGCTGGCCTTTTCGATCGCCATGCGCGCGAGGCGCGCCGCGCCGTAGGCCGGCCCCACAGTGCCGCCGTCGCGGTAAGTCAACGCACGCCGCAACACTGAAGCAAGCACCTTGCCCCAATACGCCGAGCGCGCGCCGCCTCCTATGACCGTGATGGAATTCAACTGCGCGCCGGTTGCAAGCAGTGCATCCAGACCATCGCGAAAGGCGAATGCGACACCCTCAAGCACCGCCTGCGCGATTGCCGCAGGGGTCGAATCGTGGGTCAGCCCATACAGCACGCCTTGCGCATGCGGGTCGTTGTGAGGAGTGCGCTCACCGGAGAGATACGGAAGAAATATCTCGGAGGAGGCCGGTTGATTTCGGGATTCAGCTAGGTCCAGTAGCGGCTTGGCATCGGGAAATCCGCACAAGGTCGCGGCCCAATCGATGCTACTGGCGGCGCTTAAAATGACCGACATCTGGTGCCAGCGCTCAGGGATTGCGTGGCAGAAGGTATGAACACCGCCCGCTGCATTGGGCCGGTAGCGATCGTTGGCGAGAAAAAGAACGCCAGAGGTGCCCAGCGACAAAAACGCTTCCCCTGGTTTTACGACGCCGACGCCAATCGCGCCTGCGGCATTGTCCCCACCCCCTGCAACAACCGGAACCCGCGACATTCCCCAAGCCTCGGACAGCTCGGTGCGCAGCTGCCCGGTGATCTCGTTTCCCTCGAACAGGGACGGCATCTGCGCTTCCTCGAGCCCGGTGCCGGCGAGCATCGCTGCTGACCACTGCCGCTTCGCGACGTCCAGCCACAAGGTTCCCGCGCTATCGGACATATCGGAAGCCGTGTCGCCGGTCATCCTCAGGCGCACGTAGTCCTTCGGCAACAATACCTTGGCAATGGCGGCGAAGACTATCGGTTCGTGCTCACGGATCCACAGCAGCTTAGGCGCGGTAAATCCTGGCATCGCGCGATTGCCGGTAATCGTGGTCATCTGTGGCACCGCGCTCTCGAGCTCCACGCACTGGGCAGCACTGCGACCATCGTTCCAGAGAATGGCGGGCCGCAGCGTGCGCAATTGCCTATCAAGCAGCGTGGCACCGTGCATCTGGCCGGTAAGACCGATGCCCCGCACGCCGCTGCGGCGGGAGGAATTTAATTTTGTGATGGCGCTGTTGGCAGCTGCCCACCAATCCGCCGGGTCCTGCTCCGACCACAACGGCTGAGGCCGCGAGATCGACAGGGGAGTGCTCGACTGCTCGACGACTGCGCCCGTCGCATCGATGATCGCAGCCTTGACGGCCGAAGTACCCACGTCGATCCCCAAGTACATTAGCTATACTTCTCCATGGCAGCGCCTGCGGATGAGCACTTGCGTTATACCGGCGCCACCTGCAGAAAGCCACCCGCGGTCATGGTACCGGCCCGACCGGAAGCAGGAGCCTGGATCGGCCGAAGGCGCGAATTCGCGGTTTAATAGTCGCCGTTGATGTCGTTAAGAACCGACCAATAATTCGTGGAGATGCACATTATGAGCGCCCCGCGAGACGCAGACATGTGCCTGCCATTGATAGGCGCAGTAGTGGGGGTTGCGACCATCGGCGGCTTTCTGTTCGGTTACGACAGCGGCGTCATCACCCGAACCCAGGAAGGTCTGAAGAGCACATTTGGACTCAGTGCATTGTGGCTGGGCATCACGGTCAGTGAGCTGTTGCCGCGCTGCGCGGTCGGCGCATTCCTCGCAGGGCGCCTGGCTGATATCTGGGGGCAACGCCGGGTCTTGGTGGCCGCGGTGGCACTTTTCATCCTGGAAACCCGTGGCATGAAACTGGAGGACATGATTGGATAGGGTACGGGCGGCTGTTCGCCTGTCGAATCAGGCGATGCATGAGTAGCGGGACGTTTTCATTCGCTGCGCGGCGCAACGCGCTGGCGTTCTGGCTTGGCTCGGCCGTGGTCAGCGCTGGGGTGGTACTGCATCTGCCGATGTACTGGATGAGCCGGACTACGGGTTTTGCAATGGTTGGGATGCCGATGGATGCGGGCATGCTGTGGGGCATGGCGTTGATTGTTTTTGGGACCGTCGCCGCAGCCTACGGACTTATGCCAAAGCCGCAGCTTTCCGGCGCCGTACACGCCATCATCGCACCCCCAGAAGATGCGAAGCTCGGGCCGGCCCATTGGAAACTCACTGCGGTGCTCGCGGTTGCACTCGTCATCGATGTCATGAAGCCAGCAAGCCTTGGATTCGTGACTCCAGGCATGCGTACGGAATACGGCGTCGATAAGGCGATGGTAGCCTTCCTGCCATTCTCTGCCCTGATCGGCACCGCTATAGGATCCTTCGTCTGGGGCGCGCTGGCGGATTTCTACGGACGGCGCGCCTCGATCCTGCTGTCATCCGTCATGTTTGTCGGCACCTCGATCTGCGGCGCGATGCCCTCATTCTGGTGGAACGTCGGGATGTGTTTCATGATGGGCGCAGCGGCCGGCGGCATGCTGCCTATTGCTTACGCGCTGCTTGCCGAGATTATGCCGACGAAGCATCGCGGCTGGAGCCTGGTGCTGGTGGGGGGCATTGGCACGATTGGCGGATACTTCGCCGCGAGCGAGCTCTCGGCGCTCCTTCAGCCGCATTTTGGCTGGCGCATCATGTGGTTTCTTAACCTGCCAACCGGGTTAGCTCTCATTTTATTAAGCCCCCTGATTCCGGAATCGGCGCGTTTCCTTCAGCACATGGGCCGGCATGCCGAAGCGCTCGCCACGCTCGCGCGCTTTGGCGCGGTGATCGAGTTAAAATCCACCGACGCTGTAGAAGCGGAGGGAAAACCTGGAGCCGTCGAACCGGCGGGCGCGCACGCGCAGCCCGGCACCACGCTTGCGCTCACGCTGGCGGCGCTCGCCTGGGGATTCGTCAATTTCGGCGTACTGCTATGGCTGCCGAGCGCCTTGGTAGCGGAAGGGCATAGCGTGGGGCTTGCAAGCGCGATCATCGCGCGCTCGATCCTGGTGGCCGCCCCGACCGTCATCATCACGACTTATCTCTACAGCACCTGGAGCACCAAGTACTCGCTGGTATTGGCCATGGCCATCACCTCGCTCGGCCTCTTCGCTGTGCTGCTGCGAGGCGTTGGCATGTTCTCGTTCCTGGCTAATCCGGTGGTGTCGATTTCCCTGTTGCTGGTCGGCTCGACGGCGGTGATATCGATCCTGCTGCCTTACTCCGCGGAATGTTATCCGGTCCGGATCCGCGGACGCACCACCGGCTGGATAGCAGGGTGGAGCAAGGTAGGCGGCCTCATCGCGCAGGGCCTGAGCGTGGCCGCGCTGGTGCCCGCACTGGGGGTCGCCGCCGCTGTTGTTGCGGTGCCCGCGATACTCTCGCTGGTCCTCATTGCGGTGGAAGGGCGTGAGACGCGCGGCCGGGATCTGCGGGAACTCGAATCAGTCTAGTCGCAATCGCAGCCTGAAAACTGCTCCGGGGGCCTGCGCGCGTCACTTTCATGGGTGGCCCAAAGATGGTCAAAAAACATATTTTTAATCAATAAATTATGATGCAAACTTAAGGCCACCTCGACCTTCTCGTTTAGCGCCGTAGCAAGCCTTATCGGCCGCTTCGAGCCAAGATTTCTCGTCGGTCGTGTCGGCCGAAGTCAACGCCATGCCGATGCATGCCCCGATATCAAAGCGCGTTCCTTCCCACTCCAGCTCAAGCGGGTTCAGCGTTCGCAAGAGTTGCTGGCCGATGTGACCGGCACGTTCCGCCCCACAGTTGTCGAGGATAATCGCAAATTCATCGCCGCCCAGCCGCGCAACCGAATCCGATGCACGCACCGCCTGCAGGCAAGCCCCTGCTACCTTGCACAACATGGCATCGCCGGCCGCATGGCCGGCTGCATCATTCAGGGCTTTGAAGCGATCGAGATCAATCGCCATGAGCGCCGCCGGCCTCGCCAGGTGGTGCGCTTTTTCAAATGAAGCGCGCAGGCGCCGATCGAATTCGTTGCGGTTAATGAGGCCGGTTAGAGGATCGTGCATCGCACGGTGATGCAGCTCGCGATCGCGATCGACTTCGAGCGTCGCATCGCGAAGCACGATGACCAAGCCGCTTACCGTTCCGGTGGAATCCAGCACGGGAGATACGACGTCGGACACATACCGAATGGTCCCGTCGGGCCGATGCAGCAGGCAGGGCTGCTCGCGACTGAAGACCTTGCCATGCAAGGTGCTCTGGCCTATCAAGTTTGCCGCAGCTTTCGAGGTGCGCGGATCCATCAGGAAAATCACCTCATCGACGCGGCGTCCCTGGACCGCATCGACGTCCAGGCCCAGCAGGGATTCGGCCGCCGCGTTGATATAGGTAATGCGGGCATTCGCATCCGTGGTGATGACGGCATCGTTGATCGACTGCAGGGTGATCCGCAACCTCTGGCTCTCGTCCGCGAGTTTCTCTTCGGCGCGCTGGCGCTCTTCAAGGCTGTCGATCTGTGCGATCAGGTGGATCGGAGTGCCATCATCGTCGCGCAAGAGCGATACCGCCACATGTGTCCAAATCCAGCGTCCCGACTTGTGCTGAAAGCAGCGCACCGTATTGTAGGATTCGATTTCACCGCTTACCAAGCGCCCCCAACGGGCAACACTGTCATCCCAGTCCTCCGGCCTGGACGGTCCGCCTGGGGGCATCGCGCGAAATTCCTCTTCGGTATAGCCGAACATCTGCTGCAGGGAGAGGTTCGTATAGGCCCACACGCCGTCAAGAGTCGCGATCAGCATTCCGATTGGGGAGTGCTGCATGGATTCGCGAAAACGACGCTCGCTTACCCGCAGTGCTCGTCCGGCCGCTCGACGCGCATCGCCGCCGAGGCCCACCGCAATCGGCGGAATGATCGTTGCTATCAGCGCTATCACGGGCAATCCGATCAGGGAGCCGCTGCTAGGCAGTGCAGGATCGAGTCCTATGGGCCGGATCCCGAGGATCCAGAGATTGGTAATCGTCAGCCCGCAGCATAGGCTCATGAGCGAGGCGCCAAACCCGCCGATCCGAAAGGCCGCGATCAGTAGCAGCAGCGCGATCGAAACGAACGGGAATCTGACAAAGCGAATGGCCAGGTAAGTGCCGGCGAGGCACAGGATCAGCGTAGATACATTTTCCGCAAGAAATCCTGGTCGTACCAGACGTTTGATGCCGTTGACACTAAACAATATGACCGGTGGTCCGAGCAAGCAGGCACCGACCGCGTGGGAAGACCACCACTCTAGGGTGCCATCCACGACTGAAAGCGCAAAATTATTATGAACAACGATCCCGCCCAGGATGGCCGAAATTCCCGGAATTGCGATGCCAAACGCCGCGGTCATGATGGCCGCCTGAGTGATCGTGATATCGGGGCAAGGAAAGCGCCAGATGAACCGAAAAACCGCGACCATCATCGCGATCTCGACCATGTTGACCAGAGCTAACGACAGCGAAACTGACCACGGGCGGTGCCCCACCGCCGCATTCGCGAATAGCAGCGCCGCGAGAATAGCGATCGCCGCAATTGCCCACTGTACACGTCGCATGCGTATCAGGACCGCTGCTGCGATCGCACTACCTGGCCAGAGCAGCGCAATGCCTCCGGGTACCCGGGTCAGCACGATGCAAATGCTGGCCGCAGCGAACAACGCCAATCCGACGAGGATCTCGTAGTAAGCGCCAAAGCGCGGTTCGGCACTGTTTTCCGGCTGCATCTCGGGCATCTGCGCGATATTCTATATGACCCGGGGATTGACTAGGTCGCCGCGGGCCGGCAATACTTCGGGATCTTAACCTGTGAAAGCGGCTGTCGCGGCGCCTAGTGCGGATTCTAGGTGCGAAATGACCGACAGCTTGCTGACCTTCCGCCACGGAAAACGGTATCCAAGGACTTAATTCCCCGGGTGGTCGTCCTCGCGGTGAGCCTGCTGCTAGCGCAGCGTGCGGCATCGTTCGTGGCAGCCACTATGCCGCCTCATGGAATATCAGGCCTAGAGTTCGCCTGAGGCCACCGCGCAACGGGGAGACGCCATGACGCACCCTGACCAACGCTGCGCCACAGACACTCTGGACCGGCCGCTCGCGGACCGGAATGACTGCAATGGCGCAATGCGCGATCGGCACCACCATGGCCTTGGATTGCCGGCGGGCCCGTTGCTCAACGAGGAGCAATTCGCCGCCGTCGAAGTCGACCCCGGGACGATCGAGCAGCAGAATTGCCTGTAGGGGAAAGTGAATTGCACCATACAGATCCTGGTGAAGGCAGTTGAAATCCCCGGGGCCGTAGCGAAGAAGCAGCGGGGTAGGGCGTGACTGCCCAGCCGCGGCGCATCGGGCCTTTAGCTCATTGTGTTGCGGCGGCCATTCCGGCTCCTTGCCACGCCGGGCGTTCCACGCGTTCGCGACCGGCGCAAGGCGTTCATATAACGACTCCCGCAGCGACTGGACCATAGCCGGCAGCGGTGCGGAGAAGTATTTATATTCGCCGCTGCCAAACCCGTAGCGAGCCATGTTGATTGTCCGCCGGAAGTTTTGTTTTTCACTGTCGTAAAGATTCGCCAGTTGTGTGCAGCTGTTGGCATTCACGAGTGGTGGGCTGACCCAAAATCCATCCCGGTCGATCCCCTCCAAAATCCCGCCAACCGGCACATCCCCGATTGCAGTAACGGATCCGGCCAAGTCCGACTCGCTCACTCCACGCCCCGCCGCCGCTCCGCGGCGATCAGCAGCCGCTTTCGTTCAAGGCCCCATCGATAGCCCCCAAGCCCGCCGTCGCTGCGCAGCACTCGGTGACACGGAACAAGCACCGCGATGCGATTCCCCGCGCAAGCTGAGGCGGTGGCACGCACAGCCGTAGGCTTGCCAATCCCTTTCGCGACCTCGGCATAGCTGACGACATCACCTTCCGGAATCGCTAGCAGGAATCGCCAGACCCGGATTTGAAAGGCCGTCCCCAGCATATCGAGCGGCAGGCCCGGGCGTGGCGCGTGGCCGGCGATGTGTTTCTCGAAGGCGCGCATCCAGTCATCCAGCGCCGTTGATTTCGCGTTGCCTGACGCTGCCACGGAGGCATGGGGGAACTCGGTCTGCAACTGGGCAACGAGTGCCATCTCACCGGATCCGAACTGGGCAAAGCATACCCCGCGATCGGTGGCGGCCATTAACAGCGGGCCGAGCGCCGTCTCTCGGAAGGCATATGAGATTGTCTCTCCGGTACCGCCGGCGCGGTACGCGGACGGTGTCATCCCAAGATTTCGGGTTCCCCGGGCATAGACCCGACTGCTGGACTGGAATCCGGCTCCATCGATTGCCGCCAGTACGCTCTTTCCTGCCTTCAGGCTGCCCTTGAGAAGACGCAGTCGCGCCGCATCGTGATAGGCCTTGGGCGACACGCCGAGTACTGTCTTGAATGTGCGCTGCAGGTGCGCCGGGGACCAGTGGGCCCTTCTGGCAAGGTTTCCTAACGACAACGGCTCGTCCGCATGCCTGTCGATGAATTCGGCTAAGGATTGGATCCGCAGGCTGGATCGGCTGTCGGCGGCGGCGGGATCACACCGCTTGCAGGGCCGCAGGGCCGCCGCTTGTGCCTGCGCCGCGGTGGCGAAAAAGCGTACGTTCTCGGGCTTCGCCAATCGCGAGGCACATGAAGGGCGGCAGAAAACCCCGGTCGTCACCACGCCATACACAAATCGCCCGTCAAAGCGCCGGTCGCGAGTTGCTATGGCCTTGCGCATGGTGCGCAGTCCCGGCATGCCGGAATCGGGATGGTCGCCGCTCATTGATTTGTCCTCACTGGAGATCATAGCTCGCACTGTAATTCCTGCCGACCGTGAAGACACTCGGTTTCTTGTGCAGTTATCTCGCGGCTCTGCACCACCCCTCGAGGGACAAAAAAAGAGAGCGCAAGAATCGGGGTGCCGCGCCGGGATACTGCCCTTTATCCTATGCATTCGCTTTGCACCGGGAGGTCGGATTATGGATTATCGAATTCGGGGGCTCTCACCAGAGCCTTTCAGGCATCTGTATGGACTCTACGACGAGGAGCTCATCGCCCGCGGCGCCAAGCGCTATATCGTGGATGCGAATCCAGGTTTTCCCGATCGCATTGTCAACAGGCTTCCAACTTTGACCAGCGACCGGCGTCCAACTTTGACCATGCCTTGGGGTCGGTTTCGGGGTCCGGCTCTTGGCTTTCACTGATGGTCTGACGGGTCCCGCGGTCTGCTGCGTTAGCGGCAGAAGCGCCGGGTCGCGATCATTTCCGGT
>JANXZG010000115.1 GCA_025355645.1 Gammaproteobacteria bacterium | reverse complement strand
TCCTGTGGAACACCGTCTACTTCGATCGTGCGATCGCCGCGCTGCAGGACCAGGGCCGACCAACCGAGAATGCCTGGCTGCAGCACATTTCGCCGGTCCACTGGAATCACATCAACCTGACCGGGGATTACTCATGGCGTCCGAACAAGCGCGTCGAGAAAGGTGGTCTGCGGCCGCTCAGGATGCCCAGCGCTTAACGTACTTTATTCTCCCGTTCGTCAAGAGACCCCTATATAGGACGCCTAGACGATTCTGCGAGAAGGCGTCGCCAGCGTTTGCGGATTGGCTCCAATCATCAAATGCTGCTGCGGGGTGCCAATCTCGATATACACAAGCCCAAGATTACTCAGCGCCCACACGTCCCCCGGTTTTGCCTTCAAGTATTCATTGAGGTATGGCGCAGCATCGGCGAACTTTCGATCTTCGATCAAGACGCTAACGAGGCTTGAAATGATGCAGGACGTGCAGTCGGGAGGGTCGAGATCGTTTGCTTTGCGATACGCGACTTCCGCGGCTGCATGGTCACCGTCATTCTCCCGTTCCCACCCTTCGTCTTCATATACCATGGATTCCAACTGACGAAGCTGTACCGCTGGCAGATTCGTCAAACGGCATTCCTTGAGCAATTTTTGCATGCTGTCGAGGCTGCCACCCCATTTAGTGGACAGCGATAGCATGTACTTCTGGCGAGCGGCAATGGAGAAAGGGTCCAAAGCGATCGCGTGATCGTATAAGCGGCGAGAATAGCTCGCCGACACATACTGACGGCCGATATCGAGCATGTGGAGGTAGCTAAGAAACGCCTTGGGATTCATCGAGAAGGAGTCACCGAAGTCTTTGATGGCTTTCCTGAACGAGCTATCCATTTTGTCGATTTGTGTCTTGCTGGTCTCCTCGATGTACTTCCCGCCGCGATCTTCCAATCCTCGTTATTTGTAATAGATAGCGCGCGCCAAACGGGCGACGTAGGATCTCGGAAACGAGGTAACCCACTGGTTATACTTAGCAGCTAGGTCGGAATCGACCGGATAAAATGCGCGAAACGCGTTGCGGGCTTCATCGCCGGTTATTTCACCGCGTTCGAAGCGCCGCTGCACAGTGGAGAACTCTGAATCGAGCTCTTGAAACTTCCCTTGTCGCAAGAGCGCCGACGCGTCCAAGGGCGCTGCTAGGGAGCTATGCAGCGCGACGATGGCGCAAAAGGTCACACATAGCACGGCAGTCTGGGGCCCGAACTGCAATCTCATGAATGCGCGTCTCTATCGCAAAAACTAATGATATTTACCTGGCGTTGCTACCCGCGTGATGCGGATCACAGGGGGAACTTAACGTATAGCTTGCAGGTTCAAATCGAGTAAGGATTTTTCCAACATATAAGCTTATGTTTTTATTGTAGTTTTCGATAAGTTGGTAGCGGGGGGTTGCTTCGATACTTGTCTGCTACAGATTCCAGATCCGAGAGTCTGGTCCAAAGGTACGGCTTGCGCTGCTCATGCCGTATCCCAATCGGTCAGGATGGATTAGCTGTACTGTCCAGACCCGATCTGACAGACGTTGTCTGACAGTCGCGCCACCAACCGGTGCTGATAGGTTTAAGTCGTCGGATTGCTTCGATACTTGTCTGGTTGCCATTCCGGGCCCGCGCGTAAAACGGCGGCAGAGCTTACCTGATCGAGGAACCCGACGACAGAACGACCTGCCAGCGCCCGTTGCGCATTATGAAGGTGTCGGTAAACCTTTTCTGTTCGTCGGCAGCAGCAGATTTTATGGTTAGCCGACCAATCACCACGGCAGCATTCCCATAGACCCGGACTTGCATCATATCGACTTCGCAGACGCTGTTGGGGTCGCTATGCGTATCGGCCACTCCTGTTCTTTGTTCGTCAACTTCCCGCTTGACGACACCAAAATAAGACCATCTGCCATGATCGCGTCTAGGACACCCAAGTCATTCTTGATACTGGCGGCGCACCACTGGCGCTCCAATTGCATCAGTGCCTGCTCGACCTTCCCGTCGCCCGCCGCGAGAGAAGCAGATGATCCAGTGACGCCGGTGGTACCCAACACGCAGGCGGCGAGAATCGAAAGCATTTTGCGCAACATGTATGCTCCTGGGTACCTTGTGGCAGTCACTGCATTCTACAAAAGATGACCATCTCCCGTCACTGGGCCGGCCGTGGCCTGATCGCTCCTCGCCGCGCCAACGCGTAACGCATCCCGGTTTTGGCAGTATCGCGAATCGGGCCCTGCAGATACCCCCTTATTGCAATATTGTGCTACATGTAGCACAATTTGCCAATGAAAGAAGCTGGGATACGCGAAGCCCGACAGAATCTCTCCGCACTTATCGATGAGGTGCGAAACGGGCATGAAATTACCATCACCGACCGGGGTAAGCCTGTAGCGCGTCTGGTGCCACCCCGCCCTGCTCAAGGCAAGCCATTTCGGGGCCGCGCAGCATTTCGACGCAGGATGCCTATCCTGGCCAGAGCGCTATCCTCGGCGATTATTGAGGATAGAAGCGACAGACGCTGACGTCGGCAATTTACATGGCAACCGTTGATATCCAGCTCTATGTCGACTCGAGCGCCTTGGCGAAACTTTACGTCCCCGAGCTCCACAGTGACGAAGTCGATTCTTATCTGCGTGGCAAGGTCGGTCTGTTGATCTCGGAACTTGCTATTACAGAAGTCCTCTCCGCGATCGGGCGGCGCAAGCGAGAGGGCGAGCTGACTTCCGCAGCGGCGAACCAAATTCGCGATGCCTTGCTTGCTGATGCCGACTCGGGTGCGTTTGCGCGATTGCATTTAGACCCCGCGGTTCATCGGGAGGCGGAGCGACTTTTATTGGCCACAACAGCGGTGCCGTTGCGAACACTCGATGCGCTACATCTTGCATTGGCGTTCTCCGGCGCGGCAACGCATCTGCTGACGTTCGACACTAGGTTGCGAGACGCGGCTCTGCAGTCCGGATTGAATGCGGTCGATATTTAGCAAGGCTACGGTCATACCGGAAGTGCCGGCGACGGCCGAATTTTAGTGGTAGCGGGGGCACGCAACATGAATTTCCGACAGGTCATTGCGCTACGCTAAGTCTTTGATTTACTGCTGACTGCGCCTATGTTTCGGCAATCGCTCATCGAGTTGAGCATTCTGTTAAACAATCTTGGGCGTTTCCTGCCGTAGTGACGGTCGACTCTTAGGCGTATTGTCTAGCTTGTTGGGGATTGCGTACCGGCCTACCGTAGGCGCATTGGCGTGGGGCAACCAGAACGGATTGACGAGGGGGCGCCAATGAAAATCAGGTCACGATCATTTCGCCATCACGCGCGATCTCTCACAGCGACCCTGTTGTTTCTGGCCAGCAGCGGCGTTGCCTGGGCGGATACATACGATCCGGGTACAAACAAGTTGACCATTCGCACGGTCATTATCGGCGGTGCCAGCTTTTCCAACATGGTGGTGACTATTGGAAGCATCGTTAGTGCCCCCTCGGGGACCGCGCCGAATGCCGGCGAAGATGCCTACGATACGGCCAGCCACCATCTGACCATCCCCCAGGTGACGGTGCTGGGTGGCAACACTTATTACAATGTGGTTGTTACGGTGGCGAACCTAGTGTCAAGCGGCACGCTTAGCGGCTCGGACAGCTTCGACGGCACTCAACTGACTATCCCTTATGTGCAGGTTGGCAGCAACGTCTACTTCCACGTGGTCATTACGGTCGGCAGCGTCGTCAGCCATGGAAGCGGCATGCCGCAAAATCCCCGCGACGTGTTCGATCCGTCTACCCATCATCTGAGCATTGCATCGGTTTTATATGGCGGCATTACCTATACCAATCTGGTAATCATTCCGGGAACCATCAAGTCGGTGGGCGGCCTGAGCCCTCAAGTTACCTTCAGTGCAAGCTCTCTGTCGTTCAGCTGCCTTACGTATTGCACGCCCAGGACCGTGGCGCTGATTAACGCTGGCGCGACCATTCTTATTATCAGCGAAATCACCACCAGCGGCAAAATCGGCAATTATTCCCTCTTCTCCGAGTCGAACAATTGTCCAGGGAGCCTGGGGGCGGGCGAGTCGTGCGCTATCGCGGTTAAATATATGGGCCCTGCCCAAGTTGCTGGCACGGGTGATTTGATCGTCACGGATAATGGCGCGGGCAGCCCCCAGATGCTGCCGCTACATGGGTACATCTACTAGTTAGCGGTTCTGATTGCAGTTGCCAACCGGCTTCATGGCCGGAGGCAATGTTCGGGCGGCGTCGTATTTTTGCGGGATTTCCGCCGTCCGTATCAGTGACCTTCGCCCGAAACGCAGCCGCTGCGCATGATACAAACTATTATCGATGTGGTCGGAACGGACCACGGAATAAATGGTAGCGGGGGCTCGCTAGTGATTCATAAGCCATTGATTCCGTTTCAATAGCACAGCACATATCATCCCCTAAATACTCATTCATGCAGCCTGCATCGGACCCGGTTGACCATCACCAGAGCTGTCTCTTTAAACCAATGGTTTCCCTTGGAATCAGTACTGGGAGTATTGTCTCGCTGGTTGAGGATTGAAGGCCGCCTACCGTAGGCGCATCGCCATCGAGCAACGACACAAGAATGCCGAGGGGGAGTTAATGAACGCAAAGTCACGATCCTTGCGCCATCGCGCGCATTTTTTCACAGCGGCCATGTTATTTCTAGCCTGCAGCGGCGCTGCCCGGGCGGATACCTAAAATCCAGTGACGGGGGAGTTGACCGTACCCTTGGTCACGATTGGCGGGGCAACCTTTAATAACATGGTGGTCGGCGTCGGGCATATCGTCAGCGGTCCATCGGGCGCCATCCCGAATGGCAGCGAGGATGCTTACGATACTGCGAGCGACCAATTGACCGTCCCCACCGTGACAGTTGGCAATACGACCTATCACAATGTGGTCGCCACCGTGGCGAGCGTCGTTTCGATCGGCACGGGGTTCGGCATGGATGCGTATGACGGTACGACTCTCGACATCTCCTATGTTCAGGCGGGGGGCACGGTCTACTACAGTGTGGCTATTACGATTGGCCGCGTCATCAGCGTCGGAACGGGCATGCCGACCTTTGCTCGGGACGTATACGACCCTGCATCTAATCACCTGACCATTGCAGCGGTTCAGTTTGGCAGCAATGTATATACAAATGTTGTCGTCACCGCTGGGACAATTGCGTCCGTAGGCGGCATCAGTCCGGCAGTTACGCCGACGCCATTGTCGACCGATTTTAAATGTTATGGGGTTTGCTTCAATCCTAAGACGTTACATGTGATCAATACGAGCATGGCGACCGTGAATATCAGTAGCATCACGGTGACAGGTCCGAGTGCGGGCGGCCACCCCGTCTTCACGGAGACCAATAACTGTCCCTTGAGCCTTGGAGTCGCGCAGTCCTGCGCCGTCGCGGTCAGCTTCGGAAGCCCCAACGTTCCCGCACGTTACCAGGGTCGGCTGGTTTGCGCAGACGACGCTGCCGGCAGCCCGCAAATCGCGGATCTCTTCGGATGGATGCTCTAACTGCGGGGCCGGGGGTAGTCGCATGGG
>JANXZG010000091.1 GCA_025355645.1 Gammaproteobacteria bacterium | reverse complement strand
TTGCGCATCGGTGGCATTGAGTGACTCCGATATCAGCGCCGCCTGGCGAATGGGCGCGAGCGGATTGCGCAGCTCGTGCGCCAGAGTTGCCAGAAATTCATCCTTGCGGCGATCAGTCTCGCGCAAGGCCGCTTCGATGCGCTTGCTCTGCGTGATATCCCGGGTGATTTTGGAAGCGCCGATAATGCGGCCACGGGTATCTTCGATAGGTGATACGGCGATCGAGACGTCAAAATAGGTCCCGTCCTTGCGCTTCCTGATTGTTTCAAAATGCTCGATGCGCTCGCCCCTGCGGATCCGCGCGAGGATCGACGGTTCCTCGTCGTAGCGATCCGGCGGTATCAATGCCTGCGTCGTGCTGCCGATCACCTCGTCCGGTGCATAGCCGTACATGTGTTCCGCGCCGCGATTCCAGCTCAGCACGACCCCGTCAAGGGTCATGCTGATGATCGAATCGTCCGAAGAGGCAATCACCGCCACGAGTCGCGCCTGTGCCTCCTCGGCTCGTTTGCGCTCCGTGATGTCCTCAAGGATCCCGACCAGGGTCTGTGGGCGGCCGCTCGCATCCTTGACCAGCGTGATCGTGCTGAGCGTCCAGATGATCGCCCCATCCGAGCGCACGCAACGGGTTTCGAGCGTGAGGTCCGCGAGCTCGGCCCGCATCAGACGACCGACGCTGTCTTGCGCTTCAGGGAGGTCCGGCGCATGTGTCAACTGGAGGAAGGTCCGCTGTTGCAACGCGTCGATCGAGTATCCAAATATATCGGCAAATTTCTGATTGACCTGTATGAAGCGGCCTTGCAAGTCGGTCACCGCGATCCCTACGGCGGCCTGGTTAAATATGGTGCGGTACCGGACTTCACTGGCGTTCAGGGCGGCTTCGGCCTTGCGCTGGGCGGTGACGTCATGAAAAACCATGACCGCGCCGGCGAGCTTGCCCGATCGATCCCGGATTGGGCCAGCACTATCCTCGATCGCGGTAATAGAACCATCGCGACGCAAGATGCAGGTGTGCTCGGCAAGGCCGACGCTGCGCCCCTCCCGCAGTACCTGCACAATGGGATGCACCACCGGCTCGCGCGTGTGCTCGTCGATGATCTTGAATATCTTTCCCAGCGGAGCGCCGAGGGCTTCCGAGATTCCCCAACCCGTCATCGCCTCGGCGATTGGGTTCATGAAGGTCACGGCACCGAGTGCGTCGGTCGTAATGACGGCGTCGCCAATGCTCGACAACGTGACTTGAAACCATTCGCGCTGCTGCAGCAGCTCCTGGTTTT
Organism: Gammaproteobacteria bacterium; assembly: GCA_025355645.1. Taxonomy (GTDB): domain Bacteria; phylum Pseudomonadota; class Gammaproteobacteria; order Steroidobacterales; family Steroidobacteraceae; genus Bog-1198. The sequence goes on along the minus strand of JANXZG010000091.1, from coordinate 1,884 downwards.
TTTGTTCGAGTTCGGCTTTGGCATCACGCAGTTCCTGCTCGACCCGATTGCGGGCCAGCAAGATCTCCTCGGCGTTTCTCAATGCCGCGATGCGAAGCTGTTTTTCCTCTTGGTCAGCTGACATCGGACAGCCCTAATTCCCGCGCGGCGAGCGCTGTCCCTTGCACGCGCGACCGGATCTTGGCAAACGCGGTGGCACGGCTCGTCGAGGTGTCGTCACAAAAAGGCGCGAAGCCGCAGTCATCCGTGGTTCCCAGCTGCTGCAGGGGCAAATAGCGCGCCGCCACCAGGATTCGGTCCCTGACTTCCTCGGGCGTCTCCACTCGCGGGTCAATCGGAGAGATGACCCCAACGAATACTCGCTGGTGTGGCTGGACCCGGTCACGGATCAGCTTCAACACATACTCGTGATCAGGCTCCCCTGCCAAGGCCACGTAAAAATTTGCCACGTCCAGGGCAAAAAGGCTGGGCAGCAATTCGGCATAGTCCACATCCGCGCTATGCGTTGAGTCCCGGTCGCCACCGGGGCAGGTATGCACGCCAAGCCGCCGTCGTTCCTCTGCCGAAAAGCGGGTGAGCGCGAGATTGTTCAGTTCAATGAAACGGGTCAGGAGCGATCCGGTCTGATCGATCTTCATGGCCAATCGACCTTCCGTAAAATCGATCTGTACGCAGCTGGCCCCTTTTGCAAGGCACCTGCGCACTTCGGTCACGTGCTCATCGAGCAGATCGTTCAGGAATTCTTCGCGCGAGTAACCCACGATGCCATCGGCGGGATACAACAGGCTCAATGCGGAGGGCGAAATAACCGCTTGCTTGACGGGCACGTGCGCAAAGCGTTGTGCAAAGCCCAGGTATTCGTCGGCATAGCAAAAATATTTAAACGGTTTTGCGGTCAAGCGCGGCATTCGGCGCGTATGACCCGCGCTAAACGGAATCTTGAAGCCGTCGGGGGAAATGTTGGACGAGCCGTGAACGCTGTAGGTTAAGAAGTTCTGGTACTTACGCTGTTCGCCATCCGAGATGACCGGCGAGCCGGTCGCCTCAAATTCGCGGATGGTGTCCCGCACGGCAGCCTCGTACAAAGGCTCAAGCGCCGGATCCGTGGCATTGCCACCCGCCGCATCCATGGCCGCCAATAGCTCGCGAGGCCGCGGAATGCTGCCGATGGGCTCGGTGGGAATGCTCATGGGCGCATAGGTTCTGGTGAGTGCTACTTACCGCACGGGATTGTACCCATAAAAATCAACTCAACGTATACAGCCATGCTCGGCGATCAGGGCATTTCTCTGGATAAATTATCCCAAATATTTCAAACTTAATATTTCGGCGCCAGAACGGCGTCGAAAACGACCGGATACAGAATTGATTCCCGATGAAAAGAATCGAGCCTGCTGGTGGTATGCCACGCGCGCTCGGCCCGAATGTTAAGACCGTTGCTCAAAATGTCCCTATCCTCGCCTCGGCCGGCTGAAATGGAGCGGGCCAGTGCTGGCGGTTCGCATACCGCCGGTCACGGCAATGCAACTCTTACCGTGCCGGCGAGCGTTTCAAAGCGAGTCATCCTCGGCCCCTGCCGCGGATCCGCAAGCCCGATGCGTCAAAGTCCGCGACGGGTATTCAGCAGAAAAGCAACCACGCAGACGGCAATGATCAGGCCGATGGGCCCGATGCCCCATCCGGCACCCATGCCCCAGTAGATCCCGCCGCCGGCGCCAAATACCACGAGCAGAATGATTAATATGAGTAAAAGATCCATGGCTCACCCTTTTATTTTATTGCCCGAGCCGGCGAGAGCTCCCGCCGGCTTGGAGATGCAGCAACCGACAGCGCTGCGCCGGTTGCGATCCTCGCTGATTGCGCGAGGTCGTTTTTTCCTACGGC
>JANXZG010000068.1 GCA_025355645.1 Gammaproteobacteria bacterium | reverse complement strand
TAGGGGCCCGCGGACAAACCTATCAAGCCTCCCACGAGCGTCTCTGCCCATGTTGGGGCACTGGTCGGTCCCGTCCCTTCACCGACCGCGATTAAATCGAGCGAGACGCTGGGTACCTGGATAGTGGCCGAGGAGGTCCCGCAAGAAAGCGTGTAATTGACGGGGGTTGACCTGTCCTCCGCAAAAATTCGATCTGCCGTTTTTCACTAGCTCCACGTGATTATGGCATGATCAATCCGTGCTCGGCATTTTTCACATTTTGTTCGCAATCATCGCCGACCTGATTGCCTGGATCGGTTTAGCAATGCGGTCGCAGGAATCTCATGAGGTCGAGATCTTGTTCTACGTCGGCAGCTTGCCCAATATGTCGAACGGGGCGTAAAGCCCCGGCGCATCGACCCCGCTACGCGGGTTTCTCTTGCGCTATTGTCTCGATTTTTCGATTGGCGAGGCGCTCTCGTCGTGGTGCGTCCCGAAACCTTGATCCGTTGGCATCGGGCGGGTTGGAGGCTGTTCTGGCGATGGAAGTCTCGGCCCGGCCGGCCTTGTATCCCGAGGGACTTGCAGAATCTCGTTCGGCGCATGGGTCGAGAGAACCCAAGCTGGGGCGAGGAACGCATTGCAAACGAGCTCCTGCTGAAACTCGGCATCCAGGTTTCTCCGCGCACTGTCCGGAAGTATTTGCCGCCGCGCCCGCCAGGAAGACCGAGAGACCATGTGCCTTGGTCAACCTTCCTGCACCTTCACGCCCAAGTGATTATTGCGTGCGATTTCGCGGTCGTGGTCACTGCTACCTTCCGTCTGCTCTACGTCTTCATCATGTTCGAGCATGGCAGTCGCCGTCTCGTTCACTTCAATGTCACGGCTCATCCGACGACAGCCTGGACGCTACAGCAGCTGCGCGAGGTGGTTGGCGGCGACCACGCTTACCAATACCTCCTTCACGATCGCGACCGAATCTTCGCAGAACGCCTTGATGAGTCAATAGAAAGATTCGGTATCGATGTCCTCAAATCGCCGCCGCAATGCCCTAAGGCCAACGCCATCTGTGAGCGGGTCATTGGCACGATTCGTCGAGAGTGCCTGGACTGGCTCATTCCAATATCGGAATCGCATTTGCGATCTATTCTGAAATCATGGGCTCGTCACTACAACGCTGGCCGCCCGCATACCGCCCTCGGTCCTGGTGTCCCCGATCCACCCTCCCCGCTTGCAGATAAAATCCAACCAGAATCTCGGCATCGTTGCGGAGAATCCTACTCTGTGCGCGCGAAATCGATACTTGGCGGGCTGCATCACGAATACCTTCTGGCATCCGCAGCGGCTTGATCGAGTTATTGCGGACTACAGGGCACGCGCAGGGGTTCTCGTGCACGATCTCTTCGCGGGGAATCTCCGCCGGCTGTGGCCGGCGCGCTGCCCACTGCAGCGTGGATCAATCCGCCAAAAAAGGAGACCGTCGCAACCGAAACCATCAACACTTGCTCGCTAATTTCAAATGACCGGGTGTCTCAAAACGATTGACACGCGCCGCGGATAGACGGATGCTCTCTGCATTGTCTCACTCAATGTACGTACCCGTATGGACCTTGCGGCCAAGGGTTTCGTCCTGTAGTTTCAATTTCAACAATAGAGTGACGCCGATGCGGCGTTACACGGACATGCGAGGGATTTCTCTAGAATTTGCCGGACTCTTTGTCCATCGCTGAGTGACCACGCCAGATAATGCGCCGGACCTTTGGCGCTGAAGGGCAAACTATGCGCATTACGGTGCTCCAATGGACGGCGGCCGGCTTGGCTCTTGCCATTGGCCTTCAGCCAGTGAGCCGTGCCCTGCCCGCCTCCGCCGAACCGTCATCGGCAGATGCACTTGAAGAAATTACCGTCACGGCACGGAAGCGTCAGGAATCCGTTTTGGATGTGCCGGTCAGCATGACCGTCTTTTCCTCGCAGATGCTGCAGGACTATCAGATTCAAACCTTTACTGACTATGCGACAAAGATCCCTAATTTATCCTTCTCCTATGGTGGCGCCGCCGCGAGCAACGTGGGGGCGGGGTTCTCCTCCTCGCGAGGTACGGCGATACGCGGCATCACGGGTATCAATGCGACTGGCTTTTATATAGACGATACGCCGGTGTTCGATTCCATGGATCCGCGAATCGTTGATATTGATCGCATCGAGGTATTGAAAGGACCGCAAGGAACCTTATATGGCTCCGGCTCGTTGGGCGGGAACGTGCGCATCATCACGCATAAGCCGTCTCTCACGGAGGACAGCGTTCGCTACAGCACGCAGCTCTCCGACACGCGCTATGGTAGTGCCGACTATGGAGCGGAAGTCGCAGCCAATACAGTCCTGGTACCGGATTCCGTGGCCGTACGGCTTATGGGCTTTTTTAACAAGGACTCCGGCTTTCTGACACGCACTTTTCCTAGTTCCGCGGATCCGAACGTGCGCAACAGTGCCGACGGCGACGGCGAAGTCAACGTTCTGGGAGGATCGCTGGCGGCGCTTCTGAAGCCGGCGGAAGGTTTGGAGGTGACGCTGCGCTTCATGTATCAGCGCGAGTACACCCTCGGATGGCCCGTTGCCTTCGCACCGCTACCCGCCTTTCAGGTGATCTCTTACACCCTTGATCGCTCGATCGACGCCCGGGAGGGCTCGAGTGATCGATGGACCTTACCTGCCATCGATGTTGCCTACGCCGGGCAAGGCTGGTCCCTCGCCTCATCTTCAAGCTATTTCGAGCGCGCCTCCTTCGATCAGGAGAACGGCACTGAGGGCACGACGTATGCCTTGGCCGGCGCAGGATTCACGGCGCTGCCCGGAATTCCTTTGATGTGGTTCGCAGATATTAATACCACGCGATTCGCCCATGAAACACGTATATCGTTCGACCCCATTCACCACGTGAGCGGAATCTTCGGTGTCTATTACGCCAATAAGCACCTCGCTATCCTGCTCCCGCCCGCATATACCCCGGGTCTGGCCGCCTCCGGTTTATGGCCTAACGACAATAGCTATTCGTACGTCGGGTCGAATCCCACCTCCGAGATAGCTGGTTTTGGCGAGCTCTATGTCTCTCTCGCGCCGCAACTGACGCTGACCGTGGGTGCGCGGAAGTATCGACTGAAGGAAGAATCCACCTCTGTTTCCGACGGATTCTTTCAGGGTGCCCAAGTCCTACAGCCGCTCACGAGTTCGACAGAAACCGGCATCAGTCCAAAGTATGCACTCGACTTTCATTTCAACCCGGACGCCATGGTCTACGCGTCAGCCTCAAAAGGGTTCCGCCCGGGCGGTATCAATAATCCGCTTCCCGACACTTGTACGCCGGAACTGACCGCCCTGGGACAGACGCAGGAGTCGGCGAAGCGATTCAAGTCAGACAGTGTCTGGAACTATGAACTAGGTGCCAAGGCCGATCTTCTCGAACGGCGCTTAAGCGTGACGGCTGCAATCTTTCAAGTCGAATGGAACCAAATACAGCAGCCGATCTACCTGCCAATCTGCGCTTTCAGCATCACCGGCAACTCGGGCGCTGCCCGAAATCGAGGCGCGGAATTCGAGGTGAATCACCGCCCGATGGATGGTTTGAATCTTCGCGCAGCCGCTGGATACCTTGACGCCAAGATCAGTGAAGCTGGCGCATCGTCTCCGCAGATTGTTGGATCTCGCGTTTTCAATATTCCGCGCGTCACCCTATCCGCCGGCCTGGTCTACGAGCGACCGGTATCTGCACTCGCCGCAAGGGCTTTCCTATCTTTTGACTATAGCTATGTGGGCGACAGCTTGTCGGGTAACAACACGACAGCCTTCCCGCGTGTTCGGCCGAGTTACCAGGTATCGAACCTACGCCTAGGATTTCGCCGCGACAAGAGCGAGCTGTCGTTGTTCATCAATAACCTATTTGGCGAGAAGGCGAATTTGGGAGACCTGGTTCACTTGAGTTTTGAACCGCGCATGCTTGATGCGCAGGGACAAAGCGTGCCAGATCCTCGAGTCGTGACGCTGCGTCCCCTGCAAATTGGCATCCAATACCGGCACGGATTCTAGTCCTGCGCCGGTGGGAAGTGGAGCTGTGAAATTGCTTAAAGCGTATGTTATTGCGGGCTCGCTGTTATTGGGGCAGTTCGCGAGCGCCGGTGCGCCGGCAGACTCAGGCACTACACGCCGAGAAGCTTTATATGACAAGCTCGGTGGCGAAGTCGCGCTGCTCGTGGCGGCGCCCGAGTTATTTACGGCTTGGCGTGCGCATCGATATGACCCCAGCTACTTTCCACAGGAATTCAAACAAGAGGTCGCTTTCTATTATCTCACCGGTGTCGAAGAACCCGGTGCTGCACTCATCATCGACGGCAAGACGCGACGCTCAACGCTGTACTTAAGGCAGGGATCCGGCGACAGTAAGCCGCCGAGTGCAATCGCGGGATACGCCGCGGTCAAACCCAGAAGTGCGCTGGTAGCGGACGTCGAATCGCTAGCCGAGCGCAAACCAACCATTTACCTCTTGTTGGGGGAAGGGGACGTGGCGATCGAAAGCGGCGTCATTGTGGCCAGTCAGTCGCCGTTCCCGGAGGGGCTGACTACGCCAACCGACTTTCAGGAGGACTTGCGGGCCGCATTGACGGTGCGCTTCCCGTGGATGCAGTTTCGCAATCTGGATCCCGTACTTGCCTCACTGCGTGCCATCAAGGACCCGGAGGAAATCGCGGTGATGAAGGCGGCGGCACAGATGACATCTCGTGCGATGCTCGAGAATATACGTTCGATGAAGCCAGGCGTGACGGAGGGCGAACTCGATGGGGTTTCCCGTTTTGTCTGCCGTCGTGAGGGCGCGCAACGGATTCCGTATTCCGAGGACATCCAGTCGGGCCCGAATCTCCTGCTGAGTTACTGGGATTTCTTCGGCAATTACTACAAGCACGATCGCCGCGTTCAGGCAGGGGAATTGGCCTTGATCGATACGGCCTGTGAATTCAATTACTATCAAAGCGACATGGCCCGAACCGTTCCCGTGTCCGGTTCCTTCACGCCATCCCAGCTGGCCGGCTACACTTTATACCTTGGGGGATACAAGGCTGCGCTCGCAGCGATTCGCCCTGGCGCCACTCAGCGTGACATTTCTCTCGCCCTCGTCAATGCCATTCGGGACGCACGACGGTCGCTCAAAGGCGCCTATTTGATAGAGGCGGCCGACGATATTATCGACCGTTACGAAAGCGGGGTTCCCTTGGGTCATTTCGTTGACATGTACGTCTATGGCGCCGGGGATGCGGACAAGCCGCTGGTCCCGGGACAAATTCTCACCATCGAACCAGCGATGGTGATCAAGGGTCTCGCCAGCCGCATTGTGGTTGAAGATTTGATACTTGTGACCGCGCAGGGAAACGAGATTCTCACCGACTCGGTCCCACGGGATCCAGAGGAACTCCGCCGGTTGATGACGCAAGAAGGAATCTTAACTTTCTTCAATAAGAACCGACCTACTCCCGTGGCGACTGTGGGGGCTTCGGCCACACACTGACATTTTCGTCTTCCTCCTTTGCTCCGCAAATATTCGGTCGCCAGGCTTTCACGAGCTCGGGGTGATTATGGCATGATCAATCCGTGCTCGGCATTTTTCACATCTTGTTCGGAATCGTCACCGACCTGATCGCTTGGCTTGGTTTGGTCGTTCGGCCACGAAAGTCGCTCGAAGTCGAGATCTTGTTCTTACGTCGGCAGCTTGCCCAGTATGTAGAGCGCGGCGTAAAGCCCCGGCGCATCGATCCCGTCACTCGGGTCTGCCTGGCGATGTTGTCTCGATTCTTCGATTGGCGAGGGGCTCTCGTCGTGGTGCGTCCCGAAACCTTGATCCGTTGGCATCGCGCGGGGTGGAGGGTGTTCTGGCGATGGAAGTCTCCGCCCGGCCGGCCCAGTATCCCAATGGAACTACAGGCTCTTATCCGACGCATGGGTCGCGAAAACCCCGCTTGGGGTGATGCGCGTATTGCCAACGAGCTCCTGCTGAAACTCGCAATTCGGATATCCCCACGTACAGTCCGGAATTGCTTGCCGCCTCGAGCGCCAGGCAGGCCGAGGGACGGTGCGCGATGGTCGACCTTCCTGCGTCTTCATGCACAGGGGCTCATCGCCTGCGATTTCGCGGTCGTCGTTACCGCCACATTCCGCTCGACCTGACACCCGATTTAGTCCCGTTCCAGGCTTGAGTCCGCGGTTGCGCGATCGGAGGTATTAGAGTCTGGAATAATCTGAGCCACCCGTAATTTTTGCGCCAAAAATGGTGGTGTCCGGTGTACGGGGGGAATTCCGGATAGCCCTCGACATCTGCCGTGTACAGCAGTGCCCGACGGCGTCGAGGCGCTTGAACGCACGCGCAAGACACGGATTTTCCGACGATTTGGAAATTCCGGATCCTACGAGCCCCCCGGCTTGAGGTCTACCGGGAGCGAGGCCCATCGACCTGCGGACGGATCGCCCACGGGGTTGGCGAGGTACAAAGCACCAATCCAGAATCGACCCTGCCGGACAGTAATAATGTAAGCTTAAATCGGCATTGGTGAATCTAATGGTCGGGACAGGCAATCGCACCGATTCCTGCAGCGAGGAGTGACCCCCATGCGTACCGTAACCTCATCCTTGATCGCCTTCGCTCCCCTGGCACTTGCGGCGACCGCTGCCAGCCTGGCTGCCGATGTCCTAGCGACGACCGACCAGCTGCAGGAAATTGTGGTAACCGCACAGAAGCGCGTCGAGGACGTGGAGCGGGTGCCGATCAGCATTTCGGTGTTCAACGCCGCCAGCTTTGATCAGCAGGGCATCGAAGGCCTGGTGGATATCGTCAACCGCACCCCCGGCGTGGATTATCAACAGACCGGACCGAAGAACCTGCTCGCGATCCGCGGCATTTACTCGGGCGGCGGCGCGGCCACGACGGCGATCTACATCGACGACGTACCGGTGCAGGTGCGCGTCGGCATCGTCGGATTGGTTGGGGCGACGTTGCCCGCGGTATTCGATCTCGACCGCGTGGAGGTGCTGCGCGGGCCACAGGGGACCCTGTTCGGATCGAGCGCCGAGGGCGGTGCGCTGCGCTTCATCACCCCGGATCCCGGACTGCAACACTTCAGCGGCTACTCCCGGGCCGACTTTTCGTTCACCGACAACGGCGCGCCTAGCTACGAGGCGGGAGCCGCGATCGGCGGTCCGATACTCGAGGATGAACTTGGTTTTCGGGTGAGCGCCTGGCATCGGCGCGACGGCGGCTACGTTGACCACATGAGCGCGATTCCCGGCGGCTACCACAATGCGAATTCCAATTGGGGCGACAGCGATGTGTTGCGAGCCGCGCTTGCCATCGCGCCTACCGAAGGGCTGCGCATCACGCCCTCGCTGTATTACCAGCATTTGTACACCCACGACTCCTCCGGCTTCGAGCCCGCGCAATCGAACCAGGCGCAGGACGCCTTCGTCCAGCAGTGGGCATCGCTCAACCCGACCTACTCGGATGTCGCCGGCGGGCGCTTCGTCAACGAACAACTGCAACAGGTGCCGAGCACCGACACCTTTTACGTGCCAGCCCTGAAAATCGCGCTGGATCTCGCAGACGCACAACTTGTCTCCAATACCGGCTATCTGCATCGGGAGGATACATCCAACGAAGATTTCACCACTGCGACGCCGGTGGCATTCGGTCTGTCGTGGCCGCTGGTGGCCGCCGCGGCGGACCACAACGTGATCGAGACCACGCAGAACGTGTTCAGCGAGGATCTGCGCATCCAGTCCGCCGGTGACAGCCGGGCGCTGCAGTGGATTCTGGGTTTCAGCTATATCGAGTCGCGGCAGCGCTCATACAACCCGGAGTACAGCCCCTACCTGCCGACTCTCGTGCCCGGGACGGTGTTGCTGCCCGGCAACCTGTCCTACATCGGCGATGAACGCTCCACCGACAAGCAATACGGCGTGTACGGCCAGCTCACCTACAGAATCACCCGGCAATGGAGCCTCACGGCCGGTGCGCGCGTCTCCCATGATTCGGAGGACTACAGCATCTTTCAGAACGGTCCCTTTGCGGGCGGCGAAAGCTTCGTTGCCGGCAATCAGGGCCAGACGGTCAAGGACCCTAAGTTCGGCGTGAACCTGCAGCTCGATGAGAACAATCTTCTGTACGTGAGCGCAGCGAAGGGCGACCGCATCGGCGGCGTGAACGCGCCGTTTCCGACCACACCGTCATGCCTCGCACTGCTGAATCAGATCGGGCTAAACGCGACGCCGCCAACCTACACTGCCGACTCGCTGTGGAGTTACGAGATCGGTTCCAAGAACCGTCTGTTTCAGCATCGCGTCTCCATCGACGCGAGCGTTTTCCATATCGACTGGAGCAACGTGCAGCAAGCCGTCAGCCTGCCATCGAGCGTGTGTGCGGAAACCTTCACCGGTAACCTCGGCAAGGCGACCAGCAATGGCGGCGACCTGCAGATCACCGCGCTCATCGGTAATGGTCTCGAGCTCGGCCTCGCCGCCAGCTACACCGGAGCCAAGAACACGGAGACCATCACGATTGGCAGCACGCAGTATGTGACCTCGGGTCAGCAGCTGAATGACTATGCGACGCCCTGGACGGTCGTGCCCTCGATTCAGTACTCCTTCCAGCTTGCGGGCCGTTTCCAAGCCTACTTTAGGGCCGACGACGAATTCCACAGCCGAAACCCTGGCCCCTTCTCGCAGCAGATCGCCAACAACATCGCCGCGGACCCGTTCTTCGTCGCCAACCCGTCGACTAATCAATTGAATCTTCATTTTGGCCTCGATTGGGACGGCTGGGATACCTCGATCTATGTCCTGAACGCGCTCAACAGCCACCCGTTGTTAATCAACACCGCGTTCGAACTCGGTCAGTTCATTGGGCCGACCTACACGGTCCGGCCACTCACGGCCGGCTTGCGCGCAGTCTATCGATGGTAGGCAAGGAGAGCGGATGACATTCAATCGCCGCGATTGGATTCGTTACATGGGTGTGTTTGCAGGCGGCCTGGGCGCAGCGAGGTGGAATCCTACGGCTGCCGCCATTCCCACCGCCACCGCGCAACCGGCCGGTTCGACGCTGCGCGTTGCACCGCTTGCGCAGCTGTCGCTCAACGAGAATCCCTACGGGCCATCTCCCGGCGTGCTGGACGCCTTGCGACAGGAATTTCCGCGATTGTGCCGCTATACGGGCGAGGAGTACACCACGCTCGTCGAGATGATCGCGGCCAGGGAGCAAATTCCGCGCGAACAGGTGATTCTCGGCGAAATTCTCGAGCCGCTCGGCACGCATCTCAGCCAGACCGGCGGTGCGGGCGGCGAATTCATTTACTCTGATCCTGGCTATACTGCGCTGATCGATTCCGCCGTGGCAGTCGGCGGCCGTGCCGTCGGGGTGCCGCTCAATGCGCGGCTGGAGAATGATCTGCCGGCCATCACTGCGAAGCTGAGTTCACATACGCGCGCTGTGTTCCTCGTCAACCCTCACAACCCGACCGGGATCGTGGCCGATGCTGGCGAACTCAAGCGCTTTGCACGGGCAACCTCGCGTCAGGCGCTAGTCATCGTGGATGAGGCCTACCTCGAATTCGCCGACCTTTTTGCCGAGCGCAGTCTCGTCGACCTGGTGCGATCAGGCGACAATGTCATCGTGTTCCGCACGTTCGCCAAGGTCTACGGCCTTGCAGGACTCGAGATTGGCTACGGATTGGTGCCCAAGTCGATCGCCAAGATGCTGAGCACGAAAGGAATGGACAATCCACACCTGTTCAATCGCCTGGCGGTGGTCGCCGCCATCGCCAGCCTGCAGGATGGCGCCTACGTCGCCCGCGTCACGCGCGAGGTGGCGCGGGAACGCGAACTTTGGTTCGGCTTATTTCGCGAGCTCAAGCTCACATTCACACCGTCGGCCGGCAACTTCGTCTTCCTCGAGACCGGCATGCCGCATGTGCAATTCACCGCCGCCATGGCGCAGGCGGGCATTGTGATCGGTCGCAAGTTCCCGCCGTTTGACCGGTGGGCGAGAATCTCGATCGGCCTGCCCGAAGAGAACGCGGCGGCGCGGGCCGCGCTGCGCAAGACGCTGGCGTCTGCCGCCGGGTAACATCCTTCGGGGCCGCCGGCTACTGCGGCGCGAACACCAGCACTTTGGCGAGCGTCCAGCCAAGGTGTGGCACGGCCACGTACAGACGGTCCAGCGCCTCGGAGTACAGGGACGTTCGCGCCATCACCGCCGTGTCCACCGGCGTCAGTTCCCGATACTCGCCAGCATCCCTGCATTCATAGGTGAACAGTTCTCCTACTCCCGTGGACGCGTACAGGCGCCTTCGCTTGACGTCGAAAGACAGTGAGTCGACCCAGCTGCCGATTGCCAGCCGCTTGAGTTCAGCACCGCTCTGCGTGTCGATCACGACGACGCTGCCACGCACATCACCATCATTGCAGCCCACGTACAATCGATGCCCGCCAGCATCCAGCGCGAACGCCTCGTTTCGCCGGCACAGGGTAACGCCCCAATTGGCGATCACGGCCCGCCGCGGCAGATCGATGACGGCGATGGCATTGGAGTCCGGTAAGTTGACATACAGACGCCGGGTGGAAGGATCGACGAGCATCGCTTCAAGGCCGGGCGCCGCAATGCGAATCTCCCCGATGATCCGCTCCGCGGTGGTATCTACGATCGAGATCAGCGTGTAATTCTTGCCGGCCCCGGCGCCACCGTTAGCCACATACAGCAGGCCCGTGTCGGCATCATAAGCGATGCCATCGGCGTCCTTTTGCAGGGCAATCGTCCTGATATGGCGGTAGGTCACCGTATCGTAGATCCGCAACGCGCCGTCGCCGTCACTGACGAACAATCGCCGGCGGTCAGCACGGAACAGCACCGCATGCGGGTTGCCGATGCCGGCGATCCGATGCACCAAGCGGCCGCTTTGCAGATCAATCACTGCGACTGCGTGATCGGCCTGCGGTGTAGTAAACAACCGCCGGCCCACGACGTCGAGCGCCATGTGATCGACAAAGGGTCCCATCGGCACCGCGGGTATCTCGATCGTCTGTTCAATTCTGAGCGGCACCATCGACTCTTCGCGCCACGGAGTAGCGTATGCAGTCGTGTCGATCTCGGACGTGGATTGGCTTCCAGCATATGCAACCTGTCGGCAGGCGCTGCACCAAATCATGCCCGCAAGCACACAGCAAAATGCGCGAGCAGCCGGCCTCATGGTCAGTTCAACTGTATCGCGACGGCGCGAATTGCGCAGCGAAGGCTCGAGCGATGGCACATTCGGTCGCATAAATCGATAGCGAAGGTATCGTTGTGCTCCGCGATTATTCGATTACCAGACTTTCACGAGCTCGGCGTGATTATGGCATGATCAATCCGTACTCGGCTTTTTTACATCTTGTTCGGAATCGTCGCCGACCTGATCGCTTGGATCGGTCTGGCAATACGGTCGCGGGATTCTAAAGAGGTCGGGATCCTGTGCTTGCGCCGACAGCTCGCTCTACATGTCGAGCGGGGCGTCAAGCCGCGGCGCATCGACTCCGTTACTGGAGTTGTTTTGACGTTCTCGGCGCAGCCCTCAAAGCCTCGATCAGGGCCGCGGGGACACCAGGGCGATCACGCGCGCCGGGAATCCGCTGCCGTTCTTCGGCTTGGGGAAGGTCACCAGGACCAGCGCACCCGCCTCCGGAACCTTGTCAAGATTGGCCAGCAGTTCGATCTGGAAATGATTGGTGCCAAGGACATAGCTCTCCAGCGAATAATCATCCTTGGAGACGGCACTGCCCGGATCCGTATCGGTGGTCTCGTGACCTGACGCGGTGATCTTGCGCTGCTCGTATAAATACTGCAGCACCTCCCGGCTCCAGCCGGGATAGTGCAACACTCCCTTGCCGTCCGCATTTTGCATGGCCGCATCATCCGGCCAGCGCCTGGACCAGTCGGTGCGAAGCGCGACGAACGCGCCCGCCGGAATGGCGCCGTGGCGCGCCTCCCAGCCCCTGACATCGTGCATTGTGACGACGTAGTCGGGGTTTGTTGCCGCGCTGTCATGGATATCCAGCACGACCAGGCGCAGCACGAACTCCTTCGGGTCTATCTGATCCACGGTCTTCAGTCCATCATGGAAATGCGCAGGCGGGTCGACGTGGGTGCCCCACTGTCCCGGATGACTGAAATTCTCGGCGTGGAAGCCGTCCTTGGTGATCGTGAACAGCGTCGTGACCGTCTCCGGCGCAAAGCCCTTCCAGTGGGGCGAGTCGGGGCCGAATTCATGGGTCAGATCAACGAACCGGGAGGCGTGCAGGATGGCATAGGCCTGCTCAAGGTCGGCAGCCGACCGCGCTGCCGGGCTCGCCGAAAGGCCTGCGGCGACGGCGATGGCCCCGACAACCCTGACGACACCCCGGCTGATAGGCACAGACATTGCCTCCTCCTTTCGGCCGCGGCAAGCGCTGGCGGCTGGTTTAGACTAACGGGACCCGCTATGGAATTGTACAAAATGACATCCAGAGGCTCCTGATGCAACGCGAACAGATTGTCTTCGTCGGAACCTGCGACCTTTCCGGCCATTTTCGCGGCAAGAGCTTTCCGGCGGCTGACCTGGCAGCCAGGCTGCGGCGCGGTGTCGGTCTTGCGCCGGCCAATATCTTTCTGTCGGCGACCGGACCAATCCAGGAGACGCTGTTCGGTACCCAGGGCGAGGTGTTTCTGATTCCCGATCCCGCGACCCGGGTATTCGTGCCGTTCGATGGCAGCGCGGCGGAGTATTTCTACATCGGTGACATCCGGACTGCCGAAGGCGCACCCTGGGCCTTCTGCCCCCGCCAGATCCTGCGCCGCGCGCTCGATCGACTGGTGCAGGAGACCGGCCTGCGGCTGCTCGCGACCTTCGAGCAGGAGTTCACCTATAGTGGCGTGCCCGCGCTTCCCTGGCAGCCCTACGCACTCGAGGGCTATCGCCGCCAGGGCCCGTATGGTGAAGCGCTGCTCGCGGCGATGCGGCAGGTCGGGGTGATTCCCGATTCCTTTCTGTGCGAGTACGGCATGCAGCAGTTTGAAGTCACGACGACTCCCTGCATCGGCATCCAGGCTGCGGACCAGGCGGTGATCACTCGAGAGCTCGCCCAGGCAGTCGCCTTCCGGTTGGGACATCGCGTCAGTTTCGCACCGATTCCTGCACCCGACGGTGTCGGCAACGGCACCCACATTCACTTCAGCTTTCTGGACGTCAACGACCAACCCGTGCTCTATGACCAGAAGCAGCGTTGGTGCCTGTCTTCGCTGGGCAGCCGCTTCGTCGCCGGCATTCAGCATCATCTGCCCGCGCTGTGCGCAATCAGCACGCCCTCGGTTGCATCCTATTATCGGCTGCGTCCCCATCGATGGGCCCCGGTGCACAGCGATGTTGGCGTCTGGGACCGCGGCACCGCGGTGCGGATCTGCGCGGTGAGCGGCGACGATCCAGCCCAGCACGCACGGCAATTCAACGTCGAATTTAGGGTTGCCGATGCGACCGCAAGCCCCTACCTGGCGCTTGCCGGGCTGATCCAGGCGGGGCTCGACGGCATACGTCAGGCCCGGGAAATCCGCCTCACCGGTTCCAGCGCGCTGCCGACCAGCCTGTCGGCAGCGCTCGACCTGATCGAGGCAAGTGATGTGGCGGCGGATTGGCTGGGTGCCGATGTGTTGCCGGCCTACCTGCGTTTCAAGCGTGCGGAGATCCGGGGGATGGAAGGGCTCGATGAGACCGAGGTCTGCCGGCGCTATACGGAAGTTTACTGATCAGCGGAGTATCCAGATGAAGCATCCTGTAAGCCGAGAAATTGAGATCGAACCTGCGCGCACGACGCTGCTGTTCGTTGATGTGCAGCAATATAACTGCAGCGCGGATGGCGGGGAGTATGCGCAGCTGAGCGCCGCCGAAAAGGAGGAGCGCTACGGCTATTTTTTCCGCACCATGCAGGGCAGCGCCCTGCCAAACATGGTGCTACTGCGCCAGGCCTCCCGCGATGTTGGCATCGAAGTCGCCTACACCTTCATCGAGAGCCTGACGGCAGATGGGCGCGATCGCTCGCTGGATTACAAGATCTCCGGCTTCAATGTCCCGAAAGGATCACCGGACGCCAGAATGGTCGGCGAACTATCGCCCGGCGATGATGAAATCCTGTTCCCGAAGACCTCCTCGTCGGTGTTCATCTCGACCAACATTGACTACGTGCTGCGCAATCTTGGCATCCAATACCTGATCATCGCCGGCTGTCTTACCGATCAGTGCGTCGATTCGGCCGTGCGCGATGCCTGCGACCTTGGGTACCTCGTGACCGTGCCGACCGATGCCTGCGCGACCCTGTCGGCGGAGCGCCATGCCTGGTCACTGCGCAACAACCGGGGCTATTGCCGACAGCGCACCACGCGTGAGCTGCTCGGTGAAATCGCCCGCCTGACCGCCAGCCGGTAACGCCCATGCCCTCAACAAACCGCAGGGCGCGTGACCTCGGCTTGCCGCTGCCCGGAATTCCGGGGCCGTGGAACGCGATTACCGACGTTCCCGGCGTCGAAGTCGGATTTACGACGCTGATCGAACTGGCACGAGTACCCGGGGAGCGGCAGATCTGCACGGGTGTCACGGCAATCCTGCCGCGCGGACACCATCCGCGCCCCCTGGCCGTCTGGGCCGGCCAGTTCGACCTGAATGGCAATGGCGAGATGACCGGTACGCACTGGATCCATGACGCCGGTTATTTTATCGGTCCCGTTTGCCTGACGAACACGCACTCGGTCGGGATCGTTCACCAGGCGGCCGTGCGCTTCATGCTCGAGACGTATCGGGAGCCGTTTCAAAAGCACCATGCCTGGGCCATGCCGATCGTCTCGGAGACCTATGACGGTCTTGTCAACGACATCTGCGGCTTGCACATTACCGAGGAGCACGCGCTGGCTGCGCTGCGCGGCGCCACAGGAGGTGCGGTCGCCGAAGGCAATGTCGGCGGCGGCGCAGGCATGGCGACCTATGAATTCAAGGGCGGCACCGGCACCAGCTCGAGGCGGTTCCAGATCGCCGGGCAAACCTACACGGTGGGCGTGCTCGTGCAATCGAATTTCGGCAAACGCAGCGAGCTTTCGGTGCTCGGCGTGCCGGTGGGGCGCCACCTACCGGAAAACGCGATCCTCTCGGACAGCGGCCTGCCGGAGGCCGGCTCGATCGTCGTGATCATCGGGACGGATGTTCCGCTCATGCCGACCCAGCTCAGGCGACTTGCGAAGCGCGGTGTGCTCGGCATCGGGCGCACCGGCACCAGCGGCGGTCACTACTCCGGCGATCTGATGCTGGCATTCTCCGTGGCCAACCCCGTGTATATGCCTGCCATCGCTGAGCCGCAGCCGCTCAGCCACCGGGGTGAGTGGCTGAACGATGCACACTGCGATGCGCTGTTCGAACCCGCGGTCGCGGCGGTCGAAGAGGCGATCCTGAATGCACTGCTCGCGGCGCAGTCGGTGCCCACCTTCAAGCCGCCTGGTCGGGTGCTCGCGGCGCTGGATCACGGGCGCCTCCTGGAACTGCTGCGCGAGTACCGGCGCCTGCCCGACCAGGGCCTCACCACATGATGAAGGGAGCCACGGCCGCGTCGCTCACCAGGCCCCGGGTCACGTCGGTCATGGCCTGATCGACGATCGCGAGGCCTTCCTCGGCCTCGGCCTCCGTCAGGGTCAGTGGCGGGGTGAATTCGAGCACATTGCCGCGCAGCCCCACGTAAAAGAACACGGCTCCGAGCTGATAAGCCCGATACACCACCTTCGCGGTCATCGCGACCGGTACCGGCTCACGCGACTGGCGATCGGCGACCAGGTCCACACCCACCGCGAGGCCGCGTCCGCGCACGTCGCCGATCATCGGGTGGCGCGCGCGCAATGCGCGCAACCCGTCCGAGAAGATCGCGCCGATCCGCCGCGCCCGCTCGATCAGCCCTTCGTCCGCGATCGTCTGCAGCACTGCCCGTCCCGCAGCACAGGCCACCGGGTTGCCCGCGGTGGTCTGGATGGCGAAGGCCGGCGCGTGATCCATGATGTGCTGCGGCCCGAGAATCGCTGAGAGCGGCAGGCCGCCGCCCAGACCCTTGCCGAATACGACCACATCCGGCTCCAGTCCTTCATGTTCGAAGCAGTGCATCCTGCCGCTGCGGGCGAGCCCTACCTTGACCTCGTCCACGATGATCTGGATGCCATGGCGCCGGCAGCGCTGCTGGACCGCCTGCAGGAAACCGGCCGGCGGGACAATCAGTCCGCCGTCGTCCAACAGCGGCTCGATAAAGATTCCGGCCACCTGCGAAGGTGGGCAGGTGGTGGCAAAGTGATAGTCCAGCTGCTTGAGAACCTCGTCTGCGCTGAACGTGGGGCGATAGGGGTCAGGATAAGGCAGCAGCAGCAGACCAGCGCGCGGCAGGGTGTGAGTCAGTGCCGTGTGTCCGCTGATGCTGATGGGTCCTGACATTCCACCGTGCCAGGAGCCGATGAAGGATATGAATCGCGAGCGCCCGGTCGCCGCCTGCAGCACACGCATGACGCAATCGTTGGCATCCGACCCGGAATGCCCGAACCAGACACGCCGCTCCCCGCCCCCGGGCGTCAGGCGCAGCAGGTCCTCGGCGAGGGCGACGGCATCCTCATTAGGATGCGCTGCCAGGCTCGCGCCCGCCATATTGGCGCAGGCGGCGCTCACCGCCGCGGTGATCGCCGGATGGCCGTGACCGAGAATGGCGGGGCCGAACGAGGCGGAGAGATCGAGGAGCTGTCGGCCCCCTTCCTCAATCAGCCGATTCCCTGCTCCGCCGACCAGGCCGAGCGGCGAGAAGCGCAGGCGCGCGATGTTGGCAATGACCCGGGCATCGCGCTCACGCAGCGACATGCCGGCCGCCTATATCGCCAGCTCGGCGTGCCGCCGCTTCGACAGCACCCGTCCATAGATCAAACCGGCGGCGAGCCATCCGAGACCGACCTTCATGGCCAGCGGACTCATGCCGGAAAGGACAGCGAGCACGACAATGATTCCGACCACGGGACCCGCCAGGTGTGTCATCCATTGTCCGGAACGCTCGTTTATCCAGAACTTGGTGATGACCGAGACATGCAGCAGCAGGAACCCGGTCAGCGCCCCAAAGTTGACGATCGATACCAGCTCGTCCATCAGGTTTCGCATCACCAGCGCAACCGTGACCGAGATGACCGTGGTCGCCAGCATCCCGACGTACGGCGTGCCATGCTTAGGGTGGATCTTGGCAAGCACCACCGGCAATTGATGATCGCGGCCCATCGCATACATGACGCGAGCGACGCCGACCTGCATTGGCAGGGCATTGGTGAGCCCGACGATGGTGGCCATGACCCAGGCGGTCAGCACGGAGGTCCAGTGGCCGGTGCCCCATTCGGTCACCTCGTAAATCGCCGCGGCCGGGTCCTTGATGGCAAAGCCGCTCATCAGGTCGCCAAATATCCAGGAAGTCAGTGCCAGCAGGGCCGCCGCCAGGAAAAGCACGCCGATGATGGCCCGCCCCACGAGGCGCCGGTCATCGCCCTTGACCTCTTCTGACAGCGTGGAGATCGCGTCGAATCCGAGGAACGACATCACGCAGATGGCCGTTGCCGCAAAGATGCTCTGCGCATGAAACAACTCCGGCGCGTACAGCGGTCGCAGCGTCAGGCTACCGTTGCCCTTGCCGTGGTACAGCGCGAACAGCGCCAGCACCAGCAGCAGCGATATGACCGCGACCTGCACCACGACGGAGAACAAATTGACCCGGGAGGTCACGCGCACGCCAAACCAATTGATACTAAGCGTCGCACCACCCAGCGTCACGATCCAGACTGCCCGATCCACCTCGGGGATGAGCGTGCCGAGGGCCACCGCCATGAACACATAAACGTACGATGGTATCAACAGGTAGTCGAGCAGGATCATCCAGCCGGCCACGAAGCCGGTGAATGGACCGAGCGCGTGCCGGGCAAAGCCGTATACCGAGCCCGCGCTCGGCACCGAGTCGGTCATCAGCGCATAGCTCTTGGCTGTGAAGTACATGCATACGGTCGCCAGAACGTAGGCGAGGACAATCAGGCCGTTGGAGGTCTGCCATACGAACCCCAGCGACTGAAATATGCCAAAAGGGCATACATAGGCCAGGCCGTAAATGAGCAAATCGCGGTAGGAAAGGGTTCGCTGCAGCGCCTGCACACCGTGGGTGCCGCGGCGCGTCCCGGCAGCGTCCATCGTCTTGGTGTCCATAGCTTGATTCGCTACCCGCGTGCGGATCGTGGCAGTCCCGCAAAGGGATACTTTGCCGGACTGCCGTGATTTTCGAGCATATCAGAATTTATAGTTTATCTGCGTTCCGAAGGTTCGCGGCTGATTGGTCGAGTAGCGCACGAGCTGCGGAATGTTGAACTGGAAGCTCGTGTTGTTGGCCGTCATCAGCGCCACCTTGTTGGTCAGGTTGTCAACGAACACATTGGCTGACCAGTTGTTGTGCGCGAGGATCACTCGTGCGTTCGCAACGCTGTAGGAGGGCAGGATGTAGTTGAAGTAGTAGGCCACGTCGTGCGAGGTGCCGGTGTAAGAGTCCGACGCGCTCGCGCTGAGCTGATAGTCGCCCATTACCTCGGTCGAATAGGTCAACGTCAGGTTGGCCGTATCCTTGACGACGTTCATGATCGGCGCCTCGCAGTTGGCCGCGCTGCCGCAAGCCGGGGATGTGCCGTTGGGCTGGACGGCAACGCCCGTCAGGAAACTGGTGTACGAGGGATTCGGATTCGTCAGCTTCGAATCCGTGTAGGCGCCGCTGAACGAGGCCGTCCAGCTCTCCGACAGCTTGGCATTGATTTCGAGTTCCGGGCCGAATGCGCGCCCATTGCCGGCATTGTTGTAGTACTGATAGCCGCAGGGCAGCGTCAGCACCTGCTGCACGCCGGACCACTTGATGTAGTAGAGGTCGCCATTGATGGTCAGCCAGTTGTCGAAAGCCTTGGCCTTTTCTCCGATCTCATAGTTCCACGCGCTGTCCGGTCCGAATTGCAGCGATCCCGCCTGGCAGTTCACCGGGGGCGCAGTATCCAGGATCTGATTGGCGCCGCCGGGGCGGAAGCCCTTGGAGATCGTCGCATACAGATTCAGATCCTTGCTCGGCTCATAGGAAAGATTGACGCGCGGGTTGAAGCCCTGGTTAGACGCTTTCGTGATCAGCGTAGGCGCAACGGCGGGGGACGGGTACGGCGCATCGACGCCCCACGAGAACTCGTCCTGCTGGCTCTTGTAGGTATACCAGCGCACGCCGGCGGAGAGCTTCAGATTGTCGTCGAACTTATAGGATCCATCGCCGAACACCGCCGTCTGCGTCACCTTGTACGGATTGTACGAGGTGAAGTATGAGCCGTCGGGCGTTGCCGCCGATGCGACCGCAGGATTGCTGCTCTCTTCCTGCCACACCGAATGCAGACTGCTGTAAAAGACGCCGGCGACCCAGTGCAAAGGCCCGGTGTCGTGCGAGGAGAGGCGGAATTCCTGCGAGAACTGGCGCGATGGATCCACTTCCGAATAGGGTACGGCGACCAGTGGGGTGCTGCCGTGATTGGACCAATACATCGATGCCGATGCATCCTGGGTCTGCCAGCCGAGCCGATCGAAGTACGAGGTCGCACTCGTCAGGTCGGCAAAATCGAGGTTCGCATTGATATCCAGGCCATAGATATGAACGTCGTCGTGGACGCCTTCACGGAACGGGAATGCCTCGTAATGGGCATTGTAGACCGCCCCGGGAAAGGCGCTGGTCGGCGTGCCATCGAGCAGGTCGTAGCCACCCAGCGCCATGTGCTGCGTGAGCGCGGTGAACATCACGGAGAATCCATCGGTCGGCTGGTACAAAAGTTCCCCGCGCGCGCTGGTCAGGCGCTCGTCATTGGCACCACGAATGACGCTTTGCACCTTCGCGCCGGTCAGGCTGCCGTAACTGGGGCTGGCCAGACTGATGGGAAACGGGTTCAACGTCACGAGGTCAATCCAGCCGCTGCGGTAGGTATCGCCGGCGACGACGCGCAAGGCGAGTGTGTTGCCGATCGGCAGATTCAGCATCAGATTCGCGCCGTAATTGCCACCCCCGCCCTGCGTGTTCGACAGCGTTCCCTGAACAGAACCCTCGAAGGTGTCCAGCTTGGGTTTGTTGGTGATAACTTTAACCGTTCCACCCATCGATCCCGAGCCATATAGCGTCCCTTGCGGCCCGCGCAGAACCTCGACACGCGCAACATCGTAAAGACTCGGGTCAATGACGACCTTACCCGATTGCGACAGGGCCGGTGGCGACAGCGGAATCTCATTGAGGTAGAAGCCCACCGTCGGCGCAGCACCACCATTCGACGCCAGGCCGCGCGCCTCGTATTCGGTCAATCCGGGTCCCGCCGATCGCATGGACAAGCCGGGCACGGCACGCGTAAGGGTCTCAACGCTGGCGATGCCGACGTCGGTCAGCTGGTCACCGGTCAGCGCCGAGAGACTGATCGGCGTCTCCTGAATCGTGGATTTGTATTTTTCTGCGGTGACGGTAATTTCGGCAAGCCCCGAATCAGCTGGCGCAGTGGTGCTCGCAGCCGCGGCTGTCTGAGCCGCCAGCGTTACTGCCGCCAGCACAGCCGTGCACGCAAGGCCTACGCCGCCGCGCGAGCGGGGCAGTTCGGCGCGGATCGCGCGAGGGGTGTCATGCGCTTGCGAACCAGCGGTCGCCGCCGGCGTCATTGGAGTAATCATCAGCGTAGTCCCCTTGCGTTTTGTATAGCTGAACTTCAAGTATCGCAATTAACGTACCAATAGCAGCGTTTGGTACGCGGCCGGTAGCAACCGGATATTTTGTCCTCAGTTCTCAGCCCCGATTGCTGCTGCGGTGCACCAAAGCGGTGCATTCATGGCAACAAGTCAAGCACTTCATCGCCGCTCATGACGTGACAATAAATCATGTTGATGACTTCGAGTTCGTGATGATGCAGCGTATCCGATCCGGCGGCGCAGGCATCCTCAACCACGATGACGGCAAAGCTCTCGTCGGCCAGGCTGCGCACGGTCGAGGATACGCACTGATCGGTGAAGATGCCACAACAGACCACCTGTGTAATGCCGAGGTTGCCGAGCATCAAGCGCAGGTTCGTTCCGGTCAGCGCACTGTCGGTCGTCTTGGTGACAACGATCTCGTCATCCTGCGGCGCAATCTGCGCGACGATCTGGGACTCCCAGGCGTTCTTCGGCAGCAGCACGCTGTTCCAGCCGGGCTTCTTCTGGCTCAGCGACCGGTCGCGCCCGTCCACGGTCTGGCAGGCGATGCGCGCGTACAGAACCTCGTGACCGCCCTGGCGGAAACGATCCAGAAGCCGCCGGATGGTCGGGATGACGGTCCCCTGCATGCGCTCGTGAAACGGCGTCCATGCGGCGTAGGCGCTGCGGGCAGCGCTATCGAGCGTTGCTGGGTCGGGCCTTGCCAGATAAGCGTTCTGAACGTCGATGACCAGCAACGCGAGCTTGCCCCGCTCGAGCACCGGACTGTCCGGTTCCGGCGCCTGCCGGTAGTACAGCGAGCGATAGGCACTCTTCCACGATTCGCGAGGCGCCATTGGCATGCGCGGCGATTATAGCGTTGCTGAAGAATTCCGGCAGCTGATGCATAATGGATCGAGTGAGAGCCCTACTCGCCACGACACTCCTGCTGGCGTCCCTTCCAGCCTGGTGTCAGTCGCCGCAGCAGACCGTTGTGCGTGCCGCGCGCCTGCTCGAGGTCGGCACCGGCCGGACCCTCTCGCCGGCCGAAATTCTCGTCGTCGGGGAACGGATTGCCGCTGTCGGGCAAGCCGTGCCGCATCCGGCCGGCGCAGACCTCATCGACCTTGGAGACACGACCCTGTTGCCGGGCCTCATCGATGCGCACGTGCATCTGTTCCTGCACCCGGGGGCCGAGGATCTGCAGACCGTACAGGAATCCGTGGCGCAACGAACCATCCTGGCCACGCTGGCGGCGAAGAACGACCTGATGGCCGGCTTCACGGCCGAGCGGGACATGGGCACCGAGGGTGCGCAATCGGCGGATACCGCCGTGCGCAGCGCCATCGATGCGGGACTGATTCCGGGTCCGCGGCTGCGGGTGAGCGGCAATGCCATCGACATCCTCGGCGGGCACGAGGATGCGATGGGCTTTAATCCTGCTCAGCACATCCTCTCGAATGCGACCTATGCCAATGGCGTCGATGAACTCATCACGGTCATTCGCGCCCAGCACAAGGAAGGATCGGACTTCGTCAAGATCTACGAGTCTGGCGTGGACGTGATGCGCGACGGCATGTTGCATGCGCCTTACCTGTATACGGTCGCCGAGCTCAAGGCGGCGATCGACGAAGCGGCCCGCCTCGGCGTTGTCGTTGCGGTGCATGCCACGGGGGAGCCGGGCACGCTGTATGCGGCGCGGGCGGGTGTGGCGTCCATCGATCATGCGACGCAGCTCAGCGACGAGACGATGCAATTGATGAAGCAAAAGCACATCCCGGCGGTGCCAACGCTGCTCATATTTGAATACTTTGCGCAGCATCCGGCAAACGAGGCGGACGCGCTGCAGGCGCGCGCGCTGTTCGATTACAAGGCCCGGGAATTTGGCAAACAGGTCAAGGCTGGCATTCCCTTTGCGGTTGGCTCTGACGTCGGGCCGTTTCCGCATGGGACCCAGGCGCGTGAAATGGAGCTGATGGTCAAGTACGGCATGGCGCCGCTCGCCGTTCTTCAGGCGGATCTGATCAACGGCGCGAAGCTGCTTGGATGGGAGGGGCAGATAGGCGAGCTGAAGGCAGGCTACTTCGCCGACATCGTCGCCGTTCCTGGAAACCCGCTGGATGACATTACGGCCCTCGAGCACGTTGCGTTCGTGATGAAGGGTGGGGTCGTCGTGAAGCGGCCCATCGCAGGCGCGCCATGAGCGCCGCGCGCGCTCCGATCGAATACGCGGATGCCTCGCCCGAGGTACGGGCAGTCTATGACGACATCATGGCCACCCGCCGGACCGCTTGGGTCAATAACTTCTGGAAGGTGCTGGCGCATGATCCACCGACGCTGCGCCGCATCTGGGCCAACATCAAGGAAGTCATGGGTCCGGGTGCGCTCGATCCACTGACGAAGGAAATGCTTTACGTCGCGGTCAGCGCATCGAATGGCTGCCACTATTGCATCGCATCCCACGGCACCGCCGCACGCAACCGGGGCATGAGCGAAGCGCAGTATTCGGAACTGCTCTCGATCGTGGGTCTCGCGAATGAGACCAACCGCCTCGTGACTGCGCTCAACGTACCGATCGACCGGCAGTATTCCACTACTACCTGATACGGGCCTGACGTGTAATAGTTGGCGCGGTGACGAAGGGAGCCTGCCGATGAAACTTGCCTACGCATGGGCCACTGTGGCCGGTTGCGCTGCGCTGTGCCTGGGAGCTGCGTGCGGCGCGGCCCAGGATGATCTCGATCCCGGCGCCAAGTCGCAGCTCGCCGAATCCCACGTCATCGCCACGCTGTCGCCGACGAACCAGCGGCGCCTGTTTGTCCTGGACACGGCCTTCCCGGCTGCCGAGGCCGCACGAACCTATGTGCTCGACGGTAGCACCGGCGCGCTGCAGGGCATGTTCAACCAGGCCTACTGGCCAAACTTCGCCGTCTCCCCTGACGGCGCGGAACTGTACGCAGTGGATACCTACTGGGACAAGCACACGCGCGGCAAGCGCAGCGACTTCATCGTCGTGCGGGACGCGCGGACCTTCGAGGTCAAGGCGGACATACCGCTTCCTCAAGGCCGCCTGATGATCGTATCGAAGAAATACAACTTCGACGTCACGCCGGATGGCCATTACGGCCTGACCTACAACCTGGCGCCCTCCACGGCAGTGACGGTTACCGACCTGATCAAGCGCGAGACGGTCGGCTACATTGCGATACCTGGCTGTGGACTCGTGTTCGCGCAGGCGCCGAATCGCTTCTCCACGCTGTGTGCGGACGGCGCGGTGGCGACGGTGACCTTCGACGCCGCCGCTATCGCAACGACCAGGCGCACGGACAAGGTTTTCGATGCGAAGGGCGATCCCGCGTTCGAGCACTCTGCGTGGGATAAGAAGGGGCAGATGCTGTACCTGGTGACCTACCACGGCGATGTGGTCCCCGTGAGCCTCGCCGCGGAACAGGCCATGCCGGGTGCCCGATGGTCGCTGACCAGCGCTGCCGAGCGTGCCGCCGGGTGGCGGCCCGGGGGCTGGCAGGTCAGCCATTTTCACTCCAGCGACCGCCAGTTGTACGTGCTGATGCACCAGGGCCGGGACTGGACCCACAAGACCTCTGGCAGCGAGGTGTGGCAATTCGATGCCGCGACCGGGCGGCGGATGCAACGCATCCGGCTGCGCGAGTCCGCGCAGTCGGTCGCGGTATCCCCCGACGGTGATCCGCTGGTTTACGTGATCACCGACAGCCAGCGTATCGATGCCTACCAGGTGGCCACGGGAAAGCGGCTCTACAGCACCCGGCCGCTCGGCTTTACGCCGCAACTGCTGACTGTGTGGGGTGACTGAGCGCCATGGATCCACTGGTCGCGCTGACAATCTCGCTCTCGCTGGCGGCCCTGCTGGCTGGCGCGGCTGCCCACAAGGCGCTCGCCTGGGAACGGTGGCAGGGCGTGGTCGAGAACTATCGTCTGCTGCCGAGTGCTGCCGCCATCTTCGCAGTCACCCTACCGTGCGCCGAGGTGACGGCCAGCGTGCTGCTGTTGCTGCCGTTCGCCCGCCCGCTCGGCGCCGCAGCCGCGGCGGCACTCCTGGTCCTGTACGCAGTTGCCATGGGCATCAACATCGCCCGCGGCCGTCGCGCGATCGACTGCGGATGCTTCGGGACGCAGCTGCGCAATGGAATTTCCAGCTGGATGGTTGGCCGCAATATCCTGCTGGCGATGCTGGCATTGACGCTGTGCCTGCCGCCAGGTTCGCGGCCCCTCTCGGTGTTCGAGGTGCTGCTGGCCGTGGGCATCGTCGTCACGCTCGGATTTCTGTACCCGGTCGTCGGCGTGGTCCTGGCGCGGCCGCTGCCCCGGTACGAAGATAACTTCCGGCGCAGCGCGCCGCAAAGTGGCCGGTAGGCGAGCGGGCATGCAACAGGCACTTCCGTACCTTGTGGTGTTGCAGCTCCTCGTCACGCTGGCCCTGGCGATACTGCTGTTCGGACTCGCGAGGCAGGTTGGCATTCTGCACGAACGGGTTGCACCGATGGGCGCGATGACCAGCGATCGGGGCCCGGCCGCCGGCGAGATGGCGCCGCAGGTGTCTGCCACGACCCTCGCCGGCGCACCTATCGTCGTCGGGGGCGCATCGACGCAGGGACGCAGCCGCCTGCTGCTGTTCGTCTCGGCGACCTGCCCGGTCTGCAAGAAACTTCTGCCCATAGCACGATCGTTCTCCGCGGCCGAGCGGCTCGACATCGTGCTGGTCGGAGACGGAGAAGTGACTGAGCAGCAGGCCATGGTCACAAAATTTGGCCTTGGCGAACTGACCTACGTCAACTCGCCGCAGGTGGGCCTCGCCTTTCAAGTCGGCAAGCTGCCCTATGCGGTCCTGATCGATGCCGAAGGCGTCATTCGTGCCAAGGGGCTCGTCAACAGCCGCGAGCATCTCGAGAGCCTGATCATCGCCGAGGAGACGGGCTTCGGAACCATTCAGTCCTACCTCGCTGCCAGGAGCAGGCGCGAACACCCCAAACCAGAGATCACCCCCCTATGAAACCGATCTTTGCCCGGCGTTTCGACCGTACGGTCGAGCGCCTCAGCCGCACCGCCGCACAACTGGTATCGCGTCGCAGCTTCCTGTCACGATCGGGCGCGTGGATGGTGGCCGCGTCGGCGCTGCCGCTGCTGCCGGTGTCGCGCCAGGCGCAGGCAGCGGATCGCCCGGCCAAGGCCGCTGGCAAGTTTGCTTCCGACTTTGCGAAGCACGCGCAAACGACCGACCCGACCCAGTGCAACTACTGGCGGTACTGTTCGAGCGACGGATACCTGTGCGCCTGCTGCGGTGGCGGACCGAGCACCTGCCCGCCCGGCACATCGCCTTCGCCGACCTCGTGGGTGGGATCCTGCATCAACCCGGAAGATGGCAAGACGTACCTGATTGCGTACCGCGACTGTTGTGGCCAGGATTCCTGCGGTCGCTGTGCCTGCCTCGGTCAGGAAGGGGACATGCCCTCGTATCGGCCGCAGGTCAACAATGACATTGTCTGGTGCTTCGGCGCGTCCAGCATGGTCTACCATTGCTCCAGCGCCGGGCTCGTGGGTCTGGTCGAATAATGCCCCGGTGCCTGAACAGCGCAGCGCTGGCAGGCGGGTGTGCCGTGGCGCTCGGCCTAGCACTGGCGCAGCCGGTGCTCGCGCAAAGCACGCCTGTCTCCAATGTGCCGGACGTGCTGACCCGTCAGAACGGTCTGCGCGTGACACCCATGTCGCACAGCGCGCGCGTGTACGCCGAGAATTGCCAGGGCTGCCACGGTCCGCAGGGCGTCTCGGTCACCGAGATTCCGACACTGGCCGGCCGAATCGGATATTTTGCGAGAAGTCCCGAAGGGCGCAGTTACCTCATCCAGGTGCCCAATGTCGCGCTGAACCCGAGCTCGGATGAGGAAATCGCCGCTCTCATGAACTGGCTGCTATACACCTACAGCGGCCAGCAGCTGCCAGGTGACTTCAAACCGTACTCGGCCAGCGAGGTTGGCTTGTTGCGAAGAGAACGCGTGGATACCGCCGCGCAGCGGCGCCGCGTGGTCGATCAACTCAGTGCGGCGGGCCAGCTGCCCTCGCCCGCGGCGCTGGCACTGCCACGCAGTGTGCTGTATTGACCAGCGGGTCTGCCGGGATTGCGGGGGCATTGCTGCTCTTGGCGGTAGCCGCGGGCACACAGGCGCAGGCGCCCGCGGATCTGCTGGCCGCCGGTCGCGAGAAATTCGTGCAATGCGCGTCCTGCCATGGTGCCGACGGCCGCTCCGCGGTTGTCGCCCAGTATCCGAAGATCGGCGGGCAGAACGGCGCGTATGTGATTGGCGCGCTGAAGGCTTACCGCGATGGCCGGCGCCAGGGAACCTATGCCGCCGTCATGGCTGAGGTCGCAAAGCCGTTGACCGATGCCGACATTGCGGGTCTCGCCGCGTATATTGAGTCCCTGTAGCAACCCGGAGGAGCCCAGCACCATGTGCAAGATCTATCTGGCCAGGGACCCGATCCAATATGAATCGCGCAGCCGTACGCTGCGCATTCACGGCGTAGTGACCACGATCCGGCTCGAAAACGAGTTCTGGCATGTGCTGCAGAAAATTGCCGAGTCGGAGTCAAAGACGACGAATGAGCTCATCAATCAGTTCTACAACGAGGCCGTCTCCAGTACGCCGGATGAAGCGCCAGCCAACTTCTCGTCCGTGCTGCGCGTGACTTGCTGCCGGTACCTGGAATTGCGGGGCGCGGATGCCCGCGAGACGCAACCCGGCGTGCGCCTTGTGAAGCCCCTGCTGGAAGTAGTCCGGGCAAAGTGACGGGACGGCGCATGCCGAAGCTCATACATGCGATGATTCGGGTGGTGGACCTCGACAGGTCCAAGGCGTTTTACGAACAGGGCTTTGGGCTCGTGGAGTCGCACCGGCTCGACTTTTCGACCTTCGCGCTCGTGTACCTGCGCGAGCCCGAGAGCGGCTTCGAGATCGAGTTGACACTGAATAAAGGGCACACAGAGCCCTATACCCACGGCTCAGCGTACGGGCACATGGCGTTTTGCGTCCAAGATCTCGATGCGCAGCGCGTACAGTTGCAAAAACTTGGCTGCGTGACCGGTGACATCAAGGAACTGGCGGGCGCGACTGGCGGGGCGAGATTTTTCTTTGTGACCGACCCTGACGGCTACAAGATTGAAGTGCTGCAGCGACAGGGCCACTACGTCTGACCTGCCACCAACGGATTTCGGACAGGTGCAAATACATCAGCGTGACCCGTTGCCCGGTTTCAATCTTGGCTCGGGTCAGAGGCCATGTCTTATCCCAAGGACATTGAACCTACAAAAATTCCTGCGGAGGCTGTGCTGCGCAAATATTCCGTCGCCAGGCTTTCACGAGCTCGGGGTGATTAGGGCATGATCAATCCTTGCTCGGCATTTTTCACATCTTGTTCGGAATCGTCACCGACCTGATCGCTTGGCTTGGTTTGGTCGTTCGGCCACGAAAGTCGCTCGAAGTCGAGATCTTGTTCTTATGTCGGCAGCTTGCCCAGTATGTAGAGCGGGGCGTAAAGCCCCGGCGCATCGATCCCGTCACTCGGGTCCGCCTGGCGATGTTGTCTCGACTCGTCGATTGGCGAGGCGCTCTCGTCGTGGTGCGTCCCTAAACCTTGATCCGTTGGCATCGGGCGGGCTGGAGGCTGTTCTGACGATGGAAGTCTCGGCCCGGCCGGCCTTGTATCCTCAAGGGACTTGCAGGCTCTCATTCGGCGCATGGGCCGCGAAAACCCCACTTGGGGTGAGGGGCGTGTTGCCAACGAGCTTCTGCTGAAATTCGCAATCCAGGTATCTCCACGTACAGTCCGGAAGTACTTGCCGCCTCGAGCGCCAGGCAGGCCGAGGGACGGTGTGCGGTGGTCGACCTTCCTGCGTCTTCATGCCCAGGGGATCATCGCCTGCGATTT
>JANXZG010000062.1 GCA_025355645.1 Gammaproteobacteria bacterium | reverse complement strand
CTGCCCCGCGTATCCAGCTTTCCATTTCCGGCTTGACGTCGGCGGCGATCACGTCGATGCCGTAATGCAGCGCGCGCGCAGCCCAGCCACCGCCGATCACTCCCGTACCCAACAGACCCATTGTCCTGACTGTTCGCATTTGCCTCTCCGGCGGGGTTTTTATGTCATCATTATAATATAAAAAACCCGCTAAGGGCGCGGCCACCTCGCAGGGTTCAGTGCATCGTGAAAGTCTGGTCCAGAACATCCCGGATGGGCGCAGCGGCCGGCGGGACATCGTGCACATAATCCTTGCCCAGCAGCGCCGCAACGGTTGAGGCGATCTGCGCCTGCACCACGGTCGCCACCCTGCCCCGCTCGCCTAAAGGACGCGTATCCGGGCCCATGACGGCGATCCAGATATTCTCGGAACCGCGCTGCTCGGCCCCGTGTTCCTTCCACTCAATCGGCGCATTTCCGCGGCCATGATCGGTGGTGATGATGAACGTCGTCTTTCCCTGGTACTTAGGCATTGATTGCATGGCCTGCCACAGTTGCTCGACGAAGTGATCGAACCGATGAGCACTGTCGAGCACGAGATCATAACGGCCCTGATGCGCCCAGTTGTCGGTCTCCCCGTAGCCTACGAACAATACGTTCGCCTCCCCCTTGCGCACATAATCGAGCAGTGGCACCTGCAGGAAGGAATTCGGGCAGTCTTCCTCGTCAAACTGCGTGGTGCTCGCAAAGAGCTCCCTTAGCAACGCATCGCGCGGGCTCTCGTGCGCATCGCGGGGCGGCAGCTGCCAACCCGTCTGCATGACAAGATGGCTGCGCTTCTTGTTGAAGATGTCGTCGAAGCGGCTCCAGGTGCCATAAACAGCGACATGGCCTTTATAGCCATCTAATGTATTGAGCCATTCAAACACCGTGGCATGGGGGTTAGGCCCGAATTCGTTGCTGTCGATGGCATCGTTCGGGTAGCCCGTGGCCATCTCGTTGTAGCCGGGGTAGGAATACGCCTTGCCATTCGTTACCCGAGCGATGCTGCCCTTCGCTTGGTTGCCAAAAATCTGACCCTGCTTCGCGACTGTGCCCCATAGAAATGGGAACAGCAGCTCGCGCCGGACGGCAGGATCCGCACGCCAGTATCGGCGCCGCAATTCCTTCTCGGGCAGCCAGCTGCCCCCATCGGTCTCGTTGATCAGCGCAGCATCGGCACCGCTGAACACTTCCTGCCAGCGCAACCCGTCGGAGACAATCAGGACGACGTTTTCAGTCTGGTGCGCAAATCCCTGCGCACTTAATGCCAGTGCGCCGAGTACCAGGCCCAGCCATCGTGCGCGTTTCATTGCTGTAAGAAGACCGCCGCGTTGGCCGTCCAGGTCAAATACACCTCGTCACTCCAGTCAATGGCCCACTCCGAGGTGCGCTGCTCGTTCTGCGCAAACACTGTCACGATCTTGCCGTTCTCGGTTTTCACTCGGTAAATCGAGCGGTTGCCCAGGTAGCCAAGCTCTAGCACGCTGCCCTTCAGCTGATTGACGCGCAGGCCCGCAACCGGCTGCTTGGCGAGACGGATCTTCTCGGGTCGCAGCGATACCCAGATCTGCTGGCCCGTGGTGACGTGACCAGGATCGTCGACATATAAATCGCACCCGGTCTCCGCACAGCGCACGCGTACCACGCCGCTGTCCATGCCTTCCACCACTCCCTCGAACAGGTTGGTCGTGCCGACGAAGTCGGCGACGAAGCGGCTTTGCGGAAACTCGTAGATTTCGGACGGCGTGCCCACCTGTACGGCCTGGCCGCGGTTCATCACTGCGATGCGGGTCGAGAGGGCCATCGCCTCGTCCTGGTCATGGGTCACGAATACAAACGTGATGCCCACCTGGTACTGGATGTTCATAAGCTCGAACTGGGTCTTTTCACGCAACTTCTTGTCAAGCGCGCTCAAGGGTTCATCGAGCAGCAACACCTTCGGCCGGCGGATCAATGCGCGCGCGAGTGCTACGCGCTGGCGCTGGCCGCCGGAGAGCTGGTGTGGCTTGCGCTTGCGCAACTGTCCCATCTGCACCATCTCGAGCGCCTCATCCACGCGCTTCGCCTTGACGGATTTATCGAGTGGCAGCAGCCGCAGGCCGTACCCCACGTTCTCCTCGACCGTCATATGCGGAAAAAGCGCATAGGACTGGAA
This sequence comes from Gammaproteobacteria bacterium, assembly GCA_025355645.1. Taxonomy (GTDB): domain Bacteria; phylum Pseudomonadota; class Gammaproteobacteria; order Steroidobacterales; family Steroidobacteraceae; genus Bog-1198. The sequence continues at coordinate 35,455 of JANXZG010000062.1, read as the reverse complement.
CATCATGTTGACCGGGCGCTCATGCGGGCGCACCCCGGTCATGTCGATGCCCTCGATCAGCAACCGGCCGCTGGTCGGCTGCGCAAATCCTGCGAGCATGCGCAGTAGTGTGGTCTTGCCGCAGCCCGATGCACCGACGAGTGCGAACATCTCTCCTTTGAATATACGCAGGCTGACATTATCGACCGCGGTCACGCCGCCGTAGGTCTTGGTCATGCCTTCGATGGCGATCTGCGGGACCGCACTGGGGTCAAGCCAAGGACGATCAGCGAGGGACTTGGGCTGGGACGAGTTCATCGCGTTTTAGCGAGGAAGATCAATAGTCCGCGGCCGGTGTCGCGCGCCGCCGCTCCGGCGCGAAGAACGGCCGATCGACCACGAGGGCCTGGCACATGCGCCGTTCCCAGACCAACTCGCGATTGAGGTAAATGTCCACCCAGAGCCTTGTACCCGTCTTGAAATGAGGTGCCTCGACCATAGCAAGTGCGATGTTGCGTTTGCAAGTCGGGGACCACATCGCGGACGTTACGCTGCCAATTTCGCGCTTGGCGGTCGGCGCCGCATACAGCAGCGAATCTCGCGCGGGCTTGTTGCCGGCGATGTCGAGACCCACCAGCATCCGGGCGACTCCGCGGCGCTGCTCCTCGAGCAGGGCGCGTCTGCCGGTAAAATGCCCCTTGTCGAAATCGACGAGCCAGCCGAGGCCCATCTCCAGCGGCGAGCGATCGCGGCCGGTGCGTATCGTGTGCTCGGCTGAAACGAAATCGACGTTCGGCAGGATGAATCCCGCTTCAATGCGCACCATGTTCAGGGCCTGCGAGCCAATCGGGCGAATGCCCCAGCTGCGCCCCGCTGTCATCAGCGCGTCCCACAGCGTTAACGCGGAGTCAGGAGTTATCCACAACTCATAGCCGAGGTCTCCCGTGAATCCGGTGCGGGAGACTGATAGCGGCGCCCCGGCAAACGTGAACCGCCCGATCTCGAAAGGCTTGAGGTTCTCGATGCCCGCGAGTCCAAGGGCCTTCAGGACGGAGCAGGAGGTCGGACCCTGCAGCGCGAGCGCGGCAACCTGTTCGGTGATCTCAGCGACCTCCACTTCGAAGCCGTCGGCCGAAGACAGGAGCCAGTCGATCTGGCGTTCGGCCGTACACAGAAGGTACTCGCTCTCGCCTGATCGAAACAGCGTGCCGTCGTCAACCAAATGCCCGGCATCATTACACCAGACGCAGTAAGCCACCCGATTGACCTTCAGCTTAGTCACATCGCGTGTGATCAGGCGGTTCAGGTATGGCACGGCTTCGCGCCCGACGATGCGGTACTTGACCATCGGCGTCAGGTCATACAGGGTCGCCGCGTTTCGGACGGCGAAGTATTCCTGTTCAACGGTGGTAAACACATCCACCGTCGAGTAGCCCGACCAGGGAACGAAGCTGTCGACCTGAGATAAGGCCCGGGCGCGTTCGTGAAAGGGCGTTCGCTGTAGCGGGTGACGAAAATCGACCGGCATTGCGCTGGGCTTATCCATACGCTCTCGCCTGCTTTAACACCTGGCTAGCGGCATTGCCTCCGGCGGTGCCCATGACGCCGCCGCCGGGATGGCAGCCCGCACCGCAAAGATAGAGGCCCGCTAGCGGCGTGCGATGCTGCGTCGCCCCTGGCACCGGGCGCACCATCAGGAATTGGTCGAGGGCGAGATCGGCATGATGCCAGTGACCGCCGCTGATCCGAAATTTCGCCTCGATATCGACGGGCGTCAGCAGCTCACAGCCCAGAATTGATTTGGCGATGCCTGGGGCATAACGCTCGAGTGTCGCGACGCACAGGTCGCTGAACGCCTGCCGCTGGCCGGCCCATCCGCCTTTAAGCGCATAAGGGGCATATTGCACAATCGCCGACAACACATGCTGCCCTGCAGGGGCGAGGCCCTGGTCATTGTGTGTAGGGACGGTGATCTCTATGACCGGCTCTATCGAATACTCGCCATACTTCGCGTGATTGTAGGCGTGCTCGATATGCTCGAGCGATGGGGCGATAAGGAGCCGGCCGCCGATTCGCTCAGCGGCGACTCCCGCAAAGCGCGGCGCTTCGGCGAGCGCCAGGTGCAATTTTGCCGTGAGTCCCTTGCCGCGCAGGTGATTGACGCGCCGGACGAAGCCGTTGTCCAGGTACCGGGCACCAAGCAGCTGGAGGAATGTTGTCTTCGGGTCTGCATTAGAGATCACGATGCCTGCGGCAAACTGCTCACCAGACTGAAGCGCCACTCCACTCGCGCAATCATTGGCAACGAGGATGCGTGCGACTGGTGCGTCGGTGCGGATCGTAACTCCGGCCGCCCGCGCGGCCGCGGCCAGCGCATCGCAGAGCGCGCCCATGCCGCCTTGCGGTTGCGCAAGGCCATTAGCGCGCGCGGCACTTTCCCCTGCCAGCCGGTACAGTAAGGTCAGAACGCTGCCCGGCGAGCGCGGCCCGAAATTGCTCCCGAGCACCGCATCGAGTCCCAGGGCCCCTTGCAGCACTGCCGAGCTGAAATGCTCCTGCAGCAGGTCGTAGACATTCATGCCGCCGATGCGCAAAAGCTCGCGCATATCCTTGCGGCCGAGCCTACGGATACGCCAGCCGAGGCTAAGCAGAGCGAGCTTGTCAGCCCAGCGATCGGTGCCCAGGCGCGGCGCAACGCCGGCAAGCACGGGGCCTAAAGCTGCGCCAAAGCGGCGCATGCGCGTCTCGTAGGCTGCATAGGCGACGGCATCGGCACCCTGCATGCCCGCACCAATCGCGAGCGTGCCGCCACCTGGCAGAAGTGCAGTCGTGGGCAGTTGAGTGCCCGAGTAGCGCAGGCCATGCGCCGAAAGCTTAAACTCACGTATCAGCTCCGCCGACATCAGGTGCAAAAGATGCGCACCCGCGGAGACGCGAAACCCTGGATGAAATTCGCGGGTCACCGCGGCGCCGCCGACCTGCGCTGCCGCCTCCAGCACCAGCACCTTGCGTCCGGCTTGCGCAAGGCGGGTTGCACAGACAAGGCCATTGTGGCCAGCGCCAATGACAATGCAGTCGTAGCGGGCCGCTGCCGGGGGCGCATTCATACGAGTGCCGCCCGCCCGGCATCCCGCAGCACCGCTCGTGCGGCATTCGCGCCAGGTGCGCCCATCACACCGCCGCCGGGATGGGTGCTTGAGCCGCACATATAGAGCCCTGGAACGGGCGAGCGGTATTGGGCGTAGCCCGGGATAGGCCGATTGAACAGCAGCTGATCCATCGTCAACTCGCCCTGGAAAATATTGCCCTCGGTCAGGCCCACTTCATTTTCGATATCCCAGGGCGTGCGTATCTCGGCATGCAGGATCAGGTCCTTGAAATTCGGGCTGTGCCTGGCGATTGTATCGATGACGGTCGCGCCAAAGGCCTTGCGCTTCTCATCCGTCCAGCCGCCATCGGCGAGTTCGTAGGGGCAGTACTGCACGAACACCGACATATAGTGCTTGCCGTTGGGCGTCATGGTGGGATCAATCTGCGTCGGGATCAGCATGTCGATATAGGGCGCGCGCGACCAGCGGCCGTCCTTCCAGTCATCGTACGCGCGCTCCATCATCTCGATCGAGTCGGTCACGTGCATGTCGCCGCGCGTGCAAGGTGCGCCTGTAGGGATCGCCGGAAACACCGGCAGGCCATCGAGCGCGATGTTCAGCTTTCCCGACGAGCCACGGATCTTGAAATTCTTGACCTGCCGCAGGAATTCGCCCGGCAGGTCATTCGGGTCCATGGTGTTCAGGAAAGTGCGGCGCACATCGAGATTGGAGACGACCAGCCTCGCTGCAATCTCCTCGCCATCTTCCAGCACCACACCAGTGGCAACTCCGCCGCGCACGCGGATCCGCGCGACCGGTGCGTCGACACGGATGGCCCCGCCGCTTGCCTGCAGCGACTTGCCGAGCGCTTGCGTAATCGAACCCATGCCGCCACGCGCGAAGCCCCAGGCTCCCACCGTATCGTCGATGTCGCCCATATAGTGATGAAGCAGCACATAGGCCGTGCCGGGCGAGCGCGGCCCGAGTGCCGTACCGATGATGGAACTGCCCGCCATATGAGCCTTGACGATTTCGCTTTCGAAGTACTCATCAAGGAAGTCCGCGGCGCTCATGGTCCAGAAGCGAAGCGTGTCATACATGCGCTGCTCGCCCAGCCCGTGGAAACGCTGGCCCAGGTACAGCAGCTCGCGGATATCGCGCGGCTTGAACGAGGTCGGATCCGGGGGCTCACGCATCAACAGGGGTTTTATGAACTTGCATTGGCGCATGACATCGCGTGAGAATCGGTCGTAGGCCTCGGCGTCCCGCTTCGAGTGGCGGGCAATCTCGCGCCGCAGCGAGTCGTGGTGATCGTAGATCGCAAGGTGATCCCCGTTCTGCATCATCGTGCAGCCGCCCTCGTATGGAATGATCTGCAGGCCGTGCTTCGGAAGCTCGAGCGTGCGCATGATCTCAGGGCGCAACAGGCTGCAGACGTAGGAGCAGTTCGAGTAGGTGAAATCCTTGTACAGCTGCCGGCTGACGGCCGCGCCGCCGATGAACGGCTGGCGCTCAAGCACGAGGACCTTGAGCCCGCCACGCGCCAGATAGCAGGCGGCGACCAGCCCATTGTGGCCGGCGCCGACCACAATGGCGTCATAGGGAGGGGTTCGTGCCAACTTAAACTGCGCTCAAGCCGGAACCTTTTGGCTTGCGTCGCTCTTGCGTAAGGTCGTATCAACTGCGATTTCGAAGCCACGCAGCGTGTCGGCGAGGCACGAGTCATCGTGCGCGGCAGAGACAAACCATGGCTCGCGCGAATCCGGCTCACACAGCACGCCCTCGTCGTGCAGCACCTTCGCCATCGCGTCATAGAATGAATAATCGCTGCCCTTCCAAGCACGATAGTTGCGCGGTGGATCCTTGGCGAAGTACAGGCCGCTCATGGAAGGATGTCCGACGAAACTGTGCGCGATGCCGCGCGCGCCCAAGATCGTATGGATGCCCTGGCGCAAGCGCGTCCCGTAATCCGCAATGCGTTCGAGCGCGTCGGTCTCCTCGAGAATCTCGAGGGTCTTCTCGGCCGCTGCCAGGGATACCGAATGCGCCGTGTACGTGCCGCCGTGCGCGACGCCCTTGCCGATTTTGCGCATGATCTCCTCGCGCCCCGCGAGCACCGATATCGGATAGCCATTGCCCATTGCCTTGGCAAAGGTGCAAAGGTCGGCCTTCACCCCATAGAGTTCCTGCACGCCGCCGCGGGCCACGCGAAAGCCGGTTTTGACTTCGTCGATCAGCATCACAACCCCATATTTGTCGCACAGCGACCGGGCCGCGCGCAGGTACTCCGGCTCCGCGGAAATGCCCAGGCAATTGCCCATGATCGGCTCGAGCAGCATGCAGGCGATGCCCCCTGCATGGCGTTTGAAGACATCCTCGAGCTGATTCGCATCGTTCGCCTGCACGAAGTGCGCGAGGCTGCGGGTGCTGACCGGCACCCCCTCGCTATATGGCTTTACTTCCGGATCGCCAGTCTGCGACCAGTTCTCCATCGGCGTGTACCACATCGCCGCATCGAACAGGCCGTGGTAGCTCCCTTCCAGGATGATGTAGTTGTCCTTGCCGGTGTAGGCGCGCGCGAGCCGCAGTCCCGCCATGACGGCCTCGGTGCCGGAGTTTGAAAATCGCACCAGTTCGGCCGCCGGTACCATGCGCGATATCTTCTCAGCGACGCTGAGCTCCCGCAGCGTGGAGAGCGCGAACACGCCACCCACCTCCATGCCCTCGCGTGCTGCCGCGTCCACGCGCGGATCGGCATAACCCAGGATGCCGGGGCCGTAGCCCATGCGATAGTCGACGTACCGGTTGTCATCAAGGTCGATGATGCGCGCACCGCGTCCCTGCTTGACGTAGATCGTGCGATCGTCGCCCCAGTAGCGGAAGTTCGAAGCGACGCCGAGCGGCAATTTCTTCACAGCCTTCTGAAAATGCGCGTTGCTCTTGCTCAGGTTCCTGGCCATGGAAACTCCTTTTATTTTTGGGCTGATTTTGCTGGCGACCCTAACATTTGGGCCGCCGTTCGTCCAATAAATTTGTATACTCATATAATAAATCATGCTGCAGGGCAATATGATAGGAAATACTGGCTTTTTTGCTCAAAAGGTGCCTATTTGAATCTCATAAAATATATAAAAAGTTGCCAAGGCAACCTCAAAAGCATAAATTGTATATTCATATAAACTTTACATAAACACGACGGAGCACACGCATGGCGAACCTGGCCGTCGCCCCATCAGACAAACTCGTGTATGCGCCGCTGCGGCGCGCGATGCCGGCTTGGGTGTACAGCACCCCGGAGCTCGCCAAGCTCGAGCTAGAGCGCGTACTGTTGCCAAGCTGGCAAATCGTATGCCATGTCAATTCTATTCCGGCTGCGGGCGATTACATCACGCTCGATATAGGGCCGGAGAGCGTGATCGTGCTACGCGATCGCGAAGGCGCCATCCGCGCATTTTTTAACACTTGCCGCCATCGCGGCGCCCGTATTCTCGATGGCAGTGGCAGTTGCCCGGGCCCCGTGACCTGCCCCTACCATGGTTGGAGCTACCGCCACGATGGCTCCCTGGTTGGGGTGCCGGTCAGGGACAGCTTTCCCGGCCTTGATCGCGCTGATTACGGACTGCGGCCGGTGCGCGTCGATACCGCATTAGGATTTGTATTCGTTGCGCTGCGTGGTGAGCCCGCGCCGCTCGCCGAGATGTGGGGCCCATTGCTGCAGGAGTTCAAGCCCTATCGTACCGAGGAGATGGTACCGTTGGGGCCGATCACCGAGGAAGTCTGGAACGTCGATTGGAAGCTCGCGATGGACAACTACCTCGAATCTTATCACGTGCCGATCGGGCATCCCGGGCTCTATCGCATGTTCACGCCGGACTTCGACGACCAGACCGGCGGTGGCGCAATCGCACGCGGCGCCAGCTGGCTGCGCGAACAGGAATCCTCGCGCTGGTCCGAACGCTTGTACCAGCGCCTAGTCGGGAAAATAGCGACCCATCTACCCGACGATCAGCGGCGCTGCTGGCGCTTCTACAGTGCCTTGCCAAACCTCGGGATCGACGTGTTTCCCGAGCAGCTGGACTTCTTCCAGGTACTGCCTGGCGGACCCGGCAAGTGCGTGATCCGCAGCGGACTGTTTGGCCTGCGTGATGATCGGCACGAAATGAAAGCGCTGCGTTACTTGAGTAATCGCATCAACACGCAGGTTAACAACGAGGACCGCTGGCTGTGCGCGCGCGTGCAGCGCGGCCTCGCCTCGAGCAGCTATGAGCCCGGGCCGGTGTCGAGCATCGAGGGATGGATGCTCGAATTTCACGACATGCTGCGGGATCGGATTCCCGAGCTCGCGCAGCCGAGGGCGCCCAAGCAGTTTGCTTGACGGCACTTCCGGATCACCGCGAGCTGGCGCGCAGCCGGTGCTATTCCTTCAGCATGCAAAATCGGAACTGAAACGATATAGGCTAAACGTCAGCCGAGGTGTATCCACGCAGACTTTGTCTGCGTATACGAGAGCAGGCTCTCGAGGCACTTGTCGCGACCCTGCCCTGACTGCTTATAGCCCCCGAACGGCTGCGTCATGTCACCATGGTCAAAGCAGTTGACCCAGATGACGCCCGCCTCCAGGTCGCGGATTGTCTTGTGCGCCACCGACAGATCACGTGTCCAGACCGCCGCTGCCAGCCCGTAGATCGTATCGTTGGCGATTGAAAGGGCCTCCTCGAGGCCATCGACCACGATCGCAGAGGCCACGGGCCCGAAGATTTCTTCGCGTGCGATCGTCATGCGATTATTCACGCCTGAGAACAGCGTCGGGTTGACGAAACTGCCCGCCATCTCTGGCTGGGTACCACCGAATTCAAGCTTCGCCCCTTCGCTCTTGCCCTTGCCGATGTAGTTCATGACACGCGAACGATGCGATGCAGTCACGAGGGGGCCTAAGTTCGTGGCAGGATCCAGCGGATCGCCTGCCGTATACGCCGTCTTGCCCTTTGCGATGAAGCGCTCAAGGAATTCATTCGCGATAGATTTATCGAGCAGCAGTCGTGAGCCGGCGTTGCATACCTCGCCCATGTTGCCGAAGATGCCATTGATCGCGTAACCCACGGCGACATCAAGGTCTGGCGTATCGGCCAGGAATATCTGCGGCGTCTTGCCGCCGCATTCGAGGCTCACCCGCTTCATGTTCGACTGGCCGGCGTAGATCAGCATCTGCTTGCCGATCTCGGTCGACCCGGTGAAGCCGATTTTGGCGACATCCATATGCAACGCGAGCGCCGCGCCCGCGCTTTCACCGAGCCCATTGACGACATTGAAGACGCCCGCCGGTCCCCCCGCCTCGACGAATAGTTCCGCCATCAGGAGTCCTGACAACGGCGATTGCTCGGCGGGCTTCAGGATGACCGAGTTGCCTGCCGCAAGCGCCGGTCCAACCTTCCACGATGCCATCAGCAGCGGATAATTCCACGGCACGATGGAGCCGACTACCCCTAAAGGCTCGCGCAGGATGTAATGAAAGGCATCGGAGGCCGTCGCGGTCACGGCCCCATCGATCTTGTCGATCAGCTCAGCGAAAAATGTGAAATTCAGGGCGGCCGCAGGAATATCGATGGTCAGCATGTCGCGAATCGGCTTACCCATGCACAGCGTGTCGAGCAGCGCGAATCGCTCCGCATTGGCCTCGATCAAGCGTGCGAACTGCTGCAGCACCGCCGCGCGGTCGCGCGGCGCCTTGCGGCTCCAGACACGTGATGCAAAGCTCTTCTTTGCCGCGGCGACGGCCAGATTGATCTCCGGCTGGCCCCCCGCACTGACTTCGCAAAGCGGCTTGCCGGTGCCCGGATTGACCACGCTAAAGCGGGCGCCGTCAGCAGAATCGGCGTAGCGGCCGTCAATGAAGTGCCGCGTCTCGTAGCGCAGTTTCCCTGCGCGGGCGTGCCAGTCTTTCGTAGTCAGATCAGTCAGGGTCATGCGATAGTCCTCGTGGGATTCTTATTCCAGGTCAATCCGCCCATTATGCGGTTTACCAGGATGCTCTCGCAACACGCCACGCGCGCACGGCGCCGGTGGCATCACGCAGCAGCAATATCCGCTCGCTGGCGGTCTCAAGAGTCAGGAAATCTCCTGGCGCCGGAATCTGCGCTTCGTGCGCGGCAAGATGCCGTTCGACCTCGAAGGCCCCGACGTTAGCCGCTGGCCGGCGTACAGCCTGCTCGGATCCTGACGGCGTAAACTGCCCCGGGAAAATGGAACGCAGGTACGCCATCGCCCGGTGCTTCGCGGCACGCCGGTCGATCGACTGCTCCGTCTGGAACGCGATATCCTGCCATAACACCTCCAGCACCCCGATCAGGCCAAGGGCTATGCCGTCGGGATCCAGGTGAGTTTGCTGGGTGTCAGCAATCAGCCGCTCGATCAGCAGCCTGACGAGATTGGCGAAGCGCTCGTCCTTCAGGCCGCAAATATCGTAGTATTCCTGCCTTGAACTCGCCTCACCCCAAAATGAATACCAGACAGAGACCTTGCGGGAGCTCGCTATTTCCGGGTCCAGGTATAGCTCCACCATCCGCCGAAGTGCGACTACCGGGGTGTCGCGCAGCGCCGTTACCGGCGTCAACACGAGCTCTTCGAATTCTGTAGACAGAAATTGCAGCGACGCCACCATCATCGCCGCCTTGGAATCGAAATAAAACCGGACTATGCCTGGCGACATTTTCGCGATCCCAACGACTTTTTCTACCGTTGTGCGCGAGGGCCCGTGCATATGCAGCGCCGAGATACAGGCATCGATAAGGCGCTGCCGTTGGCGCTGCCGAGCGCTGCTCGCGGGCCGGCGGGGCTTATATGAGCGCATGGTTGAGGCGATACGGCAAGTGGATGATCATTCTGCCCCCGCTGCTATACCTGCTGGTGTTCTTCCTGATCCCATTCGCATTTGCCCTGAAAATCAGCCTGTCAGAAACCGCGCTGCGGGTGCCGCCGTTCACTGACATCCTGACCCTCTCGACCGACGGGCATCCGCACCTCGCGCTGAATTTCGGCAATTTCAAGTACCTGTTCACCGACGAAGTGTACGGCCTGTCGTATTTATATTCACTCAAGACGGCGTTCTTTTCGACGCTGATCTGCCTGGCCCTTGGCTATCCGATGGCTTATGCCATCGCCCGCACGTCCAAAAGCACGCAAAACATCCTGCTGCTGATCATCATTCTACCGTTCTGGACTTCGTTTCTGCTGCGCGTCTATGCGCTCGAGGGCATTATCCGGGAAAACGGACTGCTGAACACAGCCCTGCTGTGGCTCGGTGTGATCCATCATCCGTTGCAGATCATGCGAACGACGCTGGCGGTGTATTTCGGGATCATTTATTCCTACCTGCCATTCATGGTGCTGCCGCTGTTCGCGACGCTCGAGAAGCTGGATAATTCGCTGCTCGAGGCGGCCGCGGACCTTGGCAGCCCGCCGTGGCGGTCGTTCCTGGATGTCACGCTGCCGCTGTCGATGCCGGGCATCATCGCCGGATCCATGCTGGTGTTCATTCCGGCAATCGGCGAGTTCGTGATACCAACTCTGCTCGGCGGCCCGGATAACCTGATGATCGGACGCGTACTGTGGGATGAATTCTTCGGCAACCGGGACTGGCCGGTAGCCTCGGCGGTCGCGATTGTATTTTTGATCCTGCTGGTGGGTCCGATCGCGCTCTACCAGCACTACAATACCCAGCAGCTCGAGGTTTAACCGGCCGCGATGAATGAGCGTGTTTCGCCATTTTTGTTGACGATCCTTTGTATCGGGATCGCAATTTTGTACGTGCCAATCATCGTGCTTATCGCCTATTCGTTCAATGCCTCCGCGCTGGTAAGCGTTTGGGGTGGATTCTCGACCAGCTGGTATGGCGCGCTGTTGCACAACGAGCAGATCCTCGATGCCGCCTGGCTGTCGCTCAAGGTTGGCGTTGTTGTCTCCACGGGCGCCGTGATGCTTGGCACGCTTGCGGCGATCGGCCTTGTGCGCTTTGCGCGCTTTCGCGGTCGGCTGCTACTGATCGGCATGGTCAATGCGCCGCTCGTGATGCCGGAGATTGTCACGGGCATCACCCAGCTGCTGCTGTTCATCTCGATGCTGCATCTGATCGGCTGGCCGCACCGCGGATTCCTGACGATAGTGATCGCACATATCGCTTTTTGCACTGCCTACGTGACGATCACCGTGCAATCACGCCTGCGCACTGTCGATCGCTCCCTTGAGGAAGCAGCGATGGACCTGGGGTCGGGTCCGGTGCGCGCCTTTCTCGATACCACCTTGCCGGCGATCATGCCTGCGCTAGCCTCGAGCTGGCTGCTGTCGTTCACGCTCTCTCTCGATGACCTGGTGATCTCGAGTTTTGTGTCCGGCCCCGGTGCGAGCACGCTGCCCATGGTTATTTTTTCAAAGGTCAAGCTTGGGGTCAGCCCCGACATCAATGCACTTGCCAGCCTGGTCATCGGTGCGGTCGGGGTCTGCGTGGTCCTGGCAGGCTACCTGATGCGCCGTACTGAGCGCCAGCGCGTGCTGGACATGCAGCTGGCTGAACGCTGAGGTGGGCTATCCGCCGGTGATATAGCGCGGATCATGCGGAGGACGCAAGAAAATCCTCTCGATGATTGGTGCGAACGTCGACATCGGCTCGTTGGGGTAATCCGGATCGAAGGAATTCTGGTCCCAGTTGGCGCAGAAGTCGCGGCACGCGCCGTACCAGCGGTGATCTTTGTAACGATCGCGCCCATGTCGATCGCCGCCCAGGTGATGCACATAATAATAATTCTGGAACAGCGCATGGTGCGCGACAATCCAGGTCACCTCTTCGCGCACGTAGGGGCGCAGAATCGCCGCGGCGATTTCCTGGTGGGCAAAGGGCGCGAGCTCATCGCCGACATCGTGGATTAGGGCCGCTGCGATCAGCTCCTCATCAGCCCCGTCGCGCATCGCGCGCGTGGCAGTCTGCAGGGAATGCCCCAGGCGGGTAACGGGATACCCGTCGAAAGACTGGTCCAGTTTCGATACTGCCGCGAGGATCTTCGCGGGCAACTGGCGCGTGTACTCAAGCTCCAACTGCTCGAGCAGCAGGTAGTCCGCGCGCGTGCCATCCTGCATGCGCCGGAAGCTCACGATCTGGTGCTTAGCCGGGCTATCGCTCATTTGGCGGTCTTGATCCGCGTCCAGCTGCGCGTCATCAGACGCGCCGTGGCCGGATCCACTTCCGCGGTCTGGTAGAGCTTCGCTTCCATGGCGGGCGTTGGGTAAAGAGTCGGATCATCCAGGATCCGCGGATTGACATAGGGGCTCGATGCCGCGTTGTCGTTACCGTAGAAGGTCTCATTGCTGATTGCCGCAATGACCTCGGGCTCCAGTATGTAATTCAGGAACTGGTGCGCCGCCAGCGGATGAGGTGCACCGACCGGCACCAGCATGGACGTGAATGTCAGGTTCGCACCCTGCTTGGGCACCGTGAATGCCAGGTGCACGTCCACACCGACTGCGCGCGCGCGCGCACGCGCATTGGCATAGTCGCTCGACCAGGACATTGCGATGCACACCTCCTGGTTGGCCAGGCCATTCATGTATTCCGCCGAGTCAAATGCGCGAACATAGGGACGAACTTTCAGCAACAGCTGCTCAGCAGCCTTGAAATCCTCACTGCGTGTCGTGTTGGGATCGAGCTTCAGGTACAAAAGTGCGAGCTGGATCACGTCCTCGGGTGAATCGAGGAAGCTGACGCCGCAGTCGGCAAACTTCGAGACGATCGCCGGCTTGAAGATCAGGTCCAGGCTGTCGGTCGGCGCATCCGGCATGCGCTCGCGGATTTTGTCGATGTTGTACGCAAAGCCATTGATCGCATGCATGTAGGGCATGGCATGGCGGTTGCCGGGATCGTAGGCCGCCTCAAGCGCAAGGACGCGCGGATCGAGATTGACCCAGTGTGTCAGCAGCGCCCTGTCAAGGGGTTGGTAAACGCCGGCCCGGATTTCGCGGCCAAAGAAGTTGGTCGATGCGATCACGATGTCATAGCCACTGCTACCCGCCATCAGCCGCGCCTCCATCGTCTCCTCAGCATCATAGAGATCGTAGACCACCTTGATCCCGGTGCGCTTCTGGAAGTCGGCAATGGTATTTCGGCCGATGTAATCGGCCCAGTTATATATGAAGAGGCGTTTCTCCTCCGCACCGCTCGCGGCATAGGCCGCCGTGGCGAGGACGAGCGTACATATGATCCTGGTCAACACACGGGCAAGTCTAGCAGCGCCGCAGGCTCGGCAGGGATTGAAAAATCCGCGGCGCCAGCCGATGATCCACGCAGCCAGATGACTACCCGGAGCCGCATGCCATGATTTTTGCCCAGATCGCTGGTCGGTTGATGCTTATAGCCGTGGCCCTCACTGCACTCCCCGCGGCAGCGGCAACGAGCCCGTCGGTACCGGCGTCCAAGCTGCGCGCGCGCGACCTCGGCGTCCCCTTTGACGGCACGCCGGGCCCGCTCAATGCGATCACTGACGTCACTGGCGTGACCGTTGGGCATACGACCTTGAATGGCGGCGATGTGCACACGGGCGTCACGGCAGTGCTGCCACGCGGCGCAGCTTCCCAAAAGGATCCAGTGTTTGCCGGCTGGTACTCACAGAATGGCAATGGTGAGATGACCGGCACCACCTGGGTGGAGGAGTCCGGCTTTCTCGCGGGTCCCGTGATGATCACGAATACCCACAGCGTTGGGATCGTGCGCGATGCCGTCATCAAATGGCACGTCGACCGCGGCGACCTGGCCCCTGACGGGGATGCCTGGGCGTTGCCGATCGTGGCCGAGACCTGGGATGGATGGCTTAATGATATCAACGGCTTTCACGTCACCGCACAGAATGCGATCGACGCCTTAAATAGCGCGCATGGCGGCGCAGTTACCGAGGGCAGCGTCGGCGGCGGCACCGGCATGATTTGCAACGGCTATAAAGGCGGGATCGGCACTTCCTCAAGGCGCTTATCCGCCAAGGATGGCGGCTATACCGTTGGGGTCCTGGTGCAGTGTAATTTTGGCGTGCGCGAAAACCTGCGTATTGCTGGCATTGCCGTCGGGCGCGAGATTGCGGCGCCGGAGCCGTATGTATTCATGCCCTCGGACCTCGGTGAACATGGCTCCATCATTGTCGTGGTCGCAACAGATGCGCCGCTGCTGGCCCATCAGCTAAAACGGGTCGCCCGCCGGGTGACCTTGGCGCTCGGCCGCGCGGGCAGCATCTCAGGGGATGGCTCCGGGGATATTTTTATGGCATTTTCGACCGCCAACGCGGGCGCGGGCGTCGCGGGCAAGACGGTCGCCGTCAGCATGCTGCCGAATGAGTCGATGAATGCGATATTCCTGGCCACGGTCGAGGCGACCGAGGAAGCGATCGACAATGCGCTGATCGCCGCCGAGGACATGACCGGCTATAAAGGTCATCGGGTCATTGCGATGCCGCATGCGGCGCTGCAAGCCGTGCTGCGCAAGTACAACAGGCTTGTTCAGTGAGTGCGTGAGCTTGCGAGCGCCTCGATCAGGCTGATCTCAAGCAGGTTCATGGCCTCGTCGACGGTCGCTGCATTGATCATCAGCGGCGGCATGAATCGCACGGTACTCAACCCGCAGGATAGCAGCAGCAAGCCGTTTTGGTACGCGCGATTGATTAGTGAATCGCATAGTTTGCGAGCTGGCGCCTTGCTGGCCCGATCCTCGACCAGCTCAACGCCAATCATCAGCCCCTTGCCGCGTACTTCGCCGACCACCGGGAACTTCTGCGCGAGCGCGCGCAGACGCTCAATGAAATACGCGCCCACTTTGGCCGCATTTTGGCGGTATTCACGCTCGACGAGATCGATGGTCGCGAGTGCCGCGGCACAGCATAGGGGATTTCCGCCATAGGTATTGCCATGCGCGCCGCGCGGCCACTTTTCCATGATCGACTTTTTTGCCACGACCATGCCGATCGGCATGCCGGATCCCAAGCCCTTGGCGAGCGTCATGATGTCGGGCACGACATCCCATTGCTGGCATGCGAACATGGTGCCGGTGCGGCCAATGCCGGATTGGACCTCATCGAGGATCAGCAGGATCCCATGCCGGTCGCATAGCGCGCGTAGCCCGGCAAGAAATCCATCAGGCGGCACCAGGTACCCGCCCTCGCCCTGGATTGGTTCGATCAGGATGCCGGCCACTTCGCCGGGCGGAATGTTGGCCGCGAATAGCTGCTCCTCGATGTAACGCAATACCTCCCGCCCTTGGTCAGCTCCGGCAAAGAGCGGCCGGTAGGGGTTAGGAAAAGGCACGTGCGTGACGCCCGGCATCGTGCCGGAGAAGCCCTTCTGCTGGGTGTACTTGCTTGACGTGAATGCGAGCGAGCCCATCGTGCGCCCGTGAAAGCCGCCGAGGAAACCCAGGAAGCGTGGCCGGCCGGTCACGTAGCGCGCCAGCTTCAGCGCGCCCTCAACGCTTTCGGTGCCGGACTGCGCGAAGAAACTCATGACGGGCTCTCGCATCGGTGCGATCTCGTTCATACGCTCGGCCAGGCGTACCTGGCCTTCATGCCAGTAGTCAGAGGAGATATGCAGGAAGCGTGAAGCCGCTTCTGTGATCGCCGCGACCACAGCGGGGTGGCTGTGGCCAGTACTGCATACGGCAATACCCGCTGCTAAATCAATGAAGCGATTGCCATCGACGTCCCAGACCTCGGCACCGCGACCGTGCGACATCACGAATGGATAATCTCGCGGATACGAGGGTGAGACGACGGCCGCATCGCGCGCAATCAGCGCGCGCGCCTTTGGGCCGGGCAGCTCAGTCTTTATATGGGGGTTCTTCATTGATGGCACCATCAGTTTTGCTTACGGGTCACAAACCGATTAGGATCAATCCGATGCGATCTGTCAACGCCCGCACGATACCAGATTGCACGTGATCCAGGCGCCGCGGCCCCAGTTGATCGGCTTCTGGATGAGTGTCGCGCTGGTCATCGGCAATTCGATCGGCTCCGGCGTGTTCATGCTACCGGCATCGCTCGCGCCCTATGGGGCTAGCGGGCTCGTGGGCTGGCTGATCACGGCAACAGGCGCGATCTTTCTGACCGTGCTGTTTTCGCAGTTAAGCCGGGCCCATCCAAAGGCGGGCGGGCCCTATACTTTTGCCCTGCTCGCCTTCGGTCCATTCCCTGCGTTCATCGTCGCCTGGGGATACTGGATATCCATCTGGGTTGGCAACGCGGCGATCGTGACCGGCGGCGTGAGTTACCTGACTCCGATTTTTCCGCAAGTCGGGACCTCGCCGCTGCTGTCGACCACGATCACGATGGTCACCTTGTGGGGTCTGACGTTCGTGAACTGGTACGGCATCAAGGCCTCCGGCTGGGTCCAGTCGGTCACGACGGTACTGAAACTGCTGCCGCTGTTTGCCGTTGCAGCGGTCGGTTTCATGTCGGTCGGCAAGATGAGCCAGTCGCCGGTCATCCATCTGCCCGTCAGCCTCTCGGGCACGACTGCGACGATCACGTTGACGCTCTGGGCACTGCTCGGCATGGAATCGGCGACCATACCTGCCGACAAGGTGCGAAACCCCGCGCGCACCATACCGCGTGCGACGCTGATCGGGGGCATCCTGACCGCGTGCATCTGCATTATCGCCTGTAGCACCGTGTTGCTGCTAATACCAGCGCAGATGCTGGCGCACTCGGATGCACCGTTTGTCGATCTGGCGCGCCAGCTGTGGGGCAGTGCCGCGGGCAAGTTATTTGCGCTGTTTGTCACCATCAGCGCATTCGGCTGCCTCAATGGATGGATCTTGCTGCAGGGAGAACTACCCGCCGCCATGGCCAAGACCGGCGTATTTCCAGCCATCTTCGCGCGCCAGTCCTCGCGGCAGACGCCCGGATTCGGGCTGGTGTTCGGCAGTGCGCTGGTCACCGCGCTGTACCTGATGAATTTCCAGAAATCGCTCGCCAACATTTTCACGTTCATGATCCTGCTATCGACGACCGCCTGCCTCGTCATGTATGCGGTCTGCAGCCTCGCGCTGCTGCGGCTGGTTTGGACGAAACAAATGTCGGCGGCGACCATGCGGACTATGCCACTCGCTATGGTAGGGTGTGTCGCGGCGGTCTATTCGATCTGGACCCTGATTGGCGCCGGGCAGGAAGCGGTGGGCTGGGGCTTCGTGCTGCTCGCCTGTGGAGCGCCGGTGTATTTCCTCGTACACAAGAAAACTGTGATGACGGCATGATGTGGCGATCATTCATCGCCGTGTCAATTGGCGGCGTGCTCGGCTGCCTGATGCGCTGGGTGCTGGCTATTTTTCTTAACAGCGCGTTTCCGGCCATTCCGCCCGGTACGCTCGCCGCGAACCTGATCGGCTGCTACATCATCGGCATTGCCCTGGGGTTCTTTACCCTTTACCCCGCGTTCGCGCCGGAATGGCGCCTGTTTATCACGACCGGGTTTTGCGGTGGCCTGACTACATTTTCGACCTTCTCCGCAGAGATCGTCACTCTGTTGCAGGCAGGTCGTACGCTTTGGGCTGTTGCAGCTATTGGCGTGCACTTGGTCGGATCGCTGGCGATGACCATTGCGGGCATCGCCACGGTCACGTGGCTCAAGGCCTAGATTTTAACGACGCGGCCTTTGACGGAGACAAAGCATACGCTCCGCCGTTTACCTTATTATTTTGTTGTTGCGGTCGCACTGGCATGCCTGGCGTTGAAACGGACGACCTTTTCATTTGACCTGAGGCTCATCAAGGCTGGAAGCGCCCAGGGATGCTGGTCACCGGGGTATTTAATTCTGGTACTAGCTGCAGCCGTCGTGGCCATATTCGTTACGCGTCGTAATGAACCTGCCACTGCACAACGCGTGAAGGATACGGAAGAGGATCCGGAAAGGTCGCTTCGTCACTCATTGCAGCGCCTGCGCGCAAACACGCGCGCCGCTTTTGCACCTAGTCCAAAAGGTACATCGACTAGATTACTATTTGCATTCCTAATACTTGCCGCTATCCCTATTGGCCTGGTTTCGCTGGGGCATCCCGGCGGGCAAAAACATTTGAGGCGCGCGATGGGTTGCTTGTCGGAATGACGGAAGTGCCAATGGTGTTTGTTGTTGCCGTGGCGCTCGAAAGCTTCCGGTAAATAGAGCGACGACCCAATGGATCGCAGGGTACCACCCCAAGATGCGTGTGTGGTCCGACAAACCAGCGCTCAGATTAAGCCTCACCCGATTGCCCTGCTCTGAATCGCCAAAATCTCAGAGCCTAAACAGCTCGATAGCGGGCAGGTCGAGCCAGCCAGTAGCGCTGGCGAACCGCCAAGGCAAACTAAGGCGTAATTTTGTCGATGATGAGGTCGCGCACGCCATCGTGCCCGACCGAATAGGCCAGTTCACCGTAAAAATCCCCGCTCGCCGGCAGCGGTCCGCCGCCGAAGGATATGCGCGCGGTGATCGTGAGGTCCTGCCCCTTGCTCAGCGCCCGCTCCGGAGTCATCGAATCCGCCGATGACAACTGGATCTCTGTGCCGATCGCAGCAATGGTCAGGCGCTTGACCGCAAGCGGGGGACCGCCGCCGCCCGGGATCCGGGCAAATACAAATAAAGGTGCATCGGCGCGCAGGCGCGATTTTAATGCAGGCGCTATCGACAGTCGCACCATCACCGTGGCAGTGGCCGCGCTGGGCGGCGCCGCAGGCCCGGACTGCGGCCCGAGCTCGGCGATGCGCTGGTCCAGCATCTCAATGACGGGAGCCGGAGGATTCTGCGCCTTGACGGCGAGCCAGCGGCTGCGGGCCAGCGCCGCATCGCCGCGCGCGGCTGCTGCGAACCCGCTATAAAGAAGCGCCCGCATATCATCCGGCGCGAGCGCCACGCCCTGTTCGAAGAGCTTTGCGACCTGCGGCGTAATATCCCCACCGGCGCGAAGGTTCAGCGCCTCGCCCAATCCCAGGATCGCTTCCAGGTTCTTGCCGGCCCCTAACTGCTCGGCATGATCGTAGGCAACGACGCCCTCATCCAGGCGCTCCAGCGCCAAGTATGAGCGACCCAGCATCAGCCAGCCTTGCAAATCGTCGGGCTGATCGCGCAAATGCGTCTCGAGCTTGGACACCATGGCGGCAACTTCCGGCGATGCGACCTGCGCATGCCGGGCTGGTTCGACATGCCAGTCCCAGTTGGACCAAAGCGGATAAAGACCCGCCGCGGCGGCGACGACCAGCACTGCCGCCCCGATGCCGGCCAGGCGGGCGCCAGGGTCGCGGATAAGAGGCCAGGCAACCGCTGCCGCAGCGCCTATCGACATCAGCGCGGCGATGACGATAAAGCTCGGCGTCATGATTCGTCCGGCATCCCGTCATCGATGGGCATGCGCGAGCGCACGCGCATAATCCGGTAGACGATGCCGACCCCTGCCAGCAGCAGCAGGAAAGGCGCGCCCCAGATCAGGTAAGTCTTGGCCTCCAGCGGCGGGTTGTAGCGCACAAACTCGCCATAGCGCGCGGTCATGTAGTCAAATATCTGCGGATCGGTTTTACCGGCCACCAGCATCTCGCGCACCTGGCGGCGCAGGTCATCGGCGAGCGAGGCATTGGAATCCGCGACCGATTCGTTCTGGCAGACCAGACAGCGCAGGTCCTTCGTGATGCTTTCAAAGCGCGCTTGCAGCGCCGGATCCTCAAGCTGACCATTGGCATCGACGCACCAGGCCGCGCCCCCGATCATCACAAGCGCGAATCCGAGCAGCGCGGTCCTGATGTTCATGCGCCACCCCGGCGGGCGATCGCAATGCGCGGCACGAACTCCTGCTGCCAGATCTGCATTGTCAGCGGCGCGATGTGCTTGAAAATGACTTGCCCGTGCGCATCGACAAGAAAGGTCTCGGGCGCACCATAGACGCCCCAATCGATCGCCACGCGCCCCTCGTTGTCGAAGGCGACCTGATTATAGGGATTACCTAGCTGCGTGAGCCACCGCTCGGCCTTGTCCCGATCATCATTCCAGTCAAGGCCCACGATCGGCACCAGATTTTGCTTGGCGATCGCCAGCAGCGCCTCATGCTCCTGCCGGCATCCGGCGCACCAGGTGGCCCAGACATTGAACACATATACCTGGCCGTGCAGTGGCGCATTGCTGACCTGGCGCGAGGGGTCGAGCACATCGGTCAAGGTGAACTGCGGCGCCGACTTGCCAATCAGCGGCGATGGCAGAGCATGGATATCGCGCTGCGGATTGAGCCCTACGACGAATAAAACTATGATCGCCGCGAACATGACGGCGGGCAGCAGGAATTTCCACATCAGACGGTGCTCCTGCGGTAGCGCCGGTCGCGCGCAGCGATGAATCCACCGATCGCCATCACGATAGCCCCGAGCCAGATATAGCGCACCAGGGGTTTGTACTGCAGGCGCATGCTCCAAGCACCGTCCCCCAGCGGATTGCCCATCGCGACAAACAGGTCTCGCGACCAGCTCACGGAAATCGCAGCCTGACTATTGTCGCTCTGTTGCACCCAGAAATGGCGCTTCTGCGGCCGCAGCAGCGCGACCTGCTGGCCTGCGCGCGTGATCTCGACCAGCGCTTCCACTGCGTCGTAATTCGGGCCGCGCACGTCGCGGGCATTGATGAAATTAAAGTCATAGCCTGCGATCGCAAAGCTGCCGCCCGGCTTTAATGCGACATCCTTCTCGATCTTGTAGCTCTCGACGCCACTTGCGCCGATCGCAAACATGCCAATGCCAAAGTGTGCGATGGCCATGCCGAGCATCCCGGCCGTGGGCTTCAAGCCGCCCCGCCAGCGCTGCAAAAGATCGAGCACTGCGCTGAACATGACCCAAATGCCGAGGCTGAACCCGATCAGGCCGACCCAATGGAACTCGCGATACACCAGCCCCTGAATGGCAATCGCTATCAGTACCGCGGCGCCCAGTAGCCACCAGATCGGTTTCGCCGCCGCGGTCAGCTTGCCGCGACGCCACGCCGAGTGCATGCCAATGCACATGAACACAAGCAGCGGCAGCATGGGTACGAGGAACATCAGCGAGAATACCGGCGGCCCGACCGAGATCTTGCCGATCCCGAGTACCTCATACACCAGCGGCGACAGCGTGCCCCAGAGGATCAGGCCCGCCACGCCGACCAGCAGCACATTGTTGACGAGCAGAAAAAATTCGCGCGAGAACAGCTCGAATCCGCCCGGCGCATACAGCTTCGGCGCACGCCACGCGTACAACCCCAGCGACCCGCCAATCGTCATCATCAGGAACACGAGTATGAATAAACCGCGCTTCGGATCGGTCGCAAAGGAATGCACCGAGACGAGCACGCCGGAGCGTACGATGAACGTGCCGATCAGGCTCAACGAAAACGCAAAGATCGCGAGCAGCAGCGTCCAGCTTTTGAAGATGCCGCGCTTTTCCGTCACGCTCAGCGAGTGGATCAACGCGGTGCCGACCAGCCAGGGCATGAACGAGGCGTTTTCCACAGGGTCCCAGAACCACCACCCGCCCCAGCCGAGTTCGTAGTAGGCCCACCAGCTGCCGAGGGCGATCCCGACCGTCTGGAACATCCACGCAAAGATGGTCCAGGGCCTGGTCCATTTCGCCCATGCCTGGTCCAGGCGCCCCTCGAGCATCGCCGCACAGGCGAAGGCGAAGGCCACCGAGAATCCGACGTAGCCGGTATAGAGCATCGGCGGATGTATCGCGAGCGCGAAATCCTGCAACACGGGATTCAGGTCCGCGCCATCCCCGGCTGCCGGAATCAGCCGCTGGAACGGATCGCTGGTCCACAGCATGAATAGCAGGAAACCGCCGCTAATCAGTCCCATGACGCCGAGCACGCGGCTGGAGAAACTTCGCGGCAGGCTCGTGCTGAAAATAAGTACCGCGACGCTCCAGATCGCAAGGATCAGCGTCCACAGCAGTAGCGAACCCTCATGCCCGCCCCACAACGCCGCGACCTGGTAGAACAGCGGCAGGCGCGAGTTGGAGTGCTCGGCGATATAGGCGACCGAGAAATCATTGTGCACAAACGAATAAACCAGGCATCCGAATGCCACGACCACGAACCCGAACTGCGCTGCGACCGCGGGGCGCGCCGCGGACATCCACGCTGCATTGGCACGCCAGGCGCCCGCCAAGCCGAAGAATGCCTGCGAAACACTTAATATAAACGCGAGGATCAGCGCGAACATGCCGATCTCGGGTATCACTCGAGCCCCTTGCCTTCGCTCGCGGGTCGCGCCGCTGCACTGCGCTTCAGCGAGGCGGCGACCTCGGGTGGCATGTATTTCTCATCATGCTTGGCCAGCACCTGGTCGGCCACGAACTCACCGTCGCCGCGCAACGTCCCGTGCGCGATGATCCCCTGCCCTTCGCGAAAAAGATCCGGCAGCACGCCGGTGTATTCGACCGGCACCTCATGCGCGAAGTCTGTCAGTACAAAATGCACGGTGAGATCGCCGGACGCGCGTGTGACGCTGCCCTTGACGACCATGCCGCCGATCCGAAAGCGCTTCGCCGGCGGCGCCTTGCCCGCGATGACCTGGCTCGGGTCGAAATAGAACATGATGTTCTCGCGCGAAGCCATGGTCGCAAGTGCCACGGCGGCGCCCACCCCGCCGAGGATCGCCAGCACGACGTACAGCCGCTTGCGCCGCGGTGTCATGGGTTCGCCATTGCCAACGCCCGGCGCGCGCCTGCCAGTGCTTGGCGGTAAGCGCGCTGCGCTGCCCACAGGTTCCACGCGAGCGTTGCAAGGGCAGAGCCGATGCATGGCCACACATAGCGCGCATATCCGCCCATTGCCCAGAATGCCTGCATCATGTCCTGATCGCCTCCCGCACCCACACGGCCAGGCGCTCGCGCATCAGCAACTCGGCGCGCAGCCGCTGGCACAGCACCGCCACAAAGAAAATCATGAACCCGCATAGCATCGCCAGCAGCGGCAGCAACATGCTCCCAGGCATCTGCGACTTGCCAAACTTCATAACCGTCGCCCCCTGGTGCAGTGAGTTCCACCATTGCACCGAGAAATGGATGATCGGGACGTTGACAACGCCGACGATCGCCAGCAACGCCGCGGCGCGGTCGCCGCGTGCCGCATCATCGAGTGCCCTGCGCAGGGACATCACGCCGAAATACAAGAATAGCAGGATAAGCTCCGACGTCAGGCGCGGGTCCCAGGCCCAGTACGTGCCCCACATCGGCCGGCCCCACAGTGCTCCGGTCACAAGTGCAACGAGCGTAAAGGAGGCGCCAATGGGCGCTGCGGCCGCGGCCACTGCAAACCCGATCTTGATGCGCCACACCAACCCGATCGCACCTGCAACGGCCATCGTCGTGTAGGCGCACAGCGAGAGCCAGGCGCTCGGCGCATGGACATAGATGATGCGAAAGGCATCGCCCTGCTGGTAGTCGGGCGGGGCAAACACGAGGCCCGCAACGAGCCCGTAGCCGATCAGGCAGGCCGCCGCGGCGAGCAGCCACGGGATCGCGGGTCCGACGAACCCGTAGACATAGGGAGGGGAAGCCAGACGATAGAACCAGGTCCACATGGGTAACTATTATGAGCCTTTACTCAAGCGTAATCCGCAGCGCCGCCGCAATGGCGAGCGGTGCCAGGGTGCTCGTTAGCACGCATAGCGCCGCGAGCAGATAAAGGGCGCCGGCGGATCCGGAGCCGGTGATCGCGCGATCCGTCGCACTCGCGCCAAAGATCAGCAGCGGACTGGCCAAGGGCAGCACAATCAATGACAGCAACATGCTGCCACGGCGCAGGCCCACCGTAAGCGCGGCACCGATCGCGCCGAGCCAGCTCAACGTCAGCGTCCCCAGCGCGAGGCTCAGCATCATCGTGCCGAATGCGCCGAACGGAATGCCGAGCGCCATCGCAACGAGCGGCGAGACCACCACAAGCGCTGCGCCGCTGACGAGCCAGTGGGCGAGCGTCTTGACGATCACGATGACTCCCAGCGGCACTCCCGACAGAACCAGCTGCTCAAGCGTTCCGTCATCGGCATCGCCCTTGAAGAGCACGTCGATCGACAGCAGCGATGCCAGTAATGCTGACACCCACAGCACCCCTGGCGCCATGTCTCGCAACAGCGACAGCTGCGCGCTTAAGGCCAGCGGAAATAGCGTCGTGACGATCAGAAAAAACACCAGCGGCTGCAACAGCTGGTCGGGCCGGCGAAACCCCAGCAGCAATTCGCGCTGCAGGATTACTGCGGCCGCCGCGCTTATGTTCACTGTCATGCCGCGAGCTCCAGGTGCGAAGCGGCGCGGGCCAGCCCAATCTCATGATGCGCGACCACGATCGCGAGGCCACCGCCAGACAGGTGCTGATCGAGCAGCTGCAACAGTACTTCAGAGCCTCGCGCGTCCAGGTTTGCGAATGGCTCATCGAGCAGCCAAAGCGAGGCGCGCATCGCGACCACGCGTGCCATCGTTACGCGCCGACGCTGTCCCGCAGACAACGCGCGCGCAGGCAGCTCTTCGCACTCCGCCACTCCCAGGCGAATGAGAATAGAGCGCAGCTCGGCGACTTCAATGTGTCGTTTGAGGCCCACTGCGAAGCGCAGGTTCTCGAGTACCGTCAGGTCCGCCTTCAGCGCCGGCTCATGCGAGGCATAGGCCATGTCCGCCTGATAAGCCATTGGGTCTTCGCGAATCGATCGACCACGCCAAGTCACCATGCCCTGCTCAGGGCGCATGAGCCCGCAAAGTACCCGCAACAGTGTTGTCTTGCCGCTGCCATTTGCACCGCTGACTTGCAGCATCTGCCCCGGCGCTATACCGAGGCTTACGCCTTTGAGGACATGGCGATCCCCGCGCCACAGGTGCACCTGATCGGCCGCAAGCTCTTTAGGGGCGCTCATGGGCCACAGAGTTTAGCGAAATCAGGTAGTTAAGGCCATATTTTCGTGTAACTATTCGCATTTCTGTGGTTACGGCGAATCCGAGGAGTACGGGCTCACCGCTTCGGCCTTGATGCTTGGCAGGGTCCTGACCGAACTGATGATGCGCACGCGCCACGCAACGATTGCCAGGATCATGGCGCCAGTGCCAGCGACGACAAGCGCGGCGCGCAGGCTAATGTTCTCGCCGATCCAGCCGCCCATGAGTGCACCGGGTCCCGCCGGCAGCAGGATCAGCCAGCGCATCGTCGTGGTCATGCGTCCGAGCAATGGCGCCGGCGTAACAGACTGGCGCAGCGCGAGGAAGTTGACGAAGATTAGCACTGCGCCAAATCCATATAGCATCAGTGTCGATGCATAGGCTGCGATGCCGAATGCATTTGCGGGCGCGATCGCGAGCAGCAGCCAGGCGCTCGCGCAGACGCCAAATCCCAGCACCATGGTATGCCCGGCGCCAATCCACCGGCCGAAATCGCGTGCCATTGCGCTTGCGGCGACCGTGCCAAAGCCGAGCGCGACATAGCAAAAGCCGATTGAGCGTTCGCCGAGCCCAAGTTGGCGCGTTGCAAAAAGAATCTGCACAACCGCGGCGGTCTGGCTGAAAAACTGCCACGTGCCTACGCAAATCGCCATGGCAACCAGAAGCCGGTGGTGGCGCACAAAACTCAAGCCCGCCCGCATCGCCGGCCAGAATGGCGGGTGATCGGTGCTCGGGGTCTCCGCCAGCGGTACGCCGCGCAGGATCGTCGCCGAGCTCATCAGCAGCAGCGCATCGGCGAGCAGGGCGAACGGCGCGCCGGTCAGCTTGATCAGCGCGCCCGCCGCGCCCGGCCCTGCCACTTCAGCGCCTGACTGGGCCATCGCATTCTTGGCATGCGCTTCGACCAGTCGCGCGCGCGGCACGATCTGCGTCAGCACGATCTGCGCGGCGCTGCCCGCGGCGGTATTGACGCAGCCGATCATGAAACCGACCAGATAGAGCCACGGCATCGATAGCCAATGCAGCCACCATGCAATCGGTACCGTCGTCACGGCCATCGCAATGACGAGTTCCCCCATGACATAGACAGGCAGCTTGTGCACACGGTCGAGCCACACGCCCGTGGGCAGGGAGAACATGGCGAATGGAAACACTTCGGCCGCCGTCAGGAAGCCCATCTGCGTCGCCGAGGCATGCAGCAATACGGCCGCGGTCAGCGGCAGCGCGAGCAACGTGATCTGTCCACCGAACTGGGAAATCAGGATCGAGATCCACAGGCGGCGGTAGGTGGGATCGCGGAGCAGATCGTTCGGATCGAGCGAGAACCGCAGGCGTAAATTGGCTAAAGTGGTCAAGGTTGCCGCTAGTTTAAAGGAACCTGCCTTCGCGCGCAGGCGCCTTCGCCAAAGTAAGGCGCCGGGTTATCGCTTGCGCTAAGGCGAAGCACCCCCTAATGACACGACCCTGCCGACGGTGATGGTCACATTCGTATACACCTTGGTGCCCACCAGGACTGCCGGGATGGTCAATTGACGAGTCGCCACATTAAATTGATCCTGCGATGCCGCTGGCATGCCGCCCGCCACGTTAATAACCCCGCCGACAGTCACGATCACGTTGTGGTAAGTCGCACCGCCGGCCTGCACCGCACCTATGCTGAGCTCGCCTCCATTGAAGCTGTCCGCCCCTTCGACATAAGCGACCGAGACCAGAGCTGCAACTGAAAGGCCCACGTTAAAGTAAGTGCTGTTACCGACGATGCCGGCGGGAATCATCAGCCGCTGGGTTGCGGGATCGTAGCGGGCCTCCGTGGTATAGGGAGCGGTGCCGCTCGGGCCGCTCACGATTCCTCCAACGTTCACAACCATGTTCGAATAGACGGCATTGCCGATCGCTACCGACGGGATGCTGAGGCGACCCGCGTTGTAGGTCGACAGGTGGTTGATCTTGGCAAAATACCCCCCTTCGTAGCCGCCGGCGTCGGTTGATTGCAACGCGTTGGCGAGCGGCAGGTTCGGGGAGTTTGTATAGCCCGCAAATATCATGTCTTTCTGCGCATCCACGGCGAGGCCCGTCACGTTGATGCCGCCGCTCATACCGGGCGTGCCAAAGAATGTCCCGAATAGGACCTGCGAGCCGTCGCTGCTGAGCTCGGCAATAAACGCGGACCCCGGCTCATAGGGGGCTGCGCTAATGTCCAGAGGCAGATCACCGGCATTGTTCGGGCTGCCGGCGATATAGACATTGCGGTTCGCATCGATGGCGATGGCGAGCGGATTGGTGTTGAAGCTCATGTTGCCTGAGGGCGAGCCATAGAAGGTGGACCACAGGAGGGTGCCAGTGCCGCTCATCTTGGTCACGAAGTAAGTATTGCAGCTTGTGCTGTGTAGAAAGCAGCTCGGTTGCAGTACGCCAGCCGTAATCGGAAAGTCCGGAAACTGGTCATTTCCAACCGCATAGATATTGCCACTGGGGTCCGAGGTCAGCGCGAAGACCTGCGATATGTCGCCCGCGGCCGCGCCATTCAGGTAGGTCGAAAATTCCAGCGATGCGGCGCCCGATTGCGTGGGATCAAGTTCCGCCACGAAGGCGTTGATCTCGTTGCACTGCGTCGCGGTGTTCCGCGCACAAGTCGTCGAAAGCGCGCCAGCTGTCGTCGGCATCGACGGGGAATCGGTGGCGCCGCCGATCACGATCTTGCCATTGGCCAAGGTCAGAGCGGACACAATGTTTGTATTTGAGTTGGTGCCGCCGCCGAAAGTGGTCGAATACAGAAGCGAATGACCGTCCGCGCTCAGCTCGGTGACAAACGCGTTGGTCGTGTTGGCTATTGGGACCTGATAAGCGGAAGCGGTGGTCGGAAATACATAGTCGGCGCTCTGCCCAACCGGGCCCACTGCGCCAGTGGTGGTAGCGCCCGTGACGTAGACATTTCCCGCACCGTCAAGCGCGATCGCCGCCGGATAGGTGCCACCGCTGCTGCCGAGGAAGGTGCCATAAAGGATGCCCGTGCCGGTCGGGTTCAGTTTGACGATGAACGCCGAGGGGCTGCCGTAGATATACTCATTGCCGGCGTTGAAGCCCGCGCAGCCTGATTTCTCGCCGTAGTACTGGTTGGTGTTGAAATCGAATCCCACGACGGAGGGCGTGCAGAAAGGCAGGTAGGCATCAGCGGTGATCGGGAAATTATTGGAATTCGTCCCGCCGAGTATCCAAGCCTCATCGTTTGCGTCGACCGCGACTGCGATCGCATAGTCCGCGCCGCTGCCAACCCCGCCAATACCACTGCCCCCGCCGCTGCCACCGAGATAGGTTGAATAAACCAGAGTCCTGCCGTCGGCAGATATCTTCGAGACAAAGGCGGAGGATAGCGATGAGGCGCCGCACTTGGTGTCAATATTGGGGGTCGATGCGGGGCACTGCGGAAAGAGTACGCCCGGGGTGGTGGGATAGTCGGGCGCGTTGGTAATCCCGGCAAGGTAAATCTCACCGCTCGAATTTAACGTCATACCGTATGGAACCGACTGCTGCGTTGAGCCGCCGAGGTAGCTTGAATAGACCAGTTGCGGATCAATGATCAGTTCGCGCGTGTGATCGTAGGCACCCACGTGAATGGCGACCTGCTGGTGCGCGCCGATCATGAAATTCCCACGGACTGTTTGGCGTACGCCATCCTTCTGCTGATACAGCAAGGGCTTATGAAAACGAATGTCGTTAGGTGCCGCACTGCCTGCCAGTGACAGGATCAGATCGCCCGAGGCCGCGATATGCGGATGGGCACCGGCGAATGCGAGCCGGATTTTGGCAGGCTCTGCCTGCGGCGCGACCACAAAGTCGTATTCCAGCTGCCCCTGCGTGCCGTAGTAGACCAGATCGATTCCCGGATAAATCGCATTGGTCGCAGTTCTTGCAAAGGTGGGCAGTCCCATGGACCACTTGCTGCGATCATTGCCGATGAGGTAATTGGCGGTTCCGGGCAGGCTCTGCTGCCCTGACATCTGCGCACGTCGATCGGCACCGACCAGGTCCATGCGAATCACAGCAGTCTCAGACGGATGGCGCTGCGCAGCGGTAACCCGCTGAAGCTCGAAAACGGCAGAGGTCGGCGCCAGAAAAAGAGTGTATCCACTGCCGCGCGCCAAGTAGGCGACCTGCGGGTCCGTTTGGCCGCGATTTTCCTCAAAGCTTAGCGGCAATACCCCGAAATCCTGCGCGATCGGCGGCGAGGCCCCCAGGGCGGGTACAGAAGAAAGTGGGTGGGCACTGCAGATCGTTGCCGCCGCCGCCAATGAAAGGCCGATCCATACGGATTGGGTCGCTGAATTCATGCGCAATGCTCCTCGGGTGACCTGACTCGCCTATATCAGGTACGCGGCATCCGGTGGAAAACTGACTCATCCGTCAGCGGCCAAGATCTAGTGCGCCGCACCATCTAGCGTGGTGTTTAGCGCCGCTGCCTCAGCCAAAACGCCCAGTGCATAGTCCGAGTGGGCATCTTTTGCCAGGATCTGTTGGGCAAGCTGAGCGTGCGGCTTTGCTTCGGGGTAGCGCCGCTCGCCGGCGAGCGCCTCAGCAATCGCCAGATGGGCCATGCCAATGCTGCGCTGATCGGCCGTGGCTTTACCGGAGACCAAGGCCAGCAGCTCCCCGGCCATTTTTTCACCGTCCGCGTAACGGCCAATGGCGATATAGCCGCGCGCCAGAAAATACAACATGCCGGAGGACTCAGGGTTTGCGCCGTTGACCCGTCGCCAGGCCGGCAATGCCTGCTGCAGCATGGCAACCGCATCCGCGGCACGCCCCGATTTAATCAGCGCACCGCCCCAGTACGGCAATAAATCAAGCGCGCCCGCGCTTTGCGGCCCGGAACACGCGACGTACCCGTCATAGGACTTCTGATACAGCGGCAGACTCGTTGCAATCTGGCCCATCCCATCGTCTATCCAGGCGATCTGTCCGTAAGCCTCGGAGCGTTCACATAGTGTTAACGGATCCGATCCGTAGATGACGAGAAGCTGTTCGAAAACTGCCTTGGCCTCTGCCTTGAGACCGCGCTCATCGAGATCGGCGCCGAGATAGGACAGCGCGAGCGCGGTCTCTTGTACAGATAAATGGTTATCGCGACACTCCTGCACCGCCGCGCGTAGCATGGCGAGATTCGCATCGGTCTTGGTGCCATTGTTGAGGCTGTCTGCAAAGTAGGCGTAGAAAATTTCGCTCAATACCCGCACCCGCACCGGCACGCCGTGAGTACGCGCCAGGATCAGCGCATCGCTCAGCAAGGCCCGCCCCGTCGCAATGCGGCCCTGCTGCAGGTCGATGGCGCCAGCATAGATTTCCGCTTCGGCCTGGTCGGCCCTATTACCGCCCGCCTTCGCGCTTGCGATGATGCGATCGAAAGCGCTGCGCGCATCCGCAAAGGTGCCACTTTCATACATGGACTCCGCCAGGCCGAGCTGCGCCTGGCGCAGGTCCGCGGGGTCTCGAATGAAGTCCGGCAGTTTGCTCATGCCGACACGCAGAAATTCCGGGACCGTGGCAATCGGCGTACCGGTGTAGTTGGGATTTGCCATCTTGAACAGCCTGAATAGGAAGGTCTGCATCCGCACCGCTCGATCAGCTTCCCTTAGCGCCTGCTGCTGCTGCAGCCAGGCATAGCCCAGCAGCAGAGTTACCGTGATTGTGATGGCCGCCGCCGCGGCCACAGCCCAGCGGTGGCGGCGCAGAAATTTGCCCGACCTATAGCTCAACGTCTGGCGCCGGGTGAGCACCGGCTTGCAGGCAAGGTAACGCTTGATTTCGGCCGCAAGCGCTTCAATCGACGAATATCGGTCGCGCGGTCGTGCCCGCAGGCACGTGGCGACAATGGCGCTTAAGTCCCCGCGCAAAGCATGCCGCAAAGCGCTGTCGGAGAGTCCGCGTTGCTCCGCGGCAGCAGCGGTAATTCCGCTGGTTAGTTCCGGCGGGTCAATTTCACGGAAGGCGCCCTCGATGCGTCCCGCCGTCGATGCCTTGCCGAAAGGCGCGCGCCCTGCAAGCAGCTCGTAGAGGATCGCGCCCATGCCATAGATATCGCTGGCGGTACTGACCGGTTCTCCGAGCAACTGCTCGGGGCTGGCGTATGCAGGGGTGACCATGACGGTGGCAGTTTGACTGCCGTCGACCTGCAACAGCTTGGAGGTGCCAAAGTCTAGTAGCTTGACGACGCCACCCTCCGAGACGATCACGTTGGAGGGCTTCAGGTCCAAATGCACAATCAGGTGTCGATGCGCATCATCGACGGCTCCGCAGATCTGCAGGAAATAGCGCAGCCGCTCCTCGACACCGAGCCGATGTTCATCGCAGTACGCATCGAGATGAACGCCGTCCACATATTCCGTCACCAGGTATGGCTGGCCGGTACCGGTCCAGCCCGCGTCCAACAGCCGGGTAATGTTGGGATGATTTAGAGCCGCCAGATGTTGCTGCTCGCGATGAAATCGCTCGAGGAAGGATGCATCAACCGCATAGGGGGCCATGACCTTGAGCGCCGCGTACAGCGTTGTGCCATCGACCAGCCGCTCGGCTAGGTGCACCGTGCCAACCCCGCCCGCGCCGATCTGGCGAATCAGCCGGTAGGGGCCAACCAACGTGCTGGGCGCCAGTTTAGACTCTGACGCGAAAGTGGGCACTACATCAGCTGCCTGCACCATCGCGAGAACGCTAGCACAAAGATCCGCGTCAGCGCATTCGCCTAAAAGCGTTGCTTCGCGCTCGCCTGCAGGGAGGGCCTCAATAAGATGGAATAAGCGCTGCAGCTCGGCCCAATGGCGCGCATCTGCCAGCAATGGCGTCGGTGAGTCTTCGGTCAAGAGGCGTCTGGCTGCAGAAAAGGCGCCTGCAGCCGTGCGCACAACCAGCCACGTGCAAACTTGAGTTCGCGATCCACCGTGGCCTTTGATGTATGCAATAGTTCGGCCGTCTCTTCGGCAGTGGTGCCGAGAAAAAAACGAAGCTCCACCATGCGTGATTTGCGCGCATCAATCTGATTCAGCTCCTTGAGTGCGCGATCAATGTCGAGCAGCTCGGCCGACGGCATCATCGCAACCCATACAAGCTCGTCATGCAAAGGCACCTTAATCCCGCCATGGCGCTTGTCACTTCCTTCGGCGCGCGCATGATCGACCAGGATGCGCCGCATCAATGATGCGGCGAACGAGTAGAAGTGTTCCCGGTCCTCAAACTGCATGGAATGCTGGCGCAGCAGCTTCAGAAAAAGCTCATTGACCACACTGGTGGGTTGCAGAATGGATCCAGGAGATTCGCCGCGAAACAGCGCGTTTGCGATTTGCCTGAGTCGCGGGTAGACGAGTTTAAATAGTGGATCCAGCGAATCTGCTTCGCCAACACTCCAGCGCCGCAGCAGCTCGGTGATATTTTCCGTTGAACTCATCGTGCATGATCCTGAGCATTGGCCAAACGCCTTGATCATCCGCCATCAAGCCGGCGCCCCCCTGATCCGAGCTTACCTTAGCAGGCGAAGCCGCATATCGCGATCTCCTGTCACAAGCTGCGGCGGGCCGACGCGTTGCCATAGCAAAACCACGCAAAATATTACACCGCGGCCGAAGCGGCTCTTAACCAGCTAGGCAACGTGTAAATTTGGCGAAGCGGTGTGGTGCCCTCGCCCGGAATCGAACCGGGATGATCAATCGATCAACGGATTTTAAGTCCGTTGCGTCTACCAGTTCCGCCACGAGGGCCGCGATTCGTAATTATGCCCTAAGCTCGGCCTCAGGGCGCCGGGGTTGTCGGCACGCCATTCTTCCACTGCTCCCAGTGCTGCACGATGTCATCGACCAGGGGCATACCGGCATCAACCAGGTTGTGGGTCGATATCCTGATCGTGCCCTTAATCTTAAGCTGGGAACGCAGCCCATCGAGTACTTTCTGCTGCGGGTAGGGCCGATCAAAATCCGAGCCGCTGCGCAGGATGGCGACGCGCCGCAAATCCATGAGAGCAGAGAGCGCTGCGCGCGCGAGCGCGGTCAAGGTCGCGTTGTCTTCCTGCTGGGTCGTGCAATAGTCCCCGGCTCCCTGCGTCAGAAGCTCGGTCCAGTGCCGTGCATGATCGCTGAGGCGCTCCCCGACCCACCAAGTATCGCTGGTCGCGGTATCACAGATGACTACTTTCGGCGGCTGGTTCGCGGGCTCCGCCGGATAATGCCTGCGATAAGCGCGGACATCCTCGCTATCCTCGAGCACAGCAGATCTTGACAAAGTATAGGCCCGCTGGAGCAAGGATTCGTCCATTTTGAACACCTCGCTGTGATAATCGAATTTCGGTACGGCATCCGGCGAATCCGTCATTACGCCGAAATAGCCATCCTTCCAGCCCACGGGGAGCTCGCGCGCATCGATCTCGTGCGCAATCCCCACATCCACCGCATAGCGCGCCCATGCGGCCGTGCCAATCGTTCCGCGCGCAGGATCAATGCCAGCGATGCCGGCGATGATGATATAGCTCTTGCGAAAATCGAATTTGCCGCTGTACAGCACCGCCATCATGGATGCCGCGGCACCCGCGTGCCCCATGCCGGTCGTCATCTGGCACACGGCAGCCGCGTTGCAC
Source organism: Gammaproteobacteria bacterium (assembly GCA_025355645.1). Lineage (GTDB taxonomy): Bacteria > Pseudomonadota > Gammaproteobacteria > Steroidobacterales > Steroidobacteraceae > Bog-1198. Next base: position 1,853 of record JANXZG010000062.1, on the reverse strand, counting down.
CGGACCAACGGGTAGTCCTCTGACAATCCCGGCACCGCTACCTGCCGGTCCGTGTGCAGCGCCTCGATCCAGGGCGCCGCCTCGAGCTGGAACATGTTGACCACCAGTACCTTTACTTCCAGCGGCGCGGCGCTGAGGGGCACATCCGTCACCGAGGCTTCGGCTGCGCCGCACCAGGCGACAGTTATGAGGCAGACACAAATGCGTGTGAAGATTGTCATTTCAGGATCCTAACGACTAAGGCAGGCGAGTTGCAAACAATGCCGGCGCTTGTGTATAGACTGAGCGGGGTCGATTGCCCAAGGCACGTAGCGAGGTCATGGCAGCTTGCAGACGAATAAGGAGTTTATCCTGGGCCTGCCAAAGGCCGAGCTGCATGTGCACATCGAGGGTACGCTCGAGCCGGAACTGGCCTTCCGCCTGGCTCAAAAGCATCGCATCGCCCTGCCGTACCAGAACGTGGCGGAATTGCGCCGCGCCTACGATTTTTCCAACCTTCAGTCGTTTCTGGATATCTACTACGCCGGCGCTGCGGTGCTTAAGGATTCCGATGATTTCTACGAACTGACGCTCGCGTACCTCAAGCGGGCCCACGCGGATGGCGTGGTGCACGCCGAGATATTCTTCGATCCGCAAACGCATACCGAGCGCGGCATCGCGCTCCAGACAGTACTCGATGGCATCAATCCTGCGTTAGCCGAGGGAGAGAAGTCCTTGGGCATCACCCACCGGTTAATCCTGTGCTTCCTGCGGCACCTAAGTGCGGCGCAGGCCATGCAGTCGCTGGAGCAGGCGCTACCGTTCAAGGACTGCCTGGCGGGCGTCGGGCTAGACTCCTCCGAAGCCGGCCATCCGCCACATACCTTTGTCGCCGTGTTCGAGCGGGCACGCGCCGAAGGCTTGCACGCGGTTGCCCATGCCGGCGAAGAAGGCCCGCCCGCCTATATCATCGAGGCACTGGATCTCCTGCATGTCGACAGGATCGATCACGGCGTGCGCTGCGAGGAAGACCCCGAGCTCGTACGCCGCCTCGCGCGCGAACGCATGCCGCTGACCGTCTGTCCGCTATCGAACCTGAAGCTGCGGGTGGTGGAGCGACTGCAGGACCATAACCTAAAGCGACTGCTGGACCAGGGAGTTTGCGTGACGGTCAATTCGGACGATCCGGCTTACTTTGGCGGGTATATTGCGGAGAACTATTCTGCCGCGCAGAAGGCCCTTGGACTTACCCGTCGCGAGCTTGCAACGCTTGCCCGGAATTCGTTCGAGGCCGCATTTCTTGCTCCCGCCGACAAGGCAGCCTGGATTGGCAAGGTTGATAGCTACCTGCGAAGCGCGGATACAGACTAAGCAACGGGATTTTTATAAAGCAGCAGTACAAGTCACGCCTCGAGGCGCATGGCCCCAATGGTGCATAAAACTTCCTCAAAATACCGTTTGACGTGGAAAAAACATTCGGCACGAAGTCGCAGATCAAGGTCGCCGGAACCATGAACGGGTTCGCATTCCGCAATTTCCTGCTGCCGCTCGGAGACGGAACGCATTGGATGGGGTCCGCTCATTTTCAGTGCAATAACTCACGGTAGCAATTATCGAGGATTCTAGAGTCCTAGGCCGCTAAGTCACTGACTGGTCGATGTTTTCTGGTAGCTGACGATTCAGGAATTTTTCGGCCTCGCCAGCGCACGATTATTGCCCCACCACATGGATTATTGGGGAGGCCCAGGACGGCAGCAAGGCGTCGGCGTATTTTTCGATGGGAAACCGGAATATGCCGCGCATATTGATGCCTTCGGTGCGCGTCGGGGCGATCCTGCCGATGAGCGTAGGTGACACCGCGCCACTGCGGCGCT
>JANXZG010000056.1 GCA_025355645.1 Gammaproteobacteria bacterium | reverse complement strand
GTCGCCGCCGCGGTGGGCTTGGTTGCATTTCCAATCCTGCACCCCGCCTGGGTGATGGTCAGGTAACGCCAGCGTCGGTCGGCCCCGCTTAGTCCCGGGTCCACGCTGGCTGGAATGCCTGTATGCGAGCGATCTCAGCCGCGGGGACGCCGGCTTGCTGTGCGTACACCGGCCAGCGCTCGATAGCCTCTTTTATGCGCGCGAGCGCCTCCCTGGGCCTGCGGATATCAAAATCATCGGCGAGCGCGACCAGATCGTCATCCGTGATATCCCAAGCCTTTCCTCGCACCAGCATCTGGTGCTGCCGCGTCCATTTGCCCGCTGCCGGATTGTGCGAAAAGCAGGTGTCGTAGGCAGGCGCAATGGCCCAGATACCGGCTGGATCGAGCGTGAACGCCAAGTTCTTGGTGTGATCGTCACAGTTCACGGCCGCGACGTTGAACGCGCAGCGCAGCCAGGCCTGCTCGAGCGCCGGGGCACCCAACTTAAGTTCCAGCACCGCACGCAGGTATTGCTCATAGCTATGCACGTACGGCAGGTTGAAGTCGAGGTGCATTAGCGCGCACAGGGTCTGCACATGCACCTTCTCGTTGCCGCGGCGGTCAAATCGTCGCGTCATGAAATGCGCGCGCCCCCCCTCCTCCAGAAGCCGGCATTGATTCATTTCGATGCCGGCGGTGATTGCCATGAGATAGTGCGCAAATTCAATGCGGCCGAACCCGGCAGTGTTGTTAAGCACGCCCGCCGTGCTGACATCGAACTTCAACAGCCAGTGCTCAAAGCCTGCGGGCAGGTCGAATTGCCCGGACACGACTTCATCCGTCTTCGGGTTCCACCCGATGACTGCCTTGGCGCGGGCACCGCCCGCCGAACTGCCAATATCCAGTATCTCCTGGGCAATTTCGCGAAATTCACCCCGCAATGCCCTGCGGGCGTCCTCAACAAGATGCGCCAGGTCGAGCGACACGACGGCGGCGGGACTGCGTGTCTCGGCAGCGGCAGGCTCGAACTCGAGTGCGCCCATGGCACGTCGGCCCACGTAGACGAGCCGCTGTAGAGCGGTAATATCCTGTACGGGAGTGCCATGGCGAGCAAGGTATTCGTCAATAAGTGCATTTCCGAATGCGTCCGGAAGCGAATCAGCCAATAGTCCCGGCAGGCCGTGGAAAGTCTGGGGTGCCAGGGCAGGAAAACTGAAGCGTTGGCGGGAATTAAATTTCATCTGGAACGGCGCCAGCTCGAGGCCGCTGTTCGCGAATTCGGGCGCAAATTGGAATTCATAGAATCCCGGCTTCCCCGCAAGCGGTGCGACAGCGCCGACGGTCCGTCCCCAGACCCGCACCTCAACGACATTGATTTCAGGCATGCTGATCGGGAAGATTAACTGACGCTCTATCAGTGCGCGGTGCGCGTTTGCGTTGGGAAAGTTTTTTCTCCGCGGCCAGCAGCGCGAGCGGGCCCGGGTCATCGGGGGCCGGAACCAGAGCTTCGAGGCCATTCAATAAATTCAGCGCGCGCAAAATAGCCACTAAGTTGCGCAGCGTGATAGCCCCGGTTTTCTCGAAGCGCTTGAGTGGCGTCAGTCCAATGCCGCTTTTACGAGCTAGGTTCACCTGGGAGATGGCCGCCCCCTGCGGGGATATACGCCATGCTTTGATCGATTGCGCCAACCGCGCGGCGATCTCGGTATTGCTGAGGTGTTCGAGCGGCATATAGATTAAATTTAGCCTTTTAAATTCACATATGACATATAATTAGCTAATTGTAGATCATCGCGATCGAAGGTTCAACTAAATAGGTTAATTGTAGTACATTAAATGTTTTTTTTGTGTTTAAAGATCTCTTTTTAGCCCTTTATAGCCCAACTACGCAACGCGTGTCGACTGCGTGAGGTATGTTCGTTGTAAAGTCGCCAAAGTTCACATTGTCACGATAACCCACCGTTATTTAGCAGTTGGATCAGGAGAAAATGTGCTGCAAAGTATGAGTTCACCGTGGGGTCTAATCGCTTTGATCTGCGGGCTGGTTTGCGCGGCCGCTGTCCCGCCAGCAGCGTTTGCCGAGCAAGCCACGACGGATCCTGGGCCACAAATCCTCGTCAGTGGCACTGGCGAAGTGGAAATCCCCCCCACCCAAGCGACATTCTCAATCGGGATAGCGACCACCGCGGCGTCTGCGGCGCCGGCGAGCGAAGAGAATGCGAGAATCTCCAAAGCGGTTTCGGAGGCCTTGATGGGCGCCGGCCTCAAGCGTGAGGAAATCATTGGGCAGCAGCTTTTCGTCAATCCGCGATGGGATTGGGATGAGAAAAGCCATCGCCAGAAGCGCAGCGCGTTCGAAGCGACCAATACGTTTCAAATCAAGACGATCAAAATCGCCCAGGTCGGAAGTTATCTTGATGTCGCGCTATCGGCTGGCGCCACCACTGCGTCCCAGGTCGAATTTTCCGCAAAGGACCTGGATGCAGCGAGACATCAGGCCTTAGGTCAGGCAGTTGCCGCTGCCCGATCCGACGCCGAGGCGATTGCCGCGGCGGCAGGCGGTGGTTTAGGCGAACTCCAGTTGCTCAGCACGGAGCAAAACTATCAGTCAGTTGGTCTAAATCACAATGTCCTTGCTTTAAGTGGCAGTGCGCGCTCGCGCGAACCCGTCAGTACCGAGGTCGTGCCAAGCCAAATCAAGGTCAGCGCGCAGATCACCGCCCGGTGGAAGTTCGTACCGGGGCCAAAGTCGAGATAGCGCGTTATTCCGCCGATTGCCCCGGCACCCACGACGTGCCGGCGAGCGGAATACCCGCCATTGCCGCTGCTTCGACCGTCAGCGCGACCAGGTCTTCCTTCTCCAGGTGGTGCACGTCCTGCTTGCCGCAGGCGCGCGCAATCGTGGTCAGCTCCATGGTCAGCGTCTTCAGGTAATTGCGAAGGCGCAGCGCACCAACCTCCGGCTCCAGGCGCAATTCGAGCTCCGGATCCTGCGTCGTCACGCCAACGGGACACCTGCCGGTGTGGCAGTGGTGACAATAGCCCGGCGCAGTACCGAGTTTGGCGTAATCCTCTACCGCGGATAGATGCTGGCCCTTCGATACGTAGGAATCGCTGTTGCAGCCAAGTGCAATCAGCACGCCCTGGCCTATCGCCACCGCATCGGCGCCCATCGCTAACGCCTTGGCAACATCCGCGCCGCTGCGAATGCCGCCGGATATGATCAGCTGCACGGTGCCGCGCATGTTCAAATCATCGAGCGCATCGACCGCCTGGCGCAGTGCCGCCAGGGTCGGGATCCCCACGTTTTCGATGAATACGGTTTGCGTCGCCGCCGTCCCACCCTGCATGCCATCGACCACAATCACATCGGCGCCCGCATGGACCGCGAGCTTGACGTCGTTAAATACACGCGTGGCGCCGATCTTCACGTAGATCGGCTTTTCCCAATCGGTAATTTCCCGTAGTTCGTTGATCTTGATGACGAGATCATCCGGGCCCGTCCAGTCCGGGTGGCGCGACGCGGATCGTTGATCGACGCCTTCGGGCAATGTGCGCATGCGCGCGACGCGCGCGTTGACCTTCTGACCCAGCAGCATGCCGCCACCACCCGGTTTGGCGCCCTGCCCGATGACGATCTCAATCGCATCAGCGCGACGCACGTCATCCGGATTGAAGCCGTAACGCGATGGCAGGCATTGGTAGACCAATAGCTTCGAGGATTCACGTTCCTCCGACGTCATTCCGCCGTCCCCGGTCGTCGTCGAGGTACCGACCGCGGTCGCCGCGCGCCCGAGCGCCTCCTTGACCCGTGCCGATAATGCCCCAAAGCTCATGCCGGCAATCGTGATCGGTGTGGCAAGCTCGATGGGCCGGGATGCAAAGCGCGTGCCGAGCACGGTTTTACTGGAGCAACGCTCGCGATAGCCTTCCAGCGGATAGCGCGACAATGAGGCGGCGAGAAACAACAGATCATCGAAGATCGGCACGCGGCGCTTCGCCCCGAGCCCCCGAATTTCATACAGGCCGCTCGCGGCCGCCCGCTGAATATAGTCGATCGTCTGTCGATCAAACGCGGCGGATTCCTCTTTCTGGAGCCTCGTCATGGGATCAGTACTCCTGGTTGGCATCGGCATGCCAGTGATACAGACTCTTCGCCGAGGCAATTCGCCGGAATTCGGAAGGCTTGTGCGAGAGACCTGCGAGCGACAGGAGCTGCGCAACATCGACAAGGTCGCGATCGGTCATCGGCTCGAATCGCGCATCGGCGCCCAGCGAGCGCACCTTGCCGCGCACGTAAATGACCGCCTCGTAAAGCGAATCACCGAGCGCGTCTTCCGCGTCGCCGCAGATTACGATGCGACCTGCCTGCGCCATGAACGCAGAGAAACTGCCCACGCTGCCGCCGACGACGATGTCAGCGCCCTTCAGGGAAATTCCGCAGCGCAAGGATGCGTCGCCGTCGATGACCAGCAAACCGCCGTGCGCGGAAGCACCCGCTGCGGTCGATGCGAAGCCGCGGATATGCACCCTGCCCGACATCATGTTCTCGGCAGCCCCCGGACCGGCGTTGCCATGCACCGTCACGGCGGCCAGCTTGTTCATGCCCGCGACGTAATAGCCGACGTGCCCGTGGATCTGCACCTCAAGCGGGGCATTGAGGCCACAGGCCAGCGAATGGGCGCCATCCGGGTGCTCAACGCGGATGTGTGTGACCCGCTCAGCAGCCGCATTCTTGTGCAGGAAGTCATTCAGTTGGCGCACGCTTTGCTTGGCGAGATCAAATTGCCGCGTGTTGCTCAGATTCGCCATGAATAAATTTCCTCGGGCTTCGGCTCGAACAGCGTTGCGTGCGCGATATCAGGCAAATGCGCAAGCGAACGGAATTCCGAAGCGATCGCGACATAATCGTCCGTCTCCGCGACGATTGCCGGCTTGCACGCGAATGCATCGCGCGTAACCAGCAGCTCGGTGTCCGTGCCCATCAGAAAGGTGAAAAATCCGTCCAGCTCGCTGAACCCACGGTGCACGGCCGTCTTCAGGTCATCTCCTTCACGCAGCCGCCATTCGAAGAAGCGGCATGCCGCCTCGGTATCATTGTCCGTTTCGAACTCTATTCCCAGCGGTTCAAGCTTCTTGCGCACCAGGTGGGGATTTGACAGCGAGCCGTTATGGACCAGGCAGAAATCGCGGCCGGCCGTGAACGGATGCGCGTGCGCCGGCGTCACTGCCGATTCCGTGGCCATACGTGTATGACCGACCAGATGCGAGCCGCGCAGCTTCCTGAACTGATAGCGCTCGGCAATCTCAGCCGGCGCTCCTACGTCCTTGTAAAGATCGATTGACCGGCCCACTGACAGGACCGCCACCGACGGAGTGTGTTCGGCGAGCCATGCGACAACAGCCTCAGGATCGGCAGCGCTGGTCAGCACCGCGTGATTAGCCATAGCCGAGATTTCATGCACAGCCGCGAGGTCGGCGGCCAGCGAGGTAAGCAAGGCTGACCAGTCGAGTTCATGCTTCCCGCAGTAAAGGCTCAGCTTGTGCTGCGCATCTTGGACCGGCTCCGTGTACACCGCGAGCCCCGCTGAATCCGGGCCGCGTTCCGTCATGCCAACCAGCATCGGCACCATCAGGGCGCCGAGTTGTCCGCGAAGCGCCGGCTGCTTGACCAGTAAACCTACGATTCCGCACATGCCATACTCCCCGATCCCGGTTCTAGAAAAATTCCAGATAACGTTTCGACTCCCAGTCGGATACATGGCGGGCGTATTCGGTCCACTCCATGCGCTTAAGGCGAATGAATTCGCGCGCCAACTCCTCGCCGAGGCCTGCGCGGATCACGGCATCGCCCTCGAGCTCCTCGACCGCCTCGAGCAGGTTCTGCGGCAATAGCTTGATTCCCTTTGCGGCTAGCTCATCGGCCGAGAGTTCATACAGGTTGATGTTGTGTGGCTTGCCTGGGTCTAGCTTACGGTCGATGCCATCGAGCCCGGCCGCGATCATCGCAGCGGTCACCAGATACGCATTGCAACCCGAATCCGGCAAGCGCACCTCGAGCCGACCGTGCGGGACGCGTACGCAGGCCGAGCGGTTGTTGTCGCCATAGGCAATGTAGGCCGGCGCCCAGGTGGCGCCCGAAAGGGAGCGGCCGACAACCAGGCGCTTGTAGGAGTTAACCGTGGGCGCCGCCACTGCGCTGAAGGCTCGCGCGTGGGCAAGTATGCCGCCTAGGAAGTGATAGGCCGTCTTGGAGAGGCCCATGCCGCTCTTGTCCCTGGCGTCGTAGAACACGTTTTTCTGCTTCGCGGACCCAAGCGACACGTGAAAGTGCGCGCCGCTGCCGGTCCGGTTCGAGAACGGCTTTGGCATGAACGTCGCGATCATGCCGTGCTTGTGGGCGATCTCGCTTGCCGCCATCTTGACGAAAGTGAAGTTGTCCGCCGATTGCATGGCCTGGGTATAGGTAAAATTGATCTCGAACTGGCCATTGCCGTCTTCATGATCGATCTGATACACATCGATCCCTGCCCCGCGCAGCGCGACAACCATCTCATCGAGCACCTCACGGGTTCGGTACAAGCCCTTGTAGTCATAGCAGGGCTTGTCGAGATCATCCGTCGCGTCCGCAGGACCCAGAGTTCCATCGTCACGGCGGCGCAGCAGCATGAACTCTGGCTCTATACCGGTGAACATGGTCAGTCCCCGTTTGTCGAGCCGGTCGATCTGCTTTTGCAGCGCAACGCGCGAGCAATAAGGCCAGGGCTTGCGATTGACGGATCCATTGCAGATGATCCGCGCATACCCCGGCATCCATGGAATATCCTGCAGAGTGGACAGGTCGCCAATGGCCATGTAGTCCGGTCCTTCCGGGCTCATCCCCAAACCCCAGACCGCGAAACCGGCAAACCCGGCACCCTCCTTCAGCACCATGTCCAGGTGCTCCACCGGCACCGCCTTCGCTTTGGCCGAGCCATGGATGTCGACAAACTGCGCCAGCACATAGCGTGTGTTGTGTTCCTTGAAAAATTTTTCCGCCTGTTCGCGATTCATGCTGTCACTCCTAGGTAAGCCCCACCGCATTCCACAATGACCCGCTGCAGCGTCTCGCCAAGCGAGGATCCGTAGGTCGGATCGCACCATATTCGATATTGCCGGTCACTCGCACCCGACAGCGGCACGATGAGCACGGCGACGCCAACCATCAGCGTCATGATGACCGGACGCGCCGAAAGGTCCAGCGCGGCAAAATCGACGCTGCAGACCTCTGCCAGCATCGCCTCGGCCGCCACTCCGCTCAATAACCATCCGCAATCTTCGCGCAGTACCGGATAGACGCCCGGCGGCCATGTAGCGATGCCCGCAGCCACGCGACGCAGCGTATCGCCAGCCGCGTCGTGCTCAAGAAAGAATTCGCTCGACCCCAGGCGGGCGAGCACAAGTCCGCCGTACGCGTCCGGTGCGAAGCTGTAACTGTTTGGGCCGGCCGGAATGGCCAGCCCTTGCCCGCTGAGCCATTCAGCCGCGCGCGGCCCCTTGCAACCCACCCGGGCGCGCTCATTCATGAGTTGCAGCGTCAACTGGTTCATGCCGCCGTCACTGCCTTCTGGCGCAACAGCTGCGGATCGTAAAATGGTGTAGGTACAATTTTCGCAGCGATCATCTCCCCACCCTCACCACGGATCGCGAGCTCACCGGCACTTGCCGCCAGTTCCGGCACCACCATGGCAAGACCAATGGCCTTTCCAAGTGTTTGAGAGCGCAGGATGCTGGTCACCCGCCCGGCGATCTCCCCGTCCCGGATCAGCAGATGACATTCGCGCGGCAATCGACCGGCTGCGCTGATCTCAATGCCGACCAGCAATTGCCGAGGTCCGCGCGCCGCGAGGATCTTGAGGCTGCGCTGGCCAATAAAGAAAGGCTTTTTCATGCCGACTGCCCACATCGCATTCGCCTCGATCGGATCGGTAAGTCCGTCGGTATCCTGGCCCACGATTAAATGGCCTTTCTCTAGACGCAGCACACGCTGTGCCTCGACCCCAAACGCTCGAAGGCCGAGCGTGCGACCGGCCTCCATCAGTGCCTGCCATAGCTCATGCGCCCGACCCGCAGGGACGTGGATCTCATACCCGAGCTCGCCAACGAAGCCCACCCGCAGGAGCCGCGCCGCGATTCCCGCGACGCAAGCTTCGCGCAGGGCAAGATACGGAAACGCTGCCTCGCTGAGGTCGACATTGCATAGCGGCTGCAGGATGTCGCGGCTCAAGGGCCCCGCGAAGTTAACTGCTGCGCGGTGGCCGGTCACGTTAACCAGCGCGCAATCGAGTCCCCATTGTGCATTGAGCCGCAAGAGCTCCCGGAATACGGTTGCCGAGCCACCGGTGGTCGTCGTGAAATAAAATGCCTCCTGACCCAGGCGCGCCACGACGCCGTCATCAACGATGACTCCCGACTCGTCTAGCATCAGCCCATAGCGGGTCATCCCGACGCGCAGATCAGCCAAGCGCCCCGCATAGACGCGGTCAAGAAAAATTCCCGCCTGGGCCCCGTAGACCTCGATTTTCCCCAGCGTGCCGACATCGATCAGGCCAACTGCGTTGCGCACGGCGCGCACCTCGGCCGCAACTGACTGCTCGCGATTCTCGCCGGTGCGGGCGTAGTACTCCGGGCGGCGCCAGTTGCCGGCGGGCATCCACACCGCGCCTATGGCTGCATGGTCAGAATCGAGCGGCGTACGCCGCTCGATGTGGAAGCTGCGCCCGGCAAGATATTTCATCGGTACCGGGTGATACATCGGCCGGGCCGTCGTCAGGCCGAGTTCACCCGGTGATATCCCGCGGGCCCGTGCCAGGATCCGCAGCGCATTCATGTGCGAGTGCTTGCCCTGCGAGGGCCCCATGCCGACCGTGCTGTAGCGCTTCAGCAGTTCGCTCGAGTCGAACCCTTCCTGGATGGCGTTTTCCAGATCCTTCACCTGCAGGTCTTCGTCGAAATCCACAAAATTTCTTGCCGCAGGATGGTCGATGATCGGAAAGCGGTGTGACGGGCGACGCGTGCTGCGCGGAACCGGTGCATCGCCGGCGCGCCCATGGCCCGCATGCGCCGCGGCGAGCGCACCTGCGCGTTCCCCATCGGCGATGCGCGCGGCAATTTCATAGACGCCGTTCATTCGCCCGGCGGCAAATGTTCCCGTCGGCAACTCGTCTGGGATGAATTGCTGCAGGCTATCGCAGAACCTAGTCTTGCCGCCGCACTGCTGCAGAAGTTGCGCCGCGGCCGCCCAGCCGACGCTCATCAGCAGCGCATCGCAGCTGATCCGGCGAAGCTTGCGCGAATCGACACGCAAATTCGGATCGAGCGGTCCGTAGTCGAGCCCGCAGACCGCACCATCCGGGCCCGCGATCGCCCGATAGGGCGCATGCGAATGCAAAATCTCCATACCGAGGGCCGCACAGTTTTGCATCTCTGCGTCAGCGTCGAGGGCCTCCTGCTGCGATCGCAGGTCAATGATCGCCTCGACGCGGATGCCCTGTGCGCTCAGGGCGAGGCAGGCCTCATACGCCTCAAGGTTTGCGGCGATCATCACGATCCGGCGTCCGGGGGAGACTCGATGACGGCTCAGCAGGGCAAGCGCCGCAGTCGCCAGCATCACGCCCGGCAAATCATTGTTGCGGAAAACCGCCGGCTGTTCGATGACGCCCGTGGCAAAAACTACCGCCTTCGCGCGCATCTTGGTCAAGCGTACCCGATCCACGAGGGCAACCCAGTGGTCGGCGTAGCACCCGCTCGCCTCGGTCTGCGGCCGTACGCTGATCGAGGCCGACTGGTACACCTCGTCGATCAATTTCTGCAGCGGCGCATGGCTGACCGCACTGCCACCGCAGCGCATGCCCTCATCGACCAGCGTGACGCTTGCGCCTGCGCGCGCGGCGGCGAGCGCGGCCGCGACGCCGCTGGGGCCGGCGCCAATGACCAGCACATCGCAGAACCCGTAGCGCTTTGGGGTCGCGCGCCGCACGGCGTGCAGCGATACCTGACCGAGCCCGGTCATGCGGCGGAACAACCGCTCCCAGTACGCAAAGTAGCGTCTGGAATGAAACGCCTTGTAGTAAAAGCCCACGGGTAGGAAGCGGCCCAGGTAATCCAGGATTCGCGCTTTATCGAGTGCGAGGCCGCCATGGGTATTGACTGCCTCGATGCGCATGCCAGCGATTAGGGGTGTGACATCACCACGCACATTCGGCACGCCATCGACGCATAGCAGGACATTGCTGTCGTGATTGGCAAACGAGAGGATGCTACGCGGCCGGTGATACTTGAAGCTGCGTGCGAGGTACGTCACTCCCTCGGCGGCGAGTGCCGAGCTGATCGTGTCGCCCGAGAACCCGTGGTACTCTCGGCCTTCAAACGTGAAGCCGAGCGGCAGGGACCGATCGATCCATTCGCCCGGATGAGGATCAAGCCGGCGCATCACGTGCCCCAGGCGGGAAGGTGCCAACGACAATGTCTCGTGCCGTGTCGCGTTCCGCGATGAACCAGTAGCCCGAGGCGATATGGCACCACCATTCGCGCTTGATGCCCGGCGAGCCGGCGCGGTTGAATACGTAGTCGCTCCATTCGGCATCGCTGCATGAGTCCGGATCAGGCATCGGGCGCACCGCACCGCCATAGGCGAATTCCGTGATGGCCCGAGGCCCGTTCAGCGGGCACACCATGAGCTTCATGTGGGCCGCTCCATTCAGTGACCCACCGCGGCTGCGCCCTTCTCGCCGGTCAGTTGGTAGCGCGCGAACCGGTCGATCGAGAATCCTTCGATCAATGGATGATTGCGGCCCGTCGCGAGCGTATGGCTCATCGTTTTCCCGCAAACCGGCGTCGCCTTGAATCCCCATGTCCCCCAGCCTGCGTCCAGGAAGAAGCCTTCCACCGCCGTGATGCCCATGATGGGCGCGAAGTCAGGTGACATATCCGCAAGGCCTGCCCATTGGCGGTTGATCTTCACCTCGCCGAGGAATGGAAACATATCGAGCATGTGCGAAGACAGGCTTTCGGCGAAATCCAGCGTTGAGCGGGTCTGGTGCAGTTCATAAGGGTCAAGGGATGCGCCCATCACCAGTTCGCCGCGGGCGCTTTGTGAGACATAGACATGCAGCGAGCCGGACACAATGATCGGATCAAGCCAGCGCTTGACGGGCTCGGACACCATGGCCTGCAGCGGATGCACGTAAATAGGCGTGCGCAATCCCAGCATGTCGAGGATGCGCGGCGTAGATCCCGCGACGGCACATAGCACCTTCGGGGTTGCAACAAACCCACGCGTCGTTTCGACACCGACTACCCGCCCAGCCTTCACGCGGATGCCGGTCACCTCGGTCTGCTGGTGTATCTGCACACCGCGCCGATCCGCTCCGCGGCCGTAGCCCCACGCGACTGCATCGTGGCGTGCGATGGCCCCCGGTTCGTGGAACAGCGCTCCGACGATGGGCGCATGTCCAGCGCAGGTGAGGTCAATCATCGGGATCATGCGCTTGACGAACGCCGCGTCGACTGCCTCGGAACGTACGCCGAGGTGCTTGTTGACCTCGGCCCGCCAGCGCATCGTGCGCATCGCAGCATCCGTGTGCGCAAGCGTAAAATGCCCCCGTGTCGAATAGAACAGATTCAGGTCGAAATCGGTTGCGAGGTCCTGCCATAAGCGCAGGCTCTCGTCATAGAATCTGACTCCCTCGGGCGTCAGGTAGTTGGAGCGGATAATGGTCGTGTTGCGCCCGGTGTTACCGCCGCCGAGGTAGCCTTTTTCCAGAACTGCCACGTCGCGCATACCATGATCGCGCGCGAGGTAATACGCCGCTGCGAGGCCGTGGCCGCCCGCCCCGATGATTACCGCCTCATAACCTGGCCGCAGCGAGTCGTGGCGGGTGAACATTCGTCCGTCCGGATGATCCCGTGACAGGGCGTAGCGCAGTAGGCGATAGGGCACTGGAATCTAACCCGCGCCGGCATGGCGAGGGTGGTTTAATACCATAGGCGACATGTGCGAATATAAGCACGAATATTAACTGTGAGGCAAACTGAATTGCCTAATATGCAAGACGGCCCACGGCGCGGATTCAGGCGCCGACCTGGTTCGGCAGCGGCATTGCCGGCGATTGAGCGTGCTCAGAACCCGGCCCTGGACCTAGGCCGAACGGCGCGGCGCCTGCGCGAGAGCCAGAACCTCACGCTGGCAGATGTGGGCAGGAGGGCGAATATCAGCAGCGCCATGTTGAGCCGGCTTGAGACGGGACGCGTGTCGCCAAGCCTTGAGACGATCGTCGCACTCTCCCGGGCGCTCGGCGTGACCGCCTCGGTTCTGATGCAGCGCATCGGGACCGATGACGGCGGCGCGCAGCTAATCCGCGCCGGCGAGGGATTGGAAACCGTGCGCAGCGGCACGCGCCGAGGCCATACCTATCACCTGCTGGCGGCCCAGCGCGGACCGCGCAAGATCTTCGAGCCCTTCCTGGTCACCTTCACCGACGAGAGCGAGGTGTTTCCCGGCTTCCAGCATCCGGGGATCGAATTCATCCATATACTGGCCGGTATCATTCACTATCGCCATGGACGCCACACCTACGTGCTGCGCACCGGAGACACCCTGACCTTCCGCGGCGATGTCGCGCATGGGCCGGAGCGGCTCGAGAAGGTGCCGATCCGCATGCTGTCGCTTATCATTTACGCCGAATAGAAGGACATCCCCGTCATGCCGAGCTACGCCTTACCCTGCCGCATCGCCCTGCTATTGTTGACCGGAGTGAGTATCGCCGCATCCCCGGGCCGCCCGGCGGGGGACGTCGATGCGGCGCGGCTGAAAAATGCGGCGCAGGAGCCGCAGAACTGGTTTGCAGGCGGACGCGATACGGATGGCACGTACTACTCGCCCCTCGCGACGATCGACAGCAGCAATGTCGCGACGCTCGGATTTGCATGGGATTACGATCTTGGCAGTCCGCAGCGCGGCCAGGAAGCAACGCCGATCGTGATCGATGGCGTGATGTACACCTCCGGGACTTGGGGCTATGTCTACGCCGTGGATGCCGCCACCGGCCACGAATTGTGGCGTTACGATCCCAAGGCTGACTATAAGGCGGCACGCAACCCCTGCTGCGACATGGTCAACCGCGGCGTCGCGATCTGGAAGGGCAAGGTATATGTGGCCGCCGTCGACGGGCGCCTGCATGCGCTCGATGCTGTAACCGGCAAGAAAATCTGGTCCGTGGATACGATCTATGACCACTCGCAACCGTATTCGAGCACGGGCGCACCGCAGATTGCGGGCGCCGTCGTCGTGATCGGCAACAGTGGCTCGGACATTGGCGTCGGCGGGGTGCGCGGCTATGTATCTGCCTATGACCTCGCGAGCGGCGCGCTGAAGTGGCGCTTCTTTACCGTGCCCGCAGCGCCCGGGGCCGCTTTCGAAAATCCGGAACTTGAGGCCGCGGCAAAGACCTGGGACTCGCACCGCAAGCCTGAATACAAAGGCGGCGGCACGGCATGGGACGCATTTGCCTACGATCCCGCGCTAGACCTTATTTATTTCGGCACGGCCAATGCGGCGCCTTATGACCTGCGCCAGCTGGGCCCCGACCAGCGGGACAGCCTGTACACCGCGTCGATCATCGCGCTCAACGCGACGACTGGACGCAAGGCGTGGCATTACCAGACCACGCCCCGTGACAGCTGGGATTACGACGCGGTGCAAAAATTGGTATTTGCCGATATACCGGTCGGCGGAAAATCGCGCGCCGTTGTGATGCAGGCGAACAAGAATGGATTCTTTTATGTGCTCGATCGCAAGAGCGGCGAGTTGCTCTCGGCCAAGTCATTCACCTACGTGAACTGGGCCTCTGGTGTCGACATGAAAACCGGCCGGCCGGTGCCCACTAAAACGTCGGACTGGTATTCGTCGCCAAAAAATGTCTATCCGTCGTGGATGGGCGGCCATACCTGGCAACCGATGTCCTATAGCCCGCAGACGCACCTGGTTTATATACCGGTCCTGGATGCACCGGCTGTATGGGTCGACCTTGCGCACAACGGTGGACCCGTCAAATACCTGGACGGCTTTTTTACCGTCAACGGCATCATCCCCGATTATCAGTACGACGCCGTGGAAAATACCCGCCTCTATGGTCCGGTACCTGCGCTCGCAACGCTTCAGTCCGAACGCAAGGTTAAGCTGGTCCGCGAGATCCTGCGAGCCTGGGACCCCGCCAACCAGAAAGTCGTATGGGAACAGGAAACCTCCGATGGGGTGCGCGCCTATGACGGCGGCACGATGTCGACGGCCGGCAACCTCGTATTCCAGGGCCGCGCCAATGGGGAACTATGGGTCTATGCGGCCGACTCGGGCAAGGTTCTGACCAGCATCAAGACCGGCAGTCATATCATGGCCGCTCCGATGACCTATGCGATCGGCAAGGAGCAATACGTTGCGGTGCAGGTGGGCTACGGGGGCACCGGCATCGCCTCGGGACCGATCCCGCCGACCAGTGCGGCGGTGCATTTCCAGAACACCAATCGCATTATTGCGTTCAAGCTGGGCGGCGGAGCTGTGCCTGCGCCACCGGCGCGCATCGAACTGCCATTCCCGAAGCCACCTGCGCAGACGGCTAGCGCTGCCGCCATTGCAGCCGGCGAAGTCATCTTTATCCAGGAGTGTTCGCGTTGTCATACCTTCGGCCCGAACGTTACGCCCGATTTGCGCAAATTGAACGCGGGACTGCAGGCGATCTTTAAGGATATCGTGCTGCGTGGCGCGGTAGCGCCGACCGGCATGGAGAGCTTCGCCGACATCCTGAGCGAGACAGACGTCAACAATGTTCACGCGTACCTTATCGACCAGGCGTGGCAGGGGTACAAGGCGCAGGAAGCTTCCGACCACCCCGCCGCACACCCGTAGTTAATTTGCCTGTCATGCAAAAAATTTGCACTGCAGTTATTTGCATGATATTTACATTGGCCGCCTGACTAGGAGACCCGTATGGCGCGCGATCCGAAGCATGATGTCTTATTCCAGCCGATCAAGATCGGACCGAAAACCCTGCGCAACCGCTTCTACCAGGTACCGCACTGCATTGGCGCCGGCTCCGACCGGCCCGGATTTCAGGCCGCGCACCGCTCGATCAAAGCCGAAGGCGGGTGGGCCGGCATCAATACCGAATATTGCTCAATCCACCCCGAGTCCGACGACACGCATCGCCTGTCAGCCCGCATCTGGGATGAGGGTGACGTGCGCAACCTGCGTGCGATGACCGATTACATCCACAAGTACAATTCGCTGGCTGGCGTTGAGCTGTGGTATGGCGGTTCGCATGCGCCTTGCATGGAATCGCGCGCCACCCCCCGTGGCCCGAGCCAGTACGCGTCGGAGTTTGAGACGCTGACATACTGCAAGGAAATGGATTTCGACGACATTGCGATGGTTCAGCAGTATTACGTCGATGCGGCGCTGCGCTCGCGCGACGCGGGCTTCGACATCGTCTACGTTTACGGCGCGCATTCGTATCTGCCCCTGCAGTTCCTCTCGCCCTACTACAACAAGCGCAAGGACAAGTATGGCGGCTCGCTTGAGAACCGGGCGCGCTTCTGGCTGGAGACGCTGGAGCAGGTGCGCCGTGCGGTCGGCCATGACTGCGCCATTGCGACACGCTTCGCGGTCGATACGCTATATGGCGATGCCGGTGTCGAAGTCGAGAACGACGGTATCAAGTTTGTTGGCCTCGCCGATTCACTGGTTGACCTGTGGGACGTCGACGTCGGGGATATCGCCGAGTGGGGTGAGGATGCGGGTCCTTCGCGCTTCTACCAGCAGGGTCACCAGGTTCCTTGGACGCGCTTCATCAAGCAGGTCTCGAAAAAGCCCGTGCTTGGCGTCGGCCGGTTCACAGACCCGGAAAAGATGACGGAAATCGTCACCAAAGGCATCGCCGACATCATCGGCGCGGCGCGCCCATCGATTTCCGATCCCTGGTTGCCCAAGAAGATCGAGGAAGGCCGCTACGATGACATCCGGGTGTGCATCGGCTGCAATGTTTGCATCTCGCGCTGGGAAATCGGCGGGCCGCCCATGATCTGCACGCAGAATGCCACCGCCGGTGAGGAGTACCGGCGCGGCTGGCACCCGGAAAAATTCCCGAAAAAGACTTCGGACGATTCCATCCTGGTGGTCGGCGCGGGCCCGTCGGGGTCGGAGTGCGCGCGCGTACTGATGGAACGCGGCTACACGGTGCACCTATATGATACGGCAGCGAAGATCGGTGGCCACCTGAACCAGGTCACCACGCTTCCCGGATTAGGCGAGTGGAGCTATCACCGCGATTACCGCGAGCTGCAGATCGCCAAGCTGGTGAAGAAGAACAAGCAGAGCCAGGTCATGCTCGGGCAGAAGCCGATGACTGCAGACGACGCACTCGCCTATGGCGCGGAGAAAATCGTCATCGCCACCGGTTCTTCGTGGAATTCGGATGGCACCAACTGCCTGTCCCACGATCCGCTGCCCGGTGCCGATGCAAGCCGCGCCGACCAGCTGACCCCGGAACAGGTCATGGATGGCAAGAAGCCGATCGGCAAGCGCGTGATGATCCTGAACGCCGATACTTACTTCATGGCGCCGAGCCTCGCCGAGAAGCTCGCGATGGCCGGGCACGAAGTCACGTTGGTCACGGGCGTGCACCTTGCCAATTACATGCACTTCACCCTCGAATATCCGAACATGATGCGGCGCCTGCATGAGCTGCACATCAAGGAAATTCATAACGCCTTTGCATCGAGCATCGAGCCGGGCCGCGCCCAGATTTACGACGTGTTCGGCGACGGCTCCAAGCGCATCTTCAAAGGCGTAGGCAAGATTCCGCGCACCCCCAATGCCAGCCATCGCTGGATGGAGTTCGACTCGCTGGTGCTGGTCACCGGCCGCCATTCCAACGATTCGCTGCATCGCGAGTTGAAGGCGCGCAATGGCGAGTGGCACAAAAATGGCGTCAGAGATGTGTACCTGATCGGCGATGCCGAAGCGCCGCGCCTGATCGCCGATGCAACCTTCACGGGCCAGCGCCTGGCTCGGGAAATAGAGGAATCCAAGGCGCAGTTCCCGCTGCCCTACCGGCGTGAGGTGGCCGTCTGGGGCACTTCGCACATGCCGGGCGCAGAGTTCGACCTCGAGTACAAGATCTAAGATCGTGAGCCATATTGACGCCGTAACTCGGATTCTGTTCGAGGAGTTTGCGACGGCCGAGATCCGGTTCTTTTATGTCATCGGCTACGCCGCGATCGCGGTGTTCTTCTACGGCGTGTATGTGCAGGTGCGCAAGTACCGACGGGGTGCGGCGCTGCGCCTCGATGGAAGCCCGTGGGCTCGAGTGCTCGACATGGTCGGCTCAGTGCTGAGTCACCGCACGATCGCGCGGCGCGACACGGGTGCCGGCGCGGCGCACCGCCTGATTTTCTACGGCTTTGTGCTGCTCTTTCTCGGCACATCGACCATCACCCTGCAATATGACATTCTCGATCCTCTGTTCGGCATACGCTTCTGGCAGGGCGATTTCTACCTGGTGTTCTCGCTGGTCCTGGACATGGCCGGGGTCATGCTGATCGGTGGTCTCCTGTACATGATGGCGCGACGCGGCTGGATGAAATTGCCAAAACTCGATTACGCCCGCCCCGACCGTGTTCCCGGAGATCCGGATTTTGAGCGGCCGCAGTACCGGCGCGAGGACTGGGCATTCCTGTGGATGCTGATCATCATCGGTGTAACCGGCTATATCCTCGAAGCAGCTCGCCTGGTATGGCTGCAGGATCGTCCGCTGGTGTGGCAGACGCGCTGGTGGTCCCCGGTCGGCGCCGAACTGGCCGAAGCCCTGCGCACCGCCGGCTTGTCCGCCGCGACGGCGGGCACGCTGCGCCACGGGCTATGGTGGTTCCACGGACTCATCGCGCTCGCGTTGATCGCGCTGATCCCATGGACCAAGGTCAAGCATATTTTTACCGCAGCTGCATCGCTGCTGGTGCGCGATCCTTTGGCAGCGCAGCGCCTGCCGCGCATACCGGAATCGCAGGCCGAGCCCGGCGTCGCGAAAATCACCGATTTCACCTGGAAGCAGTTGCTAAACCTCGATGCCTGCACGAAATGCGGCCGCTGCCATGAGGCTTGTCCGGCGCGCGCGGTGGGTGCACCGTTGTCGCCGCGCGATGTGATCCTCTCCCTGCGTGAATTCGCCAATGCAGCACTCGAGAAAAATGTGCTGCCCGATGCAGTCGAGCTCGGGGTGCACGGCAAGGCCCCGGGACAGGTGACGATGGAGACTCTGTGGTCGTGCCGCACCTGCATGGCCTGCGTCGAGATCTGCCCGGTTGCGGTCGAACACATCCCGATCATCGTACAAATGCGGCGCAAGCTGGTCGAGGAAGGCTCGATGGAGCCGCTGCTGCAGAAAACTTTGCAGACGATCCACAAGACTGGCAATTCCTTTGGCGAGTCCCGGCGCAAGCGCGGCGCCTGGAGCAAGGCGCTGCCCTTTGCCGTCAAGGATGCGCGCAAAGAGGCGGTGGATGTACTTTGGTTCGTCGGCGACTATGCTTCGTTCGATCCGCGCAATCAGAGCGTGACCCAGATCTTTGCGACGTTGCTGCACGAAGCGGGTGTGGACTTTGGCATTCTTTTTGATGGCGAATCGAATGCCGGGAACGATGTACGCCGGGTCGGGGAGGAAGGCCTGTACGAAGTGCTGGCCGAAGCCAACATATCAGCACTGCACCAGGCGAAATTCAATTCGGTGGTCACGACTGATCCGCACTCTTTCAATACGATCCGCAACGAGTACCCCGATTTTGGTGGCAAATTCGAAATTCAGCATTACACGACCTTGCTTCGCCAGTTATTCGACAAAGGCCGGCTGCGCATGGCCAGAAAGCTCGATTATCGCGTGACCTTCCACGATCCATGCCACCTCGGCCGCTTCAACAAAGGCTACGAAGCGCCGCGCGAGCTGCTCGCCTTGCTGGGGTGCGAACTTGTCGAGATGGGACGCTCTCGCGCCAATTCGTTTTGTTGCGGCGCGGGCGGCGGCCGCATCTGGATACCGGATCCGGTAGGCAGCGAGAAACCCGCGCAGAATCGCATGCGTGAAGCCGCCGCGATCGATGGACTCGAGGTCTACGTTGTCAGCTGCCCGAAGGATCTGACGATGTTTGAGGATGCGCTGAAGACGACTGGTAACGAAGGTAAATTTGTCGTGAAAGAACTGATCGAACTCGTGCGCGAAGCAGTCTCGCACGAATTGGTGCCAGCATGAAAATCCTGGTAGCCGTCAAGCAAGTCGCCGCTTTGGATGAGGATTTTGTCATCGGCGCGGACGGGCGCGACGTCGATGCGGAGTTCCTGATCAGGGACCTCAACGAATGGGACGATTTCTCGCTGGAGGAAGCGGTCAGAATCAAGGAGGCGGCTGCCGATCCGGTCGAGGTCGTGGTCGTGTCCATCGGCCCGGAGGAGGCTGATGAAGTATTGCGAAAATGCCTCGCCAAGGGCGCCGATCGGGCCGTGCGCATTTGGGACGAAGCGGTGGCAGGTTCCGACCCGATTGCCATTGCGCGCATCCTTGCCGCTGTGGCGAGGCAAGAGGCACCGGATATGCTGCTCGCCGGCGTACAGTCGTCCGATCACGGCTTCGCCTCGACCGGCATCGCGACCGCCGGATTCTTAGGCTGGCCGCATGGGGCAGTCGTCGCGAGCCTGGCCTACACGTCGGGCGAAAAGAGTGCCGTATTTCGCCGTGAGCTCGAAGGTGGGCTGCTGCACCAGGTAACGATCCAGTGCCCGGCCGTGCTGACGATCCAGGCAGGCATCAACACGCCGCGCTATGCATCGCTGCGCAGCATCAAGCAGGCGGCGGCCAAACCGATCGACGTCCGTAACCTCGCGGATGTGGGAATCAGCGCGCACGAGGTGGGCGAGCAAGGATCCCTGTCGCACGTCCGGCGCATGTATATACCGGACAAGGGCCACGCGCAGCTGATCGAGGGCAGCGCCGCGGAACAGGCGAAACGCCTTGCCGGGATCATTCGCGCGTTCAAGGGAGAGGCTTGATGGGCGGCATCCTCGTGATTGCGGAGCAGCGTCGCGGCGAGCTGCGTCCCGTATCTCTGGAACTCATCACAGCGGCGCAAGGCCTTCGTGCAGCGGGCGACGCCGTTGCCGTCGCCCTGCTCGCGGCGGATCCTGCCCGCCTTGTCGACCCGCTTAAAGTTGCGGGCGTCGATGAAATCATCACCGTGCAAACCGCGGCGGCGGAGTTTGACCCCGACGCATTCGAAGCGGCCGTGGGTGCGCTGATTAGCGCACGCAGTCCGTCAGTCGTACTGATCGCCCATAGTATCGATTCCTTCGGCTACGCCGCAGCGCTCGCCGCAAGGCAGGGGTTCGGCTTTGCCACCGACGTATTCAAGGTCGAGCGCATCGAGGGCGAGCTGGTCGCAACCCGCGGGGGCTACGGCCAGAAAGTCTGCGTCGAAGTTGACTTCCCGGGCCGCAGCACGGTGCTACTCGCCGTGCGGGCGACCATGTTCAAGGCGCCAGATAGGGCCGGCTCGCCCGCGGTGACAAGTTTCGCGGCGCCCTCCGTGGTGAGCCGCGCAGAGGGCGGTGACTTCATCGAGGCAAGCGCTGCGGATGATGTCGACATGACCGCGGCGGAATTTATCCTGACGATCGGCCGTGGCGTCGGTGAGGAAGCCAAGATTGCGCAGTTTCGCGAGCTTGCGGATGTCATCGGTGCAACGCTCGGTTGCTCGCGCCCGATCGCGGATGCCGGTTGGCTGCCGAAGAGCCGCCAGGTCGGCCAATCCGGCAAGACTGCCAGCGCCTGCCGGCTGTATATTGCGATGGGCGTCTCTGGCGCTATCCAGCATCTGGCCGGCATGAAGCATGTCAGCACGATCATCGCGGTCAACAGCGATGCCGGGGCATCGATTTTTGGTGTCGCAAAATATGGAATTGTGGGAGATATTTTTGAAATCGCCGAAGAACTACGTCGTCATTTCTGAACATTGCGTCATCGTTTGCACGGCATGAGCGAGCCAGCTGAAATGGTGGCCGGGCTTGAGCGCGGCATCGACTGGACCGGTGCGTTTTGGGTCGCGAGCGGCGTGCCGCCGCTGGTGTTATTTGGAATCGGGGCGGTTGCGGCGACCGTCGGCAAGCTCTCCTGGGTCATCTGGATCGCATCGATCGCGATGGGATTCATCCAGTCGTTCACCTATGCGGAGATCGCCGGGTTGTTTCCGGACAAGGCGGGCGGCACATCGATCTACGGAGCGCTCGGCTGGGTCCGCTACGGCAAGCTAGTCGCACCGATTTCCGTGTGGTGCAACTGGTTTGCCTGGTCGCCCGTACAGGCCGCGGGCTCTGCGCTCGCAGCCGGATACATCCTGTCGGGGCTGTTCACGCCTGATTCCATCATCAACACCTGGCAGCTGACCTTGCTGGACCTGGGTTCGCTGAAGACCGGCTTGTCGCTGCGCATCAACGCGACTTTCTTTCTCGGTGCGGTGATCCTGATCATCGTCAAGCTGATCCAGGACGGCGGCATCCTGCGCTCGGCTAACACGACCAAGATCATTGGCATCACGGCCATGATCCCGTTGATCCTGATCGGCGTCGTACCAATCCTCACGGGCGACTTGGTTAAAGAGAATTTCTTCCCCCTCGTGCCGCTCGCGCACAATGTGGCCGGCCAGATCACCGACGGCACGTTCAACATGGCCGGCATCACTGTCATCGCGGCTGGCATGTTCCTGGCAGCCTGGTCGACCTATGGATTCGAGACCGCAGTGTGCTACACCGGGGAATTCAAGAATCCGAAGACCGATACATTCAAGGCTATTTTTTACTCAGGGTTGTTGTGTGTCGTGGTCTATACCCTCGTGCCCTTTGCTTTCCAGGGCTATCTGGGGCTGGGCTCGCTGGTCTCGCCGGCGGTGCTCGATGCGGCTGGGAATGTAACCACGCCGGCCGTGTATGGTGGCATGCTCGCGCCGGATATCTACAGCGGCATGGGGGTCGCCGCCATCATGGCGAACATGGTGCACGCCGGAAAGCTCATTGGCGTGGTCGTGGTAATCCTGCTGATCCTCGCGCTGGTCTTGTCCCTGATGACCTCGATGGCCGGATCCTCGCGCACCCTTTACCAGGCATCGCTCGATGGCTGGCTGCCGCGTTACCTGTCGAAGTGCAACTCGCATGGCGCACCCGTCAACGCGATGTGGACGAATCTCGTGTTCAACCTGTTGCTGCTGCTGCTGTCCGACAACATTTTCATCATTGGCGCCGCCAATGTCGGCTACCTGATTTTCAATTTCCTGAACCTGAATGCCGGCTGGATCCACCGGGCGGATCGCCCCAACCAGTTCCGTCCGTGGCGAGCGCCTACCTGGCTGCTGGTCGCGGGCAGCGTCCTGTCGTTCGCCAATCTCGCCTTCATGGGCTTTGGCGCGGATATCTATGGCTCGGGCACGCTGGCAACGGGCCTTGCGTTTGCCGCGCTGATCGTGCCGGTATTTATCTACCGGCACTGGATACAGGACAAGGGCTCCTTCCCGGCCAACATGGCGCAGGATCTGGAGTACGTCGATGGGCAGCGCATCGTCAGGCGCGCCGGCGTCTGGCCTTATGTGGTCTTGATCGTGGGCGTGCTGGTCGTCGCGATCTGCCACAGGCTCGCGGTGTACTGAGGATGCTGATCACCGGCATCAAGAGCAAGCCCATCTATGCGCCACTGCGCTTTGATGAGGGTGGCCGTTATCACCTGATGCTGGGCCTAGGCGTTGGACGCGAACCACTGCGGCGGGTGCTTGACGAGGTTCGGGATCAGCAGGCCCTGGCCGTGGCGCGCACCGAGGT
This sequence comes from Gammaproteobacteria bacterium, assembly GCA_025355645.1. Taxonomy (GTDB): domain Bacteria; phylum Pseudomonadota; class Gammaproteobacteria; order Steroidobacterales; family Steroidobacteraceae; genus Bog-1198. Next base: position 4,913 of record JANXZG010000056.1, on the reverse strand, counting down.
CCTGTATGTGCCGGCAGCCGGCGACACCGGCAAGGCCACTGATCAGTTCGCGCTTCCAGGGCTCGCCGCTGTGTGCCTGTTCGGCAATTCGAACGCACTGCTGGAGGATTTTCGCGCCCGACTCGGCCGATCGTTGATGGGCACGCGCCTGTATGTGGCGGGGCCGGAGAGTTTCATTGGCATGGCGATGAAAGTCGCGCTGGATTTTAATCTGAACAAGGACGAGATCCGCGCCGAGGAATGCGGGACGCTGGCGCGCAGGGTCCGCTGCATCCATTGCCGGGCGATCACCGAGGACGTAAAGACCAACATCGCACAGTGCATTGGCTGCGGCCTGTGGCTGCTCGTGCGCGATCACTACTCGCGCCGCCTGGCCGCCTATATGGGCGTGATGGCGGATGCCGAAGCGCCGGGGGAACTGCCCGAGATCCGGGAAGTATTCCTGTGAGCGGCGGGCAGACCATCGAAGTCGTGGTAAAGGCGATCGAGCAGGTCACCCCGCTGATCAAGCACTTCCAGCTGGCTTCTCCCCGAGGCGAAGCGCTGCCCGCCTTCTCCGGGGGATCGCACGTCATCGTCGTGATGCGCGGCGAGGCGCGCGTGCACCGCAATCCGTATTCGCTGCTGAGCGCGCCGCAGAACCTTGACTCCTACGAGATCGCCGTGCGACGCATGGACGAGTCGCGCGGCGGCTCGCATTTCATGCATGATCGGCTGCGGGTCGGCAGCCAGCTGGAGATCGCGCATCCGGTAAACCTCTTTGGCCTGGACAAGATCGCGCGCAAGCACCTGATGATCGCGGGCGGCATAGGCATCACCCCGTTCCTCGCGCAACTTGAGGACCTGCATGGCGGCCTGGTGCCTTACGAGCTGCACTATTCGGTCCGCTCGGCCGAGCACGCCGCGTTCCTTGCGCGCCTGCAGGCACGCGAGCAGGAGCACGTGCACATTTACTATGACAGCGAAAACCAGGTCATCGATTTCGAAGGACTGCTATCCAAGCAGCCGCTCGGCACGCATGTCTATGTCTGCGGTCCGGCCGGCTTTATCGGCCGCGTGCTCGATGCCGCGCGCGGCTGCGGCTGGTCCCCCAGCCATGTGCACTGGGAACAGTTCAGCGCCCCTCCGACGGGCGACGTGTTCCAGGTGCAGCTGGCAAGGTCGATGAAGAAAATCGTCGTGCCCCAGGACAGCACCCTGCTCGAGGCCATCGAGGCCGCTGGTGTCGACGTACCGTACCTATGCCGGGGCGGCGTCTGCGGATTCTGCCAGTCAAAGGTTATCGAATGCGATGGCGAACTGCTGCATTACGATCACTTCCTGTCGGACGCTGAGAAGGCCGGCGGCAAGACCATCATGCCCTGCGTATCGCGTGCCCGCGCCAATCACCTGGTGCTGGATCTTTAAATGAGCGTCGTATTCAAGCCTGACGAAACCTTCCGCGGGGAGTTCACCTACAGCAACAGTGTTGCGGCCATCCGTCGCTTCCCGCTGCCGTTTGCCGAAGACAACTACATGTACTCGGTTAATATCGAGCCGCATGCGCCGGGACCGAAAGGCTCGGTCACTGAGTTTGCCTTCGACGTCGATGAGCATTACGTCGCCGAGTGCAAGGAGCGCGCACTGGTGCTCGCCGCCGAGCCGCTGCGCTACCAGGCGCTGCCACACATGATGAGCTCGCAATGGGACTGCCTCGAGCTGGTCATGGAATCGCTTTCCCACGATTATCCGCAACTCTTCTCTCTCGAGCGGCGCAGCAATGCCTGGCACTGGATCAACCGCCCGCTGGGACTCGATCAGCGCTTCACCTTCGGTGATGTGGCAAGCCTGCCGTGCGAGCCGTTGGACTACGCGACCCGGCAGGCCCAGGGTGACTTTGTCGTCATGGACCAACGCGACGGCGACCTATGGGCCGAAGCCGGCATGGTGACCACGCAGGCCGATTGGTCGATGGACTTTGATCTGGGCATGACATTCAGGGAGTGGCACGGCCCGGTGCCGCTCGCTCACGAGATGCAGGTGTTCGATCGGGCGCTGAAATTCCTGCTGAACCTGCGCCTGGGTGCGCCGGTACGGCGCTTGAACTGGACGATGACCGTGCACCCGCGACTCGACACCTCGCCCGAGAATTATCCAAAATGGGGCCAGGACCGGGCTCGCGTAACCGCAAAGGATGCCGGCGACCTGGTGCACTTGCGCGTCGAGCTGCAGGGGCTCTGGCGCCTGCCGCGCAGCAACGCGATCGTGTTCGGCATCCGTTGTTACCTGATCAGCGTGCGCGAGCTCGCGACGGTTCCCAAGTGGGCGCGTCGCGTGCATCGGGTGCTCAAGGGTCTTCATCCCGCGCTGGTGGACTACAAGGGGCTGACGCGCTATCGCGACGCGGTGGTCGAATGGCTCGCTCCTTTTGATGATGGCGCCCCGACGACACCGGGCGCAGGGCCGGAATAATTTTAGATTCATCAGGAGAGGTAAGATATGGCACTCAGTTGGCGCACATCGGCACTCGCCGAGCGGCATCGGGCCCTGGGCTCGAAGCTCGAGGACTGGAACGGCATGGGCACGGCCTGGACCTACAACAAGGCTGTCTCGGTAGACCATGCAGCAATCCGTACCAAGGCGGGCCTGATGGACGTATCGGGCCTCAAGAAGCTCTACCTGACCGGACCACATTCATCCGCGATCCTGAATTACGCGACCACCCGCGACGTCACGAAGGTATATCCCGGCAAGTCGGTGTACGCCTGCATGCTCAATGAAGCCGGATACTTCACCGAGGACTGCGTGCTGTACCGCATGGGCCCGAACTCCTGGATGGTCGTGCACGGCAGCGGCGCGGGACATGAAACACTGGCAAAATATGTCACGGGCAGAAATGCCGCCATGATTGTCGATGACGACTTGCACGACCTGTCCCTACAAGGCCCTGTCGCCATAGATTTCCTCGCGAAGCATGTGCCGGGCATTCGCGATCTGAGATATTTTCACCATATGCCCGCCACGCTGTTCGGCAAGGCCGTCACGATCTCGCGCACCGGCTACACGGGCGAACGAGGCTATGAGATATTCTGCAAGGGCGAGGATGCCGGCCTGATCTGGGACACGATCCTCGGCGAGGGAAAATCCTCAGGCATCATCCCAACCTGCTTTACGACGCTCGATTACCTGCGGGTCGAAAGCTCCCTGCTGTTCTACCCGTACGACATGTCACAAATGTATCCATTCGAACAAGACGCACCTGGCGACAGCCTGTGGGAACTCGGGCTCGATTTCACGGTGAGCCCCGGCAAGAACGACTTCCAGGGCGCCGATGCGCACTATCGACTGAAGGGTCAGGAACGTTTCCGTATTTTCGGCCTGCTGGTAGATTCCAATAAGGCGGCCGACATGGGCGATCCCGTGTATTTAGGCCACAAGAAGGTCGGCGTTATTACTTGCGCGATGACATCGACGCTAACCGGCAAGTCCATGGCGATCGCCCGCCTCGATGTGCCGGTCGCGAAACAGGGGACCAAGCTCGAAGTGCGCGGCAAGAGCCTGACGGCCAGTGCGATTGCGCACACGCTACCCTTTGACGATGTCGAAAAGAAGAAGCGAACCGCAGTGGGTTGAAAGCCGGCCGAACAAACTGCACTCGAAGACGACGCGCTGACCGCAGGCTCGACGGCTGTGCCCGCTCATCGCGACCGGAGCCTTCAGCAGCGGCTGCACGGACCGGCCGTCCAATGGCACCAACCCTACTTGATAAGGTACCAATTCCGCGCGCGGATCTGGCCCATCGTCGTTCCGAACCACCAGTCGCCCAACCAGTCGATCGAGACGTTTTTCTGATGCTGGAGGGCAAATTCGTCCACTGCCTTTTTCACGCCAAATGTGAGTTTTCCCTGGCCGAAGTCGACGGTGTGCAAGGCAAGCGCTCCGTAATCGTCCCCGGCGAGCAATCCGCCAATTTTGAGTTTCAGATACCACGCATCAAGGTCAGCCTTGACTGATTCATAGGAGTGGTCCGCATCGAGGTAGATGAAATCCAGGCTGCCGTCGGTAAACTTAGCTGCGGCTGGCACCGACATGTCGCGCAGGACCTCATAGCGGCCAGGAAAAGCCCGCATCTTGGCCATCGTGATCTCGTAGTTTTGTTCATGCTGATGGTGTGCTTCTTCGTAGCCGGGAAGGTCACGCCAGGCATCGACCAGCCAAAGTTTCCTGCCCTGCCAGTTTTGCAGGATATGCACGGAAAACTCCCCCTGCCGGATACCCACTTCGGCGCCTTCGCCCAGCAGCTTGCGCGCATTTAGGACGGCCGGAAGAACCGTCCGGTGAACTTCGTAGGGACTGTTGGCTGCGGGCGGTGCTACTTGCGACATGGGCGATACTATCCCTCGTTTTTTGATAGTTCTGCGCGAACAATACTCTAGCAGCCCGGGGTGTTGATGTCGTGCGGCGAGGGCGCCGCTCTCGAGTCTTCGAAAAAGCCCTTAGAACCAGGTTAATGGACGTAGCTGCGCAGAAAATCGTGCAGCGCCATCCCGTACCGTAGGCTGCGCGCGATCATCGCCTTCTCGCGCGCAGTCTCAATCTCGATTGTCAGCTCTGTAAAGATCCATTCCCGCGCGAGCGGTTGCTGGTTAAGGACGGGGCCACGATTTCGGTATCGGGCCCCCTCCCTATTTACCAACGCCGCCGCGACCTTTGGGCTCGCAGTCGCGAGCCAGCAGCCCGCAATGTCTTACCCGCGGTAGGAGCAACTGCGCATGAACCCTTCCTGGCGTGGTTGCTCGACACCATTGCAGGTTTTCAGCCGGCACCGACCTCCTTGGCAAATAGCTCGAGCATGCCGGGCCAGCCGCCATCGACGCCGGCGCGCATCGTCTCGCCCTCGGCCGCGCCCATGCGCTCGAAATCACGATGTTCGA
>JANXZG010000030.1 GCA_025355645.1 Gammaproteobacteria bacterium | reverse complement strand
GGGTCTTCGTGGTTTCGCATGGGTAAAACGCGCGGTCTGATCACGACGCGAGGCCTATTTTCATAGGGTATAAGGCACTTTGTGAAGGGACGGAAAGTTGGCATGATATGCGGATGGCCACACCACCCAAACGCCGCCGATTGGCGGACGCATATACCTTCCCTGGCTTTCGCCCCCTGCAACGTGTCCAAGGACTGTTCGGAGAGCCCGGCGCGCGGCTCATCACTCTCGTGCGGCGGGGAAAAAAACGATCTGCGGTACCTGCGGCGCGGCGCATCGCACCTGGTACGACCGCCGGCAGCGGCGGGTGCGGGATTTGTCCTGCGCCGATCACCGCATTTACCTCGACCTGGAGGTGCGCCGGGTCGATTGCCGGCGCTGTGGCACGGTGAAGCGCGAGCGGCTGGACTTTCTGGTCGACAACGCGCTGCACACGAAGCGCTTTGCACTGTACGTGGGCCGGCGCTGTCGCAGCAGCCCGATCAGGGACGTCGCCGCGGAGCTGCACCTGGACTGGCAGACGGTGAAGCGCCTCGAGATGGACTACATGCGCGAACAGATCCGCCGTGTAGGTACCCCGGGCCCGAAGATCGTTGGTATCGATGAGATCTCGATCCGCAGGGGCCACACCTACCGGATCGTGGTCAGCGATCTGGAGCGGCGCCGGCCGATCTGGTTCGGCGGGGAGGACCGGAGCGAGGCGAGCATGGATCAGTTCTATCGATTTCTGGGCAAAAAGAAGGCCAAACGCGTCCGCCTCGCCGTCATGGACATGTGGCGGGCGTTTCGCAACTCGACGCACCGCAATGCCCCGCAGGCGGCGATCCTGTTCGACAAGTTTCACGTGATGAAGCACCTGGGCGAGGCACTCGACAAGATCCGCAAGGCCGAGTACGCGCGCCTCGAGGGCAAGCAGCGTCGCTTCATCAAGGGGCAGAAATACACGCTCCTGTCGCACCCGCAAAACCTCACCGGCTCCGCCCGCAAGAACCTGCTGCTGCTGCTGGCGGCCAACAAGCGCCTGAACACCGCCTACCTGCTCAAGGAATCCTTCGGCCAACTCTGGGACTACAACCGCGAGGCCTGGGCGCGCAAATTCTTCGATAACTGGCGGGCAAGCCTGAAGTGGCAGCGCTTGAAGCCGTACGAGAAGTTCGCTGAGATGATCGAGCGGCACTGGGATGGCATTGCTGCCTACTGCCAGGCCGAAAACAAGGTCGCCCTCGGCTTCGTCGAGGGCTTGAACAACAAGATACGGGTGATGCAGCGTCGCGCCTACGGTCTGCGCGACGAGGAATACCTCAGGCTGAAGGTCCTGACCTCGATGCTGCCTCAGATTTGAACAGAAAATGACCAACTTTCACCCACTCGTTTCCACGATGACCCATAAAAATTATGTTCGAAAGCTTGTTTTCCATACTAACCTGGCTATTTTATGTTTTCGCTTAGATACTTAGTGTGGACAATCTGATTTTCGTTAACCTAAGGAGTCTTGTGAAGACTACTGGAGCGGGGGGTGTGTATTTACACTATCAGGTTATCCTGCCAATTCTTTTTGTTTTCCTTATAGGATGTTCCAATCCGTTAGAGTACGAAGTGGCTAATTTGACCAGTCCGCAGCGCATTACTTTACGGCAAATGCTTACTGCCGATCAGCTAAAACTGCTCGATGATTGGATTATTCGAAACGGCACAGATGGCAAGGCTCTCCCGCCCTCTATCACCGTAAGACAGGCGCTAACGGACCAGGATGAATGGCGGGCCGATCGACAATCGGGGAAGATAAATGCTGACGAACGCCAAAAGAAGTTGCTAGCCGAAAAAGCCGCAAAGCAGAAGGAGATTGCAAAAGTTATATCCGTATCGATTATGTCAAAGAAAAATATAGTTCGTGTAGATGAGGAGAGCGTTGTATCGATTGACATTGCATATGCCAACCTTTCCGAAAAGAATATTCAGGAAGTTACGGGGGTACTTAAGATCGCCGATGTCTACGGGAATAACATCATTAACTTCAACTGTGAATTTAGCAGCGGGATAATTGCAAAGGGCACGGTGATCGAGACTTACCCTGACATCTCGGTAAAGAAGTTGGTTGGCAATCAAGCGGAACTCTGGAACACGGATTTTGAAAGGTTAATATCCACATTTGATGCGAGGTTTATCGTTTTCAACGATGGAACTAGCTTGAGGGCTCCGGATTCGGATTAGAACTCCCGTATTCCGTCATTATTTGTAATCATATGCCCGCATCGCGCGCCCGCAGATTTTTTCGAAAACCGTCACCTGCTCTGAAGTCCAGCCGGCTTTCAGCCGGTCTGTCTGACCAACTCCTGCTCCTGTCCGCTCCATTGATTCTGTCTTTAGTGACTGACAAATGCGATCCGCAGATTCGGGAATGTTGATGTATTCAGCGAGCGATTTTGCCACTCGCTCCGGCGCTTCGAGCATTTCCTCTTGTTGAATCTCGACGTAGTGCGGCAACAGCGGCCTCACTTTAAGCCACTCATCCATGGCACTTGCCCAATCTCTGCAGTGCGACTCGAAGCTGCCGCCAAACTTGGCCATGCGTGACAGCACGTTGCTGACCGGATTTCGCCGCTGAAATACAAAGCGAGACCTCGGAAAGCACTCGTTCAGGAACGGCGCCGCGCTGATCATCTTGATGCCTGGGGTCTTGTCGACAAAAGACGCTGACCCGTGCAAGTAAAAGTATGCTTTTTTCGCAGCCGCGACCGCTATTTGCCTGAAGTGCTGCTGAGCCATGAATCTCGCGAGACCATTCCGGTCATTAATATCGCCGCTCAATGCATCGGCCGCGTTCGCAAACAAAGGGGCGCCATGCCCCTCTCCTAGCCATGGCAGGCCTAGAGCTTTCGTCAGCGTCGAGCCAAGTTGGGATGTTCCTGATCGTGGCGACCCCATTAGGAATAACCGCAGGGGTGGGGATCTGTCGATTTTCACCTGATCGGCTTTTATGAGCATTGTGGCTTGGCCGACTACGAATACGTTGATCGCTTTTAATGATTCTGACAGCACCAGCCGGTCGAAAATGATGATGAAGGCGTAAGCGTCCATTTTCCCTTCCTGGCGGGCTTTGTCCAAATCAGGTCGGGTAATATTTGCAATTCCGTATCCGATGATCTCGCCTCCGGCCATGGCGCACACGTGAGTGTGGTGATCTCCGGCAGAAACGGACGCCCAACCAATAACGAACTCGTTAGACAGCTTTTCGATTCGACCCTTGACGATTGCAGCCTGTGACGGGCGACTTTGCACAGGCTCTGCGCTCTTGCCATGCGGAAGCGATACGGGCGCAGCGGTCGTTGGCTTGTTCATAGGCGGAACGATAATGGCTATTGCCTGTCTGTAGACGTCATCTTCGGAGGAAAGCTGATTTATTGCACAGCATCGTGTTCGACGCCCTTCGCTAATGTAGATTACTCTGAAAATCAGTTCGAAATGTGTAAGGCGGAACCCAGTCTTTCAGATGTATCTCTCAGTACATTAAATTGTTACGGAATTGATCCATGACAACAAGGTTGGCTCGAAGCGACCGACTCGCGCAGCGCCCTTTCCCACCAATTTCCGGCGGAATTCGTGGCTTTGCAATTAAAAAATGGAAATCGAAACCGACCAAAAATACTGTCAAATTATACCTGACCAGGCGCTATGAAAAATAGGACTCGCCGTAGCTATATCCGAGTGCGCTCATGATCGGATCGCATACGGACCTCAGGCGAATTACAGCGGCCTCCTCAAGACCCAGGCGCTCGAGCGAGTAGACCGCACCGAACTCGCTATCCGTCTGTTCCGGCCGGCGCTCGATCAGATAGCCGCGGAACCTGTCGGCGGCATCCTGAGGCAGCTGCAGGAACTTCGCGATCGAAGCCACCACGGCGTCAGGCTCCAGCACCAGCTGGCGGTGTTCGACTTCCAGTGCGGCACTCCCGAGTTGTTCGCGGACCGTCAACCATGCCGACATGACGGCCAGCCAGTCCGAGTAATGGCGCTCGGTGTCATCCTGCGGAAACTTGCGCTGCCGCGACAGCACGTTCTCGATAACCCGGCGCTTCATGAAGATGAAGCGCGCGTTCGGCCATAGCTCCTTCATCAGCACCGACGCGCGTACCATTTCCACTGTGGGTGTTTTGTCCAACCAGCGCCTGGTCGGAAAAAGGTCCGCCGCAAGGCGCACGAAACTGCGCCGTATCAACTTTTGGAACGCCTCGTTGGGTACCTGGCCCAAGAGCGTATGGGGATCCTCTGCGCGCCGCCGGTAGTACGTGTCGACCGTCCCCAACAGGGCATGCGCCAAAGGCAACAGGTGCCCTTCGCCGGTGCCGAGGTATGCACCGGACGCAAGCAATGCCAAGGTCATCGCGCTAGTGCCGGACCTCGCGGGCCCGAGGATGAACGCCGGGCGCTGCCTCAGGTCACTGGCGGGTTCGTCCGGATTCGAAGTCAGGTCGACGATCCGCTCCGGGGCCACCATCGCGCGGGCGAGCTCGCCGATTTCAGCGCCGCATATGCCATGGACCACAAGCTGCGCGGCATCCTCAGCGGAAATCGCCGTGTCGCTGATATCGATATTAAAGCCATGCTTGCCATCGCCCATGCCCGCCGACAACAGGTCCTTGCGATCGATATCAGCGAACCCGGATGCGAGGAACTGCTCGCGGACCCTTACCGTGATTTCGAGGCGTGCATTGGGATACTCAGGATCGTACGCCCAGCCGGTAACGGAGGTGGTTCCCAAATATTCGACCAATCCCGTAACAGCCAAGGGGAGCCCCCGAGTGCTTTGATTAAGATCAACCTATTTTGGATTTTTACTCAATAAACTTAGGTCGCGGGTAAAGCTACTTCATGCCGATAGACGGACAAATACCCCTTCATCATGACTTCTGCCGGGGCCGGCGGCGTGATGCCATCGACCAGGCGCTTCCACAGACCCTCTTCCGTACAGGCCCTGCGCATCGCGTTAGCCAACGAAGCCGCATCCGCAACTTCGAACAGCAAGCCGTCCTTGTCATGCGTAATCCGCTCGCCGGGTCCGCCGACGTTAGACGCGATGACGGGTCGCTTGAACATCCACGCCTCGGAAATCACTAGCCCGAAGATCTCCCACCACGTGGAGGGA
>JANXZG010000015.1 GCA_025355645.1 Gammaproteobacteria bacterium | reverse complement strand
TACAGGTAGTGCCACCTCGCCTTGATCGAGATGTAGGTCTCGTCCACTCTCCAGGAGGTACCGACCGCTTTGGAGAACCGGCTCCAGCGCCTCTCAAACTCCGGGACATACCGAGTTACCCATCGAAGGATCGTCGAATGGGCCACTTTGACGCCGCGCTCGGCCATCATCTCGACCCGGTCCCGATACGACAGCCGATAAGTGATGTACCAGCGCACGCACAGCTCGATGATGTCGGCGTCGAATATCCGTCTGCGGTACATCGGGTCACGAGCAATCGGCTTAGTCATTCAGCACCTCGGCAGATAAATCCGGTAGTCTACCCGATGCCCTTGGATGCACTAGAACCGAGCCTCCCTGGCCACAAAAAAGCTCCTTATTTTTCCTATAGTTACGAGTCGAGCTGCTTTCTCGGCGCCGCGTAGGTGTCCTTCAGGTTGGATGCCGCAGCCGACTCCCATCGGACGTTTCGACCTGCGGTTCGCAACCAACTCTGTTTTCCCTAGAAATTGTAGTTGATCTGGGTACCGATGGTTCGCGGCTGGTTGACTGTGTAGCGAATCAGCTGCGGAATGTTGAATTGGAACTGTGTGTTGTTCGCGGTCATCAGCGCCACCTTGTTGGTGAGGTTGTCAACGAACAGTTGCGCCGACCATGCCCCCCGCGCGAGCGTGACGCGCGCATCCGCGATGGCGTAAGACGGCAGGGGCACGCCGAAGTAGTAAGCCTCGTCCGTCGCAAATCCTGTGTACGTGTCGCTCGCGCGAGCCGTGAGGCGATAACCGTTACCAAACTCGGCCGAGTACATGAGTGACAGGCTGGCCGTCTGGTGCGGCACGTTGAGGATTGGGATCGTGCACTTGCCGTTCTTCGGACAGTAGGGCTGGCCGTCGGTACCATAGAGCGAGGCCGCATAGGCGGAAGTGGGGCTCGTGACGTCGGCCTTCGTAATCGCACCATTCGCCGCTACCGTCCAGGCGTTCGACAGCTTGGCCGTCACCTCGATTTCGGGGCCATACGACCGGCCATCGCCGGCGTTGGTTTCATACACGTAGCCGCACGCCAGCGGCACGCTCTGCTGAACGCCATTCCACTTGATGTAGTAGAAATCGCTATTGATCGAGATGCGGCTGTCGGCAAATCTCGCCTTCTCGCCGATCTCATAGTTCCATACGGAGTCGGGGGCGAACGACACGGGTGAACCGGCCACACAGTAGGGCGCTTGGGTCGGCGGCGGGATCATGAAGTTGGCGCCACCTGGACGGAACCCTTTTGCAGCCGTGATGTACGTGTTGAGATTGGCGTTCGGCTGGTACGACAGGTTGATACGCGGATCGAAGCCCTTGTCCGAGGCCTTGGTCACGACCGGCGAGGCGGGCGGCGTCGGGTTCGGGGTCGCCAGGCCCCAATTCGAGACCTGGATCGTGCTGTCGTAGTGGTACCAGCGCACACCGGCCGACAACGTTAGTGTGTCCATGAACTTGTACGATCCGTCGGCGAACAGTGCCGATTGCTTAATGGTGTAGGGATTATACGATTCGTAGAACAGGATATCCGGGCCAGCCGCATTGATCCCATTACCGATCTCGTTCCAGGTCGACGTCATGTCGCTGTAGAACGCGCCGACCGTCCAATGCGCCGGTCCATTGCCGGACGAGCTCAGCCGGGCCTCCTGGCTGAACTGGTGCAACGGGTCGCTCTCGGAATACGCAACCGGCAGGAGCGGCGTCGCGCCGGCGAAAGTCGTGTATATCGACTCGGCCGCATCCTGCGTCTGCACGAACTTACGAGTCCAGTACGAGCTGGCGCTCGTCAGCTCGGCAAAGCCGAGGTTGCCCGTGATGTTGAGGCTATAGAGGTGCACCTGGTCATCGATGGGCTCGGGCGTGTTGAACGCCTCGTAGTGCGCGAGGTGTGGCAGGCCCGGCGGGCTGTCAATCAGGTCGTACCCGCCCATTTCAAGGTTCTGGTACATGGCTGTGGCGATGACGGAGAAGTCTTCGTTCGGTCGATACAGCACGCTCAAGCGGCCCCCGTAGAGCCGCTCGGTATTGACGTCGCTCGCGACGCTTTGCACCGGGCCCGCGAGCACGTTGCCGCGGGTTGCTCCGTCGGGCGGGAACGGGCTGATTACGATGCGGTCGATCCAGCCGCTGCGGTAGGTGTCGGTGCCGACGATGCGCAGCGCGAGCACGTCGCCGAGCGGCAGGTTGAGCATCAGGTTGCCGCCGCCGTTGGCGCCGCCGCCGTCGGTGTAGGACCCGGTCGCCTGTGCGCTGCCCTCGAACACGCCGAGCTTCGGCTGGTTGGTGACGATCTTGATCGTGCCGCCCATGGATCCCGAACCATAGAGCGTGCCCTGCGGCCCGCGCAGCACCTCGATGCGATCGATGTCGTACAGGTTGGGGTCGATGACGATCTTGCCCGATTGAGAGAGGGCGGGCGGGGAGAGTGGAACCTCGTCGAGATAGAAGCCGACCGTTGGCGAGGCGCCGCCGGTTGAGGCGAGGCCGCGCGCCTCGAACTCCGTGAGTCCGGGGCCCGCCGAGCGCATCGACAGGCCCGGTATGTCGTGCGCGAAATCTTCGATCGTGGTGATGCCAGCTGCCTGCAGCTGATCGCCGCTCAATGCGGAGATGCTGATCGGGGTGTCCAGAATCGTCGATTTGTACTTCTGCGCCGTGACCACGATTTCCTCGATCGCACCGACCGACCTCGATTGTGCCGCAGCCTCCTGGGCACTGGCTGTCTCCAGGAGAGTCTTCGCCGCACAGACCAGCAGAATTGCAATCAAACCAAATCTAGTTCTGGCTGGCGATTTCGGCCGGTATAATGCGTTCATAATCCCTCCGCAAAAATTAATGTTTCAAGTGCCGGTTGGATTTCTCCACCGCGTCGTGTACCGGATGCACCCTGGCTACCGACAGAAAAATCCACCCGCCTAGCCATTACGCGCGCAACCTGGTCATGCCAAACGCCCTTACTGGAGAGACTCCGGCAGCGGCGTGTTCACCGAGATCGGTGTTAGTTTGAAGTAAAGCCATTTCATACCTCCGATCGAATCAAATTTCAGCCCGCGGGAGCCTAAGCAAGTGCTTCGCGTGCAACGGCTTCTATTCCCTCGGCGTCGAGTCGATAATGCCTGTAGAGATGAGTAGGTGGAGCGATGAGACTGTACTCGTCCCTAATGCCGTGACGGATCAGCCGAGCTGGCCTCTCAGATTCGGCAAGGACTTCAGCAACGGCACCGCCCAATCCCCCAATAACGCTATGCTCTTCAACCGTCAGGATGAGGCGAGAGGCTCTTGACGCTGTCAGCACGGCCTCCCGATCAAGGGGCTTAATGGTGTGCATGTCGATCAGGCCAACCGAGCGCCCGCTTTCGCTAAGGGCGCGATGAGCTTCCCGCGCCGGATGCAACATCGTCCCACAGGCGATGATGGTGAGATCGGATCCCACCGCGTGAACAATCGCCTTGCCGAATTCAAATGCCGACTCGTTTCCGTACACGAGCGGATCTTGCCCGCGCCCAATGCGAAAGTAGATCGGTTGAGAGTGCGTTACCGACGCACGTATCGCAGCTGCGAGTTGTGGCCCGTCGGCCGGCGCCACAACCGTGAGATCCGCGATGCTGCGCATGATGGCCAGATCCTCGGTTGCGTGATGGGACGTGCCATAGAATCCGAGCCCTATTCCGGAATGATGACCAATTAGCCGCACCGGTAGTGCGGAATAGGCGATGTCGGTACGGATCTGTTCGCAACAAAGCAAGGCCAGAAATGAGGCAAAGGTCGCTACAAACGGGGTTACTCCGATTGTCGCCATGCCGGCCGCAGCGGACACCATGTTTTGCTCAGAAATCCCAAACTGTATGAATCGCTCGGGGTAGCGTTCAGCAAAACGAACGAGCCCATTTGAATATTGCAGATCCGCTGTACCCACGACGACCGCATGCCCTGACTCGACGAGATCGATTAGGGCGTTGGAAAGGTAACCAAGACCGGATGATCGAGCATTTAGCTGGCGGTACTGCCACGAATTAGGATTGAGCGGGCCGGTGCTCACCCGATTTCTCCTCTAGCGCTAATCTCCGCAGCCGCCAAGGCTTCATCGTCGGGTGTCAGATATCCGAGATGCCACCCGGGCTCGCTTTCCATGTAGCGAACGCCATGTCCCTTGACCGTTTTCGCGATCACACATACAGGCGCACTTTGGCTTCTGTTAGCTCTTATCTGTCTAAGCACGAAGGCCAATTCTCGAGCGTTGTGGCCGTCCACTTCGTGGACCTCCCAACCGAATGCGCGCCATTTGTCGCCCAGCGGCTCAATTCCGATAATGTCGTCGACTTTGCCGTCGAGCTGATAGCCATTGCGATCCACGATGGCAACGAGGTTCTGCGCCTTGTGGTGCGCCGCCGAAAGGGCCGCCTCCCAAACCTGTCCTTCGTGCATTTCGCCATCGCCGAGCAAGACATAGACGGTGAAGTCAAGATTGGTCAGCCGACCGCCGAGTACCATGCCAAGCCCTGCGGACAACGCGTGGCCGATAGATCCGGAGCTGAAATCGATCCCGGGGACTTTGCGCATATCTGGATGATCCCCGAGTGGACTTCCGAGGCGTGTGTAGTTGTCAAGGATGTCCTTTGAAAAGAAATCCCAGTCGGCAAGTAGCGGATAGAGCCCGACGGCGGCGTGGCCCTTTCCCATCAAGAAGCGGTCGCGCGCCGGCCATTTCGGCTCTCCGCGCCGAAGGCGCATCGCATCGTAGTAGAGCGTAGCGAAGATCTCGGCACACGAAAAAACTGACGAATAGTGGCCCACCTTCGCAATTTGAATAAGTCGCAATGTCTCGAGACGCACGTATTTCGCGCGCTCATTGATGCGGGCGATATCGGTCTCGTTTGGCTCTGAAGCCTCGACACCGATGCGAGCATCAAGCTTGCGGGAACCAGGGCTCATAAAACCGTACCTCTCGTTGACGTGAATCGGCCGCGTCGGAGGCGTTCTCGATCAGCGCAGAAACTATATCCTATTGGATGTAGCCGATAAAAACAACTAGAAGAAAATCTCGCCAAAGCAGCAATCTGCTCCTGTAGGATATATCCATAGGCGGTCCAGGAGAATTTTATGCCACGACAAGAATCGAATCGCGACGTCATCCCGCCGGATTCCGAAACACCTCGCGCTCAACTGTCATCGTTTGCGCAGGCGGACATTGAGTACCATCTGCATTCGCAGACGAATCTGGCCCAACATCGTCGCCGGGGACCGCTAGTCATTGTTCGAGGAGATGGTGCCTATGTCGTTGATGAGGCGGGCCGTCGTTACCTGGAATGCATGTCGGGTTTGTGGTGCGCTTCGTTGGGATTTTCGAATGAGCGGCTTGCCGCAGCTGCGAAACGGCAAATTGATGCGTTACCCTATTACCATACGTTTAACCATCGTTCGAACGATGTAGTATCGAAACTCGCGGAGGCGATTGTCCGCGTTGTGCCCCTGAAGAGTGCTCGAGTGTTTTTCGCCAATTCCGGGTCTGAAGCGATCGACTCAATGGTTAAATTCGCGTGGTATTTCCACACCGCCTCCGGTAACCCTCGCAAGCGCAAAGTGTTGAGCCGCGAGAAGGCATTCCACGGCTCCACGGTTATGGGGGCGAGTTTGGCGGGTCTCCCGGCAATGCACGCGTCGTTCGGACTGCCGATCGAAGGGATTGTGCGTATTGATTGCCCGCACTTCTATCGCTACGGCGAAATCGGCGAATCAGAGGCCGAATATACTGACCGCTTAATCAATAATTTGCAGACAGTGATCGATCGCGAGGGTGCGGACACCATCGCAGCCTTCATTGCGGAGCCGATCATGGGTGCAGGAGGCGTGATTGTGCCGCCGGTCGGTTACTTTGAACGAGTTCAGCAAGTGCTACGTCAACACGACATCCTTTTGCTCTCGGATGAGATCGTCTGTGGTTTCGGACGGACCGGCACTTGGTTTGGCTGCCAAAGCTTTGGTTTCGAGCCGGATATGATGGCGTGTGCGAAAGGACTCTCGTCCGGTTATGTTCCTATTTCGTGCGTCGTAATGTCAGGAGATATTGCGTCTGTCATCGAAGTACGAAGCGGCCTCGAAAGAGGCTTCGGTCACGGATTCACATATTCGGGTCATCCGGTCGCCGCTGCCGTCGCCCTTGAGGCGTTGACCATTTACCAGGAGATGGAATTGCCGGCGGTGGCGCGTCGGCTAGGAGCGAGGCTGCACGAGAGACTGGATGGCATGCGTAGTCACCCAATGGTGGGTGAGATTCGAGGTACTGGCCTAATTGCGGGTATCGAGTTGGTAGCGGACAAGGCGGCGCGCAGACCGTTCGTCTCTGACGAAGAGGTGGGAGCTCAGGTTGAGCAAGCGATGAGAGCGCGCGGCTTGATTATACGCAATATGGGTGACGTTATTGCATTGTGCCCTCCGTATATCATTAGCGATGCGCAAATCGACGAAATGGTCGCCGGCTTGGAAACGGCACTCAACGAGGTTCACAATCGACAGATAGCCAACGGCTAGCAGGAGTCTGGGCGGTAGGGTTTCACAGCGGTAAGATCGAGTGACTGCGGCGGGATCTCTTCGTCATGGCTCTCCTTCCTTTCAAGCGATATCCTCGCCTTTAATGAACGGAGTTGCCACTTATCCTTTTGTCTCAAAGAGTGGGACCAGTTCTTGCGCCCTGTGGCGAGTAACTCGGTAGAATATCTGCTGTTAGAGCAAATGCGGAGCCAAAGGTGAAACAAGGAAGCGTCCAAGCTATTGATAAGAGCAATCTGGCAGGCCGGGTCTATAAGGAGATCCGCGAATCCCTAATAGCCGGCCGCTTCTTGCCGGGTCAGCGGTTGCGCATTAGCGAACTGGCTCTGTCGCTCGGCACGAGTGACACGCCGGTGCGCGAGGCAATTTTGCGTCTGGTTAGTGAGCATGTAATTGAAATGCGAACAGCTAAGTTAATCGGCGTGCCGTCGTTAAATTTGGATCGATATATTGAAATTCGCACGATACGACTCGCAATGGAGCGCCTCGCAGTTGAACTTGCGACACCCAAGATAGGAAAGAAGGAGTTGCAGGAGTTGGTCAAAATTAACAGTCGGTTCGCGGACGCGGAGGCCGGTCGGGTCGCAGGCACCGAGATGGAATACAACCGACTATTTCACTTCGCGATTTATTCGCGCTGTGGACTGCCGCGGCTGCTCGCGATCATCGAAAGCTTGTGGACCTCTATGGGCCCTATGCTGGCCGCCTACTATCGCGAGTCGGAGTCAACTTATGACTCGGGGCACAAACACCATACAGCGGTGCTCCGCGCTCTTAAAGCTGGGGACCCACACCGGGCAGCAGCGGCGATCCAAGATGACATCCTGTCGGCGGGCCCCAGCATCGAACGATTCCTGCTAGAGCACGAGAAGCGCGCTGTCCGAACTACGGGTTGAACTTTCAGGCGGATTAGTAGCAGAACTGCCTCAGTCGCGTCCTAACTTTGCACGCTATTCTGGAATGACCGGAGTTCGATAGCCGGCCGTTTCACCACCATCAATGCTGAACACGGCACCGTTGACGAAGCTCGCCTGCTCTGAGAGGAGCCAGCATACAGCATCGGCCACTTCATTGGCGCGCCCTAGGCGCCCAGCCGGGATGCGTTGAGTCAGTGCAGTAAGTTTCGCGGGATTTGACATCACGTTCGCCATCATGCGCGTAGCAATCTGACCGGGGCAGACAGCGTTGAATCGCACGTACTTACCGCACTCCAGTGCAAGGGCCTGTGTCAGTCCGATGACGGCCGCCTTCGAAGCGCAATACGATGCGAGGCCCTCTTCACCAACCTTGCCGGCGATGGATGCGACATTAACGACTGCTCCTCGAGCGCTGGTTAGCCCGGCAAGCGCGAGACGTGTATAAAGGAAAACCGACCGAGTGTTGACCGCGAAAATTCGATCCCAGTCTGTCAACTCGATCTCATGAAATGGCTTACGCGAGGCCAAGCCAGCATTGTTCACGAGGCCGCGAATGGCCCCATTGCCGGCCCTCAACGCAAATTGAACTACCGGTTCGGCGCTACTCGGATCTTCAATATCCGCGATCATAAAGTGGACGCCCGTGAACTCGGCCTCGAGTCGCGCGCCCGCGGCGCTGTCGCGACCAGTGAAAACGACTTTGCGCCCGCTTGAGGCGAGTCCTCGCACGACTGCTTCGCCTATGCCGTGCGTGCCTCCCGTGACGATATACATTGCATTGGTCCCTGAGTCATCCATGGATTGTCTTACCTGTTCTGCGATGGGGCGCACACTCTCCCCCTGTCCGTCATGGTAACAATATTGCCGTTTGAAGCGACTAACTACCTAATTTGTAATCGCTGCGACCGACCACTATGGTCAGTCAAGCTAGTCGATCATTGGGGTGTGCAAGGTGATATCGCCTCAATACAGGATATCGCTTTAGAAGATGGTACAGGCATGCAAACGCTGTTCGCAATAGACAGCGTCTTGCTTAGCCAAGGCCGACCCCAATGGCAATTGCGAGCGACTTCGCTTCGGCTCGGCCGCCATCAATTCGCTCGGGATGTGGGCCTCGTGCGGTCGGCGATCGAAACTCTGATCATGATTGGTTAATTTCCAACAAAGGTACGTAAAGTCCCATAGGATCTTGCGTAACCTGCTGACCGTCGGAAGAAAACGGGCATTTATGAACTCGCACAATTCCTGGTTGGTCAGTCGATCAATTTTGGGGGCTTGATGCCGACAGAATCCTTGAGCCGCTCGTCCGAGAAATCATACTCCCCGAGCAGGTTCACGTGGCGCCAGGAGGCGGCGGAGCCGTGGCGCAGTGCCTGGAGGAAGTCCTGGCGTTTGGCCGGCTCGTCGAGACTGGCGAACACTTGCGACAGATACAGGTAGTTCCAGCAGACGATGCAGTTCTTGATCAGGCGCTTGCAGGCTTCGGCGAGTTCCTGATCCTCCTTTTCCGCGTTCATGAACTCCCGTGGGCCGCCGACTGACACCGCGCGAGTGAAGCGGTGTACGTGCTCGATCCCGTTGAGCACCTTTTCGATCGACATACGCAGGTCCGGCTCGTCAATGTAGCGCAGGATGAACAGGGTTTTGAGAATCTGGCCGAAGGCCTTGAGGGCCTGGTAGAGCCCGTGCTGTTTGGAGTAGGAATTGAGCCGGCTGAAGATGTCCGACGCCGTGTTTTCCTTGAGTTTGATCGTGGCGATGGCCCATGGCCGACCGGTCACTATCCAGAAGCATCTGCCGGAGATCCGGCGGCTGCACGCCGCCGGCATCAGCAAGCGGGAGATTGCCAAGCGGCTGCAGATTGCTCGGACCTCAGTTCGACGGCTACTGGAAGCAGCCCCGGTCCGCCGCAGACCTCGGTCGTCACGCGCCAGGAAGGCCGCCTGAATCGGCCGAGCGCCCTCAAATCCTGTGGGACTTTACGTACCTTTGTTGGAATTTAACCATGATTCGGTTGCAGGAGTGTTGATCGGGCGCATTGTCCACGGAGGGCGCGCACTACAGCCTAGACGACTAGGTGGTGAGGAAGTACATTTGCTTCGCTGGCTTGTGATGTGCCGGTCACATTGCGTCTACGGGTACGGCGTCAGTCCGGCACAGAACCGAATGCGCATTCGAAAGTGCCCCGCGGCATCCAGTGAACATCCGTGTCAGGGTTCAATTTTGTGCATTATACGACTATATGCTATAGTACATGGCATGTAGCATATATCCAAGAACGAGCGTCAAGCATAAATCTGACGGAGATTCTACGTGAAGGAAGTCTATTCGGTCGCAAGGCATCCAAACACGGTCGATGGATCTCTAGCGATTCGCAGTACGCGTTATCGCGCCTGTGGTCAGCGAAACATAGTTCCGGTGCTGGGCACCGTCCGTTACTGACTGGGCTGAGTGAGGCTCGACGGTCGATGGCATCCATCCGGGTTGGACAACTAAAGATAATATATGCGCGGGCATGTATTGCCGGTCGGTCATTCACTTGTGCATGCCCGGAATCTCGGACCGGATTCAACGTTGCTGGCTGGTTCCCGTGGCAATAGATTCTATTGCGAGCGAGTCGGGGGCTCCGGAGCGCCTGCGAGGCGGAATTGGTGCTTTGGGCTACTTCACGCTCTCGGTTGGCGCAACAGTCGGGTCGGGCTGGGTAATTGTT
This sequence comes from Gammaproteobacteria bacterium, assembly GCA_025355645.1. GTDB lineage: Bacteria > Pseudomonadota > Gammaproteobacteria > Steroidobacterales > Steroidobacteraceae > Bog-1198. The sequence continues at coordinate 5,370 of JANXZG010000015.1, read as the reverse complement.
CTCGGTGAATGGTTGGGTACGGCGGGTCCTGGAGGCACGGCCTTGGGCTTCTTCCTTGGCGGAGCTGCCATGGTCTTGATAGGACTTTGCTATGGGGAGCTCGCGGCGCGGAGTCCGACTCTCGGCGGCGAATTTGTCTATGTATTGCGCTCGCTTGGGCCATTGCCGGCATTTCTTGTAGGCTGGTTCTTGATTCTCTATGCCGTATCGATTTGCGCCTTCGAAGCGGTGGCGATCGCCTCGCTGCTGGTTATACTGATTCCGGCCACTTCAGGGCCCGTGCTCTACAACGTAGGTACTTCATCCGTACATGCTGGCGCCCTGGCCATCGGGGTGTCAGGCGTCGTTTCGATTGGAGCATTGCACTTTGCGGGTGTTCTCTCGGCGATTCGCTTTCAGAATCTAGCGACTCTTGCCTTCTTACTTGTACTTGCTGTGTTGATTGCCACTGGTCTGGCTCTCGGTTCAACCGACAACTGGCGCCCGCTACTGTACGCGGCCGATAACCGGTCTCCTTGGTTGGGTGTGCTATGGATTTTCTCCACTTGTGCGCTGTTCCTAACTGGATGGCAGACGTCGCTGCACGCAATCGAGGAGCGTCGCGCTGGGCTATCCGTGCGGGCGGCGATATTTTCAATGGTTTGCGGCATTCTGGTGGGCGCACTTGCCTACATCGGCGCAGTACTAGCCGCATCGGCGGCTGTCCCGTGGAAAAGTGTACTCACAAAGGATCTTCCGGCGGTGGCTGCGTTCAGCGCGCTGCGCCCCGGCGGAATACTCGGCACCGTTGTTCTTGTGGTCGCGCTAGTGTCGGCGCTCAAGACTTGGAATGCGCTCGCGTGGTGGGCTACACGCTCGGTGGTTGCTCTGGCTCGTGAGGGGTTTCTGCCAAAAGCATTGACGCGCGTGCATTCTACGTCAGGCGCGCCGCGCGTCGCGGTTGTGTTTGTGACTCTTCTTAGCGTAGTTGGCCCACTTCTTGGCCGGGCCGCGATTCTCCCGATCGTAAATATGGGTTCAATCTGTCTTGCCCTAAGCATGGTCCTCTGCCTTCTGGTGTTGCTCCACCGGCGCCGGCTCAATCTTGAATCACCGTCATTCACGGTTCCGGGCGGTACGGCAACAATCGTTGTGGCACTGCTTGCCTCCTGCTTAATGATTGGCGTAGCGATTATTGAGCCGCTGCTTCGCTCTCATACCGAAATTCCGCTGGAATGGAAGCTAATTGGACTCTGGGCATCCCTGGGAATGATTGTTTGGATGACTATCGGCCGCCGGTCGCTAGCGAGATCGCGCATGGGAGCGGCCGATATGAGTTGAGGCAGCGAGAGCGACGAGTGCTTTCAAGCGACCAGAGCTGTTGACTGACACGACTGCATTAACTTCTAATATGCCAACTTGCAATCGAATCGCAATGGACCAGCCCCTCACGGTGGGAATGGATCTGAGTTACCACTTCGGGGGACGTTTCGAGGCAAGCGAGCGCCGATAGGCGCAGCTCGTTTGAGGCTACTCGTGAAAACATTGTGAGCGGTTGGCGGTCGGCCTTGTGTATGTTCCTAGTGTAACTTCAAGGCATCAGGACCGGTGGAATCCAGTGTGTTATCCAAGCAACCATCGGAATGCGAATAATTCGGCGAATGTCCGGTCATGAGTGATGATTACAGGAGACGCTAAAATGAGACGGCAGCGAAATGACGTTGGTGGTGGTCGGTGGCGATGGGGTGGGATTCTCTATGGCGTCTTACTGGCGCTCAGCTTTTCCATCGCACGAGCGAGAGAAAGCTCTGGTGCCCCGGTGTTTCCAGGCGCAACTACTACATATAAGTCATGGATCGCCGCCCATCTCCCAGGGAACGCGGAAGGGCTGGCCATAGATTCGACGGGCACCATGTATGCCGGTCTATGGGAAACTGGCGGCATCGTCAGCATCGACAAAGAAGGCAATTCACATTTGATCGCAACCGTTCCGAATCAAGATATGGGATCGGCAGGAATGACAGTGGGACTGGAGTTTGGACCCGATGGCTATTTGTACGCGGCGTTTATGTGGCACTACAGTGCAGCCGAGGAGGCGGACCCGCACCATCCAGCATGCCACAATTCAAAGGACGTCTATACAGGTATATATCGAATCGATGTCCACACGGGCACTGTGAAACCTTTTCTCACTAAAAAGGATGGATGGCCCGGTTGTTTTCCAGACGACATAGCCTTCGATAGAAAAGGCAATATGTATGTGACGGATTTGACCCTGTCTGGAATTTGGAGGATAGCTCCTGACGGTGCCTATACCCTTTGGTCTGTCGACCCGCTCCTTCAGTGGGCCCCGGACCCATTCAACGCGTCGCCTGAGGGTGCCAATGACCTTGTGATATCGAATGACGGAAACTCTCTGTATGTGGTCACCGACGGAAACCCAGGAATTGTGAAGGTGTCGATAAATCCGGACGGGTCGGCGGCCCCAGCGACTTGGGTAGCTCGGAATCTCGATGTTACCGATGGAGTTGCAATAGATCCCGATGGCAATATTTATGTGAGTGAAATATTTAGGGATGAAATTTCGGTGTTCTCGCCGGACGGTAGCCAGCGAATCGTAATTGCTTCGCCAGAAACGGCACCTTTAGCAAATCCTACGAGCCTAATTTATCGAGACGGTGTCCTCTGCGTCGCAAACATGGGCTTGGGACTCGTCGTTAAGAGAAATCCGCGGAACGTAACTTGCATCTCAGGGTTTAGACGACCTGAGAGACGGGTCGCGAACTAAAAGGGCGCGAAAATGATCGCAACTCCGAGCGACTTGCAATATCTTGGCGTTGGACAAGGGGTGGCCGCATGAACAGCGGTAAGACAGATCTTGGGCCGCTTTCAGGCGTTAGGATCCTCGATCTCAGTCGCTGGATTGCAGGTCCATTCGCGACGATGCTAATGGCGGATACCGGAGCAGACGTTATCAAGGTCGAAGGATTGCAGGGAGAAGATGCCCGCCATTCAGTTCCAACAATGTATGGTACCAGCGCGTATGTTCACCACTACAATCGCAACAAGCGAGGCCTTGCGGTGGATTTTCGTTGTGCCGAGGGTCGCGCGATCCTGAAGAAACTGGCGACGGAATGGGCCGATGTAGTTGTCGAAAACTTCCGGCCTGGTATTCTGGAAAAAATGGGCTTGGGGTATGAGGATTTGAGCAAAGTCAATCCCGGGCTCGTGATGGTATCTATTTCGGGGTTCGGCCGGACGGGGCCGGAAAGCGCACGTCCAAGCTTCAACACCATCGCTGAGGCATTCGCCGGCGCGATGAGCCTGACGGGAGACATCCAGGCGCCACCAACCATGAGTGGTTTCTTTGCCGCCGATCATGCGACAGGTCTTTATGCAGCCTTCGGCACAATGTTGGCGTTGACGGAGCGCGCAAAGACAGGACGTGGTCAATTTGTCGAGCTAAGTTTAGCAAACTCGATGCTGTCAATCCTTGGGTTCACACTGACTGCTCGACTGAACGACCTACCCATTCCGCCGCGCACCGGCAATAGGGACAGCGCGACAGCGCCAGCCGACCTGTTTTGGACACGGGACCAGCAACCGGTTTACATTGACGCCGGTACGGACCGGCTGTTTGAAGCCCTTTGCGGCGTCATGCAGGATAGCACCCTTGCCAGCGACCCGAAATTCGCAACGAACAAGGACAGGCTGGATCATTGGAAGCAGCTTTACGACCGTATAAACGATTGGACGATGCAAACAAGCTGGGAACAACTTTGCGCGCATTTGACCGCAGCGAAAATTCCCTTCAGTGCCATCAACACAATTGACCAGGCGATCAACGAGCCGCAGTTCGCCGATCAAAAAATGTTTGCGGAAATTATGACGGCCGACGGAAGCAAGATTCGCGTGCCTGGCATGGCGCTCAAGATGTCGTGCTCACCTGGCACTATCCGCATGGCTGCGCCGTTTATCGGGCAACATTCGGTTGAAGTCCTGAATGAACAATTGGGAATGACCCAAGAAGAAATTAATGCGCTGATTGCTTCTGGTGCCATCGGGGTGGGGAGACATGGCAATGAGTAAGCGCAAACCTGTTGAATACGATCAAATGGAAGTCGGGGAAGTACTGGGCCCGGTAGAAGTCGCTATTGACACCCATTTCCTAAGGTCGGCCGCCTTCACCGTCGACGACTATCATGAATGGTCGCTGGGCGATGCATCACCATTCGGCAAACCCGTTGCACAAGGAGCGGCGCTCCTTTGCGATTTGTTGCGCTTGCTCTACACCCGTTTTGACCCGAATCAAGATTTGGGTTTGCACCAGCACGAAGAATTCCAACTTTTTTCCCCGGTGTTTGTGGGGGAAACTGTGCGGCTTGAGGGGCGCTTCGTCGAGAAATACGTCAAGCGCGGCCGCGGATATATCATCACGGAGGCGGAAGCAAGGACCGTGGGCGATGACCGTCTGATCATTCGTCACAGGGCCACAGAAACCGCTGACCTGCCGGGCGGGCAAGAGTACGCGGACACCAAGCGCGATGCACCGCCAAGCCGGCGCGTTGTTGCGCACGTTCCCGAGGGGCGCACCTTTGTAAAGGATCTGTCGGGCGCATTTGCAGCCGGCGATCCGATGCGAGGTCCTGTAAAGACGATCTATCAGGACCAAATGTCCGTTTATTCAGGCGCGCACTTGTTTTGGCAAAGCATTCATACAAATCGCGATGTGGCGGCCAAGCTCGGCATGAAGGACACCGTCGCGCAGGGTCTGATGATCGCGAGCTATATTTCGGAATGGGCGACGCGGCTCTTTGGCAAGTCTTGGTTCCAAACGGGCAAAGTCAGTGCCACGTTCCTCGCTTCTGTGTTTCCAGGCGACATCTTGTCGGTTTTCGGCATCATCTCCGAAACGATACAATCTGCCGAAGGAACCACCGTAGAAGTTGAGTTTTGGGTCAAGACCCAAAATGAAGAAACCGCAGCGGCGGGCTGGTTCTCTGGCCTGCATTCCGACGACCCAATGAAGTCGTGATGAGAACCTGAACAAGGCGGCTCTGGTGCATCACGGGGTATTTCGGTCATGTCAATGCCTTTGTGTTTCGAGCCTCTCTCTTATGCAAGCGCCGTTGCCCATTCATCTTTCCGCGACCAGCCACGGCGCCGACGGCCACGACCGAAGGAGAATTGTCCTTTGTGAATACGGTGGGCAAGCTCGATGCCGGCAATCGTGATGGCCGCGTTCCTGATCGACTTGAAGCCAGCCATCGACGCACAGCGTCGTTTGATCGCCCGATGATCTTGCTCAATCAGGTTGTTGAGGTATTTGTTGGTCCGCACTTTGACATTCCTCCAGCATGGATGCTCACGTCGCAGCAGCCACAGCGCACG
>JANXZG010000155.1 GCA_025355645.1 Gammaproteobacteria bacterium | reverse complement strand
CCGCGGCCGCCCTTGGCGTTCAGTGTGGCGGAGCAAAGCGTTTTGCTGCTGATCCTCAATAGCGAGCGCTTCGCTGACCTGGCACCGGCCGCCGTGTACGCGATCTTGCTCGATGAAGGCCGTTATCACGGCTCCATCCGCACGATGTACCGGCTGCTGAGCGCCCAAGGCCTCGCCGGCGAGCGGCGCAAGCAACGCGTGCACACCGTGTATGCGAAGCCGGAGTTGTTGGCGATACGTCCAAACGAAGTGTGGTCGTGGGACATCACGAAACTGAAAGGTCCGATGAAATGGACCTGCTTCCACTTGTACGTGATCCTGGATATCTTCAGCCGCTACCTCGTCGGCTGGATGATCGCCGCACGGGAATCGAAGGAACTGGCTGAGCAAATCATCGCCGATACCGTGCACCGGCAACGCATCAGCCCCGGCACGTTGTCCCTGCATGCGGATCGCGGCAGCAGCATGCGCTCCAAACCGGTTGCCGATCTGCTCATTGATCTCGACATCATCAAAACCCACAGCCGCCCACACGTCTGGGACGACAATCCGTACTCGCAAAGCCAGTTCAAGACGCTGAAGTATCGCCCGGGCTCCCCGGCTCGCTTCGGCTCGATCCAGGACGCGCGGGCTCACTGCCAAGTGTTCTTCCGTTGGTATAACACCGTGCACCGCCACAGCGGCATCGCCCTCATGACGCCGCACACCGTCCACTACGGTCATGCCGATCAACTGACCGCCGAACGCAACACGACGCTGATGACGGCCTTCGAAGCCCATCCAAATCGCTTCAAGGGGCTCGTCCCCACACCACCGGTGGTTCCGACCGCCGCCTGGATCAATCCGCCCAAAGAGGAAATCGTCAGCCCAGAAATCATCGTCGTTAACTCGCTAAACTCTTCACGCCAAGTGTCTCAAAGTCATTGACATGTTCCGAAGGGAATCCCGTAGTAGTAGGCCATGAGTCGTACCATGACGAGTAAGAGGATCCGTTCTCCAGAAGATATGCCCAATCCTGGACAATCTGAACTCCCGTGATGGCAAGCAATTCTCCATCTGGCATCCGAGCGATTTGCAGGTACCCAGCAAACGCATCGCTCAAAGCTGCGGCTGGTGTTGGACTCCTGTACCTGCCAGTGTCAACACCGATCTTTACGCAAAATCGGTCATGCTCGTCCTCAAACCATCTGGCGGATGGAGCTCCCGAACCCGTATTTCGAGTCGCATCCGCAAACAAAGTAGTTCAACGAATTTCTCGCGAGTTACGTCAGCTATGCGGATCTCAAGGCGAACGTCCCAGCGCAGGCTTTGCTGACTGAAATCTTCCGGACCGTCGGAATTGCTAACTCACCTCATCACCCCGCTTGAGAACTTCGAAAGCAAATATGACCGGCTGCAGCAGGAGTACACGGGGAACTATGCCTGGTATCAGTTCACTCTCGCCCAGCGTGTCATTGAAATCTACTTACAAAGAGGTAGCGGCTACCTTCTAGAGATCCAGATGAAATTCACGGCGGGAGCCACGAAACTCGAAACTGCGCAAATGCTGAACGAACTCGAGAGATTCAGCCCCGGATGGAAGGCATGGGCGGCACAGGTCGACGCTGGCAATGTGCAACCAGCGTTGTCGCCGGCAACCTGAACTTGATGACAGTCAGGTCAGTGTCAACACCGACCATTCAGGAGCTCAAACCGCGCGATATAACCAGCCGTCGTTGGGCTTTCCCGCTTTTTTGGTGGACGCGAGAAGCTGTCTCGTCATGGCAATGAAAAAAATCGAGAATCGAGAAAACTCCTGCGGCTAGCACTGGCCGATGGTGCGATTGCCGATATCGGGTGACGCCTCTCTCGTCTCATTTAGCGCCCAGAAATCCACTTTTAATTCGACGCGACGGCTCGCGTCCTTGGACGCTTTCATCGAATTGAAGGAATAACCCCCCACCAGAAAGAGGTCCTCAATCTGCTCTTTCTGGCTTTCTCTCAACGCGGTCTCACCGGGTAACGCCGGGTCGAACATGACACAGACGACGCTTCGACTGCGCTGCAGGCTTAGCGCGAGGTTGAGAAGGTATGTGCCGTCTTGATCAGTGAATCCTTCGACTACGATTCGTCTGATCCACTTGCGTCCCAATGCAGACGCTTGCACGTCGAGCAGGATGGGGACGTACGCCCGTAGGAAACGACTGCCGCTGGCAGAGATGTCCGAGCGATTGGTGTCGAAACGCACTTCCTGGCCAAGGTCGATTCGAAAAGTCGATGTGTGCACCTCTACGTCCGGAAATATGCGTGATCGTTCCTGGATTGTGGTCATCAATTCTTGGATTTCCTTCTCCCGTTCAATCTTGCGCGCTTCGGCGCTCGATACATCCTTCGTGACGGAAATCAGTGTCACCGCCATGACGAGCAGAAAAAGACTCATCAACGCAGACATCAAATCAGAAAATGAGATCCAAAAGGGTGATTCTCCCTCTTGCTTGAATGGCCGATTAAGGAAGATGCGATTGAACATGTCAGTTTTTTTGCATGCGCGTAAGCATCGACTGAATCTCGCGCACGGCGCCGGCAACATTGACGGTTGCATGTCCCAGCTGCGAGATCGGCGCCTCGAGTTTGGATAGCGCCGCTGCGATTTGCTCGAGAGTCGCCGCCATATCTTCCGGGGCAATCGCGTTAATGCGTGCGCCGGCGACACGCTTGCGCGATTCTTGAACGACGAAGTGTGCCGGGTCGACCGAGGGCCCCTGGGCACCTGTTGACCGGCCCATTTGACCTAGGGAACCTTTCAATGCTTCTCCCAGGTACCGGCCCAGCGCTTGGGTGTTCTGGGCGTTCGCTGCGATTTGCCGATCGGACAGGGTGTTCAAGAGCCGCGTGAACTCCTCGATCAGTTCCTTCTTGAGTTCAGAAATATGGGCATCGGACTTCTCCGATGCATGCACCAGCCGCGAAAGATATTCCTCGCCGGCGCCGGTGGCGTACAACGCGTCGATGAGATGATTGAGCGATTCGACCTGCTGATAAAAAATAGCCAGGGCGAACTTGCCAACGAACACCACCAGCATGGCGCATCCGATGGCGATCGCTGAAATCGTAAAGGCGTGAGCGACGCCGTCCAACAGGGATTTGAGCCCCGCGACCGCGGTCGTACTGCTGGTTGCATCGAATCGGCTCAGTCCCTCGAGTAGTCCCGCGAAGGTCCCGATGATGCCGAGGCCGGTCAATACTCCCGGCAGATGCCGTGTGAAATCATCAAAGAGGCGCCCATCCACCAGCGCGTCACGAGTAAAGAACAACTGCGCGGGTACTGTCGCGCGCAGTTCGGTGAGCGGCGTTGGCCCGACTTCCGGCTGCTGCTTGACCTCATGAAGTGTGTCGCGGTACTCCTGCCAAAGGTCGCTGAGGGGCCTTTGCGTAAGCACGGCGGCGACCGCGGCAGGATCGACGTTCCTGCCCGTTCGGGCCAGCGCCTTGATTCTGCGGATCGCCATGGACAGCTGGATGCCTACGCGCGTCCCCTGCAGCAGATAGCCGATCAAAAATAGGCCTGTCAAAGTGATGACTACGATGAAAATACACAGTTGTAGTCCCCACAGTTCACCCAGTGTAGGATTTATCCTACCGAGCAAAACCGAAACACGAGCCAACATGTATCGTGAAATCCTTGTAAGACGACTGGGTCTTACGGATAAGAACCTTCCTAAACCCCTAGCAGCCGACGGCTAGGCGATAATTCCACGCTTCGCGTCAATCCACAATGCATTGAGTCTGCTAAAACATCGCTGGTCGCGCGCCGCGATGCGCTCAGCAGCGCCTCGAAACGTTCGACGGCAGGTTATGCGCTCCTGTAAGATCTTGAGGTCGATCCCGCAACTGCGCGCTTTGACATATTAAAGCTTTATGAACATGCAGACTCACTCCGCAATCGAGCCGATATAGTGATAATTGGGGAAGTCTATTAACGTGAATGCTGCAGGCTCGCCGAGGATCTTGCTGGTCGGTCCTTATGACCCGCACTGCGGCGAATACACCTTTCTTGCGCCGCCGCTCGGAGTTTGGCGCCTGGCCGGCGTTCTCAACGCCGCAGGCGCGGCGGTCAAGGTATTCGATCCGAATTGCTGCCGAGGGCAACCGCAAACCGCGCTTGAGCACGAAATATCGAGCGGTGCATGGGACATTGTTGGGATATCAACTACCGGGATGACCCTGCGCTATGATTTGGAACTTGCGCACATCGTCCGTCGTGTGGCGCCTCACACCTTTCTTATTGCGGGCGGCATGGAAGCGACGTTTCGCCCTGAGTTGATGTTCGAGCTCGGTGGCTTCAATCTCGTCATTCTGGGCGAGGGTGAACGCCCCCTCCTTGCTTTGGCGGAGCGCTTCCGGACGCGCCAGCCGTTGCAAGGTATCGCTGGAACGGCAGAAAGAAACCGAGACGGCAACATCGTCTCCATCCCGCAGCTCGCCCTGAGCCGCGAGGAACTGCGGGACGCAATTTACAGTACGCCATACGACCAGATGCCCTATTCAGCTTATTGGGAGAAGCTTGAGTCGGCGTATCGAGTGGGCGGCCTGCCTAGCAAGGCGGCGCGCGAAGCACATCTCTCCGAAATTCGCTCGGTGAGGCTCATCACGCTCAACTATTGCCCAATGGGCTGCACGTTTTGCTCGGCAACCAATTTTTTGCACGAGGCACAAGGTGGAATTGCCTCAGTCGCCCGGTTAGAAGCGGACGAATGCCTGACCATGATCGAGCGGATCGTCGCCGCGCACCCGCGGGTTCGCACCGTCATTTTTCAGGACGACATTTTCACGTTTACGCGAGATCGTCGAATCCTGCCGTTGTGCGAAGGGATCGTTGCTGCAAAGCAGAACGGACGCATACCGATGTATCTGCAATTCATCAGCACCAATCGGATCGATGCGATGACTGCTGAGCGCTTATCGGCCATGCGTCGGGCCGGCTTCAGGGTTCTGGGTTTTGGAATCGAGAGCTTCTCGAAAAACGTGCTCGCGGAGTTCAACAAAGCACAGATCCACCGGCATATTGAGCCGATGCTCTCCTTCGCTCTGGCGACCGGAGTGACGCCCTTTCTGGATTTGATCTTAAGTTCCCCTAACGCCGCACTCGGGGATGTGGCGGAGACGCTTCGTGAGGCATATCGATGGCTGCGTCAGGGTTGCGAAATCGGCATGTACCCGTACATCATTCCGTTTTCCGGATCCGCATTCTCGCGTGATACAAGTCTCTTGCCGCACACGCATTATGCCCAACGCAATGTCGTGGGCACCCATATCAATTGGCAGCAAGCGGTAAAAATTCTGCCGAAGGATCCAGTCGTCGCCGACGCTATCCTTCTTATGGAGAGAAGCTTCGAAGCGCTGCTCGATCCGCTGGAGCAACAGGTCGCCCACCTGCCCTCGCGCGTGCGATCACTGGTGTGGATTTTGAGCTCGCTGCCGATCATGGCAGCGCATGGTCATTATATTGCAGATGAGCGGGAGGTACGCGCCGAGTTGGCCGCCCGCCTTCCGGCACCGAAAGCGGCACCGAAGGCGGCGCGTGCGGCATGCGCGGCCGCCACCGCATGAAAGTCCAGCGGCTATGGTCGGTTCTACCGCCGCTCGCTGTTTGCGGGCTCCTGGCCGGATGGATCGCTTTGTCTCTATCCACCGCCCATGCCTTCGGCTTTTCAATTTTCTTCTTCGCCCTCGCAAATCTGATCGTCTATACGGACGCGCTGGATTTTGCCATGCGCCTGTACATGCGGCGACGTCATACGGCAACTGCCGGCAGCAGCCTCGGGAACATCGCAGGCGGCAATATGTCGATCAACTTGGCGGCCCTTATTCCACCGCCGACCGCGCGCATGCTACCGGCATCGCCCTATGCCATCATCGCCTCAGTGTACAACCTCGAAGAGGAGGTGGACGCGTTTATGAGCACGTTTGCCGCGCAGCGCGACCGCGTGTGGCTCATCAGCGACGGCTCTACCGACAACACGGTCATGCGCCTGCGCCAAGCAGGATGGCGATGTATCGATGACGGCGCCAACCGGCGAAAGCCCGGCGCTATACGCCGCTTGCTCGAGGAACTGCCTGCTCAAGTTGAAACCGTCGTCGTGATCGACCCAGACGTGCGCATTCGAGGACTCGATGAAGGAAGTAGTATCGACGTGGAACAATTCGTCCGCGATTTCCAACAGTCTGGGGCGGCCGCCGCCTGCCCGCGAATCATGATTGAGCCGGACGGTTTTCTAGCGCGCTTCCAGGCGTTCGAGTACGCATTAGCATTTCGCGTGGGTCGCGAGAGCCTGGCGGATTTCAGCATCACATCGGGCGGAGTCTCCTTTTACAGGCGCGAGGCCTTGACCCGGGCGCTTCGCCAGCACTCCTTATCAGTTTATGCAGAGGATTTGGAGAACGCGGTGATATTGCTCAGCCATGGCGAGCGCATCTACTACGACGGCCGATTGGTGGTCAGCACGGAGGGTCCCGGATCGCTGCGACGCTGGTTTTCACAGCGCGTTGGCTGGTATCACGGCCTCATCAAAGTCTACTTCGAACGATTTTCCGACATACTTCGTATCAGCCGCCGCTCGCCGTTCGCTGCGTACCATTATCTAGTTTATGTCGGCGGCCTTTCGATCACGCTTCACGTTGTCAAGATGCTGAGCGCCTCGCTGCTGTTGCTGAGCTTCTTGAGCGGCCTGGATGTTTTGCTGCTGGATGATATCGGTCCGCGTAGCAGTTTCGCGAACCCCGAATATTTCGTGGCGGCACTCAGTAGTTATCTCGCGCTCGGGGTCATCGCCTTATTCAGCAGCGTGCCGAAAGAGGAGCGAGCCTACACGGCGCCCATCGTGCCGCTATACCTCTGTTATGCCATCCTGCATATTGTGCCAATCACGATAGGATTTGGCAATTTCTTCGCGCTCAAGCTTTTCGGGCGGCGCATTTATCAGGATCATTACGAAAGTCCGGCAGACCCACGTGTCACTGCTGCGACGGCGAAATGGGCAGTATGACGGTTCGAGGAGCCCCCGCCCCGCAGCTCTACCAGCCCGCGCTCTACTGGGAGGATCGGGCCCGGCAGTTTGCCGTTGAAGGCAAAGGCTTGGCTGCTGTCTGCGCCTACGGGATGCCTGAGTTTTACAATCGGGCGATCCATCTTGAGCAGCGAATGGCGCTTGAACCTTGGCTGAAGATCCGCCCTGAAGCGCGCGTGCTCGACGTCGGGTGCGGCGTCGGACGTTGGAGCCGGCTACTCGCTGCCCGAGGGGCCCGGGTGACCGGTATCGATTTGAGTCCGACGATGATCGCGCAAGCGCGGCTGCGCGCTCTCGCGGCCAATGTCGCCGACCGTTGCCAATTCTTCGTGAAGGATCTTTCCACATTGGATATACGAGAACACTACGACCTCGTACTCGGCGTTACCGTCCTGCAACACATTTTGGATCCCAAATCGTTTCGCGCCGCTGTCGCCGCGCTTGCCGCCCACCTCGCGCCGGGCGGTCGCATGGTGCTGCTCGAGGCGGCGCCACGTGGTCAGGTCGAGCGGTGCGATTCGACAATATTCAGCGCGCGCCCACGGGAGGTTTACTTGAGTATGTTCCGTCAGTGCGGTCTCGAAGTCCATGCTCTGACTGGCGTGGACGCTGCGCCATTCAGAACCTTGCTTCTGCCGTATGTGCGCACGCTACCGAGCGCGTTGTCGCGCGCTCTGCTGTGGTTTACGACGGTGCTTTCCTTGCCCATCAACATGATCCTGGGGCGTCGCGCAGTCAACCAATCCTGGCACGCCGTGTTCGTCCTACGACAAAAGCTTTCGAGTAATATCCATGGCTGTTAGAGGTCGATTGCTCATCGCTGGCGGCCTGTTCGTGTCGCTTGCCGCCGTGGTCGTAGTCGGCCGATGGTATGAAATGCGTCGCGCGCAACCGCAGCGCGCGGCCGAGCGGGACGTTTTGATCCATGTCACCAATGGCGACGATCGCGGCCCCGGCACATTGCGCGAAGCGTTGTTCATCGTGGCAGCGGCGACCGGCCCCACCACGATTTCTCTGGAGGTACCGGTTATCGCGCTGCAGAACGGGCTGCCGGGGCTCGTCAATGGCCGAGGGGTTCGCTTGGTCGGCCAAGCTTCCGGCACGCTCCTCGATGCAAAAGCGCTCACATCAGGCCCGGTGCTCGATGTGTCCGGGCCAGCGACGGTCATCGAAAGCATAACGATCCGAAATTGTCCTGGCGCCGCCATCTTAGTGCGCAGCTTGCGCTTCCGTCTGTCGGGGTCGACCATTGAATCCTGCGACGTGGGCGTTGAAGTGGCCGAAAATGCGAGCGACACGCTGGTCGAGCAAAACCATTTCCTGAAGGACCGGATCGGCGTGCGTTTCGGCGCCTCGGGACGCAATTCGGCTGTCGCCAACAACGAGTTCAGCCAGGAGCAGGACGCGGGACTTTGGGCCGTGCGCAGCGCCCCGGACTCGCATGACGAGGCGATCAATATTCACGACAACAAATTTACCGAAGACGGTGCGGGAATTGTCGCCGGCAACATTCCTCTGCTCGCTGAAAAAAACGATTTCATCAACGACCATGAGGCCGCGGTGCATATCGTTGGTGCCGGCGCCGTGATTCGTGGCAATCGCATCAACGGCGGCGCATCGATGGGAATCGTCGTGGAAAATGCTCGCGGCACGGTCGTCGACAACAACGAGCTCGAGGGGCTAACGGCGTACGGGGTGATGGTGCGGGGCTCCTCGGACACGCTCGTGCAAAGCAACCGCCTGCACAATTGCGGATATGGACTCGCTTTCGTACTCGGCAATCCACGCAGTGAGAATACGGCAACGGACAACACTATCATCGAACCAAAATTCAACGGCATCGACGTAGCGGGCGACTCACCCGTGTTGCGGCGAAACCAGGTCCTGCGCGCGCATGCATTCGCACTTCACGTCGAGGACGTGCAGCCAGCTGGCGGACCGAAAGTACACTCGCAGCCCTTTCTGGACAACAACAACTTCACCGACAGCTCGATCAACCGAAGCGGCGCCCAGCCCGCCCAGAAGTAGACGGAGCGATCATATGAGTTCCAGGTTCGACGCCCATGTGTTGCCCAGCCCTGTGCAGACTAATTCGCAGATTCAATTGCTCAATGATGTCTGGTTGCTGACCATCCTCGCAGTGCTCATCGGCGCGGGTGTCCCCTGGCTAGCGAGCGACTTCCAAGTCAACGTCGTCTCGGCAAGTTGCGGACTGCTCGCCCTCGGCGCGATCCATGTCGCCCTGACGCTCCTTGCATCTCCACTTCGGCTGAAGATGGTTTGGCAGGTGAAGACAATAACTGCGTTAGAAGTGGCGGGCGTAGTACTAATGGGTTTCATTTGGGATCAGGTTGGCGCACTCCAGAATCCTCTATTTTTGATCCTGTTCGTGCTGCCGATCGTCGGCGCCATATTCTTGTCACGGTGGCATCCGTATCTGCTGGCCGCCGTGAGCATCGTCACGGTGGGTTTCGTGTCGCTGATAGAGTCGCCCGAACTACGTTGGTTCGTCGGTAGTTTGGTTGGCAGCGAAGTGTGGCCGGTCTGGCTCTTCGGAAGCGCTGCCACAGCGACCGGACCCTCCTTCTCGGCGTTCTCCGCGCCCCTGAACTACCAAATCGTCTTACTCGAAGTGTTCTCCATCGGTCTCATCGCCTGCGCTGTGGCGGCAGAATATGTGGGCATCATCTTCGGGCGGCTGAATGAACACGCGGCCATCGCCCGCAGCGAGGCAGAACGCGGCGAAGAGCTGTGGTCGAGCCTTGTCGAGCAGCTGCCCCTACCCGCGCTGTTGATCGATCCGGCGTCGCTGGGTGTCGTTGCAGCCAGCGCATCCGCCGGCTCCTATCTGCTGCTCACGGATGACGTCCTCGAAGGCCGCAGTCTGTTTGAAGTGTTGAAATTCTCCTACCCTGACGTCGTCCAGGAACTCATCACGGGCGCCGACGGCGAGGCGCCATCGGCCGTTATACGCATCGGCGAGGACCTGCGGATCACCCTCGTGAGAGTGCTGCATGTGATGCACAAGGGCCGGCGTTTGGCGCTCATGACTATTGAGGACCGAACCGAGATCTTCTGCGTCAGATCAGCGCTCGACACCTCTGAATACGCCGCTGTGGTCGTCGATTCCAAAGGCCGCGTGCTCGCGTTCAGCAAACTGGTCATCGGACTTCTGGGCAGTGTCGAAGTGGGCATGGCGGCCGGGATGCTGCTACCGCAATCCGATCCCGGACTGCGCTGGTGGGAGCCGGGGCTGACCGGACGGCGCAAGATGCATATGCAAATCGGCTCTCGCATCTATCAGCTTACGGCTTCAGCCATCCGGATGCCCGGCGAAGAGGCCAGTATTTTTGCTGTGTCGTTCCTACCCGTCGCCAGCGGAGTGACAGCCGACTCCTCGGCAACCAATTCGACCGTCATTACGGGAACCCTGAGGCGGCTGCGATGAAGACTTCACGACTCGCCATGGTCGCGATCGTCGCCCCTTTGCTTGGCTGCGGCGTCGCATTCGGCGACAATGTCAGCGACGATCGCATTGCGCTCAGCGCAGACGGATCCACGCTTTCGCATACTAATGGGGGCGGAGGCGGTTCGGTTGCTTGGCTGCACAACTTCGATCCCAGCATGCTCATTGGTGTCGCCGCAGAGCACCAGGAATTATCCAACGCGCACTGGACATTCGGCTCCGTAAATGGCGCGCTAACATTCGGACCTGAGGGCCAGCGCTACTCGGCCTACGCCGAAGCACATGAGGGTGCCGGCGATGATGGGCCGCATCCCTTTCACTACTCGATCGAAGCGGTCGGCTTGAGCGGTTCCTATGCTCATCGGCTGACCGTACTTTTAGAAGACAAACGAATCGATGTCGAGTCAACCCATGGAAATCTTCCCAAGGTCGGACTCTCATACTTGTGGAATCCACACCTGCAAACGTCGGTTTCCTATTCGTATTCGGTTTCGGGGAATCTCGGCACGCGCTTGCCCGCGATACGGCTCGACGCCTATGGCCCGAATCTAAATTACCTCGCGGGAGCCGCATACGGTCCGGCATCCGCCGCGGTACTGGGCATAGACCTCACGATACCAGTCCGGCGGCTGAAGGAAGCCTATGTAGGAGTGTCCAAGCCGCTGCCGCGATTGCGCAGCGAAGTCATGTTCATAGCTGATTATCAAGATCTGTCCGGCACCAAGCGCACCACGGTCACGCTCAATTATATCGTTCACGTGGGTGCGAGCGCTGCGAGATGAAAAGCTGGTTGCCCCTGTGGGCATCGGTGTCCGGCTCGTTGCCGACCATTGTAGTCTTGGTCGTCGTCATGGCGGTGGGCGCGCGGCTCATGTACCTGAGCGTGCAGCACCATGCTGCGGTCGAACGTGAAGCGGCCGTTACGGTAGGAGCAACCTTCGCCGCCAAAATAGAACCGCCTTTACTTGCGCTGGCGAGTTCGGCTGCCCAGGGAGCGGCGGCGGCCCCCGCAGTACCGGCTCACCCAACGGAACCGCGGCTCGTTGTATTCACAACACACACCTTCGGGATGGCTACGAACGACACGGTGCTGCGCGCGTCATCCGACGAAAGGGATCTAGCAGCCGGCATTGCGAGCGAATGGCAATCAGCGGAGTCCGTACGCGCGCTGCCTAGCTCGGCGATCCTGGGGCCAATGCGCCTCGGCAGTCGATGGATCATCGCCGCTAGGGCACCGGCCGCCTCATCCGCTGCAGGTGAGCCGGACGGCCGCGAAGGTTGGTGGGTCGCGTACTCAGATCTGGAAGATCTCATCGCCGAAAGTCACCTAGCCCGGTTGGTCGACATGGGCTACGATTTTCAGCTGTCCCAAATCATGTCGCGTGGCACCCAGCCGCGCATCTTTGTCGGATCGAGCTTTAAACCCCTGGCGGACGCCGTGGGCACCCGCGTGCGCCTGCCCATGGCGTCCATTCCGGGAAGCTACCTCGAACTGGCCATTCGACCGCACGCCGGCTGGTATCCCGTCAACCTGCTCGCAGCGGACGTGGGCCTGCTGGCATTCTTAGCATGGCTGCTCGCCTTTGGAACTCACGACATGACCCACGCGCTGCAGCGTTCACGCGGCGCCCTGGCAACTGCGCGCCGCCGTCTGCGCTCGCTGAGTCAGCAGCTCGCCTCAGAAATGCAGCAACGGATAAACCTCCAAGAGACTTTCTCGCATGCGCTCTTCCACGACGCGTTCACGGGACTACCCAACCGGCGATATTTCATGGACCGTCTCGACCGCGCGCTGCGCGACGTCCGCGCGAAACAGCGTTCGCGTATTGCCGTCATCATCGTCGACATCACCCGCTTCAAACTCATCAACGACTTGTTGGGGCACACGGCCGGTGATGAGCTGATGGTCCAGGCCGCACGCCGCTTCGAGAAATCCGCGGCGGGATTCGAGGGAGTCCTTGCGCGGTGGGGCGGCGATCAGTTTGCGTTGCTGCTCATGAAGGTCGAGTCCACGCGCGAGGCGTTGAGTATTGGCGCACTTCTCCGAGAGGATTTGCGACTTCCGTTTCAATTGCGTCGCCACCAATTTGTCGTTGCCGCCAGTGTCGGCGTAACTTGCACGGACTCCGGGCAACGGCGCGCAGAGGACGTCGTGCGCGAGGCCGACATCGCGCTCTCGGTAGCCAAACAGAGCGAGAGTTCGAAGATCTTGCTCTATACATCGAACATGAGTAGCCAAGCGGCGACACTGGTGAGTTTGGAAGCGGACCTGCACGTTGCCCTGGAGAAACATCAGCTGCACCTCTTGATGCAGCCGGTCGTCGATCTGCGAACCTATCGCATGGTGGGTGCAGAGGCGTTACTACGCTGGATCCATCCCGTGGAAAGCGTGCTCGCACCGGTTCGTTTCTTGCGCATCGCTGAAGAAGCAGGATTGATGGTGCCTATCACCCGCTGGGTCATCTTGCGCGTCTTGAAGATCGCCGCGAACTGGATCCATCGCATGCCCGTCGATCAGCCCTTCTATATCAGTATCAATCTGTCCCCGACAGCCTTGCGTGACCCCGAGCTCGCCGCCTACGTTGGAACGCTGCTGCGTGAGACCGGCATTTCGCCCGCGTTCATCAAGTTTGAGGTCACGGAAGCGGCGCTCATTAATAATGTCGCAGCCGTGCGTGAAACGCTCGAACAACTGCATGCCTTAGGCGTAGGACTGATGTTGGACGATTTCGGCACCGGGTTCACCTCGTTGAGCAATTTGCAGCTATTTCCTTTCGACTTCGTGAAGATCGAGCGTCCCTTTGTCAACCTCGACGACGCAGACCGAGCAAACACCGGCATGATGGCCGCCATGGTGCAGATGGCAGCTAGCCTGAAGCTGACCGCGATCGCCGAAATCATCGAGTCAGAAGCGGCCGCAACAGCACTTCAGCAAATGGGTTGCGAGTATGGCCAGGGCTATTATTTCAGCGGGCCCATCGAAGCCGAGGAGGCATTGCGCAGATTGAGAGGCCAAGAGCCGTTTCAACCGCAGGGAGCTTCCGAAGCGCCCGAATCGTCGGACCACTCCGCGGGCACCCCACCCACGCAGCGCGTAGTGCCGAGCGCGGATTCGGCGCCCATATCAATCGCCGTCCCGGTTGAGGACTCGTCGCCCACCGTGATTTTCCCGCCGTTCGAAAGCCCTTCCACCACCGCCATCATGCGGCCACTCGAAGAAACGGCCGACACGACGGCGGTGCGACCGCTCGAAGATCCCTTCGACCCCACGGCCATGCCGCCGCTCAGTGATCGCGCCGACACCGTGGCCAAGCCGCCGTTCATGGATCCCGCCGGCACCATGGCCAAGCCGCAGTTCATGGATCCCGCCGGCACCGTGGCCAAGCCGCCGTTCATGGATCCCGCTGACACCATGGCCAAGCCGTTGTTTATGAATCCGGCTGACGCCATGGAGGTGCCACCGCACACGGATTCCGCTGACACCATGGCCGTACCGCCGCTCAAGGATCCTGCTGACACTTTGGCCGCGTCGGCGCTCAATGATTCCGGCGATACCATGATCATGCCGCCGCTTAGGGATCCAGCTGACGAATTGGCCTTACCGCGA
Organism: Gammaproteobacteria bacterium; assembly: GCA_025355645.1. GTDB lineage: Bacteria > Pseudomonadota > Gammaproteobacteria > Steroidobacterales > Steroidobacteraceae > Bog-1198. Next base: position 4,055 of record JANXZG010000155.1, on the reverse strand, counting down.
TTCAATGATCCCGGTGACACTTTGGCCGTGCCCTCGCTCAAGGATCCCGCCCATACTATGCCCATGTCGCCGCTCAATGATTCCGGCGATACAATGGCCGTGCCGCCGCTCAATGATTCCGGCGATACCATGATCATGCCGCCGCTCAGCGATCCCGCCGATACCATGGTCATGCCGCCGCTGGACGACTCGTGGTCGGTCGATTCTTCACCCACAGTGATGCCGCCATCACAATCGTCCGAATCATCCCTCACGGTGAAAGCGCCGGCACGCCGAAATGAACCGCTAATTCCGCATACAGACTCGCCTAATCACAAGAATTTGCAAAATGCGCGACCGCGAGACGAGGAGTCGAGAACTCCTGGCGCGGATGCGGCTGAAGCCGGGTACCGGCGCGGCGAGGATAAAAATCGATAGCGCACGACGATAACACGCGCTAGGCGTTAGGAAGGCCTCTTAACTTGTTTAGTTTTATTGCTAACGGTGGTCGCTTTGATACTTGTCTGCCCATAACCAAGACCGAAAGCAACCGAGCGCTGGCAATCATTGCAGTGAGCCTGAAAGCGCGTATCGTTCCCGCCGCGGACCGGCAAATGGTCAGGCATAGCGCGACATGCGGTGTCGTGGGACGGCGACAGTGCCCGATGCACCGCCGATGTAAAACAGGACCAACTTAGATGCTCAGCTGCGGCTCCGGGAGGGGGCATATGAGTGTGCAACCAAGTGATTTGATAAGTGAAGTCTGGACGAAGTGGCAGGGGCACGTCATCCATGACATGTTCCTATTAGACCGCTGCCTAGGTTTTTCGGATCACAGCGGCGTCTTCCTAGCTAAGTCTGCGACACCAGGCCAGTCAGAAGTCGCGGTCAAGCTCGTTCCCGCCGATCGCGCTATGGCCGAATCACAGCTACCGCGATGGAAGAGGGCTGGCCGCATCTCTCATCCGCACCTACTTAGATTGTTGCAGTGGGGCGGGTGCCAGCTGGACGGCCTGCCGTATCTCTTCGTAGTCATGGAGTACGCCGATCAGACTCTTGCGCAGCTGTTGCAACGCCGCGCCCTGACGGATGACGAGGCGCGAGAAATGATGCGGCCAACGTTGGACGCACTCGCGTTCATGCACGGCCAAAATTTAGTGCAAGGCCAGTTGAAGCCAGCAAACATTTTAGTAGTGGGAAATCAGCTGAAGCTGGCGAGCGACACCATCCGCCGCATCAGCGAAGGCACGATGAGCACCAAAGCGCCTACTGTGTACGATCCTCCGGAAGCGCGCCATGGAAGTAGTTCCCCTGCTGGGGACATCTGGGCCCTCGGCGTTTGCCTGTTCGAAGCGCTGACTCGCCGGTCGCCCCCGGGCTGGGACGAACGCAGCGAAGCCATCGTACTGCCCGCCGATTTTTCGCCGGCATTCCGAGACGTCGTGGCCCGCTGTCTGAACCCCAACCCGCAGAACCGTCCCAGCGTGACCGAGCTCGTGGCTTGGGCGCGCGGGCAAGCGGCGGAGCCTGCGCCCGACGCGACCGTTCAGCCCGCGGCAATCGTACCGCTCGGGCCGACGACGCCCGAGCCGGGGCCACTGCGGATTACACCCGTTCCGGCGGCTTCCGAAGCGACGAGGCCCGCGCCGCCCATGGCGAAGTCCCCAAACCCGCGAGCCTTGCTTACCGCCGTGCTTGGAGCAGTTGTGATTCTCGCGCTATGTTGGACCGGAATGCGCATGGCTACATCGCACCGGACCCTGGCTCCGCCTCCGCCTACGCAAAGCCCGCTTTCACAGACCTCGGGTGCCGCCGCCCCGATGGCAGCACATGTTGGGGAACCGGTCTCCACGGTGTTGCCTGCGAAACCGAGTCGTAGCGACCCGGCCACGCCACCATCAGCACTGCATGAGGTGATCCCTGAGGTTCCGGAAAGCGCCCGTCGAACTATCCGAGGACATATTAAAGTTTGGGTGAGAATCATCGTCGACCCGGACGGTTCTGTATTCACCGCCTCTGCGGATCGGATCGGTCCCAGCTGGTATTTCCAGCGCCTTTCCATCGAGGCGGCCGAGAAATGGACGTTTCCACCGATCGACACTCACTCCCGACGCTTGATGCAGGTTCGCTTCGACTTTAATCGCGACGGGACGACCGGTCGTGCCGTCACACTCCACTAGGACTAAGACGATGGCAACAGTTGCGCGCTCAGCGCCAACGTCGCGCAATCAACCGCACGGTTCCATTGGTGTCGCGGTCCACAACTGCCGCGCTCGTCTTGCAGCTAGGTGACGCGTGATGGCTGGCAGTTTGGTTACTCCGTATAAGCAACTTTTTCAGGAGTGGTGGCGGGAGACCGCGACGGAATTTCCGACGATTTTATGAGCACATTCCGAGGGGAATCCGCGGCCGCTATTCCGACTTGTCGTACACGCCGGCCGACCTGGGTCCGAAAACAAAATTTCGGCGCCCGGGCGCATGCTACTAACCGGAATTGCCCTTCCCCGCCCCTTGCGAACGGCTGCTCCGCGGCGTCCGACTCATTATTCGCTCGGAACCGGTGCGATCCAGGAACATATTAAAAAAAACACGGTCACATAAAATTCTGCAAGAAATCGCCACCGCCAGCCTTTCGCTCCGAGGCGTAAATTTCATCGAGGTTGATCTTGCCCTCGACGACCGCACTCTCGGCACCATTTATGACTCGCCACCAATGAATGTACGCTTCCATCGCCTCGTAAGCGGTTGTTAACAGCCCAAGATAGGTATGGAGTCCCTCTGACGAGGCATTGGAAAGATCCGGGTCGTCATTTGGCAGCGGCGGAAATTCTCTATTAAAGCTCTTGACCGCGTATCTGGCCGTACTCTTGACGACTTCCATTTCGTCAAGATGTGCTTGCACGTACTCGATTTCCGCATACGCGGTCACCTCGCCTTTTGTCAGGAGCGCAGTTCTACCTGCCGCTTTGGCAGACCGCCAAATTGGAATGTCAGGCGAAGCATAGCTCGGCATATCGTTTTTCTCGCGGGGCGCGATAGGATGACGCTCCCGGATGGCAAGCTGCGTTTGTGCGATTCGCATCGTGAGCCAGCGAATCTCGTAGAGGTGAGCAGCTTCCGACTTACGAGCATCGGCGAGAATCTGGCGGCTCTCCTGGCGGAGGTCTTCCCTGAGAGCTCCCACTTCGCGGTGGCGGCTAATGGCTTCAACAGACTGTTCGAGCGCGACTGCGATGAAAAGACCGATGACAATGGTCGCAATGTGAACGAAAACACTTCTGCAGGTATGCAGAACTTCGTGGGGAGCGTGGACATCAAGCATAGGTGATGAGATCTCCTGTGTATCCGAGTTTGAGGTCACCCTGGCTTTCGCGCTGTGCGCGAGTTCCTGAGATAAGTCTGCCTCTGCGCGCTCTGCCATGCGTCGGACTCTAGGAGTATCTTATGAGCTTACCGAATGAAATGGACGGCCGCTTTTCACAAAGCGATTTCGTTGGCCCCGCGCCCGAGGAACAGCCCAATGCGCGTTCTGGAGACAACCACCCCGTCCTTCCCGTAGCTGCGGCCGCGAGCATTGTCCAAGACAACATCGGACTGCGGATGTGATTGCTCGCGCACTTCGACACGCTGTGTGAATCCGAGTCAGCATGGTTCTGTTGCTTTGCCTGGTCATGGCCGGCGGCGCGCCCGACTTGATCCGCGCTCGAGCGAATATTCCGGGTGCTACTTCAGGATCAGCTGCCGCACCACTTGGCTGCCGACTTGCTTGCGCAACTTTTCTCGATCGACGGAGGCCGACGACCCTTTTTGAAGTGACCCGAATACCTGCTTGAGGATCGCTATCGGAAGCTGACCTGGATGATGGTCGACGCGGCAGTGGCGTGCGTCGGGGAAAGCACGGTTTACCGTGTACTGAGCGATGCAGATCTGCTGTCGGGGTCTGTCAGAAATTCTGTGTGTCGAGCCGGGGATTAACGATTGACCTCGAATCGATCACCGAACACAACCGCGAACTGAGCTTTGGCTGCGGCCCATTCGCGTGCTGGCATCGTCCACTTTTGAGTGATCTCGCGCAA
>JANXZG010000148.1 GCA_025355645.1 Gammaproteobacteria bacterium | reverse complement strand
CTGTCGTCGACTTTCACCCTTGGCCGCAAGATCGCTTTGTCGTCAATCATCCAAGGTGGGAGCCCGGTGCGTGAATCGCGCCCGCCGGGATCTATGCGGGGGGTGCTCAGTAATGAGCTTCTCTACCGCGATACTTTCAGGCGGTCATACCCTATGGCCCGTCATTCAGGATGACCGTCGCGCGTCATTCAAGATGACAACGGATCACGAGGTGTCCGGATCATGCAGGCCATGATTGTCGCTGGCAAGCATTACGTGTCTGCTTGGTTGTCGCGCGACGGTTCGGGCGCTACGTTTTTGATTGTCGCGAAGTGCGCAGTCCGTCCGGGTCCTGGTTTCTTCCGTGCGAGGGCAGCTCGGCGGCGGTAGCTCTCCACATTCATTTCGAAGATAGTGGCGTGGTGAACAAGACGATCCACCGCAGCGAGAGTCATGGCGGGATCCTGGAAGACTTTACCCCATTCGCCGAAGGGCTGATTGGCTGTGATTAGCAGGGAACGCCGCTCGTATCGAGTGCTGATGAGCTCGAACAGCACCGAGGTCTCGGCCTGATCTTTGGTGACGTAGACCAGATCGTCTAAGATCAAGAGATGGTACCGATCAAGACGCTGGATTGCGGCCTCGAGGCCTAGCTCGCGGCGGGCGATCTGCAGTCGCTGGACGAGATCAGAGGTTCGTGCAAAGAGCACCCGCCAACCTTTTTCAACGAGCGACAGTCCGATGGCCGAGGCTAGGTGGGATTTGCCGCCACCGGGTGGTCCGAACAGCAGCAGATTCGCGCCTTTGTCGATCCAGCCGTCACCGGCACACAGCGCCGACACTTGCGCCTTGGAGATCATCGGCACTGCGGCGAAGTCGAAGTTATCGAGAGTCTTCTCCGGTAGCAACTTCGCTTCCGTCAGGTGGCGCTCGATGCGCCGTCGGTCCCGTTCCGCGACTTCGTGTTCCGCGAGCGCCATCAGCAAACGGGCTGCGGCCCATCCCTCCTTGTCGGATCGTTCGGTAAACTGGGGCCACAAGTGTTTGATGGCAGGCAGGCGCAGTTCGTTCAACAGCAGGCTCAGTCGCGATGTGTCGATGGTGTCGCTCATGCCGCCTCTCCGATGCAGGCGTCGTTCAGCGCCTCGTAGAGGGTCAAGGGCGTGAGACGAACCGTCACCTCCGGCAAGCTTGCCAGATCGGGCGCGAAGCGCCCCCGCAGCTTCTTCAGATCCGGTAGACGATCGGCGGCGAGGTCCTCAACGAGCAAAGACGCGAGCTGCGCCTCACAGGCCCTTTCGTGCGCGATACTCAGCAGCTCGACCGCAAGTTTGCAGGCGCTGCGTTCGCCGAGTCGCTCGCACAGATGGTCGAACATGTCCCGGTACGCTTGGCGCGGCCAGAGTTGATCACGATAAACGAGATTGAGCAGCGCCATGGGCTTGCGTCGCAGCGCGTGGATCACATGGCGATAGTCAACCACATGCCCATGCTTTCCGTCCCGGCCGGCCCGCCCGCGCGCGAGGCTCAACACTCGCGTACCGCCGACGAGCAGCTCCACCCGATCGTCGAACACGTGCGCCCGCAAGCGGTGTCGGATCAAGCGCGAGGGCACCGTGTAAAAGACTTTCTTGAGCACGAAGCCGCCCGACGTGCTCACATAGACCAGCGCCCGCTCGTAGTCGGCGGTGCGCATATCAGGCAGGGGCTGCAGTACGGCACGCTCCGCATCGATTCGTTTGCTGTTGCGGGCGTTCTTGCGTCCGACGATTTCATCGAGGAACGCTCGGTACGCCAGCAGGTCCTGGAAGTCCACGGTGCCACGCATGAGCAGAGCGTCGCGGATCGCGAGCTTTAAGTGTCCGTGCGAGCTTTCGATGGCGCCGTTCTCATGAGCGACGCCGCGGTTGTTGCGCGTCGGTTCCATGCAGTAATGTCGGCACAGTGCATCGTACCGGCGAGTCAGATCCTCGCGCGCCTCGCGATCCAAGTTCCGGAACGCCGCCGACAGACTGTCGCTGCGATGCTCGCGCGGTGCACCGCCGAGCGCCCACAGCGCATTCTGCAGCCCTTCGGCGAGCGCAACATAGCTCTCGCCGCCTAAGATGACATGAGCGTGCTCGAAGCCCGAGCAGGCCAACCGGAAGTGGTACAGCCGATGATCGAGCTCGATGCCGCCGACTCGTACCTTCAGATCGCTCATCTCGGTAAAATCCGAGAGCCCCATCCGCCCCGGTTCTTGCACTTGGCGGAAGATCACATCGCGCTCTTCGCCCTTCATCGCACGCCATTGCCGGATCCGCCGTTCCATCGTCCGGCGAACATGATTGGGCAGCTCCGAATGCCGCCGGCGCATCTCCTCAAAGATCGCGATCGGTCGTAAGCCCGGCGCCGCCTCGAGCATCGGCACCACCTCGGTATCAAAGATGGCGGCCAGTGGGTCGGGTCGTCGCCGGCTTCGTGGCGCCGCCTTCTGCGACGGCAGTCGCGGGTCGTTTTCGATGCGATATGCCGACTTTAAGCTGATCGCCGCCTGGGCGGCGGCCGCCGGCTTCTTCTCCGTCAATCTGGATTTCATGTACAGCCTCATCTGGTGATCGTTGATGTGTCGACCGGGCATAAGGCTGGTACTCCGCACGTGGAACACCTCCTCAATACCCCATCGACCTCGATCACCGACGATACGGAACCTAAATAGGTCCTAAATCGCCTTCAAGACGGCCCAAAGAGAGGCTAAACGACCTCAGAATCGACCCTCCCAACATTGTCATCCTGATTGTCGCGCGTTGTCAGGTTGATTGACGCGCCACAGATACGCCGTGAAGCGGGTTGCTGAAGTGCTGGGAGTGTCGCGCTCGCAGCTGACGGAACGACTGAAGGGTAAGGCTAAGCCGCGCTCGGATTACTTCAAATCCGAGGATGCTGATCTGCTGAAGCCGCTGCGCTCGTTGGTCGATGAGCGACCGACTTACGGCTACCGGCGGATCGCGGCGCTACTGAACCGAGAAAGGCTTAAAAACAGCCTCTTCAGGGTCAACCACAAGCGCGTTTACCGCCTGATGTCGCAGAACGGGATGCTCTTGCAGCGATACACCGGCAAGCCTTCGGGCCGCGTACACGACGGCAAGATCATTACGATCCGGCCGAATCTGCGTTGGACGTCCGACGGCTTCGAGATCGCTTGCTGGAACAGCCAGGTGGTACGTGTCGCCTTCGCGCTCGACACCTGCGATCG
>JANXZG010000039.1 GCA_025355645.1 Gammaproteobacteria bacterium | reverse complement strand
CGCTTCGGCGGCAATCGTAATGCTATTCCGCGCACCCTGCTGGCTTGCATGGCGGCGTGCGCACTCATCGGCGGCGTGATCTATGCGACCGACGGGTGCGCGTTCCGTTACCCAAAAGAAATTCGCGCACTGGCTGGATATCATTACGATAGCGATAGAGATTTCTATGAACAGGCGTACCGCGGAGGGGATTGCTTTCTATCGGCTAAGGCGACATTTGCCGATATCGCAGTCCAATGCGTGGATGACCCCCATGGCACGGCTCGCTTGGTTGCCCTTTGGGGCGACTCGCACGCTGCTTCTCTCTATCCTGGCTTGCGGGAAATGCAAAAACAAGGCGCATTCCGCATCGCTCAATTCACCGCCAGCGCTTGTCCGCCCGTAATCGGCCTGCATGGCGAGCGCCGCCGTAATTGTGAATCCTTCAACGATTCAGTGATCTTGCGACTGCGCGCTTTGCTGCCTGATGTGGTGATTTTGGAGGCGCATTGGGCGCTTTATTCCGGCACGAATGGTTGGCCAGAGTTCGATATCGCAACGCTTCGCGGGACGATAGAGGCATTGCAAGCCATGGGAATTCACCAGATCGTGGTAATTGGCAGCTTGCCTACATGGAAAATCGACCAGCCTCGAATCGCCTTCGAACTCTGGCGACAAGAGAGCGTAATCCAAGATCGAACCGCAAAGTTTCTCGACCCCGCGCCGTTCACCGCGGATCGGTCCGTGCGGACTGCGGTCTTAGGAACCAAGGCGACGTTCATTTCACCCATCGATCTGCTGTGCAAGGGCGGCGCATGTTTAATTTCTACCGACCCGCAAATCCCTACTCCGGTTGCGTGGGATAACGACCACCTCTCGTTGGCAGGGTCGGCTTTTTTTGTCGAACACGCCTTCAAATTTATTCTCGCACCACCGAACTAAGCCGATCAGAGCCTCCATCGTTCGAGCCAGCCTTGCGCCATCAGCACGGTCCACAGCTGAATAGACCAGTCTGAAAGTCCCGCCTGGTGCTGGCGCCAGCGGCGCTCGATCACAGTCGGCTCAAATATACCCTCTCGGCGGAGTCGCGCTGGATCAAGTAAATGCTCAGCCCAGTCCTTTAGTGGCCCTCGAAGCCATTGCGCCAGCGGAATCGAAAAGCCACCTTTTGGCCGGTCAAATAGCTCCGTCGGCACGTAGCGGGCGAGTACTTGGCGTAGTAGCCATTTGCCCCGGCCATCCCGACAGTGCACCTCGAGAGGAGTGTCCCAGGCGACCTCTGCGACTTGTGGATCGAGGATCGGAACACGGGTCTCCAGGCTCACATACATCGCCGCGCGATCGACTTTCACGAGAATGTCGTCGGGTAGGTACTGGCGCGTGTCCATCAGCATCATATGCTCCATCTCGCCCACACCGGCCGGGTGGCTTTCGTAGCTACTCAAAACGGTTTCTGGCTCGCGCGAGCCGAGTACGACGTCTTCCGGGCAATGCCAGAAGGACGAATAAGTACGGTACAGGTGTTGGAAGTTCTTCGCGAAAAGTTGTGGCGAGCGCTCCTTGATGCGATCAGCGAGATGCCATTGGCCACGCCATGGACCAACCAATGCCGGTGCCGCTAGAGCCTCGATCCACGGCAAAGGCAGCCTCCCCACCGCCCCCCTCACGATCGCCCGCATTGCGGCCGGTACCCTCTGCACTCGACGCCAGTAATCGATAGTCTTGGTGTAATGTTGGTAGCCGCCGAACAGCTCATCGCCGCCATCCCCGGACAAAGAGACCGTTACAGACTGCCGGGCGAGCTGGCTGACCAGGTAGGTGGGAATCTGGGACGAATCCGCAAAAGGCTCGTCATAAATGTCTGCTAATTTGGGAATAACAGCCAGCGCGTCTTGAGCGGATACCATGAGTTCCGTGTGCTCGGTACCAAGATGGGACGCGACGCTACGAGCAAACGGCGCCTCATTAAATTCCTGCTCCGTGAAGCCGATCGAGAATGTGCGGACCGGTCGTCGACTGGCATGTTGCATGAGAGAAACGATCAGCGAGGAATCGATCCCTCCGGAAAGGAACGCCCCGATCGGCACGTCCGCAACCATTTGCAAATTGACTGCGTCAGCGAGTTCTCCGTGCAGGCGCTCAACGGTGTCAGCATCGCTCACGCTACGCGTTCGCGCGTTGGCTCGTGAGACTGGGCGAGCGGACCAGTAGGTGTTCTCGTCAATGGCAAACGATTCTCGCCGCACCTGAATGCGCACAAACGAGCCGGGGCGCACTTTACCAACTCCGTCGTAGATTGTATGCGGCGCAGGAATGTAATTATGGCGCAGCATCAATGCCAAACCGTCGCGATTGATCCGCGCATTCCAATTTGAATGGGCCCGAAGCGCTTTGAGCTCCGAACCGAAGAGCAGGGCCTTGCCTGATTGCCCAAAGTGCAGCGGCTTCTCACCGAATCGATCGCGGGCGAGATATAGCGAGCGCTCTTGACGATCCCACAGCGCGAACGCAAACATCCCGCGCGCGCGCCGCAGGGCCGCTTCCAATCCCCAACACTCAATCGCTTCCAGCAGCACTTCGGTGTCTGAGGAGCTGCGAAATTGATGACCCGTCCGCTCAAGGTCCGAGCGCAGGGCGCGATAGTTATAGACTTCACCGTTGAAGCTGATCACCATCCGGCCGCTCGCCGAATGCATGGGCTGCGCAGCGAGCGGAGAGAGGTCGATGATCGCCAGCCGGCGGTGTGCTAGTCCGATGCCGGTGGCCGAGTCGTGCCAAATGCCTTCTCCATCGGGTCCACGGTGCGCAATCGTTTGCGCCATCCTGCGCAAATCTTCAACTGCCTGGTCGCCGGCTATCGACCCAAGGCACAGGAATCCCGCTATGCCGCACACCGGTTAGCCTCCCGGTATTGCTCAGGTCTGGTTGAAAAGCGGAGGATTGATCCGGTGCGCGGGAATGCCTTGAAGGTATTCCTCACGACGGGGCTGGATTCAAGCATCAACGATACGCTCGCATGGTGAAATCCTAACACCTTGGCGAGAGCACATCGGAATTTCAAGGCAGAAATTGCATCGTGCCATTTTAACTTAATGGCTTTCGCACATGCTGGCCAAGGCCGAGCCCAGGATTGCCAGGCCTGAACTTTATGATTTGAGCGTAAGCCCCGAAGATCCTCGTCGCCCATTGCACATATGCTATTGTTTTTAAATGGAGCGGAGCCTAACCGAGCGGCACGTTAATCTTACGATGGAAGCGTAGCAACGCTGATCAGTCCACAGACGGGATTCATGCCAGCATTATTGAGAACCTTGGTGAAGAGCGTGCCCCGGCCGCGGAGTTCAGCCTTGATGCGGCTATTAAGGTAATCAGCTGATGGATCTTTACTCACCTCAGCGAGCGCGGCGTTCAATATTCAAGACGATCCGCTTCCGTGCCATCTCGCAAGTTGCGACGGTCCTGAGCTATATCGTTCTCGTGCGTGGTATGCAGGAGCACGCGTTTGGTATCTACAATTTATTTTATTCCTTCATTCCGGTAATAACGACGTTGGCTTCGTTTGGCCTCGAACAGACATTGCGGCGATTTCAGCCTGAATATCTCCGCACGGCGAAGCCTCAATTGAGCGCGTGGCTAGTGAGAACGGTCGCCGGCGCGCGCTTCGCCTCCACGTTGCTCATGCTTGCAATAATTCTGCTTGCTTGGAATGTGATCGCAAAACAATTCGACTTGGTCGGCTATAGGACAGATTTCGCGGTTTTCGGTGTTCTGATAATTCTGTACCTCCAAACGGCCATCCTGCAGCTTTCCCTAGCCTCCCATATGATGCATCAATACAGCGTCGGGTCGGTCGCTGCTATGTCGGTCGGAAAGCTGCTTGCTTACCTGGCAATCACTATCTTCGGGTCCCTTACTCTGCGCTCAGCGATTCTTGCGGATATTGCGGCCTATAGCGTCGGGTACTTGGTTCTATCAGTCGCCTGGCGGCTTCGCACCAAGACACCGCAGGCTACCGACCTTCACCTTGACGCGTCCGAACGAAGACGTCTTACTCGCTACGCTGTACTTAATCATCTGAATGATGCAAGTTCACTACTGGTGTATGGCCAGACCGATAATTTCTTCATCGGCGCCATGCTATCGCCGGTGGCCGTAGCGGCCTACGCGTTCTACGGGAGGTTGACTGAAATGATCAACAACCTAATGCCGCAAAAGCTGTTCGATAACGTCATACAACCAATGTTTTTTGCGGTGCCTGCCGCCGAATCCCATACGCGTCTATCTCGCTATTTTACGTTACTCATTGATCTCAACCTCGCACTGCAACTCCCAGCGATCGCCTTTGTTATCGTTTATCACCGCGAGCTCGTCCAGGTATTTTTTGCCGGAAAATATATTCAGTCCTCCAACTTGTTCCCACTGGTTCTGGCCTTGTCGATAGTGCCGAGCAGCATGTCGGTGCCAATATCACTGGTTGCCCAATACCACGAGCGCGCCGGCTTGATGCTGGCAAGTGAATTGTTCGGCCTATATCAGGTCGCAGCAATGCTCGTACTTATACCTGCGCTTGGATTGTATGGAGCGGCGCTTTCTAGCGGAACATTCCATGCATTCCGGAACTTCTGGATCTGGTGGCAAATGCGACGTGAGGTGCAGTGGCGCAACATCAAAGGAGTGCTGACGATGGGTCTGCTGGTATGGGGGACCGTGATCGCTATCTGCAGTCTACTGCGCATGTTTCTGCCTCCGTTGCCGGCGCTAGCGCAGTTGGCCATCGGCGCTGTGATCTGTGGGATGGGCGCGCTCGCGTTTCTGAGGAGTTCCGGGATCTCACAATCAGATCGTGAGATCCTCGCGAATTTAATGCATGGCCGCGAGGCACGCTTACTGCGCTGGCTCGGCCTCGCGCCTCAGAGTCGGGCCTTGCCGTCGGTTCGCTGAGCTCCATGACGAATACCGGGGCCCGGCACAATGCCCTAATACTTAAGGCGTTCGACAAATATATTCAGCACGGGGATGTCCACCACCATAAGCAACCATACCACGCCCGCTAGAAACACTACGTAGGCCATGAAACCCCTTTCGCGATAGAACTTCTCGGGATCCTTGGTCGGCGAATGTGGGCGCATGCCGATCGCCAGGTACCACACGAACAGCACCGCAAACAGTGGGAAACTGAGCATCAGCTCGATGCGGTACTTGATCAAGAAAATGCCCAGGAAAAATGAAGATGTCAGGGCGTAAAAGACTGATGAAAGAAGTAGTTTTTGCTCCGTGTAATGGAGAAACGACCGCCTGTAGAGCCCGGCTTTCTCCGGATCCGCGATGAACCGGTATTCGGCGTAGCGCTTGACCGCCATGAGAAACGCCCCGCCCATCCAGTAGGCCATCAGAATACTCGAGGGCGGCAGGTAACCAGATACGATCGCGGACCAGCCGAGCAAAAATCGCAGTGGATTGTTCACAGACTCCGATAGGACGTCGAGAATGACTCGATCCTTCGAACGAAACGGACGAACGTTGTAAATCACGCCCATGGCTAGAAGGGCAGCTGAAAACAGCAGGAATTCAGGCGTAAGCCTGCTCGCCAAGCCCAGACCGGCCGCGGCGAACATAAAATACTCCATGTAAACGAAAATGGGCTTGACGTTGCCGGCGGCCGAAGGCCGACTCCATTTGACGGGATGGTGCCGATCGAACTCGGCGTCGAGGTATTCGTTGATAACGTAATTCGCGGATGCAACGAGGCAGGTGCTCAACAATGCGATCAAAGAAGGCACGAGCACTTTCCCAAAAGGAATGCCCACGAGCAACATCGCCAGGACGGTGCCGGGTATCATGAACGCGTTCTTGAACCAGTGGTCGATCCGCGCAATCTTGATGTACGGGTTCATAGTTCCCCGATTTCGAGCTAGTGAATGACGTATTCCGGTTGTGGACAAATAGGCGATCTCGTGGCCAAAGAGGTCGAGAGAATTGATCCGGGAAACTTCAGCTTTGATGGCATTTCACATCGTTTGACCAGGGAACAGGCCGCTCTGTCCGCAATTACCCATCTCGGCACCCTACCATCGGTGGAGGCCTGAGGCCTATGGCGCTTAGCGCGCTAAACCGCCAGAAACTGTGATCTGCGCCACATCATTGCGATACACCATCCCATGTCACTCGCGCCCGCGAGACATCTCAGGTAGCAATCGACAGAGCGGATGAAATGATGGCGGACGGACGGTTCTGTCTTACCTTGACATTCCGTTTCACCATGCGATCGCGTATTCTTAACACGATGCCCGTCCGAGTGCTCACGAAAGAAGAAGAATTCAGCGCCCTGCAGCCGACCTGGCAAGAACTGTTTGATAGCAATCCCAATAACAGTCCCTACCAGTCTTGGCACTGGAACTTCACGTGGTGGAAACACTTTGGCACATCAGGCGCGCTGCGCTTGATCCTCGTGGAGAGTGACGGCAGGCTCATCGGGATTGCCCCGCTGTTTGTGGCCACACGCTTCCGCGGATTGCCGCTCAAGCACCTGACTTTTATCGCCCACAAGCGAACTGATTATCTTGATTTCATCGTCCGGCCAGAAAACGAGGCCGGCTTCTTCCGCGAACTGTTCGAATTCCTTGCCAGCGGATCGCGGGATTGGCTTTTCATTGAACTGAAGGACTTCTGCGAGCGCTCGACAAATCTGCTGCCGTTATTGCAAGAATGTGCACGCGCTTTCCCGGCTCTCAGTCTGGAATCGGTGCAACTTTGCGTCACGGTCGCGCTAACCCCCAGCTGGGATGAGTTCGTGGCCACTCTGGGCAAACGAGTGCGCAAGGATGTGGGTTACGACCGCCGCTATCTGGCGAAGCACCTTGCAGTGGATCTCAAAATTTTCGAGAGCGCGCGCACAGACAGCGCTGCCCTCGATGATCTGATCGCGATCTACCGAAACCGTTGGCAGGGAAAAGGAGCGACTCATTTCGATGATAGCGCGTCGGCGCGGTTCGAGCGCGAGATTGCCCTCCTGTTCTCGGAGGTGGGCTGGTATCGCCTCTATCTGTTGTATGCTGACAAGACGCCCGCAGCCGGACTGCTGGGCTATGTCCTGCACGACAAATTCTATGCCGATGTCTTTGCGCATTCGCCTAGCTATGAGAAGTACAGCGTCGGCAACGTCGTGCTCGGAATGGCAATCGAAGATTGCATAGCAAACCAATGGACTGAACTGGATCTGTCGCGGGGCGACGAAGCGTACAAGTATCATTGGAACGGTAAGACAACGCGCAACTATTGTTTGAGGGTCTTCCGCAATCGTGCCGGGCTCGCACTCGCATCCTTTATCGAGTGGATCTACCAGCGGGGCAGCTCCATCGCGCTCCTGCAGGACCTACTAGCACGATACCGTCGATTGCGATCGCCACCGCGGAGCGCGACGCCTGGAGCAAGAGCGGCGTGATTCCGATCGATTCGGCCGCGGCGCCGATGGTCAGCGGCTAGTTCGCCCGCCATCCAAACCGCCGTGCCGGTACCGGTACGCGACTGCGCCAATCCCGATGAACCCGGCAATTGACGTGATGGCCTGCGGCCAAGCCGAGAAGCCGCGCACGGCGAGGAGGCTGGCGAGACCGCCGCCGACTGCCAGGCTCCCGCCGAGCGATACCAGCAATCGCCGGAGCGCGGCGCGGCTGAGGGGCTGGCGCAGGGCGCCTACGCACAACAGGTCGATGGCGGCGTATGCCGCTGCCCCCGCGTAGATCGCTCCATTGACTCCGTAACGTGGTACCAACAGAACATTAAGGATCACGCTCAAGATCGCGCCCGCGGCGACAAATGCTGCGTTGGCAGTCTGGCGATCCGCGCTCAACAGTACGCGTCCCAGGCCCACGCCAACCGCTTGCACCAGAGCGAATACCGCCATGGTTTGAATCACAGGTTCGGCGCCGGCGAAGCGCTGACCTAGAACAGGCACCAACACGGAGGGCGCCACGAAGTACAGTCCCCAAGCGACCGCGCCGCCGCCGAACAGCATGATCCACTATAGATCCACCGCCGAGCGTCGAAATACCGGTACGTCGCTAGTGAACAGCCGGCTGAGGCCGGGATAGGCGGCTACCCCCAGGAAGCTGAGCGGCATGAGGGCCACTTCGATCAGGCGCAATCCGGTCGCGAAAAGACCAGCCGCAGCATCGCCGACGGACAACGCCAGGACGATGACGCCAACGCGCGAGAACAGCTGTGCAAATATTTCGAGCAATGCGAACGACCATAGAATTGCCATGATCCGGCGCGTACCCGCCCAAGAAACGGTGAGCCGCATCAGCGGTAGGTAGTGCCGTGTAGAGCGAATTGCAAGCGACAACCAGATGACCGCGGCAGGTGGGAAGCCAAGCAGAGCAAGCGCCAAGGGCGCATGGGCGAAGTGAATCGCGCACCCCGCCGCGGCGAAGGCCACTGCGCGCGCAACAAGTTGGGCGAGTGCGGGCCACAACATGCGCTGCTCGGCCATCGCCGGGATGAACAGCGTAGCGACAATTGCGGCCGTGATTTGGTACACGCCGAGTGCGCTGATCATGATGAGCGTGGCCGGCGACGGCCGCGTCAGCGCAAGGTACCCCGCTAAACCAATCACCGCGGCCGCGACCATCAACGTCTGCGTACCCAGCAGCTCGCCCAGAAAGCCAGGCCTCTCTGTGGAATCCAGCCGTGCATATTGCCGCAAGCCGTACTCTTCAATTCCTAAGCATCCGATCACGAATGCGAAGGTGGCGACCGCAAAACTGTATGAATAGGCACCCACGCCGGCGGGCCCGAACTGGCGTGAAATGACTACGAACAGTAATAAGTTAAGCAGGTCACCGGCGATGCGGCAGCCCGTTAACCAGGCCGTGTTACGGGTTCTTGTCAAGCCGGCGACTTGAGGTGGGAGTCGGAACCACAGTAGGTGCGGAATAAGTCCAGATACTGCGACAGCGAGACGGCGTAGAAAGCCTCTGCAAATCGGCATTGGCCATTCAGCAGTGCGCTCGACCGATAAGCATTCAGGCCGAGCGCAGTATGCAAATAATCGGCCTCAGCCAGCTGACTCTGGTAGTGCCCAATGGCGCGTCGCTTGGCCTCGACCGTCTCATCGATTCGTACCAGGCAATTCGGGAACAGCGGCGTCCACACCTCGTACCCGTGGCATTGAAAGCTCATGCCGGCGCCGCTAACGGCTTCAGACAGAAGTGCGCTCGCGGCCCTGTGGTCGGGGTGCTCCTCGAGAAAGAACGGCAGGTAGACGATATCCGGGCGCGCCGCAACCAGCGCTGAACGCAGCGCATCGACCAAATCGGCGTTAGCGCCGAGGCGTCCGTCTTCGCCCTCGAGAAACACCAATTTCATGATGCCGAGTTCCGCCAGAGCTAGCTGAGCCTCGCGCTTGCGGGTGGCGGCGATGGCCGCCCTCCCAGTCGATGCATTGCCTGCTGCCCCGCCCCCGCACCCGTCGGTCAGGAACACCACCGTGACCTGCGAGCCGCAGCCAATATGCCGAGCCAGAGTACCGCCGCAGCCGATAACCTCATCGTCCATGTGCGGCGCGAGCACCACGATGCGCTCATTGGACGGTTGCCATTCGAGCGCGGATTTATTGAATATCTTGGTGACGCGCAAAAGGCCCTGAGAGCGCAAATAGGAGCGGGCGGAGCGGCTCAGCGTGCGCAGGAAAAATTTGGTAAGCGCTTTCACTGGCGGTGTTCGCCGAGCTCGGCGAAGAGGTCGAGGTAGCGGCGGGCTTCGGCGGCCAAGGAATACTGTCCCTGCACCGCAGCGCGCGCGTTCGCGCCCATCTCGGCGCGCTGCGGTGCATCCGGCAGCAGACGCTGCAGGGCATCCCGAAAACCGTCCCGGTCTCCCGGTGACACCAGCAGGCCGAAGTGGCAGCTGTCCGCGAGCTCCGCGGCTATTCCGACGCGCGTGCAGACCATGGGCAGGCCCGCGGTCATCGCTTCGAGAATCGACAGACTGAACCCCTCATAGTCGCTCGGAAAGACGAATACATCGCTGGCCTGTAGGTACTCATGCACGTTCGCGACAGTTCCAGCCAATGTGACCTGCGAATCCATGGCATGCGCGGCGATGAAATCGCGCAAGGCGGGCTCACAGTCATCGAAACATCCTTGGCCCGAACCCAAGATGACGAGGTGCGCCTCCGGATTAAGGGGAGCAATTTCGCGCCACACGTTGATGAGCATCATGACGCCCTTGGACACCGCGAGTCGGCCGGTGTAAATCAGCAACAGGCGCTTTAACGGCAATGCAAGGAGTGCGCGCAACTGCAACTTGCGCGCCGCAGCTACCGGCGCGAACCTCTCGACCGCGATGCCATTGGGAATTGCCACGATACGGCCGTCATCGATTCCGGCTCGTTCGAGCCCGGTACGTATCTCGGAGGAAATGGCAATGTAACGGTCGACTCGGCGTGCCGTACGCCGGCGTAAGCTGCCCAGCAGTCGAATGGCTAGGGAACGTTCGGACAGACCCATCTTCCTGCGGCTGTCGGGACCCACCGGTTCGGCGACCTCGAGAGGTGATTCCGGCCGGACCACGCAGGGTTTACCGGTCAGCATGCCGGCAAGGACGGGGGCGATGGGCATGAAATTAAATCCCGATACCAGGACAACATCGTAGTGGCGCCTGTCACGTATCAATCGCCAAATCATCTTGCACAACAGAAGGCCGAGCCGTGGCACGGCGCGAAAGCCCACGCCCTTGATTGCGCCAAAAGGCGTCAGGCGCTGTACCGGAACCGTGCCAAGGTATTCCCTTGCCGGAGTACAGCGATTCACGCGCCGGGTGATGACGAGGAGGGCGGCGCCGGCCGCTATCAAGCTCGCGGAGAGCTCCAACAAGTGATTTTCCTGCCCGCCGAGC
Source organism: Gammaproteobacteria bacterium (assembly GCA_025355645.1). Lineage (GTDB taxonomy): Bacteria > Pseudomonadota > Gammaproteobacteria > Steroidobacterales > Steroidobacteraceae > Bog-1198. The sequence continues at coordinate 3,582 of JANXZG010000039.1, read as the reverse complement.
GTGGGAGGGAAGCTCGGTGTTAGCACGTACACTGTCAAGCCGCGTTTCGGAAGGCATGTTGCCACCGGCAGGGAGTTTAGCCAAGGAAAGCGATTCTTTGTAAAATATTTCCGATCGCGGCGCAGGCGTTGCTTAATTGATTCACTACTATCCTCTGGAACTACTGAAGTCTATGCTACCAGCCTTCGCAGCATGTGCGCTGCTTCGACAGCATGGTGCCGCATATGTCACACGGGTCGGCAATCGTGACTTGATTGGCAGGAGTTAGCGTGATGCACAGAGTCGGTCCGCTCCAATGGATCGTCGTCGCAAGTATCACCGTGGCACTCGGTGCAGTTTCCTTAGTCCTGACCACCGGTGCTTCGATAGACATCGACGCCGCTCAGAATTTGCGAATGGCGATCAATGTCAACCATTATGGCGTAATGTCTATGGACGAGAATCCGCCCTACAACCGCACGATCTACCGAGAGCCGTTTCCAGTCGCGACAAGCGCGGTTACGGTGCAAATCGTCGATCACTTTTTAGGTAAAGCCGATTCGCCGCAGTACTTCTCCGGAGACCGGGCAAAGTACATCAAATATCAGAATACTCTGTGGATAATTCTTCTTTGGGCGGCGGTACTTGCGACGACGCGCTGGTTCACTGGCTCCTTCTTGTTTTCGGTTGGCGCAGCCCTGCTCGCCGTAAAGCCGTTCCTTAATGGCGTCTCTGCCGAAGGGGTTAATAATCTATATAGCGAACTGCCGGCGGCGGTTCTGATGATATGCGCCGCTTTCTCGCTAGCGTTCGCCGTGGCTAGAGGCAGGATGTGGCCAATGGTGACCGTTGGGCTGTCCTTCGGCATTCTGACGCTCACCAAGGCGGCGACGCTTTACGTCTTCGTTGGCTTGGTCCTTGTCCTGCTGTTCATTTATGCGCGCAGCAAGTCCCAGCCGGAAAGAGGCCGACGCTTCGCCCATCTCATTGTATTGGTCGCGACATTCGCGGTCGTCGTTGCGCCCTGGATCGCCCGTAATTTCCAGGCTTTCGACCGACCGGTGATTTCGGACCGCGGCGGCTTCGTTCTGTACTCTCGAGCGCTCATGGACCAGGTGACGCCCCTGGAATACCGGGGCAGTTTTTATGTCTGGGCGCGACCGCTGCTGCAACCCGAAGTCGGTTCACTACTAGGGTTCAGTCCTCGGGATTTGGATCGCGGCGGCCGCCTCGAGCGGCTTGGCGGAGGAGTTCCCGGTACGGCGGTCTATGATAACGGCAGAGCGGCGGAGACCGCGGGTCGCCCGCAAGATACTGCCAGCTTCTACCACCGGGCTCGGGCTGAGCGAATAAGGCTTGAACGAGAATTTGCACGCAACCACGATCCAATTTCCGACGTATCCGCGGACCGCGTTTTGCAGAAAGAGGGCATCCGACTCATCAAAGGTGAGCTTTGGGCTAATCTGGCGATGATAGTTCCGCTTCTATGGCGGAGCGCGCCCTTAATCTTCCCGGCACTGGCGTTTGCTCTGGGCTACGCTATATGGGTAAAGCGTTACGCGCTGGCGCTTTTTATCCTTCCCAGTTTTGCTACGTTGAGCTTCTACGCGTTGCTCACCCAATTCGAGCCTCGACCGGCGAGCGTTGCACACGCAAGCGCCGTCGTGAGCACCGTCACCTTGCTTCATGCCTTATGGATGTGGCACTGCGGTCGACGAGTTGCGGTGCCGCCGAGCGTAGGCTAATGAGCTCGGGTAGCCCGCACATAAAAAATGCTTCGCAAGGACATCGAGAACAAATCCGCATTCATAACCGGCAACAAGGGAGGACAGATCGGACCGAGATACCTGCCCAGCTTCGCCCTGAAATAACATTTACCACCGACACCATGAAGGTTAGTGGATAGCCGATATGCGAAAAGCGCGCGTCGAGCTGTCCGACGCTATGCAATTGGCAGTGGTCGTGGAAGTTAAGTTCCATTTGGTTTCAAGACACGCGGTGACTTCGCGCAGTGCCAATCGCTGTTTCGAATATGTTCGAGACACTCGCGGATCGCGTCCGGGTCTACATCGATTCCGCGCACGATGTGACGGAGGCGGCGAAAACTATATATCGCTCCCTTGCCGCAACCAATCTCCAGAATCTTTGGTTACCCGCGGTCGCGCCGGCGTGGGGGCAAAACTGGATATTTATCTCCTTGTACCCCGAGCCGATCTTGAGAGCTCGAAATTCGAAGAATTACGCCAATTCGGCATGCTTGTGGACGCCACGGCTTATTGGCCATGACTTCACATAAGCGCGGTGTTGATCGCCTGCACTGTGGCATGCGGGTGCTAGGCTGCAGATCCGGCGCCGCCGTATTCGCCGGTCCTCTATAATGCGTGCGGATCATAGATTTGTGGGAGGTATGTGATGTCGAAATCCCTGCTGTCCGGGTTGACGAGCCATCGCGAAGAGCTCACACCCTTGGACCCTCTGACGGGCATCCCAGGTGCCCCAAGTTCACCCAAATTGGCCGCGCGACTGGAACCGTTTGATTCCTATTGGCAGGCTCCGGCTGACGTCGATAGTGGCTACAAGTCCTTCAACGCGTATTACCGGGCCAACTACCTACCGCATGTCCCCGCTAATCGCGACGCGAAAATATTGGTCATTAGCTGTGGCCCTGGTTATCTAGTCGATTTGCTCGCTAAGTCGGGCTACCGTCAGGTGTTGGGTATTGATTCGGATGCGACCAAAGTGGAGCACGCGCGATTTAGGGGACTACCCTGCGAAGTCGCGCAGGTGTTTCCGTTTCTTGCGGCGCACCAAACCGGCGACTACGACTGCATCATTCCCGAGCAGGAACTCAATCATCTAACGATCGACGAAACTATCGCATTCCTCAAGCTGTGCCGATGCGCGCTGCGCCCGGGCGGCAGCATCATTGTCTATGCCATGAATGGCGCCAACCCGCTGGTTGGCTCCGAGAACCTTGCGCACAATATCGATCATTTTTACAATCTCACCGAATACAGCATCGGCCAATTGCTGCTTCTTGGCGGGTTTGACAATGTGCGGCCGTTCGCGCTCAAGCTGTATGTATTTTGGAAGAATCCTCTGAATTATGTTGGCCTGGTCGTCACCTTTGTGCTGGAGGCCGCCATGAAGTTGATCTTCAGGCTGTATGGTAAGAAAGTGCGTATCGTCTCGAAAAAAATTGCCGCGATCGCGCAGCGAAGTGCGCCAGCCTCTTAAGGTGGCGAGATCTTCGCATGGCTGGCAAACAGACGCCGCCCGGCGCCGGCTGCGATAGAGGCGCGCCTTGCTGTCACCGAATGAAGACAGGTTGACTGTCAGGCGGGCCACTCGATAGCGTACGCGCTCGCAATGTCCAGCCGGTGCCGCGCAGCAATGCGGGGCTTTTTCAAGGGAGTAATTTCGATGGTCAAAAGTCGAATGAGCGCGATTGCCGCGCTGTGCGCAATTGCCGGCTGCGCTGCGGTCCCGCAGAGTCAGGCGGCCGCGGCCATCACGCCAGATCCGCCGCCGCAGATATGCGTCAACGGGCAATGCGTAGCGACGAATACGACCCCGGTCGGTGTGGTGACGTCCGGTGCGATC
>JANXZG010000120.1 GCA_025355645.1 Gammaproteobacteria bacterium | reverse complement strand
TCCCCGTCTGGCATCCGGCTCTCCTCTTTGCGGGATTGCGTTCAGTTCGAATTCACGACGCACTTCACTGCCTCGCTCGTTGCCGACGCCGATATTGTCGCCGCCAGCCGGTGATTGGGTCATTGCAACCCAGCGATCGCGCTAACTACATTCAGCCACGCCTTCTCCCGTCGTGATACGCGCCCGCTTGGCGAGGTGCTGGCTGCGTTTATGGTCGCCGACTCTGTTGGAAGCAATTTGGTTGCGTCGGACGCGTGTGCTCGATGGCTCGCTACCAAATGAATTCGACAAGCTCGATTTACTTGCCGGACATTCGATCGTAAAACGCCCCGACGAGCCAGCACAAAGACCTGACGCTCCGTCTCCCGGATGTTGGGCGCTGCCAAAATCTGCTTCGTATTCCTATCTGTCTCCTACAATTCCCCTGCGATCAGCGCCGCCAGCGCCAGGATCTGTTTCCGTCCACTGGGGGTGTCGCCATGGCCGATCGCGAGAAAGTAGCGCGTGTTCCCCTTGCGCACATGGATTGCGTTTTCTCCATCGATGTACGCCTCGTCACCCACGTTTGCCGGCGTACTGTCCCTGCCGAAGAACATCTTCAGCCGCATGTGCAGTTCTGTCGCCTGCGCCACCGAGCCATCGAAGTACAGGCGGAAAAGCACCTGATCCTGTCCGCTTGCCGTCTTGTATTGACAGTCCGTTCCTTGCACCGTGTTGGCGAAGGGCCGCGGCGCCACGCTCTTTTGCGGCGCGTCGTACTTTTCGCCCAGCGTGTTGCGCACCTGCGCTGCACTCAGTAGCGAGCATGGATCCTTTGGACTATCTTTCGCCCGCGACCGTTGCCCCGCGAAGCCAAACCCAAGGATCATCATTCCAAATATCACGATAGCTCGCATCTCGCGCCTCCTTAAGAGAAACGATGCAGCAGAGTTTTCAGATTGACCGCAGGTCGAGGCGCACAATATCTACCGCGAAGAACGAACGGCGACAAGCGGACAGCTAATCCATAAACCGCCGGGGACGGACCCCCTCCTGCCATCGGCGAGCGGCAAGTATCGGCCGATGTCTATCAGAGATATTGGGCTTCCTACACCAGGATTACTGGTGATCACACGGTTATCTAGTTTCTTTCTCTCTACTCGTAGAGTTTCGGTAGCCACCAAAGTAACTCCGCTTCAACCTACTTAGGATCCGAATTCCTTACAAGCCCGTCGTATTCGAAGGTGCGCGAGATCGGCCCACCAGGCGTGGTGCAAGAAGATGAACTAGGCGGCCGACATCAGCAATGTACCCCGTTAGTCATAGCACAAGATCGCGCGCAATCGCAAGAAGACTTAGCGGCCGTTGACCCGGATCCGGCTATCGAGAAGGCAAGAAGGTCCGCGAACGCTCGCTGGCTAATCTTTCCGCACTATCGGACGAATAAATCGAGTCGATCCATGCGGTTCTGTCCGGTCGGAGAATGCGCCCCCGTCGATCAGCCCTGGCAGACCGTCGGCTCGCGCCTTCATAGGGCGGTACCGTAGAGGATGTCGCCTGGCGTCAGACTGCCCGAGGCGCTGCGCTCGAGCACCGCGTAGTTGGTCTCGGTCTAGATTTCGCGCATCTCCATGCCATTGCCAAATCGATTCGCGCCGCCAACTGGCGCGAGCGCGGTTCAACCAAGCCACATTAACGCATGTCGCTAAATTGAGACGCCGCACAGATTGGATTCCACTCACTAAAATTGGCCAGTTGCGTCGCGAAAATGTGAGATGGGACAAAGCACGGAGGCGTCCGGTCAGCTTTTATACACGCCTATGATAAAAATCGAGAGATCGGACCGATGTAACGCGCCGTCTACAGATATTGTGGCGCATCAAACGGCGGTTCGACTCCATTGTGGGACGTAGCCGATCCGCAAGCTGGTGTGGAGCCCTCCTCCAAATCATAAGTGATTAGGTTTTGTTTCAGATTACCACCGCAACAAGTATGGGAAAAAACATGAAATTATTCGCACGTGTAACGCTCATCGCCGCAATCGTGGCGGCATGGCCGGCTCTTGCCGGTGATGTCGGGATTTCGGTGAGCATTGGACAACCAGGGTTTTACGGTCGTATTGATATCGGTAGTGCGCCTCAACCCGAATTGGTTTATTCCGCGCCGGTCGTTATCCGTCAGGCGCCAGTGTCCGTAGTCGCTGCGCCAGGACCGATTTATCTGCACGTCCCGCCGGGTCATGAAAAGAATTGGGACAAACATTGTCGCCAATACAACGCCTGTGGAGTGCCAGTCTATTTCGTTCGCGATAATTGGTATAACACGGTCTATGTTGACCACTATCGCAAGCACGGTCACGATCGCGATGACGAAAGCTACGGCGACGGCGGTAAGCATCACGGCAATCATGGGCATGATAAGGACGAATAGCTTTTTTTGAGGGTAATGGTGGTCAACGGATAAAGCGCGGCGGCGAGCGCTTAAACGAGGTTTTGCAGGCGCTCATGGCTGGCGATGTACCCGGCCCTTCCGCACCCGCGTCGCGCGGATCCTGCGCCGGGCGGCCGTCGGGCATGTGTGGAATTATCAGCATGGTGCGGCATAGGAGGCGCAACACGCGTTCCACGAAGGCGGCCGTAGCGTCCGCCTCGGGTAGCCGTGTCCACTGCTCGGCCCAAAAGGAATCGGGAACACCCGCTTCGGTTTCGATCGTGTCCTCCACACGGACCGGCACAAGGAACGCCTTGCTGCGACGCATCAGATGAGTACGCTGTTCCGCTGGCCGCCACTCCAGCCTTGTGGCTGCGCCTCGGGATCAATCTTGAGCGCATCAAGCCTGGCTGCCCGACCCAGAACGGACGGCATGATCGCATGCATCTGACTCTGAGGAAGGTGGCGGCGAAGCCGGCCGCCTAGTACTTCCTGCAGCAGCACCGCGTGCGACCCAACCCGGTCACTCGAGGCGTCCGGGAGCGGTCATTCAAATTTGGATAAGCTGACACTCGCAACGACACGGGCGGCACCTTGCAGAGGTTTCCCCGAGCGGCTGCCGAGGGAGCAATGCGTCGATGACGGAGCCATTGAAGGCCGTATTCCTGAGCTACGCTTCGCAGGATGCAGAAGCGGCTCGGCGTACCTGCGACGGCCTGCGGGCTGCCGGCATCGAGGTGTGGTTCGATAAGAGCGAGTTGCGCGGCGGGGATGTTTGGGATCACAAGATCCGCAAACAGATTTACGACTGCACTCTTTTCGTTCCGATTGTCTCTGCAAACACCGATGCGCGAACCGAGGGATATTTCCGACTTGAATGGAAGCTGGCGGTGGAGCGGTCTCGCTTGATGTCGGACGATGCAGCCTTTCTGGTTCCGGTGGTTATCGATTCCACGCTAGACGCCGCGGCCGCGTGCCTGACAAATTCCGCGAGGTACAGTGGACGCGCCTGCTAGGCGGAGAGACGACTGGAGCAGCCCCCGTTTGAACCGGACACAGTCGCATTAAATAGGAGCTAGGCGTATGCCTAGTCTTACGACTATGTCTAACAATGCTGATCGAGTCGAAGTGTTTGCCGGGATTCAACGCCGCCGGCGGTATACAGCGGAG
>JANXZG010000037.1 GCA_025355645.1 Gammaproteobacteria bacterium | reverse complement strand
AGCAGCTGCGCGGTGGTATCCATCCGAAAGGATGCCCTCCAGAGACCGATCAGAAGGTTACTGGGTATCCGCTGGATCAAGCGCGAACCTGCTTGCCCGGTGACCGGACAAGGTGGAATCCCAGTCATCAGAAGTCGACGCCCATGAGGAAATTTCCCGCCGGTATCGCCTGGAAGCGGTCCGGATTGGCCCTAATCAGCGAGTCGGCCAGGGTGTTAGGCACCGCCCCACGCGCATTAAGATTGTTGTCCTGCAGTCCAGTCTGGTCGATCTGGTAGTTCTGGAAGCTCTTGGTGAACCGATCGATGTTGTCCATATGCGCCTGGGAGGAAGCGCTGCGCGCATCCTCCGCAGTGTGCGCGTTGCCAGCCTGTATGCGGGCGTTGTTGCCTGCCGCGATGTGGACCGGGCCGTACACCACCCGGCCACCGCCGGGGTTGTCGATGACTCTCAGCGAATCCTCGGCCGCGGCGCACCAGCTGCTCAGCCAAAGTAGTCCGATAGCCAGCGGCGCCAAGTGAATACTGAAAACGCTTGGCATGGATACTCCCCGGGTCATGGCGAGGAGGACGCTTCGAGCGCCTCCAACCGTGGGCCCGCCAATTCGCCGATGCGCTCGGAGGCATCGTACAGCACCACACCGAATGCAATGACGGCCACCAGGATGATAATAGAGGCCCGGACGTGCCGTGCCTCGAAAGTGCGCAGGTTCGCTGCAAATGCCACGAAGCCCAGCGCCGCAGCAACGACAATAATCGCGTCGATGCTCACTCTCTGCCAATAACTGCCGCCGAGGTGCAACCACATGCCGAATTCATCGAAGGTCAGCGCCATGGCAGCGCCATAGGCTACGGCGGCCTGGCGCAGCTGAATGGCGCTGCGGCTGCAGAACAGCAGGAACGCACCGACGCCCGCCAGCAGGAAGATGCCATAGTTCAGGTGATGGACGTGTGTGCCGCGCAGGAAGAAATAAAGATTCGGCATCCGGCGCGTCATGATCAGCAACACCACGATACGCGCGGCAATGAAAGTGACGATAAATCCGAACAGCGCCCGCCGTGCGATGTGCGCGGTTTCGCTGGTCACATCCTGAGGTCCCGTGTCAGCAACGGGTGTCGGCTCGTTCATGGGCGCTCCTGCGTCCTGCTACATTTTTGCCGGGGCCAGCTGCTTCGTCGCGGAGATCGAGAAAAGCGGATCCGTGAGCTCCTGGTTGGTCACCAGCTTGGTGACATAGGTGCCCACCATCGGTCCATTTTTGAATCCATGGCCGGAGCCACCACCGGCGATCCATACATTGGTAAAATCGGGGTGCCGATCCAGTAAGTAGTTCTCGTTCTCGGCGTACTCGTACTGGCACACGCGCGTCTCCACGATCGGCGCATCGCTAAGGCCGGGCATGCGCTGGCGTACGAATGAGCGCATGGCTTCGATGTACGGCGCGGTGACGGTGCGATCACCGGTATCCGGGTCGATCGGGTTGTTGAACGCGTCAACCGCGAGTTTGCAGCCACGATTGTCGAGGCTTGGAAATCCGTAGGCATCGCCCATGCCATTGTGATCGATCCAGGTGGGCATTGCAGGAGGAAGGTAGCTGGTACTACCAGGGGGCACGCCCAGGAAGAATACTTCGGCCCGTTGCGCCCGGATGCGCGTTCCCAGCAGAGCCGGAAACACCTTGGGCAACCAGGGTCCACAGGCGAACACGAATCGGTCGGCCGCTATCGTCTCGCCTGACAGAATTTGAACCTCAGCAAGCTTCCCCGACCCGGACGGAGTTCGAACCGCAGCGATCCGGTACTCGACGCCGCCCGCTACCATTTCATCGACCAGCGCCCGCAACGCGCGTCGCGCCATCAGCGCCCCGGCATCCGGCTCGTAGATCGCCGTTTCAGTCGGGTTCAGGCGGAAAGCCGGGAAGCGGCGCATCGTTTCTGTGGCCGACAGAATTTCATAGCGGATCCCAAGATGCTTCAGCACCACGGAGGACTCGTCGGCGAACGGATCACCGCCGGGCACAAAGGTCAGGACCCCGGTATTCTCGAATAGCGCGAGACCTGTTCGCTGTGCGAGCCCCTTCCACGCTAGCAGCGAATCCGCCGCCCAGCGCGCGTAGATTTGCCGGTCGCCGTACGCGGATCTCGTGATGCGCGATTCGCCCCCAGAACTTGAACGGCTGTTGCCCGGGCCAAAGGCATCGAGCAGCGTCACTCTGAGCCCGGCGCTGTGCAGCGCCTGCGCGGTCCATGCGCCAAATACTCCGGCGCCGACCACGGCCACATCGAAGCGCTTGCGCGGCGGATTGACAGCAGCTTTTGCGAGCGAACTGAATGGCGTCAACGCCGCGGCCGCGATGAGCTTAGTTATAGTTCTGCGCGTCGTGCTCATGGTCGACATTATGTGCCGGATGGGCTGCAATGCAAATCCCGTGCTGCGACTAAGCGCTGTGTTCAGATGCTACGCAAGCTATTTGGTCCTCGCCCTGGATGACTTGAGTCTTGAGTTCGCGCCGCCGGAACATATTGCGGTCATGGGGCCGGGTTGGTGAAGCCGGTGTTCATGGCGCCGCCTTCAGCACGGGAGCGTCGCCGTGCGCAAAAATCTCATTGCGGGCATCCCTCGTGAAGGGCTACGCTGTAACGAAAGCCACCCCCCAACAACCAGCGCGCCGCCTCGCGCAGCTCCCAAAATAAGGTATCGGCTTAATGGCAACTACATCAGCTCCCAGGCCTGCAGAACAATTTCAGTTCACCGGCACCGGTAGCGAGTATTTCGGCATCTGGATCGTCAATGGATTTTTGACAATCATCACCTTGGGTATTTATTCCGCCTGGGCCAAGGTGCGGCGCCTTCAGTATTTCTACAGGCATGCGGAAGTGGCCGGATCGAGTTTCGATTTTCACGGCAGCCCAAAAAGCATCTTCATCGGGCGGGTGCTCGCGCTGATCTTGCTAATTGCCTACAACTATGCGGTGCGTGTGCGCTCGTTCGCGACTGTGGTCATCCTGGTGGTGATCGTTGTCGTCATGCCCTGGCTGCTGCGCAATTCCTTCCGGTTTCGTCTTTACAATACGAGCTGGCGCGGAACGCGTTTTCACTTTCGAGGAGGCGTCGCGCAGGCCTACCGGGTATTCCTGCTGAACGGGTTCCTGACCGTGGTCACCGCGTATCTGATGGCTCCCTTCATGCACCAGCGTCTCAAGGCCTATCAGCACGACAACAGCTGGTTCGGACGCACGCAGTGCTCATTTCATGCCCGTGTCGGACAGTTCTTCAAGGTCTACCTCGTGCTGCTTGCGCCGCTCGCAGCGTTTGGGGCGATTGTCGCGATCTCCGGGGTCATTGGGGATTTTCGCGCCATCACGCAGGCCCAGCAGCATCACGGGCATGTTAATCCGCATCTGGCATTCAAGGCCATATTCATCATTTACGGCGCGATGGTCTTCTTGCTGGTCGTGGCCGGCCCGATATTCCACGCGCTTATCACCAACCTGATCTGGAACAACACGCGTATCGGCGAGCACCGGATTGAATGCAACATGTCGGCATTGCGGTTGCTATGGATTGGCATTAGCAACCTGGTCATGGTCTTGCTGACCCTCGGTCTTTTCATGCCCTGGGCCACGGTGCGACTTGCCAGGTTCCAGCTGGAATGCATGCGCCTGCTGCCCGCGGGTGATCTGCAGGAATTCGCCGCTGCCGACCCCGAGGCGATCGGCGCCTTTGGCGAGGAGACGGCGACCGCATTCGATTTCGATATTTCGCTCTAGCCCGGAGAGAGCCAGCATGCTGCAGGCGGATTATTTCGACGGACGCTCGACCCGCGTTCGCGTGGTGAGACTCTCCGTGGATGGCAAGGATCTTGTCATTGTTGGCGATGACCTCGACCTGCGCATCCACTTTGCGGATGTCAGTGTGGATGAACGGCTTGGGCGGGCGCCCCGGCGATTGCGTTTCAAGGACGGCTCGTTCTGCGAAGTGCGTGACCTCAATGGCCTCGATGAGCTGCTGTCGTCGATCGGCCATGTCGATGGGAAGGTTGACCGCATGCAGCGCCAGCTGCATATCGTCCTGCTATCGTGTCTGGCATGCCTGGTCATCGCACTGGTGTCGTATGAGTGGGTTCTTCCGTGGGCGGCGGCGCGCGGCGCGCGGCAATTGCCTCCTGCCGTCGGCAAGACCCTGACCGAGCAGGCCTTGAATCTGCTCGATGGCAAGATCCTCCTGCCCAGCAAGCTCAGCGACAAACGCCGCGAGGAGCTGCTCGCCACCTATCATGCGCTGCGCCTGCCGGAGGGCGGGTCCTCCGCCTCGGACCTGTTGTTTCGAAGCTCCCCGCAGCTCGGGGCCAACGCCTTCACGTTACCGGATGGCACGATCGTCGTCCTTGACGATCTTGTCACCCTGATCGGCGATGACAAGCGGATCCTGGCGGTACTCGCGCATGAGCTCGGCCATGCGCATGGACGCCACGGCTTGCAGCAGTTGCTGCAAAGCTCTGCCGTGGCAGCGTTCATAAGCCTGTATGTCGGTGACATTAGCCAGCTGGTCGCCGCCGCACCCGCGGCGATCCTGCAGGCAAAGTACTCCAAGGATCTTGAGCGGCAGGCCGACGACTATGGGGCGGCGCTGCTGTTGCATAACGGCATGTCGCCGCTGTTGCTGGCCGACGCGCTGCGCGACCTCGCAAAATCCCGGCCCGGCTCGCGCGGCGGCGGCTACCTGGCGAGCCACCCGTCGACCGACGAACGCATCCGACACCTGCACATACTGGCCGCGCAAGGCGCCACCTAGCGCCGCGCCTGGATTGTCACCCGCGCCTGCGCCGGTTGTTCTGCCAATCCTTTACGCGGAAGGCCAGGTCGGCAAACGGCAGGAACCACGGCGATCCCCGGTGCCACCAGCGTAGCGGCATGGCGGTTTTCGAAAAAGCCGATTTACCATCGGCATCGCCAAGCATCTGCAGTGCCACCTTGTGCCCGAGGTAGGGGGCCATCGTGTTGCCGTTGCCGGAGTAGCCCATGGCATGCCACAGTCCGTCGTGATGGCCGATATTGGGCAGCGCGTTGAAGGTGAATCCCGTGCGGCCGCGCCAGCTGTGTGACAGCCGTGCCTCGTCGAGTTGCGGGAACACCTGTGCGAGCAGGCCGCGCATCTGTTGGCGCGCGAGCCCCTCGGGGGCATCGAACATTGCCGCGCGCGCGCCGAAAATAACCCGCGTGCCGTCGGGCGATGCGCGGTAATAGCAGTGGCGGTCGCGGCTTTCGACGACCATCCGGCCAGCCGGAAACAGGGCACGCACCCAGCTTTTTCCGAGTGGTTCCGTCGCGACGATAAAGCTCGGCACGGGGATGATGCGCCGCCGAAGATTTCCGAGGCATGCCGGCGTATAGCCATTGGTCGCGGCGAGAACCTTGCCGGCCCGCACCGAGCCGCGTGGCGTGCGCACAAGGTAGGACGCTCCATCACGCCCCAATGCCAACGCCGGCGTATTCCCCTGAATTTGCGCGCCGGCCCGGATTGCCGCGCGCAAATGGCCGGCGACCCACTTTGCCGGATGCAGGGCGCCATGCCGGGGAAAGACCATGCCGCCTTCATACAGATCACTAGCCACTTCTCCACGCTGGCGCGATTTTGGCACCATGACAGCCTCCAACGGCACACGCTCCTGCAGGCGTGCAAGTTCGCGCGCCGCGGATTCAAACTCCGAGGGGTGCCAGAAGGCGCGAAACCGCCCGGTCTCGACATAGTCGCAATCGATGTTTTCGGTGCGGATGACCGATTGTGCGAACTCCAGCGAATCGATGTGAGCCTCGCGCAGCAGCGCAACCGCGGCATCGGTCCCAAATCGGGATTCCAGCTCGCTGATGGACAGGCGATGGCCGCCGCCAACCATGCCGCCATTGCGTGAGCTGGCGCCGCTTCCCGGCGCGTCGGCATCGAGCACAAGGACGGATTGGCCGCGACTCGCCAGCGTGCGCGCCGCGCTCAGGCCCGTCAGCCCCGCGCCTATCACCAGCACATCGACGCTGGATGGGAGCGGGGCGCCGTCGGGCGATTTCGGTTTCCATCCGTCTTCCCACCAGAATGGCTCGGATGCTATATTTTCAGGCAGTGTCGACATCGAGTCTCAGCCCTCGTGTTTCCGGTGCCCAACCGTAGCACACGGCCGCGCCCGCCAGCAGTACCGCCGCGCAGCTGGCGAGCGCCACATGCGCGCCCCAGTTGGTCATGACGATTGGGAGCAGAAATGTACTGACCGCCGATCCGATCCGGCTGGAAGCGATCGCAAGGCCAATGCCCGAACCTCGCAGGCCAGTCGGAAACAGCTCCGGAAGATAGACATAGACCAGGTTTGATGCAGCGGACAGCACCGCCGCAAACACTGCAAACAACGCGATGGTCACGATCGGTCTGTACGTGTTCGCGACTGTCAGTAACAGCAGGGCGGATGCGCTCAGCGTGTAGCTGCCGACCAGGAAGGCGCGCCGCGATATCCGGTCGATAACAATCAGTCCCACGATGGCGCCAGCCAGCAGCGAGGCGTTATATAGAATGCCGCCAGCAACGTTGCTTTGGACATGCAGTGATTTGATGATGCGCGCGACGAACGTGCCGACCGCAAAATAGGGAATGGTTTGCGTCGTAAAGAACACACACGCGACGATCGACCGACGGCGCCAGCGTGTCGAGAAAAGGGTCGCCCAGCGAGGGCGGTCCCCGTTCGCGCCGGACCGGGCCACGGGAATTTCCACGTTCGGCCCAACAAAGCGATGTACGGTGCGCATCGCTTGGGCATACCGGCCCATGGTTGCGAGCCACAGCGGCGATTCTGGCAGTGTCAAGCGCAACGGCACCATCAACAGACAGGGCAGAGCGCTCGTCGCGAGCATCCATCGCCATGCATCCGTATGCAATGAGCTCAAAACATAGCCGACAAAATAGGCACAGGCGTAGCCGCCGGCCCACGCGACTGACAGGGTGCTCATCAAGCGGCCGCGATAGGCGAGCGGCGTGAACTCGGTCAGCAGCGTTTTGCTAACGACGTAATCGGTACCAAGCAGAAAGCCAATGGCGACGCGCAGCATCAGCAATTGGCCATGGCTAGTTACAAAGTACTGCAGCCCCGACACGATACTCAGCAGCAGCATGTTGCCCGCAAACACCGGGCGGCGGCCAAACCGGTCGATGAACGGACCGGTGACCAGGGCGCCGAAAAACAGCCCAAACAGCGCTCCACCGCCGAGCAGTCCGAGCCAGCGGGAATCCAGCTGCAGCGTGGAGGCGGAAAGCTCCAGCACCAGGCCGATGGTGCCTAGGCCAAAACCGTCACAAAACACGCCACCGAGGCTTGCGACGGCCGCCCGCAGGTGAAACGACTGCAAGGGAACATCGTCGAAGGCGACAATTGCGCGGGATGCCATGTCCGGCACCGAAGCCTACGGCCTGGTGTAGACCAAGCGTCCGCCCACCCAGGTTTTGAGCACTTTCACGTCACGAATCCGGGTTGGATCGATCACGAGTATATCGTCACTCAGCAACACCATGTCGGCGAGTTTGCCAGTGGTAATGGACCCCTTTTCGCCCTCCTGGAATTCTGCGTACGCCGATCCCACGGTATAGGCCTCGAGCGCTTCCTGGATACTCAGTTTCTGCTCAGGAAACCAGCCATGCGGATTCTTCCCGTCCAGGGTCGCGCGCGTGGTGGCCGCATACAGTGTCAGCATCGGGTCGAGCGGCGCGACATTCCAGTCAGTTCCGAGCGCCAGCCGTACGCCATGATCAAGCAAGGTGCGAAATGCATAGGTGCGTGAGGCGCGGTCGTGGCCGATGCGCGCTTCAGCCCAGCGGCCATCGTCTATGGCGTGATAGGGCTGTACGGATGCGATCACATGCAGTTGCGCGAACCGGTCAAAGTCTTTTGCAGCGATGTGCTGCGCGTGCTCGATACGCCAGCGCCGATCGTGGCTGCCATGCGCTTCTTCTATATCGGCATAGATATCCAGGATCGCCGAGATCCCGGCATCGCCAATCGCATGGGTCATGATCTGCAGCTGTGCCGAATCGGCCTTCATCATGCGATCGCGCATCAGGGAGATTGGGTGCATCTCGTCGGCTAAGAGCCCGCGGTAATCGGGCTGGTCCAAGAACGGACTGAAAAAATACGCGGTCGAGGAACCAAGGGAGCCATCCGCGTAGGCTTTCACAGCGCCGATCCGCAGGTAGGCCCCGCCAAAGGCATGGTGTATGCCTAGCTTAGCCTGATCGTCCACCTGCGTGATCAGCGGCGCGGCATAGATGCGTGTCGTCAGCTTGCCTTCATCCAGCAGCTCGGCATACACCGCAATGTCGGCATAATCAGGATTCATATGCTGCACGCTGGTTACCCCCAGCGCAGCGGCGTGCCCAAGCGCGCGTAGCACGGCACGCCTGCGCTGCTCGTGCGACATTGGCGGGATCATCTTGTACAGCATGTCCATCGCCGCGTCCTTGAGTGCGCCAGTGGGATTTCCAGCGTGATCGCGCACGATAAGGCCGCCGTCGGGGTCGGGAGTTTGCGATGTAATGCCCGCCAGTTTCAGGGCTATGGAGTTTGCGAGAACCATATGTCCGTCATAACGATCGAGGGCCACCGGCATATCCGGCGCCACGGCGTCGATCAGCTCTTTGGTCGGCAGCTGCGCCGGGGTCCACTTGGTCTCATCCCAGTCGCCGCCAAGCATCCACTCTCCCTTGGCGGAATGCGCGGCGCGCTCACGAACGCGGCGCGCGAATTCCTGAGGACTCGATGCATCGTTGAGCTGGACATAGTCAAGCTGCGCTCCGCCGTCCACGAAGTGCACATGGGCATCGTTGAACCCTGGCACCAGTCGCTTGCCCGCAGCATCGATCAGCTGGGTATGCGGACCGCGCCAGGCGCGTATTTCCCGCGTCGAGCCGACCGCAACGATGCGATCGCCAAGTACGGCTACCGCCTCGGCCTCGGCGCGCGCTGGGTCCTCGGTCCAGACGTGGGCATTCAGTACAATCAGATCTGCGGCAGGCATAGGCAGTGCCGGGGCGCTTAGCGCAAGGCCCGCGATGATGCTAAATGCCACGACTGGTCCGCTCGCTTTAATTTTCATGGTGCTCTCCCTGGCGTCGTTGCATCATTCTGGCACGAAATCCGTCTTATCCTTGAGGCGCGGCTGAATCTGTGGGCCACAAGGATCTGAAGCGGCTTATTTCCTTTCCACGGGTTAAAGGATCGGCGCACCGGCGGCTAGCGACGACAAACATCTGGTGTAACCAGGGCTTATGAGTTCACAGCCCATGACCGCGACCGAAACCCTGTTCGTTTCACACCACCTTGGGCCGCACGGTAGTGGTACGCAAACTAGCTGGGCCCCAGGCAAGCTAAAGACATGCCGGCACGCACGAGCGAATCAGGATCTGAGCTGAAGTCAAGGCCGCTGCAATACTACGGCGATGCCCTGGCCGACGCCAATGCACATCGACACCAGAGCGTGGCGCGCGCCACTGCGCTGTAATTGTCTGGCGGCGCTAAGCGCAATCCGGATTCCCGACGCAGCCAAAGGATGACCCACAGCGATTGCGCCGCCGTTCGGGTTCACCCGGGGCTCATCGGCCGAGAGGCCGAGCCTGTCGAGGCAGCCCAGGACCTGAGTAGCAAAGGCTTCATTGATTTCGATGACATCCATGGCAGACAGTGGCAGGTCCGCGCGGGCAAGCGCCTTCGTGATGGCGGGCACCGGTCCCAAGCCCATCAGGCGCGGCGCTACGCCTGCCACTGCACCCGCGACGATTCTGGCCAGCGGCGCTATGGCCAGCCGTTCGCCGGCAGCGCGCGTACCGATCAATAATGCACCTGCTCCGTCGTTTATTCCCGACGCATTTCCAGCCGTGACGACGCCACCTTCGAATATCGGCGCCAGGGCCGCGAGCCGCGCGGGCGTCGTATCGGGGCGTGGATGCTCATCGCGATCCACCCGTACTGCGGCGCCGCGCTTGTCGGCGATGACCACGGGCTCGAGCTCCTCGCCGATAAAACCAGCGGCGTTTGCAATCGCATACTTGCGCTGCGAGGCGAGCGCGAATGCATCGCTTGCCTCGCGAGTGATGCCCAGTTCGCGCGCGATATTGTCAGCCGTCTCTGGCATCGTGTCCTGCCCATGCGCCTGCCCGAGCGCCGGGTTCGGGAAGCGGGCGCCCAGCGTCGAATCAAACACCCGGACCTCGCGCGAATACGCAGACTCCGCCTTCGCTTGCACAAACGGTGCACGGCTCATGCTCTCGACGCCGGCCGCAATGAACAGGTCGCCTTGTCCGACACTGGCAGCTCGGGCGGCGTCCAGCAACGCCGCTAGGCCACTGCCGCACAGGCGATTGACCGTGACGCCGGCCACGCTTGTCGGCAGGCCAGCAAGCAAGGCCGCGTGACGCGCGATGTTACGGCTGTCCTCCCCGGCCTGGTTGGTGCAACCGGCGATCAGGTCCTCGATCGCGGCTGGCGGGATTGCGCCGCGCGCCATCAGTGCACGGATCACGCCGGCGAGCAGATCGTCCGGGCGGACAGTTGCCAGTGCACCCGCGTGGCGCCCGAAAGGCGTTCTAAGTCCGTCGTAAAGGTAGGCATCGAGCATGGGCGATTCGCGCGATTTTGGCATCTCGGGTATTCTGCGATCCTATCATGCAAGAACGTTACGAACACTCGGCCGTCGAGTCCGAAGCCCAACGCTATTGGGAGGAAAACCGCTGTTTCGTGGCTACGGAAGACGCGACACGCGAGAAATACTATTGCTTGTCGATGTTTCCTTATCCAAGCGGGCGCTGTCACATGGGACACGTGCGCAACTACACGATCGGAGATGTGCTGTCGCGCTTCATGCGCATGCACGGCAAGAATGTGCTGCAGCCAATGGGTTGGGATGCCTTTGGCTTGCCGGCCGAGAACGCCGCAATGGCCAATGCGGTGCCGCCGGCCAAGTGGACCTACGACAATATTGCTTACATGAGGCGGCAGCTGAAGTCGCTGGGATTTGCGATCGACTGGAGTCGCGAGCTCGCTACCTGCACCCCCGTTTACTATCGCTGGAACCAGTGGCTGTTCCTGCGCATGCTGGAAAAGGGCATCGCGTACCGCAAGACGGGCCAGGTCAACTGGGACCCGGTGGACCAGACAGTGCTGGCGAACGAACAGGTCATTGAAGGCCGAGGCTGGCGCACCGGCGCGCTGATCGAGAAGCGCGAAATCCCGATGTACTACCTCCGGATCACCGACTACGCGCCAGACCTGCTAGCTGCGCTCGATCAGATGCCGGGGTGGCCGGAACGCGTGCGCACAATGCAGGCGAACTGGATTGGCCGCAGCGAAGGGGTCAACATCGGGTTTCCCTATGACATCTGCGGCACGCAGGGAGTCATGACAGTCTTCACGACGCGCGCTGACACGATCATGGGAGTCACGTTTTGCGCCGTTGCCGCCGAACACCCGCTCGCGATGCTTGCGGCCCGTGATGACGCGGTGGTTGCGCACTTCATCGAGGAGTGCAAGCGCGGACCCGCGATTGAAGCGGCGCTCGCGACCCAGGAGAAAAAGGGCGTGCCGACGGCTTTAAGCGTGCGCCATCCCCTGACCGGGGAGCCGGTGCCGGTATGGGTCGGCAATTATGTGCTGATGCGCTATGGCGAAGGGGCGGTCATGGGTGTGCCGGCGCACGATGAACGCGATTTCGAGTTCGCAAAGAAATACGGTCTGCCGATCCGTCCCGTAATTGACGTTGCGGGCCGCGCATTTAGCCTCGAGGCATGGCAAGCCTGGTATACCGAGCATGGCCGATGCATCAATTCCGGCGCCTACGATGGGCTCGGCTTTGACGCTGCGGTAGCTGCTATCAGTGCTGATCTTGCGCGCGCAGGGCTTGGCGAGATGCGGACAACCTGGCGGCTGCGCGACTGGGGCATTTCGCGCCAGCGCTATTGGGGATGTCCGATACCGATCATCCAGTGCAAGGACTGCGGCGCCGTGCCGGTACCGGAGGCCGACTTGCCGGTGTTGCTGCCGGAGGACCTGGTACCGGATGGCAGCGGCAATCCTCTTGCAAGGAATGAGTCGTTTCTGGCGTGCGATTGTCCATCCTGCGGCAAGCCTGCGCGTCGTGAAACGGACACGATGGACACGTTTGTCGATTCGTCGTGGTACTTCCTGCGCTATGCCTGCAGCGACAATGCGCATGCAATGGTTGATGAACGGGTCAACTACTGGTTGCCCGTGGATCAATACGTGGGCGGAATCGAACACGCGATTTTGCATTTGTTGTATTCGCGTTTCTGGACGCGAGTCATGCATAAGCTCGGCACACTGCCATTCCGCGAACCGTTCGAGCACCTGTTTACACAGGGCATGGTTCTGAACGAGGTGTTTTTTCGCAAACCACCGTCCGGACGTATCGAGTACTTCAACCCGGCTGAGGTCGAGGTCAAGGTCGATCCACGCGAAGGCAGAGTGGCCCTGCTGCGCGCGGACGGCGAACCGGTCGAGTCTGGCGGCGTCGTGACGATGTCCAAATCGAAGAACAACGGGGTTGATCCGCAGGACCTCGTCGAGGAATTCGGCGCCGATACGGCGCGGCTGTTCACGATGTTCGCGGCCCCGCCAGAACAGACCCTCGAATGGTCCGACGAAGGTGTACAAGGGGCATACCGCTTCATCAAGCGATTGTGGAAAGCGGTGCACGATCACGTGACGCTCGGCGCAACGTCGACACTTGAGACGGAGTCGCTCAATACCCGGCAGCGCACGTTGCGCCGCCAAAGCCATCATGCACTCGCCAAAGTCACTGACGATATTGGCAGGCGCCGCACGTTCAACACCGCCATCGCCGCGGTGATGGAACTTCTGAACAGCCTTTCCAAATTTAAGGTTGAAACGGGGCCGGATCGAAGTGTGATGCAGGAGGCCCTGGAAATCTCGATATTGGCGCTATCGCCGATCATACCGCACGTGACGCACGCGCTGTGGCACGCGCTTGGGCATGCCCGGGCGCTGATCGATGAACCGTGGCCGTCGACCGACGCGGCTGCGCTTGCTCAGTCGACACTTGAAATCGTTGTACAGGTCAACGGCAAGTTGCGCAGTCGAGTTTCGGTCGCGACAGATGCCGATGAAGCCACGATGCGCGCAGCGGCGCTGGCTGATCCGAACGTGCAGAAGTTCATTGGCGCAGGCGCCGTGCGCAAAGTCATTGTGGTTCCGGGCAAGCTCGTCAACGTGGTTGCCTGAGCAACGCCGCCATGCCATTTTCCCGCCGGTGCCGCTTCAAATTCGTTGGAATCGCGCTATGCGCCGGACTGATCATCTCGAGCTGCGGTTTCCGGCTCGCCGGCAGTGAGCCACTGGCTGCGCTGCTGGTGCGACCCTATGTATCGCTGAAAGATCCCTATACCGATTTTTCGCGGGAGTTCGAGCGTCAACTGCAAACCTCCGGGGCGACGATACAGCCGGACGGCACCACTGCGAGCGCCGTAATCGACATATCCAAGGATACGATCGAGCAGCGCATCCTATCGGTATCGGCGCGCAATATTCCCACGGAATATCTGCTGGTGTACACGGTCACCTATGGCCTCAGTGTCGGTGGCAAGGAACTGCTGGCGCCACAGACGGTCAGCCTGTCGCAGGACTATACGTTTTCGGAGCAGGCGGTACTGGCAAAGGAGCACGAAGCCGACATTTTGCGCCAACAGATGGCGAGAAACCTCGCTGCGATCGTGATGCGCCGATTGTCGAGTCTGAAATAGGTGCTGCTGATCAACGCGGTCGATCCCGCGGGTTTGCACGAACTGCTCGCCCGCTACGGCATCGGGATAAAATACATTGCATCCGATCAGGCGATTCCAGGTTCCTTCTGGGGCGAGAGTGAAGCGGGACTGGTCGGCTCGCTGCTGTGCCTGCGTGAGGATACACCCGTGCATTCAGCCCTGCATGAGGGCGCACATTGCGTATGCATGACGACTGAGCGGCGCGCCGCGCTGCACACCGATGCGGGTGGCGATACCGCTGAGGAAAACGCGGTCTGCTATCTTCAGATCGAGTGGGCCGCGATATTGCCCGAGATTGGCAGGCAACGAATATGCTCCGACATGGACAGCTGGGGTTACAGTTTTCGCCTGGGTGGCGCCGCTGTGTGGTATGAACAGGACGCCGCCGATGCGCGCGTATGGCTTATCGACCATGGCATTCTCGATGCGCAAGGCGCGTTGACCTATGCCAGTCGGTAACCGTCGCCCGCGATTTGCAGGACTCATGTCGCGGCGCACCGCGTTGACGGCCCTCGCGGCGCTGGCCGGATCTGCCTGTACGCGGCTGGAGTTCTTGGCCGCCAATATGCCGGCCCTGTTTGGTAGCTACCGGCGACACGCCAACATTGTTTATGGCCCCGAGCAGAGGCATCGCCTTGATCTCTACGAGCCAGAAAAGCCAGCACTGGGGCACCGCGCAGTGGTCGTGTTCTGGCACGGGGGACGCTGGAGCGAGGGTGACAAAAGCCAGTACCGGTTCGTCGGCGCGGCACTTGCCGCGCTGGGGTATGTCGCTATCCTGCCGGATTACCGGCACTACCCCGAGGTCAAGATGCAAGGGTTCATGCAGGACAGCGCCCGCGCGGCCACCTGGGCTGCGAACTATGCCCGCGAATCCCGCGATGAGCAGCGCTTTTTCCTGATGGGACATTCCGCGGGCGCACACCTGGCCGCGCTCGTGGCGCTGGATCCGCGATATTTTGCCGAAATTGGCGCGCCCCTGCCGCCAATCGCGGGCGTGATTGGCCTATCGGGTCCGTATGACTTCCTGCCACTGCTTGAGGCGGACCTTCAGGATATGTTCGGACCGCCGGATTTGTATCCCCTGTCGCAGCCGATAAATTTCGTGCGCGCCGACGCGCCTCCGATGCTGCTGATAGCCGGTGAACGCGACGTTACGGTTCTGCCAAAAAACACGCGTAACTTCGCTGCCGCCCTGCAGTCAAATGGTGCTAGGGTCACGTTGCGACTCTACCCTCGCCTGAATCATGCAGACACGCTCGCAGCGATGAGTTTGCTCGCCCGCGCACGCGCGCCGATACTCGCCGACATCGCCACGTTCATCGGTCAGGTCTCGTAAAGCGCGGCGTGCCGCTCGCGCAGCAGATTCTTCTGGACTTTTCCCATTGTGTTGCGTGGCAGTTCAGGGACGACCAGTACCCGCCTTGGCACTTTATAGCGTGCCAACCTGACCTGAAGCGCCGCAATGATACTGGCCTCCGATATCATAGCGTCAGGGTTTGCCACGACGATCGCGGTAACTGCTTCACCCAGATCTCTGTGCGGAAGTCCGATTACTGCGCTCTCGAGTACCCCCGCAAGTGAGTCGATTTCCTGCTCCAGCTCCTTGGGGTAGACGTTGTACCCGCCAGTGATGAGCATATCCTTTGCGCGACCGACTATCTGCAAATAGCCTTCGCGGTTGAATCGCCCGAGATCACCGCTCTTGAACCAGCCATCGGGCCGAATCTCGCTGATAGTTTTTTGGCGGTCGCGCCAATACCCTGCGCAGACGTTAGGTCCGCGAATTTCGATCGCGCCGGTCTGATCCGGCTGATCGATCAGCGCGCCGGTTTGCGCATCGAGCAGGCGTATCTCAACGCCCGGCAATGGTGTCCCGACAAAGCCCGGCAGGCGCGCTCCTTCATATGGGTTTGAGGTATTCATCAGCGTCTCCGTCATGCCGTAGCGCTCCAGGATGACATGCCCGGTGCGCTCCTCGAATTCGCGGTGCACCTGCGCCAGCAGCGGCGCTGAGCCTGAAACGAAGAGCCGCACATGGGCGGTCGAATGGCGGTCAAGTCCCGGCAGCTGCAGGAGCCGGGTATAAAAAGTCGGTACACCCATGAGCACGGTGATTTCGGGCAAATGCCGTAGCACCAGAGACGCATCGAATGCATCAAGCAGCAGCAGGGTTGCCCCCGAGGCGAGCACCGTGTTGACCGCCGCGAACAAACCATGCACATGAAAAAGCGGCAGGGCATGCAGCAACACATCGTTGACGCTGAACTTCCACGTCGTGGCCAGCGCGCAGGCATTGGACGCGAGGTTGCCACGGGTCAACATGGCGCCCTTTGCGCGCCCGGTTGTACCGGAGGTGTAGAAGATTGCTGCAAGAGCGCCGGGATCGAGATGCGCGCGCACGCCTGGATCGCTGGCAGGGTTGTTTGCGAGATCAGCAAGGGTACCGCTGCCGTCAGCTCCCAGAGTTGCAGTTTGGCTCACGTCTGCGGCGGCTGCGATCGGGCCGAGCGTCGCAGCATCTGCGGGCCGCACGATCGCGACGCGCGGCGCGCAGTCTTGAAGGAAGTAGGAGACTTCACTGGCGGTATTGGCGGGATTGATCGGCACGTAGACAGCGCCCATGCGCAGGCAGGCAAGGTAGAGCAATACCGCCTCGGGCGACTTGTCGGATTGCGCGGCGACGCGATCGCCGGCGCTTACACCCAGGCGCTGCAGTGCCGATGCCCAGGATCCCGACAGTCGATGCACATCGGCATAACTCCATCGCCGCCCAGAGAGGGTCGCGAGAAACGCCCGCTCGGGGGCCTGACGCGCGGTGGCCTCGATCCACGCGTAGGGGTCGCTGCGGAAATCTTCGGTTGTCATTGGCGAAGATTATAAGCGTCAGTACCCGCAATTAGTTGGCGCGCCGGCCCCGGTGCTATCATTTCGCCGTATGAAACATCCGCCTATCACGTTCTCCTTTTTGTTTTTCCTGGCGCTGTCCTCCCATGCGCCGGCTGCGGCCAATCTAGCCAGTGTCGAGGCGCGGCTCGCTCGCCAAAATGCGTTATTTGAGGAGCAGTATCAGGATGAGCTTAAGAGCTCGCCGGAAACGGCTACTGCTTACGGCGATTACCGCTACAACGATCGGCTCAATGAGGTGTCGCTCGCTGCGCTGGCCGCCAACGCTGCTGCCGACCGGAAGTTCCTTTCCAGGATCAAGGCGATCCAGACGGGCGGCTTTCAGCCGCAGGTCGCGCTATCACACGAAGTTTTTGCACGCATGCTGCAGCAGCGCATAGACGACTATGACTTCAAGGAATTCGAGATGCCGCTCAGCCAGATGGACGGCCCACAAGCGGATATGGCCGACCTGCCGCTGTCAGTTCCGCTGGATTCCGTGAAACACTACGAGGATTACATCGCAAGGTTGCACCAGATCCCGCGCGTCTTCAGGCAAAACGAAGAACTTATGCGAGCGGGCATGCGGGACCATCTGATGCCGGTGCGTTTCCTGCTGGAGAAAGTGCCGGCGCAATGCGAGGGCGTGGTCATGGCAAACCCATTCCTGCTGCCGTTGCAGAATTTTCCTGCGTCGATTTCAGCAGCCGAGCAGGAACGCCTGTCCCATGAGATAAACCAGGTCGTCACGGCAGAGGTATTGCCGGCATACCAGGCATTCGCGAAATTCGTCGCGACGGAATATGCGCCGCGCGGGCGTACGGCCCTGTCCGCTGCCTCGCTACCTGGGGGCGACAAGCGCTACCTGAATGACATCCGCGGCCGCACGACAATCAGCACGCTGAGTCCCGATCAGATACATCAGCTAGGCCTCCATGAAATCGCGCGCATTGAAGCTGACATGGTAAGCATCGCCCGACAACAGGGCTTTTCCGACCTGGCGAGCTTTCGTGAGGCACTCAAGACAAATCCGAAATACATTCCGGCCTCAGCCGAGCAGATCCTGGACCTCTATCGAAAGTACATCGCACAGATGCAGCCGAAATTGCCGCAGCTTTTTGGCTATATCCCAAGTTCACCGGTCACGGTCGAGGCCATTCCGGATTTCCAGAGCGCGATGGCCACCCACTACCAAACGGGCACTCCGGACGGTAAGCGCCCCGGCAGGGTCAGTGTGGCGACGTCGGATTTCGCGCACCGCACGCTGATCGACGATGAGGCCATTGCGTATCACGAGGGGATACCCGGGCACCACATGCAGCGCTCGATCGCTCAGCAGATGACCGGGTTGCCCAAGTTCCGGCAACACGTCAGCAACTCCGGATACACCGAGGGCTGGGCGCTGTATGCGGAAGAACTTGGCAAGGAAGTCGGCTTTTATCAGGATCCCGGCAGCGATTATGGGCGCCTGCGCAGCGAGTTGTTTCGCGCGGTCCGGCTGGTCGTCGACACGGGCATCCACTCCAAGGGCTGGAGCCGAGAGCAGGTCGTGGATTTCATGCGCAAGTCAGCCGCGGGGGACGAGCCGCTAATCCAATCCGAGACTGATCGCTATATCGCGTGGCCAGCGCAGGCGCTGTCCTACAAGCTGGGGCAGCTTAAAATTCGCGAGCTGCGCGAACGGACCCGCAAGGAGCTTGGCGAGCATTTCGACCTCCGCGCATTTCATGACGAGATGTTGAATGGGGGAGTGCTCCCACTCGATCTGCTGGAGGCGCGCACTGTTGCATGGATTCATGATCAAAAAGCCATGCCGGACAATATTGCGTTCCGGGGCCTTTATAAGGAGCTAGTGGAAATTAATACCACGCGATCGGTCGGTAGCTGCACGCAGGCAGCCGAGGCGATGCGCGCGCGCCTGCTCGCGGCGGGCGTCGCGCCGGGCGATGCCGAATCCTAGCGCCTGCCGACCGTCCGCAGGATGACGCATTGATCGCGTGCTGCGCGGCCGTGTACGGGGGGCAAAGCCGATCCTGCTACTGGCGCATATTGACGTGGTGGAGGCAAACCGATCCGACTGGATACGCGACCCGTTCAAGTTGACCGAGGAAGCCGGGTGGTATTACGGGCGCGGCGTCAGCGACGACAAGGCAATGGCCGCGATTTTCACGGACAGCCTGATTCGCTATCGCCGGGAAGGCCTGCGGCCGCGTCGTGATATCAAGCTCGCATTGACCTGCGGCGAGGAGACCTCCGATATTTTCAATAGCGTCGAATGCCTCCTGAAGACCCGACCGCAGGTCCTCGATGCCGCATTTGCGCTGAACGAGGGCGCGCTGGGCGAGCTTGATCAGAACGGAACGCCCGTCGTGTTGGAGGTGCAGGCGGGCGAGAAGGTGTATCAGGACTATTCGCTTGATGCGAGCGATCCGGGCGGGCACAGCGCGCGGCCCACAAAAAACAACCCGATCGTACGCCTGAGTGCCGCGCTGGCGCGGCTCGGTGCATACAATTTCCCGGTCAGCTTGACCAAGACAACGCGCGCCTATTTCGAGGCTGAGGCATGGTTGATGCCGCCGGACATCGCGGCCGACATGCGCAGCGTGCTTAAGGATCCTCCGGATGAAGCGGCAGTCGAGCGGCTGTGGGCGATAAACCCCAGCTGGAATGCGACCTTGAGAACGACTTGTGTGGTGACGCAGATAAGCGGCGGCCACGCGGTCAATGCATTGCCGCAGAGCGCGCACGCCAACGTGAACTGCCGCGCGCTGCCAGGCCTGGCCCTGGCCGACGTCCAGAACGAATTGGTGCGGGTGCTGGCGGATCCTGACATCACCGTTGCACCGAGCGGCGAAGCCGGCATACAAGTGCCGATCCCGCCGCTTACACCAAAAATTATGGACCCGATACGCCAGGTTGCCGCAGCCATGTGGCCGGGCGTAGCGATCGTACCGATCATGTGGACCGGCGGCACCGATGGGCGGTATTTGAATGCAAAAGATGTACCGACCTATGGGCTGTCGGGCCTATTCCACGACGCGGAGGGACCGCATCACCATGGGCTCAATGAACGCATCCGCGTGAAGTCGCTGCTCGATGGGCGCAGGTTCCTTTACGAAGTGGTTAAGCTATATGCGAACGACCTGGGAAATTTTTCCGCGCCGCGGTATTGATGATCATAATTAAAAAAATATTAAGACACATTCTCGCGCACCGACTCTGCGATGAATAAATGCAGGCCGACGTCACGGCTCCGATCCCGTGGCCGGCAAGCATTACCCCGCGCCCGGGATGGCAACCATTCAATATTAGGCGCCGCTCCCCAACCAAAATTCGGAGAAGGCAGTTTTTTTTAGCAGAGTCATCGGTTGCGTGCCGGTGTTAATATCCCTCCATGGACAAGCTGATGCGCAACCATCCCAGGTTCTGGATCGCTCTGGGACTGGGCGTCATTGTATTTTTGTTTCTGCCACCGCAGTGGTCGGTGATGGTTCGTATCCTGGTCGGTTGGGATAGTGGCGTCGCGGTTTTCCTGCTGCTGATATATGCATGGATGGCGAGCCTGTCTGCCGTTCAGATCTGCTCTCGCTACGTCGAGGAGGACAGCACCGGGCCATTCCTCGTGTTTGTTGTCATCATCGCGGCGCTGTTGAGCCTGGTCGCCATTGTCGAGCCGCTGGCGACCCTGCGGCACGTCAGCGGCAGCGCACGAATCTGGCACTTCGTGCTCGCGACCGCGACGCTGATCAACTCCTGGCTCATTGTGCCAACGATGTTTACGACCCACTATGCCGACATGTTCTATAGCACCGATGAGCACGATCGACCGCTGAGTTTTCCGGATACGCCTATGCCGGTATTCTGGGACTTCGCCTATTTTTCGTTCACGATCGCGGCGGCTTGCCAGACCGCTGATGTACTGACGAGGCGCGCCTCCATTCGCAAGGTCGTGATCGCCCATGAAGTGATCTCGTTCCTGTTCAACGCCTCGATCCTCGGCTTTGCCATTAATGTGACGGCAGGCCTAATCGGCGGCAGCTAAGGCGCATCAACCGCACCGCTGGCCCGCGGTTTGCCGTTCCCTGGCCATTTTTACTTATTCCCGGATCGATCGGGAAGTCTGCGACCGGGCCGTTGCCATAGACTCTTTTTCGGCTTTAACCCCATTTCCGGTCCTGCCACGCTTCAGTAAGGGAGTCATTCAACACTGGAGTTCCTATGAAACGCATGATCATGATGTTCCTGTTTGCTGGCCTTGGGGCCGGATGCGATGCAAACGCCAACGGCAGCTTGGCAGAGGTCGCCATAGTCGATCGCGACAATGGCGCAGTTCTTCCAGTCCACTATTATCGCGGCGAGTATTGGGTCGCAGGGACGCCGGGTGCCCGCTACGCCATCGAGGTTCGCAATCGATTGGGGGAGCGGCTGCTGGCCGTGACATCGGTCGATGGCGTGAATGTCCTCTCGGGTGACAGTGCCGCGTGGAACCAGACCGGATATGTGTTCAGCCCCGGGGAGCGCTACCAGATAACCGGCTGGCGAAAATCCGACACGGAGGTGGCAGCGTTCACGTTCAGCGCATCGCCAAATTCCTACGCTGAACGTACCGGGCGTCCCCAGAACGTCGGCGTCATCGGCGTCGCGTTGTTCCGGGAGCGAATGCCTGTGGCAAATTATGTGCCGCGGACGTATTCCCAGTCGCCGCCCAGTGCGGGCGCGCCGGCCGAACGCGCGCAGAGCGCGGACAACATGTCGGCGCCTGCGACGATGGGCTTGCTAAGGCAGCGCGAGGGCGTGGCCGAAGCCAAGCTCGGCACCGGCCATGGGGAGCGCGAGTCGTCCTATGTAGGTCGCACGGACTTCGAGCGCATGCAGTCGCAGCCAAATGAAGTCATCCACATTCGCTACGACAGCATGGATAACCTCATCGCGATGGGTATCGTCCAGCGGCCACGCCAAGGCGTCCACGGGGTCGATCCGTTTCCCGGATCGCCCGATCGGGGGTTTGTACAGGATCCGCCTGGTTAACGTAGCGTGTATCTCTGCGATAATACCGCGGATGGCAGACCTCGCGGATAGTGATGAAGCGCTGATGAAGCGGTATGCGCAAGGCGATGTCGGGGCATTTGACCTCCTCTACCGGCGGCATGAAATGCGCGTATGGAGGTATCTAGAGCGCCACACGGGCAACCGGGCGACGGCGGACGAACTGATGCAGGAGGTCTGGTTCGCTGTCGCCCGGGACGCTGTGCGCTATGTGCCGAGCGCTCGATTCACGACTTGGCTGTTCACGATTGCACACCACCGGATGATTGATTCTGTCCGGACCCGGCGCCAGGAGTCGAGCCTGGATCCTGAGGCACTGCTCGCCGATCCGCGCGCCGGACCGTTGGCTGCGGCGATATCGACCGACCAAGGCAAGGCCCTTCTCAGGGCGGTGTCGCAGCTTCCCGAGGAGCAGCGCGACGCCTTCCTGTTACAGATGGAGGCCGATCTGAGCGTTGAAGAGATTGCGGCGATTACCGCAAGCAGCTTCGAGACGACCAAGAGTCGGCTGCGCTATGCGCGTATAAAATTGCGCGAGCTGCTGAAGGAGCATGCATGAACGACATCGACGATGACTACCGGCGCGCGTCGGCGCAGGATCCGGGCCAGCCGAGCGAATCGACCCGCCGGACTATCCTTGCTCATGCTGCTGCGCTCGCCGCGCAAAGGGCGGCTGGCAAGGATCCGGTCAACGTAGATTTCCGGCGGCCGGCGGCCAACCAGTCGAGTTGGCGGCCTGCATTAATTGGCACCCTGGCGGCCGCAGGGCTCGCAGGATTGTTAATCACGCCGCAGTTCCTGCCGTCACGCGGGCCAACATCTTCCGAGATCTCCACCGCGGTTTCCGGCAAATCGCTGCCGCCCCACACCTTGCAGGAAGCGCCCGAGCGGCTGGCGGCGCCTGCCGCGCGCTCGGCCGCCAATGATTCGACGGCGCCGCGGAAACTGGGCAAATCTTTGGCGCGGAAATCCCAAGCTGCGGATGGCCCTGCCGCTGCCGATTCCGAGGCCCGGTATTATGTCGCGCCACCGGCATCGTCCGCGCCTACGCCGGTCGCGCCACCCGCAGGTACTTACGAATCCGCGGACCGTGCGGCGGCACAAACAGCAGGTACTGCATCCCCAGCGGCGTCGGCACGCCGGAATTTTGCCGTGCAGAACGCCATAGTAGCCGGGGGAAGCACGGGGGAGTCTGCGCGTCAGAAGTCCGGTACCCCGACCGCGGCTGCTGAAACGGCCGCAACGCTGATGCAAGCTGCTGAAGCCGGTGACTCGTCCCGCTTGCAGTCCCTGCTGGCAACCGAAGTCGATGTCAATGCACGGGACACTCACGGCCGCACGGCGCTGATGCTGGCGATACTGCGGGGCGAGTCTGACGCAGTGAACTTGTTAATTGCCCACGGCGCAGATGCGAACGCGGCGGATTCTGATGGCCTCACGCCCCTACAGGCGGCGCTCGCCGGCACACAACCTGGAATCACCGCAGCCCTGCGGCGTGCGGGCGCTCGTTGAGCCAAACTGCGGGCTCAGC
Source organism: Gammaproteobacteria bacterium (assembly GCA_025355645.1). Taxonomy (GTDB): domain Bacteria; phylum Pseudomonadota; class Gammaproteobacteria; order Steroidobacterales; family Steroidobacteraceae; genus Bog-1198. The sequence continues at coordinate 21,217 of JANXZG010000037.1, read as the reverse complement.
ACGCGATGCGCGATTTACAGATCGCAGGGGTTCCGGTACTGTCGCAAGGACCCCGGCGAGATGAGGCGGTCGCTATGAACACTGAAAAAAGAAAACGCAGTGGATGGAGCTGGTGGTACCTGTTGTTTATCATCCAGTTCGTCGTGATTCTCTGGCCGCCTTTCTATAACAAAGTGGAACCCACTTTGATTGGGATCCCCTTTTTCTACTGGTTCCAGCTTCTGTGGGTTCTGGTGAGCGCCGTTTTTACCGCCGTGATTTATTTTGCCACCGACAAATAGTGCCTGGCCCATGGCGGGCGCGACGTAATGCAAGAACGGATCAGACGACATCGTCGGGGGTGGATGTGCAGGAAGTAAATTGGGTTGCGCTCAGCATTTTCGTGGCGTTGTTCGGATTGGTTTCCTGGCTTGGGTTCGCGGCCGGGCGCTGGCGCAAGGGGGATCTCGATCAGCTGCAGGAATGGGGATTGGGCGGCCGGCGATTCGGAACGCTGATCACGTGGTTTCTGGTCGGTGGCGATATCTACACAGCGTACACGTTCATCGCTGTTCCGGCGCTCGCCTTTGGCGCCGGCGCGATGGCGTTCTTTGCGGTGCCCTACACCATCATCATCTATCCGCTGCTTTTTTTGGTATTTCGGCGGCTCTGGCATGTATGTCACAAGCATAACTACATGACCGCAGGCGATTTCGTGCGAGGCCGTTTCGGCAATCGCTGGCTTGCGCTTGCGATCAGCGTCACCGGCATTGCCTCGACCATTCCCTACATCGCGCTGCAGCTGCTGGGCCTGCAGGTTGTCATCGGCGCACTTGGCGTTTCCGGATCCGGGCTGGCAGCCAATGCACCGTTGCTGGCGGCCTTCGTGGTGCTGGCCGCCTTCACCCATTCAAGCGGCCTGCGCGCGCCGGCGTCCATCGCCGTGGTCAAGGATCTGCTGATCTACGCCACGGCGTTTACTGCGGTCATCGTCATACCAATCGAGCTCGGAGGATTCCATAAGATCTTCGCGGCCGTGCCCGCGGAGAAGCTCCTGCTGGCCATCCCGGGGCCTAACAGCACCGGATCGTATAGCAGCTACGCGACCTTGGCCTTGGGCTCCGCGCTGGCGCTTTTCCTGTATCCGCACTCGCTCACCGGAATTTTGAGCGCCAGCAGTGGCCAGGCTATTCGCCGCAATGCCGCCATGCTGCCTGGCTATACCTTCATGCTGGGGCTGCTGGCCTTGTTCGGCTTTTTCGTCATTGCCGCCGGTGTCGACAAGCTGCCCGAGTATGCGGCGGGCTTCAAGCAGTTCGGCAGCAATTTCGCCGTTCCGGCCCTCTTGATGCATAGCTTTCCATCTTGGTTCGTGGGCATTGCGTTTGCGGCCATTGGCATCGGTGCACTGGTACCGGCGGCGATCATGTCGATCGCCGCAGCAAATCTCTACACCCGCAATATCCACCGCGAGTTCATTAACCAGCATCCTACCGACAGGCAGGAATCTCAGATCGCCAAGACGATATCGCTAGTGGTCAAGTTGGCAGCCCTGGTGTTCATACTGTTCGTGCCCACCAAGTACGCGATTGATTTTCAATTGCTCGGCGGCATTTGGATCATTCAGACTCTGCCGGCAGTCATGCTGGGTGCTTATACGCGCTGGTTCAACTCCTGGGCTCTGCTTGCGGGTTGGGCAGTGGGTACTGCTTCCGGCACGGCCATGGCGGTCGCCGCGAAGCTGACCCCGACTTATCCGCTGATGCTGGGCGGCCACACATTCCCCGGGTATTCGGCCGTCTATACCGTGATACTAAATCTGTTCGTGGCGATGGTTCTGACCGTAGTGTTCAATGGCTCGGCAAAGCGTCAGGCACCGTTCGATGAGACTGTCGAGGCCGACTATGTCATGTGAACGCCTGGCCCGATCGCCAATTGTAGGCGTTCAGGCCCGTCGGCCGGGTTTCATTCGAAGTGAACCAAACCGGATTGCAGCCTATCGATCCTATGCACTGGCAGAGTGCTTGGTGAGGCACGCTGTTTCAGCGCGCGCACAGCGATCGCAATGCTCCGGTCTGCCATGACGTTTGCGATAACAGACCGGAGGGTCCATGGGCTTCGTTGAACGGAACTTGTTGCCGAACGAGCAGGTCACATATAGGGCCAGCCTTCACTGGATCATTTATCTTCTGCCCGTGATTGTGCTCCTGGCCGGCGTCGCGCTTGCGCTCGTCATCGGCGGTATCGCCGGCGTCGTGGTGGGCGCTACTGGCTTGCTACTGATGATTCCGCCGTGGGTCAAGTCGAGCAGTTCCGAATTCGCGATCACCAACAAGCGGGTGGTGATCAAGGTAGGACTGATCCGCCGCCACTCTCTTGAGCTGCTGCTGCAGAAGGTCGAGGGGATCGGCGTGGACCAGGGGATCATCGGCCGCATTCTTGGCTACGGCACGATCACCGTCTCCGGCGTCGGCGGCACCAAGGAAGCTTTCCAGCGGATTTCGAATCCTCTGGAATTCCGACGCCAGGTTCAGGCCAGTCTTGCGCAGTGAGGTGGGAGAACGTACAGAGGTAGGCTTGAATATCGGCTTAAATGCATCATGGATACCGTTTCCAGAAAACTGATTTGTGCGTCGACACTGCTCGCGCTGGCATCATGCGGCGGCGGCGGAAATTCTGGTAACGGCAGTTCGGGCGGTCCCCCACCGCCTCCGGTACATGGCACCCTGCTACAGAATCCACCGCACTTCGTCGCCTTGGTCTCGGCGCCGAACCTGCTGCTGAATCTCGGATCGACGAGTCTGCAGGCTCTGGCCGCACTTTCCGTCACGCCAGTGTGTGACGCCGCTATTTTCCATCTGGACTACACAACCCTGGGTGGCGCAGGGGAGGCCACCGTCTCCGGGGGAGCCCTGATGGTGCCGGCGGGCACCGATCCACGATGCCACGGAGCGCGTCCGATCGTGCTTTATGCGCATGGCACCTCGACCGACCGGAATTTCGATATCTCCAATTTGGTGGTGCAAAAGAACGCCGAAGGCGCCGTGCTCGCGGCTCTATTCGTCTCGCAAGGTTACATCGTCGTCGCGCCAAACTATGCGGGCTATGACACGTCGACACTTCCGTATCACCCGTTCATCAATGCCAAGCAACAGTCCGGCGAAATGATCGATGCCCTGTCGGCGGCGCGAATCGCTCTACCTGCAATGCAGACCACCCTGCCGAGTGACAACGGGCAATTGTTCATCACCGGTTATTCGGAAGGCGGCTTTGTCGCCATGGCAACGCACCGTGCGATGCAGCTGGCGGGCATGTCGGTGACTGCCAGCGCGCCGATGTCGGGTCCTTACGCCATTGCAGCCTTCGATGATGCGGTTTATGGAGGTGAGGTCAATGGCGGCGCGCCGATTTCGGCAACGCTGCAGATAACCGGTTATCAGAAGGCCTATGGGGATATCTATAGCGTGCCAACGGACGTGTTTTCGCCGCAATATGCCGGCGCAATCGAGACATTGCTGCCGAGCACGAATACGCGTTCGGAAATTTACGCAGCCGGGAAATTGCCGCAGGATGCGCTTTTCGACCCTACGCCCCCAGCGCCGCAATTCGGCCCCCTGACACCGGCGACGTCGCCGGCGAATCTTGCGGTAGTCTTTGCGCTGGGCTTTGGCCCCGACAACCTGATCAGCAATAGCTACCGCCTGCAATACCTGCTCGATGCACAGGCGAATCCGGACGGCGGCTGGCCCAATGTGACGACCGGTGTTCCCTCGACCACAGCCGCAGTTGCGCTGCGTCAGGCGGCCGCGAAAAATGACCTGCGCAATTGGGTTCCAACCGCACCCGTGTTGCTGTGTGGAGGTAACTCGGATCCGCAGGTGTTCTGGTTGAATACGCAACTGATGCAGTCCTACTGGAGCAAAAGCTCGCCGGGAACCACGTCTTACCGTGTACTCGACATCGATGCCGGTGCACTGACTGGTGGACCCGACTCAAGCTTGACGACGGCGTTTGCGCTCGCGAAAGCGGCGGTTGCCGCCGATGCCATTTCGAACGGCGCCACGGATGGCGGCGCAGCCGCGGTGCTGGAGTCATATCACGCGGAACTCGTCGCGCCTTTCTGTGCAGGCGCGGTTGAGCTGTTCTTTTCCGGCCAATAGACGCTGATGTGTGCAGGCTATTTAATAGCAGCCATTACCGCTTATGCGGGCGAAATACCAGATCGAACCATAAGTTCCATGTCTTGCCGCCATCGGTAGACCGTAGCGCGGTCTCCCGAACACCGCCCTCCACAGGCTTCCAGGTGCCGCGGACCCGCCTACTCTTGCCGTCTTTGGTGCGATCAACGCCACTAAGAACCATTTCGCCCGCTCGAATTCCGCCTTCGATGACGAGTAACTCGCCCCGGTTGGTCACCCAACTCTGATGCCAGACTTTGCGCGTCGCGTCGTAGATGCTGAAACTCTGCCCTATCATGCCACTGGTACCTTCGTAGACCTCAAGCAGGGCGCAGCCTCCGAGAATTCTGGTCACTCGGTTACGAGCGACCGGCGTATCTGGGTTGTCCACCTCGAAGGTGTCCCAATCTCCGACCCAGAAATCAAACTGCTGAAAAGGCGGCGCGGAACAGGCGGCCGGTTTTTCCGGTTCTGATGCAGATGCAAGCCGAGGGCCCAGTGCGGTACTACCAGCAACGATCAGAAGCCCAGCAGCAAAGCCGGCGCTCGACCATGTCGTTGAAGTGAAGCTAGCCATCCGCGTCTGGTAAATGCAGAGAAGCCGGTCCAAATGCATAGCGCCAACCATCCCGGGTGCGAACATAGGTGTCGCTGAACCACAGTCGACGATCAAATGCGTGGCCATTACGGACCCCTTTGACCCACAGCCGCGCCGTGACGACGGCCGTGTCGCCCCACACGCGCACAGTTTGCGTACCAGGATCCTCATCCTGCTGTTCATACTGGATGCTCTTGTCGCCGGCTTCATTGATAAGTTCGTCGCGGGTATTTGTCGTTCCGTTGCCGTGAACTAAAATCATGTCTTTGTGCAGGATACGTTCCATCGATTTCGCATCATTGATCTTTACGGCAGCCTGATATTCGATATCGAGCTTTGCTACAAGCGGGCGTGGATCATCCGAGGGTGCTCCGGCCGCAAACGCGGCGAAGCCAATCGCTACTATCAGTAACCCGCTAACCGCATGTGTATTCATAAATTCCTCCAGCGTCCGGGGCGGGTCCCAGAATAAACCACCGGCTGAGGCTTCGTATATACGAAGTTCCCTGCCGGATAGCAGGGCTCATAGTCGATGTTCGAATGGCCAACCGCACCGATACCCCAACTCCCGCCACTGCGATTCGAATCCACAGCCCGCCTATAAGGTATCTGCAAAACAACCGGGCGACAATGCCGTGAACTAACACGAAGCTCCGGGAACGGGAGACATTTTTGACCGCGGGAGACTAAGGAGTGCCGGCTCTGCCAATCTCACTTTCACCAAGCGAGCGAAGAGTCCCGATACGGCACGGCCTTCGTGGCGCACCCGATATACAAATCCGGCGACGGGAATATGGTCGGAGTTGCCGTATTTCTGAAAGCCGGAAGAGCCAGCGTGACCATTCAGCATTGGGACGTTATGCCTAAGACAAAATTAGGTGCACGAAGATCAGTTCGCTGCCCGCGAAGGACGCCAGCTCCACAGAGCCTGAGGCGCATTGACAACGAGAATCCCGGCGAGGACCAGCATCGATCCAATGCCAAAGTTCAGGTCAACCTTGTCGCCCAGCAGGACCGCGCCGAACAATACGCCGAACAGCGGCGTTAGGAACGACACCAGCATCAGGCGCGATGTCAGGTAATGGCGCAGCATCCAAAACCATATCAGGTAGCTGCAGATCGAAACTACGATGGTTTGAAACGCGATCGACAGCATGGCGGGCTGGCTGAAGGCCACCTGATTCTGATGCGTGAAGCTCGCGAAAATCCACAATACGACCGTTGCGATGGCGACTTGAAACATGACGGTCTTCGGCGCGATGGCGCTGCCGATCCTCCCGTGCCGCAGGGCGACGTTGCTAGCGCCCCACGTGATGCCACCGAGCAATGCCAGCAGATCGCCAAGCACCAGTCCATGCATCGGCGAGTGGCGACCGAGAAAGGCGACCGCGGTACCCGCGAATGCCACTGCGATGCCGGACCACTGGGCCTTGTTCAGGTGCTCATCCGGCAGGAAGCGTACGCCGAGTGCTGTGAATATCGGGGAGGTGTACAGAAACACGACGGCATGCGCGGCACTGGTATATTTAAGGGACTGGCCGACAAAGATAAATTCAAGCGAAAATAGTGCGCCCAGGATCAGGCCACTCCTCAATGTTCCGTCCGTAAACGCGCGCCGCCCCTCGCGAAAGAGCACTACCATGGCAAAGAACACCGCCGCAATGCCAAAGCGCAACGTCAGCTGCATGATCGGGGCAATGTCGCCGATGACCTTCTTTATCGCGACCTGCTGGATTCCCCAGACGAGGCACAGCATCACCATCAGCAGCCACGCGCGAGCGTCGAGTGGCTTACGGATCGGAATCGCCACCGGCATGCGCTCATTATCAGTCATGCGGAAAGATTAACATTCCACTGAGCTGTTTGTGGCGCTGCGGCGGATTCATGCTTTGATCGCTTGAACCCCGTTCAGGCCATCGCGTAGCGCTTGCCGAAACGATTAGCGAGGAATGCCTTGAGCGGAATCTCCTCTTGCTTGATCAGGCCCGACTGCGGCAAGTCGCCGGCGCTCAGCATGTCAAGCACCGTGCAGATGCCGCTCGCGGTCGTGATTTGGATGGCGCTATGGATCCGCCCGCCGAGCGCCGCCGCGTAGATCTTGTTTGCGTAGGTTTCCTGGACCAACTGCCCCGTGCGCATGCCGGTCACTGTGACGAATATGATCACGACGTCCTGCATCGTCAGCGGTACGGCGTTCTCGAGGATGTCCTTTAGCAGGTCGCGCCGGTCGCGCAGGCGCAGATCATTGAGCAGTGCCTTCATGATCGCGGCATGCCCGGGATAGCGGATCGTGCGGTAATTCAGATTCTGGACCTTACCGGCCAGTGTCTCGCATAGGGTGCCGAGGCCGCCCGAGGTGTTGAATGCCTCGTAGAGCACGCCGTCCAGCGAGAACTCTTCGCGTTCCTCGAGCGGCAAAGTCTCGCGCTGCTGGCCGTTCACGATCGCCTCGCAGGGCTCGCAATATTCGTTGATGACGCCGTCGGTGCTCCACGTCAGGTTGTAGTTCAGCGCATTGGACGGGAACTTCGGCAATGCCCCTACGCGCATGCGCACATCTTGTAGGGAGTCGAAGCGCGACATCAGGTCACTCGCGACGATCGTGATAAAGCCGGGCGCGAGGCCGCATTGCGGGATGAACGCGGTCTTGGCGCCGGCAGCCAGCTGCTTGACCGCACGGGTGCTTGCGACGTCCTCGGTCAGGTCGAGGTAATTGACGCCCGCAGCCTTCGCCGCCTCGGCGATCTGGCGTGTCGCGGAGTAGGGGGCCGCGCTGAGCACGGCGTACTGGCCTTTCAGTACTTCACGCAGTTTCGCGCCGTCACCAATGTCAACGGCGACGCGCCTGGCGGACAGGGACGAATCCAGTTTGTCGAGCTGAGCCTGCGCCCGGTCGATGACGGTTACGGCGTAGTCGCCGCTCTGCAGCAGCATCTCCGCAATCATCGAGCCTATCTTGCCCGCTCCAACAATGACTATGTTCTTCATGGGTCACCTTGATACAAAACTGAGCCGCATTTTGAGGCAGGACCCCGGCGATTGGTATGGGTGAATTGGTCGAAAAGTAGGGTCTAGATAGACAAATAAACTACTCTATTAGGCACTATGATGATAAATTGACGGTTCAGCGGCCAGAAACGGGGCAGCAGGATGCAGGATTTTGGCGATCACAGGGCCTCCGGAGCACCGGGCGGGCTGCGGGCCGGCTGCCTGTCCTTTCCAGAGACGCTCGCACAGTCCGTTGCAAACATCTCCCCGACCCTGACCCCGGTACTCATCGTGCCGCTGGTCTTTGCTTCGGCCGGCGCCGGCACCTGGCTTGCATACCTTTTTGCGATGATTCGCCTTGTTCTGGTGGGCAGCAATATTAACCAGTTCGCCCGACGCTCGGCCACGCCGGGCTCGCTGTATTCGTTCGTGACCCGGGGCCTTGGCATGCATGCCGGGTTCATGACCGGCTGGTGCCTGATCCTGGCGTACTTGCTTACGGCGATGGCGGTGCTCGCGGGAACGGTCAATTACGCGGGCCTTTTGCTTGGGGAGATGCACCTGCATGCGTCGCCGGTGCTGGTGTACACGCTGGCAACCGTGGGAGTGTGGCTGATCGCGTACAAGGATATCCGGCTCTCCACCCGTGTCATGCTCGTGCTCGAAGTCCTCTCCATGGCGCTGATCCTGATCCTGGGCATCATTGTCATGTTCAAGCTGCACACCTTGGTGGATAGCTCGCAATTCAACATCGGGGCCCTGCATGTCGCGGGCCTGAAAGCCGGCTTGATCCTCGCCATATTCAGTTTTGTGGGCTACGAGAGTGCGACGACGCTGGGCGATGAGGCAAAAAATCCGCAGGTCACTATCCCGCGCTCAGTGCTGCTCAGCGCGCTGATCAGCGGCACGTTCTTCATGCTGACCGCGTACATCGCCGTCATGGCGTTCGAAGGGTTGCCGGGCTCGCTCGCCGACAGTACCGCGCCTTTCAACGACCTGGCGCGCGGGTTCGGCGTGGGCGCTTTCGGCCTGCTGATTTCGACAGGCGCCGTCATCAGCCTGTTCGCCTGCGCGCTTGCGAGCGTCAATGCCGCGTCCCGCATTATCTTTAGCATGAGCCATGGCGGGATTTTCACTGCGCACGTGGGCCGAGCGCATTCGACCAACCAGACGCCGCACCTGGCCGTGAGCCTCAGTTGTGTCCTGATCTTCTCACTGCCCGCGACGTTGATGGCACGCGGCGTGGCGCTGCTCGATGTCTTCAATGACCTCAGCACGCTTGCCACCTTCGGCTTCCTCGTGGTCTATGTGCTGATCTCGATCGCGGCGCCGCTGTACCTGAAGTGGCTCGGGGAACTGAACGGCGCCGACATCTTCAAATCGCTCGGGGCCATCCTGTTCATGGTGCCGCCGGTCATTGCGGCGGTGTACCCGATGCCGGCCGCGCCGGCTGACCAATTCCCGCTGTATTTTGCCGCGTACCTCGGCACTGGGGCTCTGTGGTACGGATACCTCCTGTCCGGAGCCAGAACCCGATGAAGGACCTGATCGATGAGCAGTTGATCAGTGCACTGCGCGCCAATGGCCGCATATCGACAGCGGAGCTTGCGAGGCTCGTAGGGCGCTCGCGCACCAGCGTGCAAAGCCGCATCGACCGGCTCGAGCGCCAGGGGGTCATCACGGGTTACGCCGTGCGGCTCGCGCCGGAACACGACTTGGGCGCGGTGCGCGCGCATGTTCTGATCAAGGTGCAGCCGAAGGAGACCCGCGCAGTCTCGGCAATCCTGCAGGCCATGCCGCAGGTGCGGCTATTGCATTCGGTCAGTGGTGACGTCGACCTGATTGCGATCGCCGCCACGGCAACGGTTGCGGAAATGGACCAAGTCATCGACCGGATTGGGTCCATCGCCGGGGTGGAGCGGACCAATTCCTCGATCATCCTGTCGACGAAATTCGAGCGATAAAATACGGCGCGGGCCTCGTAGGGGAGTGCCCGCACCGCCGGATTTTCGCGCCGGCGGGGGAGTTGTCTGACGTGCCGGGGCGAATGGCTCCTAAACTGACGGAGCCATCATGCCAAAGCATCAACCCCGCGCCAGCGAAGCTTTTTCATGGCCAGTCAACAAATGTTCAACTGGCCTTCGCCTTGCGCCACTGATGCAGGACCAGGTAGGCCAAAATCGCAATCACGAGCGTAATGCAGCTCGCGTTGAAATCTTGCTGCAGCGCAGGAGTGATCGCCATCGCAATAAGCACCGCGGCCATGCCGCCGAGAGCCAGCAGGGAGAGCCACGGATACAGCCACATCTGGATGGCGGGCTTCGCGCCGCCGTCTCGCTCGCGCCGCTTGCGCAGCACCATCTGGGACACGACGATCAGCATGTAGACATACACGATCAGAGCACCGGAGGAACTGACCAGGAAATTGAATACATCCTGGGGCGCCTTGGTCGCGGCGACGATGCCGAGAAAGCCCGCGAGGCTGCCAATCATCACCGAATAGACAGGCACTTTGCGGGCGTTGACCTTCACCAGCATCTGCGGCGCATCGCGCCGGGCGGCGAGCACGAACATCACGCGTGAACTGACATAGAACGCCGAGTTCAGGCATGACAGCACCGCTGTCAGGATGATCGCGCTCATGATCTTGTCGACGTAGGGGATATGCATCGTATTCAGCGCGAGCGTGAACGGGCTTTCACCCGAGATCACCTGATCCCACGGGACGACCGATACCACCAGGGAGATCGAGCCAACATAGAAAATCAGGATCCGCAAGATCACGGTCGAGCTCATGCGTGCGACTGCCTGACCGGGCTGCGCGGACTCGGCCGCAGCGATCGTGGTGATCTCCGCGCCGGTCATGGCAAAAAACACCGTGGGCACGGCAGCGATCACCGCGATCCACCCGTGCGGAGTAAAGCCGCCATGCGAGGTCAGATTGGCAAAGGTAGCGCCGTCCGGCGCGGTCCAGCCGAACGCGTAGGAGGCAGCGATCACGATGAACGTGATGATGGCAGCAACCTTGATGGAGGCAAACCAGAACTCGAACTCCGCATAGGAGCGTGCCGACATCAGGTTCACCGCGGTCATGATTGCCATCAGGCCAACGCCGATAGGCAACGGATCGAGCGGGATCCAGTGCTGCAGGATCTTGGCGCCCGCAATCGCCTCAACCGGCACCACCAGCACCCAGAAGTACCAGTACAGCCAGCCGACGACAAAACCCGCGCCATCGCCAAGGCCCGCGCGTGCAAATTCGGTGAATGAGCGCACGTTCGGCAGCGCGGTTGCCATCTCCCCGAGCATGCGCATGATCAGCAGGATCAGAAGGCCGGTGATGCCATAGCTGATGAAAGCGGCCGGCCCGGCGGCATGGATCGTGGTGCTGCTGCCGACGAACAAGCCGGCACCGATGATGCCGCCGATCGAAATCATCGTCAGGTGGCGCGCCTTGAGGGTCTTGCTGAGTGCGCCTTCGGGCGCGGCGGCGAGGGACTCGGAGACTGCATTCATAGGTGTTTCTCGACGTGAGGACGCTCGTCTCCGAGCTTGGGTATGGTTGCGCCGCCCCACAACTGGCGTTCGCGGATCCAGGGCAGGGGATAGGCGGGGTGCGGACTGTCAAACTCGCGCGCCAGCCGGTGTGCATCCCAGATGGCCTGGTTCAGTTGTGCGGGCGCCTTGCAATCGCCCGTGCGGAAAATATCCTGGATGTCATTCGCCGCCCACTCGGCGTTGCGCGCCTTCAGTTCGCGCCACAGCGTGGTGTTAGAGTGCCGCGAGGTTGCCAGGATCACGGCATCGACCTCAAGGTCGAAGGCGCCGCCGTTGTCCTTGCGCGGGATGCCGCCCGACAAGGGCCCGATCAGGTCCGGCCCGAACCTGTACGCATAGCTTAAGCGCACGCGGCCCGGTTCAATCCTCTCGACCCAGTGGCTGGTGTAGATCCGGATGCCCTTCTCGAACAGCATGCGCTTGTTGTTGAAGGACTCCATCGTGAACACGCCGTATTCGGCGATATCGGGCGCATCGCAGACATAGGTGACCTGCTTGCCCTGGTTCGCCATCAACTCGGCCAGCGCGATGCCCATGAAATGGCCATCGCCATCCAGAATTAGCACGCGATCGCCCACAACCTGCTTGCCCGCGATGACCTGGAATGGCGTCAGTACATGCGACAGCGTATCGTCCGCCCCCGGGATCGCTCCGCTACCGGCACTTTGGCCATCGGGCGCCCAGTAGGATCCAGTCGCGAGCACAATGCGATCCGCGCCGTAATTCAGGACGTCCGCGGCGCTCATCCTGCCGATGCCGAGATGCACCTGGATGTTCTTCTTCCATTTAGCGAGCTGCGCCTGGCGGTAGGAGATCACGCGGCCCCATTCGCTGAGGCGCGGCAGCTTCACGACCTGCTTCCAGTGGCCGCCAAGCTCAGCTTCCGCATCGCGCAAGTGCACGGTATAGCCGCGCTCGGCCAGCACGCGCGCGCACTCCATGCCAGCTGGGCCGGCGCCCACGACCAGCACGGACAGGGGTTTCGTGGTTGCCGAGAATTTCTCCGGATGCCAGCCGCGGCGGTACTCCTCGCCGATAGTCGCGTTCTGCGTGCACATGATCTGACCGCCCTGCTGGAACTTGGAGACGCAGATATTGCAGCCGATGCATTCGCGGATGTCGCTGAGCCTGCCCTCGGAGATCTTGTTCGGCAGGAACGGGTCCGCGATCGAGGGGCGCGCGGCGCCGATGATGTCAAGCACGCCGGCCTTGATCAGCGCAACCATGTCATCCGGGCTCGTGAGGCGCCCGTTGCCAACGACCGCAATGCCGGATCCGAGGATCGCCTTGCCTTGCTTGATGAACGGCGTCATCCACCCCGATTTCCGGAAGCGCGAGACGCCGGCATCCTCGCCCCATTCGGCGTAGTCGCCGATCTTGAGGGCCACGGCATCGATGACGCCCTCGGTGCGGAACTTCTCCAGCATGCGCAGGCCATCCTCATGCGCCTCGACGCCTTCCGGTCCATGCAGCGTGTCCATCTCGAAGCGCGTCGTGATGGCGCAGTGCTCACCGAGCTGGCGCTTCAGCGCCAGCAGCAACTCAATGAAGAAGCGCGACCGGTTCTCAAAATTGCCGCCATAGTTGTCGGTGCGGTGGTTGAAGCGCGGCTCGAGGAACTGGATCGGGACAGTATCATCGCCCGCAGAGACCTCGAGCAGGTCAAATCCGGCCTGCTCCGCGCGCTTGCCCGCCTCGACGTACATCGTGATGACCGCACCGATGTCCGACTCGTCCATCTCGATGCCGTAGACGTTGCGGGTCGAGAAGATCGGCGCGAGCCATTGGCTCGGAGAGCGGCCGAATTCGCGCGACTCGAGCGATGGCGCGTTGCCGCCGCTGTACCATAGTTGCACGCCGGCAAGGCTCTGGTGCTGGTGGGCGAGCTCGCACATGTAGCCGAGGTTCACGACATCGCCCTGATCCCACAGGCGCGCCGAGGTGTACGGGTATTCGTCGGACTCCGGGTGGATCGAGCAGAATTCCGTGAATACTGCGCCCCAGCCGCCCTCGGCCTTCATGCCACGAAAGTGCGCCTGGGCTCCTGGGCGCTCGGAACCCGGACCTGCGCAGTGTGAGGTCTGCCAGAACCGATTGCGCAGCTTCTTTGGTCCGATCCGCACGGGCTCGAACAGGACGTCGTGCTTGGGGTCGCGCGCCATTATTCGCTTATTATACCGGCAAGGACCGGCAGCCCCGCGGCCAGCGGGGGCCAACCGGTAGGAGGGTCGGACATACCATGAGTTTCTCCGGGAAAGTCGTGCTCGTCACGGGCTCCACGACCGGCATCGGCGAGGCCTGCGCACGGGTTTTCGCCGAATCCGGTGCCGCGGTCATGGTCTCGGGACGCGACGTTGCGCGAGGCGAAGCGGTCGTCGCATCGCTTCGCAGCGCGGGGTTCAGGGCGCAATTCCTGGCCGCGGATTTGCGCGAAGCCGGTGCCTGCGATGCGCTGATCGGCTCGACCATTGGCGCGTTCGGTGGCCTTCACGTGCTGGTCAACAATGCCGGCATCCTCTACAGCGCGAGCGCGCCTCAAACCACCGACCAGCAGTGGCTCGAGACCATGGCGGTCAACGTCAACGCATTGTTTTATCTCAGTCGCGCCGCCGTCCGGCACATGATGCGCGCGGGCGGCGGCGCGATCGTGAACATTGCCTCGGAATGGGGGCTCAATGGGGAGGCGAATCACGTGGCCTATTGCGCCAGCAAGGGCGCGGTCATTCAGATCACGCGCTGCATGGCGCTTGACCATGCGCGCGATAACATCCGCGTCAATTCGGTCTGCCCCGGCGAGATTCATACGCGCATGGTCGATCAGATCGCGGCGAAGCAGGGCGGAGATATCAACGCGAATCTGCGCGCGCTTGCCCAGGGAATCCCGATGCGCAGGCTTGCGCAGCCAGTCGAGGTTGCGCGCTGCGTGCATTTCCTCGCCTCTGATCTTGCGAGCTACGTGACGGGTGCGAACCTCGCGGTCGACGGCGGCAATGACGCGACCGCCGGAGCTTATCCCTAGCAAGGCTTCAACCGCGATTGGCGAGCAGGTGCGCATCCCCTGCCGGCGCGTTACCGCGCTCATACGGACGCGCAAGTATCATGTAGACCCCGCCGAGCGCAATGACTCCCACCGTCGTGACCAGCATGCCCCAGGGCACGTACCAGGGGTCCGTGGGCGCGCCGCGCGGCCAGAGGATGTTGATGATCGCGCTGACGCCATAGGCGAGGCCAGTCAGGTTCACGAACCTGCCCCAGCGGCCTAGTGTGAAGGGGCCCGTCGGCCGCCAGCCCTTGGCGCGCGCGAGCAAGGCGCCGAACACGATCATCTGGAACGATATATAGATCCCGACGGCGGCAAAGCTGATGATCGTCGTGATCGCATCGGCGAGCCACAGCGAGGAGAGCGCAATCAGCGCCGGAATTGCGCCCATCATGATCAGCGCATTCGCAGGGACATGGCGGCCCGGCGACATGGTGCTCAGGAACGCGCTGCCGAAAATCATCTGGTCACGAGCGTAGGCAAAGATCAGGCGGCTGGCCGCGGCCTGCAGGCTCAGTAGGCAGGATACGAAGGAGACCAGCACGACGACAATGACGGCCCGAAACCCCATCTCTCCCATGGATGCCTTAAGCAGTGTGACGATCGGATCCTTGTCGTCGCCCGACATGACGGCACCGATGTCAGGAATGGACAAGATGAAGGCCAGGCACACCCAGCACGCCGCCGCGCCGCCGATATAGATCGTCAGCCGCATCGCCTTCGGGATCATGCGGCTGGCGTCCGGTGTCTCCTCGGCCACGTCGCCACAGGCCTCAAAGCCGTAGTAGCAGAACATCGCGGCGAGCGAGGAGGCGAGGAACGCGGGCAGGTAGCTGCCTTCGGTGTGAACAAGACTCGTATCCAGCAGGATATTCAGCGGCTGATGCCGCGCGAACACCAGCAAGTAAATCCCGACCACGATCGCACCGACGAGCTCGCAGATGAAGCCGAACATGGCAACCCTGGCGAGCCAGCGCGTGCCACTTAGGTTCAGCGCCGTCGAAAGTGTAATCAGCACCAGTGCGATCACGGTGTTCACCATGGGCGAGGCCTCGGCGCCAAACAGCTGGGCGAGGAACGGCGCCACGCCCGTTGCCACGCCGGCCATCGTGCACATCAGTGCCCATGCATAGACCCAACCGGCCATCCAGGCCCAGCGCTTGCCCACCAGACGCCGCGCCCAAGGATACAACCCGCCGGAAATCGGGAACTGCGAGACAATCTCGCCGAATACCAGGCACACCATCAGTTGCCCCAGGCCGACCAAGATATAGGTCCACCACATAGGCGGGCCACCCGCCACGAAGGCGGCAGCGAACAGCGTGTAGACGCCGACCACCGGAGAGAGATAGGTGAAGCCGAGGGAGAAGTTCTCCCACTTGGACATCGTGCGCTCGAAATTGGACTCATACCCTAGGGCACGCAATTGGTTTGTATCGTGATCGTTCGATACGACTTCTTTTTTATTCGCCAACATCATCTCCCTTGACGAAAATCGGGGGGCACAAAGGCCCCCCGACAGATTGCCACGAATTAAGGCGGGATGCCTAAAACTTCGTTTCGAACTGCAAGCCGATCGTGCGCGGCTGGTTGGTGGAGACACGCGTGATCGTCGGCTGCTGCCAGGCGAACACGGTGTTGTCGATGGTCAGCGCCGCATGCTTGTTGTTCAGGTTGTTCCCGTACAGGTACGCCTGCCATTTGTTGTGCGTGATGCCCGCGCGTGCTTCCACGAGGCCATAGCCGCCCAGGGTCTCGCGATTGACGGCCACGTCGTCCGAGGGGCCCACATACGCTTCGCTCAGGCGCGCGCGCAGGTTGTAATCCCCATCGAGCGCCCGCTCGTAGGAGAACGCCAGGCTGCCGGTATAGCGCGGGATGTTGTTGATGCGCGTGCCCGGGGTGATGGGCAAGCCGGCGCGGCTCTCCGGTTCACTGACATAGGCCTGCGTCCAGGCGCCCGTCACGTCAAGTGTGAATTCGTCCGTGACCTTCGCAGACATTTCCACTTCCGGCCCATAGGTCTTGGCATTGCCGACGTTCGCGTTGTACGGGTAGCCGCAGCTAAGCACGACCAGCTGCTGGATGTCGGTCCACTTCACGTAGAACACATCGGCGTTCAGCGTAATTCGCCGGTCGGCGAAGCGCGCCTTCTCACCGATCTCAAAGCTCCAGATATTGTCAGGCCCGTAGTAGTACGGCTCGGTCGACACGTAAGAATTGCCACTACCCGGACCGCAATAGTAGAAGGAGAGCGGGCTGATCGGGATCGGTAGGTTCACGCCGCCGGGCCGGTATCCTTTGGATATCGTGCTGTACACAGTCAGGTCCGCATTCGGGGTATAGGACAGGTTGACCTTCGGCAGGACGCCGCTGCCATTTCCCGAAGCGGTCGGGGGGACGCATGCGCTGCCATTGCCGCCGTCGCGCGTGGGGCCGGTCAACTGGGTGGTTCCTGGTATAAAAGCACACTGGGGATCGGCGTTGCCGGTGCCGGTGCCTACGCCGGTCTGATAGGAGGTGTTGGACACCGCAAACTTATAAAAGCGCAGGCCCGTGGTCAGTTTCAGGTCCGTCGTAATCTTGTAGCCGACGTCGCCGAATATCGCTTGCTGCGTGGTGATGTTCGGGTTGTTGTCATTGAATATGATGCCGTTCGGATTGGCCGCGGCGCCGCCATTGTTGATATTGGCGGCCGCGTTCCCAGGCGCGCAAGTCCCGCCGACCCGACCCGGATAAACACCGAAGCTGACGATCACCGAATCGCAGCCAATGGTATTCGCGATCGCCGCCTCCTGATTGTAGGTGCGATACCCCGAATGCAGGTCGGTCGCGTAAGCACCGATCGTCCATGTGATGTCTGAATCCCCCTTCGAGGACAGTCGCAGCTCCTGGCTCCACTGCGTCGTGATGTCCTCATCCTGGTACAGGTTCTCGACGAAGGCGGGCAACGCCGGCGACTGGTACACCATGTTAAAGATGTTCTGCAGCGCCTCGGTTGAGTCGGTGGACTGGTGCACATCGCGGCGCCAATAGGCGCTCGCTGAGGTGAGCTCCCCCCAGCCCATGTCATAGACGATCTTCAGGCTTTCCATGTTGAACACATCGCCGTACGGTTCCTGCTCATCGTAGGGCTGGAATATCGCCTGCTGCGCTGGTGGATCCTGGTAGTTGTTGTAGCCGTCAGCGTTAATTTTCTGGTACATCCAGTCCAGCGTAAATGACAGGTTGTCAGATGCCTTCCACAACAGCGCGGCGCGCGCGGACACGAAGCGCTCCAGGTTCGACCCCTTGATGTCCTTAAGCACCGGCGCAGCAGCGACATCGCCCCGGTTGAGGAAGTAGGAAGGCGGCGCGTTCGGATTCGTATTATGGTCGTTCAGCGTGGTCGGAACCGGATAATAAGTGCCGATCGAGGTATTTGGCCCGCCATTGGCCAGCGCGGTTGTACTGTCGCCGGCATAGCCGACGACTTTGCGATCGATCCAGCCACTGATGTACTTGCCGGTGCCGACAAGGCGCAGCGCCACGCTGTCCCCGAATGGCAGGTTTACCATGATATCGCCACTGCCATTCGTGCTGCCGCCGGTCGTTTGCGAAACATCCTCGGCGGTGGCTCCTTCGAACTCGCCCAGCTTGGGGGGATTAGTGACCAGCTTGATCGTGCCGCCCATCGAGCCTGCGCCGTACAGGGTGCCCTGTGGGCCGCGCAGCACTTCGGTATGATTCAGATCAAACAGGTCTGCATCGATGACGGTGCGTCCGTTCAGGGCGACGGCGTTCGAGGACAGCGGCGTCTCATCCACGTAGAATCCCACCGTCGCAGCCGAGCCACCGCCGGAAGCGAGCCCGCGCATCTCATACTCGGTCTGGCCGGGGCCCGCGGTGCGGGCCGACATTCCGGGGACAGAACCGATCATGTCTTCGATCGATTTCAGGCCCAGCGATTCGAGCGCGTCGCCCGAGAGCGCCGAGATGCTGATGGGAGTTGCCTGTACCGTGGAATCGCGCTTCTCGGCGGTTACGATGATCTCATCGAGCGCAGTCCCGGTATCTGCCTTGCTCGTAGCGGCCGCCGAGTATGCGGGGCCGCTGAAAATACTTGCGCAGATGAATACCGTGGCAGCTGCAGACAGTAGTTTGTTCATCAAAGCACCCCTGAATGGTAATTAATCGATCATCTTGTGGTTGTAATAGCCAATTCGTAACATAGCGTTAACTGGTACGCAAGAGGATTGCGTGACAAGCACGATCTCGGGCTCACAGCTGCGATGCCAATGCAAGGGCTTTCGATGACATACAGCGAGCATCGCCGAACCCCGTGGGTGCTGGCAGCCGTCTTCTCTACGAGCCTAGGCGTGGGCCTGATATTTGGTTTTGAGCCGCCACTGATCGCGATGGTGCTGAATCGCGCCGGAAATTCGACCGTCGCGATCGGCGGCGTCATTGCTGTGAGTCTGGTCGCAGTTGTAATTCTGGGTCCCGCTTACCCGCGACTGATCGCGAGGATCGGGCTGCAGCGCTCAGTTGTTGGCGGCGTCGCGTTCAGCATTGTCGTCCTGCTGATTATGCCGTTCTGGAGCGGCGTTGCGCCGTGGCTGCTGTTGCGGATGCTGACGGGACTTGCGCTCGGACTCGCGTGGATCGCCAGCGAGGTGTGGATGAACCGGGCGATCCCCGACGGGGCGCGGGGCGCGGTGATGGGCGTTTACGGGACGGTTTTCGCTATCGGCACCGTCGCGGGGCCGGGCTTGCTGGAATTCACGGGAACGGTCGGCGCCTGGCCCTTCATCGCGGGCGGCCTATGCCTTGCGCTGACGCTGTTACCGCTCGCGCTGCTGCCGCAAGTCGCGGCCAGCAGTGCGGAACACGGCGCTGCGCATACGCAGTCGCTTCGTGACTTGCCGCGCCTGCTGTGGCTCGCACCGGCGGTGATGGCAGCCGCGCTGATCGCCGGGTTGGTTGAATCCGCGGAATTATCCTTGCTGCCGCTATATGGAGTGCGGGAGGCGTTGAGCGAACGCTCGGCGCTTCTGCTGCTGACGATATTTCTGGCGGGCAATGTCATTCTGCAGTTGCCGATCGGACTGCTTGCGGATCGATATGGCCGCCACCTCATGCTCGGCGTATGCGCGCTGGTGAGTGGGATCGGACCGCTGCTATTGCCGCAGTGCCTGCACCAACCCTGGCTACTGGGGCCGCTGCTGTTTGTGTGGGGCGGCACTCTGTACGCCTTCTACAGCCAAGGGGTCGCCTTGCTGGGTGAAGTCTTCGAGGCTCGCGATGTCGCCGGAGCGAATACGCTTTTTGTCATGATCTATTGTGCGGGCGGCGTTCTCGGCCCGGGCGTTGGCGGCCTGATGATGGATTTATGGCCGCACGATGGACTGCCGGCGCTGTTGAGCGCAGCGGCCTTTTGCCTGCTGGCAGGACTTGTGCTGGGGCGCCAGCGGCGCGTCGCGCAATAAATATTACCCGCGCTGGTGCAGCTCGATCACGTTGCGATCGGGATCACGCACGAAGATACCCTGCGCAGTGGGCCCAAATCGCACGGGCCCTCCGCTCAGAGGGATGCCAGCGGCCCAGAGCCGCTCCTTGGCCGCCAAAATATCCGGGCATAGCAACGCAAAGTGTGTAATCCCGGGGTGTTTGTCCGGCACATCCATCAGGATATTCGGCGCGTTTGCCTGCGATGCATTCAGGATCAAATTCAGCTCGAGTCCCGATGGATGGTCCAGGATGGCGACCGGTTCAGGGCCGATCGGCCCCGCGGTCTTGGTAAAGCCCAGCAATTCATAGAACTGGACCGCGCGCGCCAGATCGTGCACGCGGATGCCGATGTGGGCAAGGCCTAGGATGGGAATTGGCTCGGACGGTTTCGACATTGCAGCAAAGAATACTCCTGTTACGAGCAGGCGGATGATCCTGGTCCGCGAGGCGTCAGATCCCGCCTTCTTGCGGGGCAGCGCGTCGCGCACGGCAGCTTCATCGGTCGACAGCTGGCTATGCGGCAGCATTTGACACTAGGTAAGTATTGGCTTACCGTAAGTAATGGCTTACGGAAAAGCATTGCAATGCCTCAGTGATCCTACGCGCCGCCGGGTATTCGAGCGCCTGCGCTGCGGGCCTAAATCGGTGGGGGTGCTGGCCACGGGACTTCCCGTGAGCCGTCCTGCCGTGTCCCAGCATCTGAAAACCCTGAAGGACGCCGGACTTGTGAAAGATCGATCCGAAGGAACTCGCCGCGTGTACTACATCGATCCCGATGGCCTCGGGGACCTGCGGCGCTGGCTGGACGGCTTTTGGGACGGCGCGCTCGAGGCATTCAAGAACGAAGTAGAGAAACCTGATTCACCACAGCCAAGGAAAAAAACATGAGCTCAACCATTGCTATTGCTCCGGTTCGTAAAACCGTGAACGTCAAGGCGACCGCCCAGCGCGCTTTTGAAGTATTCACTCTTAAGGTTGATCGCTGGTGGCCAAAGTCGAAGGGCATTGGCGAGACGCCTATCAAGCAATCCACAATCGAGCCTTTTGTCGGCGGTCGGTGGTACACGAGCTTCGAGGACGGCACAGAGGCGATCATCGGGCACGTGCGTGTATGGCAGCCAGGAAAACAGTTTGTCGTGAGCTGGGAAATCAATTCGAAGTGGAAACCTGATACGCGTGTGGCGTTGGCCTCCGAAGTTGACGTGCGATTTGTACCGCAAGCGGATGGCAGCACCGGCGTGGAGCTCGAACATCGTGATTTCGAGCGCATGGGCGCGGCCGAGGGCGAGACGATGCGCGCCGGCGTCGATGGCGGCTGGCCCGGCATGCTCGAGCTATTTGCCAAGGAGGTCGGTGCCGGCTGAAAACCTGCAATGGTGTCGAGCA
>JANXZG010000013.1 GCA_025355645.1 Gammaproteobacteria bacterium | reverse complement strand
AGCCAGTGCGAAGTATTGAGAAAGTACTCAAGCGCAGGTGACATCGGCAATCGGTCGATCCGAAACGAGAGAATTGACCGGCGTTTCGACGCGGCGCGCTCGATTTCCCGGATTACATGGGGCGAGGCACTGGCATGTTGCGATAACACCAGCACTACGACTTTTGCCTTATCTATGGCGCGCACGATCGCATCGGCATAGAAATGCCCCGGCACGACGTCGCGCGCAGCGATCCAGCAGGCCAAGCCGTGCAGCTCGAGCGCCTGGCACAACGCAGCGCCGGTCGCCTGATCAGCCGAGGCGTAGCTGATAAATACGTCAGCGACACTGTCCTTTGCATCGCTGGTCGGCCCGTCTCCGCTGCCTATCGACACGCCCATCCCCTTATCCGGATTTCAGGTCAACGAAGTATCCGTCTGGTGGCAGGTCCGCCGCCGCGCGCGCAAATCGTGAGATCCCCGGTAGCAGGGGGCGATGAGCAGTTCCTACCACATTCCGCCGAGCGCCACGGTAATCGCCTCTCCGTTCACACCACCGGCCGCATCGCTGCACAGGAATGCGATGACTTGCGCGATTTCAATGGGCTCCAGCACCCGGTTCTGAGGGTAGGTCGCGGCGCGCTCGCGCCAGACCTGTTCGACCGTGATGCTGCGCCGCTCTGCCTCGGTCTTAGCGGAGCGCTCCGCCATTTCCGTTCGTACCCAGCCGGGCAACACCGCATTGGACGTGACGCCAAACGGCCCGGCGTCCTGGGCAATGGCGCGCGCGAGTCCGATCAGCCCATGTTTGGAAGCTGTGTACGCGCTTCCGGAGCGCTCCGCTTTCTCACCGGCGGTCGAACTGGTAAATACGACGCGGCCGAAGCCGCGCCTGCACATGCCGCCGACCGCGAGGCGCGCGAGCTCGAATGGGCCGTCGAGATTGATGCGCATCGTCTCCCGCCATACAGCAGGATCCTGCTCCCAGATCAGGCGCTCGTGCGCCGAGCCGATGCCGTGATTCACGACCAGCACATCAATCGGACCGAGGCGCCGCTCGGTCTCGGTTATCGCAAGGGCGCAGCCTTCCGGGGTGCCCAGATCGCCAACCACGTATTCGAGGCCAACGGCCGCGAGTTCCGTCGCAGTGCGCGACACCACCATGACATGAGCCCCGGCAGCCGACAACAGAAGTGCGGCCTCCCGTCCGATACCGCGACCGCCACCGGTGACCAGCGCCACACGGCCCTTCATATGCACACCCGAGGTATCTTGGCAATCGTTGACAACGTCCGATATCGGCTGGCCCAATTTCCAACGTCGTCCCTTTCACCGCGCATGCGCACGTCAATCACCGTGCGGCCTTGGCGCCAGTGAGCGCGAGGCCGAATATATCAAACCCATGGGATTCATAGTTCAAGAACATCCGTACATACTCCAGTCTACCCTGCGCTTCCATGGTTCTGCTCTCAGGCTCGTCGAGCTGGCGTACGGCAAGCTGTTCCGGCGGCGCACTCGCGGCGATCGCCGCGTTGATCTTCATAACGGATACGAATGTAGTAATTGCGTCCAACAGGTCGGTCAGCAACCGTCGCATAAAGGTCTGCGGAATAGTCAAGCTTGCCCTCGTTCGGCGCGCGAGTGCGTAGTGCGCGAATGACCTTGAGATCCGCTTCGAGTGCTCGCTGAATCCTCTGAGTTTCGGTCGAATTTTTCTGCCAAACCGCTCGATTATCTTCGAGTTCAGCGCTTAGCTCCCTGCGCGCGTCCGATAGAAGATGCCGCTCGTGCAGGTATTCCACGGATTTCTCGAGCGCAAGCGCCAGCAGCGGGCCGCACGCGATGGCAGCGATGTGGAATAGAAAATCCTTCCAGCTATGGGTCGGGCTGTGCGGCGCATGAACATCAAGCATCTAGTCAGAACCCCCTTCAAAATTCGTGGAACCGTGCGTCAGATAGCCGTCGATGGTCTGCGGCGCCTCGCAAGATCGCCACGCTGGCGATAGTATCGGGTTATCCGTTGGGGCTCCAAACGGCGCCGGATTCTCGTTGCGATGAGCCGCACAACAGTCTGCGGGCCGGTCGGGAAATTGTTGACTAAGTTTTGACGCTTGCCGCAGATACCGGAGATTTGTACGGGATCCCGCAGGAATGATTCGGGCAGTATCCGTCCGGATTCTTGGCAAGATACGCTTGGTGATAGTCCTCGGCATAGTAAAATGCCGGCGCGTCGATGATCTCGGTCGTGATCGCGCCATAGCCGGCGGTCGCGAGCGCCCTTGCAAATGCATCGCGCGAAGCGAGAGCTGCCTGCCGCTGATCATCTCCGCTCACGTAGATGCCGGAGCGATATTGGGTACCGACGTCGTTGCCTTGCTGCATGTCTTGCGTCGGGTCATGTGACTCCCAGAATATGCGCAGTAAGTCATCGTAGCTTACGCGGCGCGGGTCGAACACGACGCGCACGACCTCGTTGTGGCCGGTCTTGCCCGTGCAAACTTCTTCATAAGTAGGATTTGGCGTAAAGCCACCGGCGTAGCCCGCGGCGGTCGAATAGACCCCGGGTATCGCCCAGAACAACTTTTCCACGCCCCAGAAACAGCCCATCCCGACCAGCGCCATCTCCATACTCTGCGGGAACGGCGGTGTTATGCGAGTACCCAAAACGTAGTGCAGCACTGTGACCGGCAGCGGGGTGCTACGACCGGGCAGTGCCTGCTCTGCCTGCGGCATGACCGCCAGTTTTTTCTGCATCCACATCTTACGGGGGAGGGTCAGCCTTTGACGCGGCCCGCGGCGCGGGTTCTACCGGGACGACCGGCAGCGTATAAGGATCGAATTTCTTCTGTGCGGACTGCGCAGCTTTGCGTTGTTCGTCGCTCTGGCGCAGCTTGTCGCGGTTCAGCTCGAAGTCGCGTTGCCGGCTGGCAATTTCATTGGACTCTTTTTCCGCGGCCAGACGTTCGGCAGCGACGCGGGCAATTTCGCAGTCGGACCCGGCCTTATCCCTATGAGCCTGGTCGTTGCATTTCATCAGGATGCCATCCAGCGCAACGCGGTCCTGCATCAAATCCTCGACCGTGGGTGGCGCATCGTGCGACTGGCGACAAGCGCCAAGCAATAGGCAGCCCGCGCCTAGCAAGGCCACCGAAATCGTGGATGTTCGCGATGCTGCCATGGTGTGCTTGAGCGTATGTTACCCGAAACCCACCCCCACCCGACAAGCCGGTTTGACCGGAATGCGATGCCTGTGTACCGTTCTTAAGGATATGTCCAGCCGCAAAGTCGAAAAAGAACCCCAAGCAGTCGATTTCGAGACAGCCATGCGTGACCTCGAGGAGATCGTGGCGCGCCTGGAACAGGGGGAATTACCGCTCGAGGAATCCCTGGCCGCCTTTGAGCGCGGTGTGATGCTGACGCGTACCTGCCAGGTCGCACTGAAAGAAGCCGAGCAGAAGGTTGAGATAT
Source organism: Gammaproteobacteria bacterium (assembly GCA_025355645.1). Classification (GTDB taxonomy): domain Bacteria; phylum Pseudomonadota; class Gammaproteobacteria; order Steroidobacterales; family Steroidobacteraceae; genus Bog-1198. Next base: position 11,403 of record JANXZG010000013.1, on the reverse strand, counting down.
TGCTCAAGAAAGCCGGCGAATCTTTGCCGGAGCCGTTCATCCCGGAAGACTCCTGATATCGCCGCGGTCCAGCGCCCCGTGAATGCCGATTCGATCGAGTCGCGCATGCGTGCCTACCAGGCGCGCATCGAACAGGTGCTGGAGGCAGCCCTCCCCAGCCCGACGCTATTGCCGGAACGCCTGCACGCTGCACAGCGCTATTCGGTCCTGGGCGGAGGCAAGCGATTGCGGCCCCTGCTGGTTTACTGCACCGGCGAGGCACTCGGTATCGATGTTGCATTGCTCGACGCGCCAGCGGCTGCGGCGGAGCTGATCCATTGTTATTCGCTGGTGCACGATGATCTGCCGGCAATGGACAATGATGATCTGCGGCGCGGACGTCCCACCACTCACAAGGCCTTTGATGAGGCGACAGCGATCCTTGTCGGAGATGCCCTACAGGTGCTGGCATTTTCGCTGCTTGCTGCGGATCGCGATAGCCAGTTGGGCTCCGATGCCAGGTTGCAAATGATCCGCATACTCGCCGACGCCAGCGGCACGATGGGCATGGCCGGCGGCCAGGCGATCGATCTTGCCGCGGTGGGCCAGGTGCTAAATCTGGCGCAGCTAGAGACGATGCACCGGCTCAAGACCGGAGCGCTGATCCGCGCGAGTGTCATGATGGCCGCGGTCTGCGCAAAAAATCTGCCGGCCAATGCAAGAGAGGCGCTCGACGGTTATGCGCAGGATATCGGCCTCGCCTTCCAGATCCAGGACGACATATTGGATGTCGAGGGCACGACGCAGAACCTCGGCAAGACAGTCGGCGCGGACGCCGCCAGGGCTAAACCCACCTATCCCAGCATCGTGGGGCTCGATGCTGCCAAAGAGCGCGCGCAGCTCTTTAAACGGCGTGCCTGCGAGCGCCTGGGCGTACTTGGGGAGCGCGGCCAGGTGCTTTCCTGGCTCGCGTCTTACGTCGTCGATCGTCGAGTTTAGCCCTGCGCCGGGGTAAACTATCGATGCAATGCAACTCGCCGACGAATTCCCGCTGCTTTCTCGAATAGAGACGCCCGCCGACCTGCGTGCGCTGCCGCGGCGCGACCTGCCCAAGGTCGTCGAGGAGCTGCGCCGCTACTTGATCCAGACGGTCAGCCGCAAGGGCGGGCACTTTGCCGCTGGCCTGGGCACGGTCGAGCTGACCGTGGCCCTTCATTATGTCTTCCAGACCCCGCATGACCGGCTGGTCTGGGATGTGGGTCACCAGGCCTATCCACACAAGGTTCTGACCGGTCGTCGCGACCACCTGGCAACGATCAAGCAGGCGGATGGGCTCGCGCCATTCCCGACCCGCAGCGAGAGTGAATTTGACACCTTCGGTGTTGGCCATTCGAGCACGTCGATCAGTGCGGCGCTCGGCATGGCGATCGGCGCGGCCGCCCGCGGGGATACCCGTCGTGCCATCGCTGTCATTGGTGATGGCGCCATGACGGCCGGCATGGCCTTTGAGGCGCTGAATCACGCTGGCAGCCTGAATGTGCCATTGCTCGTGGTGCTCAACGACAATGACATGTCGATATCGAACAATGTCGGCGCGATGTCCAACTATCTTGCCAGGATGCTGTCCGGCAAGATCTATGCAACGGTGCGCGAGGGCAGCAAGAAAGTCCTGCGACAGATGCCCAAGGCTTGGGAGCTCGCGCGTCGTTCCGAAGCGCATTTCAAGGGCATGATCCTGCCGGGCACCGTCTTTGAAGAGATGGGAATGAATTACATCGGTCCCATCGACGGCCATGACCTGGATGCCCTGGTGGCGACACTGCTGAACATGCGGGACCTGAAAGGCCCGCAGTTGCTGCACGTGGTCACGCGCAAGGGCAAGGGCTTCTCGCCTGCCGAGGCGGACCCGATCAAGTGGCATGGCCCGGGCGCGTTCGACCCGGCGAGCGCGACAATTTTTAAAGACAAGGCCAGCGGCCCGACCTATTCAAAAATATTCGGCCAGTGGCTTTGCGACATGGCAGCGCGCGATCCGCTGATTGTAGGCATCACGCCGGCCATGAGCGAAGGGTCTGGTCTGGTCGAATTCGAAAAGCAGTTCCCGGATCGTTACTTTGATGTCGGCATTGCTGAGCAGCATGCCGTGACACTGGCGGCCGGACTCGCCTGCGAGGGTGTCAAGCCAATTGTGGCGATTTACTCAACTTTCTTGCAGCGCGCCTACGACCAGCTGATACACGATGTCGCGCTGCAAAACCTCCCGGTCGTATTTGCCATCGACCGGGCCGGCCTCGTAGGCAGCGACGGCGCGACACATCAGGGGAGCTACGATCTGAGTTTCATGCGCTGCATTCCTGGCATGGTCATCATGGCGCCGGCAAATGAGGATGAGTGCCGCCAGATGCTCTATACCGCGACGACAATCAAGGGTCCGGCGGCAGTGCGCTACCCGCGCGGCGCCGGACCGGGAGTTGCCGTCCAGCCGGAGATGCATGTGCTGCCCGTTGGGCGCGCCGTCACGGTGCGCGAGGGGCGCAACGGCCTCGCCTTGCTGGCCTTTGGCACGATGGTGGCGGTCGCGCAGAGCATCGGCGAGCGACTCGATGCCACGGTCATCAACATGCGTTTTATCAAGCCGATCGATGCGGACTTGATAAACCGGATCGCGACCCGACATCCGCATATCGTGACACTCGAAGAAAACGTGATCGCCGGCGGTGCGGGCAGCGCGATAAGCGAGGTCTTGAGCGCTCAGGGCCATAGCAATGCGGTGCTGCACATCGGGATACCCGATCGGCCGATTGCGCACGGCTCGCGCGACTCTTGCCTGGTCGATGCCGGCCTTGATTTAGCCTCAGTGCGATCGCGGATCGATGCCTGGTGGCAACCCAAAATGCCGCGCGCCGTAGACGCGGGCCGCTGAGGACACGCATCGTATGAACCGCTCTGCTTCTGCCGGAAAATCAACCGTGGTCACCGTTGAGGATGTTCAGGGACACGCCGATACCCGTCGTATCCCAATCAACAAGGTGGGCATCAAGGATATTTTTCATCCGATCAGGGTCAAGGACCGCTCCCGCGGTGAACAGCATACCGTTGCAAATTTCAACATGTACGTGAACCTGCCCCACAACTTCAAGGGTACGCACATGTCGCGCTTTGTCGACATCCTGAACCAGCATGAACAGGAGATCTCGGTCGACTCGTTCGGCAAGATGCTGGCGGAAATGACCGAGACCCTGCACGCGACCTCTGGCCATATCGAGATGACATTTCCCTACTTTGTAATGAAGAAGGCGCCAGTGTCCGGCATCGAGAGCCTGATGGACTACCGTGCGTCGATATTTGGCGAGCATCGCGACGGCAAGACCGACGTGTGGCTCAAGGTCATCGTAACCGCAACGAGCCTGTGTCCGTGCTCCAAGGCAATTTCGGACTACGGCGCACACAACCAGCGCTCGCATATCACGATCACCGCCAAGATCTCCAGCCACATGTGGCTCGAGGAGCTGATCGACATCGCCGAGAAAGAGGCCTCATGCGAGGTTTATGGAATCCTCAAGCGCCCGGACGAGAAGTACGTTACGGAGCGCGCCTATGACAATCCGAAGTTCGTCGAGGATCTCGTGCGCGACGTGGCAGTGGCGCTCAATCGTGACGAGCGGGTTCGCTCTTACATCGTGGAGTCCGAGAATTTCGAGTCAATACACAATCATTCGGCTTATGCGATGATCGAGCATGACAAGGAATCCGGGCACGCCTGAGGCGCGCGTTTAGCTGGCGACGGGCCGCTCTGAGTTCTGCAGCCGGGTGATCAAGTTACGCAGGAATACCTGGTTGAACCGCAACTGGCATTGGGCGGATACCTGCTCAAGCAGCGTGGAGCTGACCTTCATCGCGGTCACGGCACCGGTCGCGCTGATGGTCGAAGTGCGCTTGGCGCCGCGCACGTAGCTCGTCTCGCCAAAGCATTCGCCAGCGCTCAGACGGCCGATCGCATTGCCATTGCGCGCGACCGTGACCAGGCCTTGCACAATGATGTAAAAGCGATCGTCCATCTCGCCTTCCTTGACGATCTCCTCGCCATCGCTGTAGTCCTGCCAGCTGCTGGCGCGCAGCACTTCCCAGATTTCTTCGTGCGAGAACTCGTGGAAGAACTTCAGCTTGCGCAGCAGGCTGAACTGTTCCTGCTTGTCAATGCGGTTGTACTGCGTGCGCAGTTTCTGGTGCACCCGGGTCAGCGCGGCAGCAAAATCCAGTCCGGTGCGGTAACGCTTGGCCGGCTCCTTTTGCAGTGCCATCGCCGTCACGTTCTCGAGTTCCTCGGGGATGTCCGGGCGCAGCGTGTGGATCGGCGGCTGGGTCGCGAATACGATCTGGTGAAGCAATTTTTGCAGATTACCGGCGCGAAAGGGCCGCGTGCCGGTCAATAGTTCGTACATGACGGCGCCGAGTGAGTACAGGTCCGAGCAATTGGTCAGGTCGATCGATTGCACCTGCTCCGGGGACATGTAGGAAGGGCTGCCCGCAATGCCTTCGATCCGGGAGATGTCGGAGTCGGCAATCAGTGCAATGCCAAAATCGATGATGCGCACCTCGCTCTCGAGCGTGAGCATGATGTTGCTCGGCTTTATGTCGCGATGAATAACGCCGCGGCTGTGCGCATAGTGCAGCGCGCGCGCCGCCTTGTAGATCAGTTCCACCACATCGTCGACCCGCAGCAGGTTATCCGGGCGACAGTACGCGGCCAAGGTTCGCGCCCCATGCACATGCTCCGTCACGATGTAGCAGTGGCCATTTTCCTCGCCGGCGTCGTAAATCGGCAGGATGTTCGGATGCTGCAGCATGCCGACCATGTGCGCTTCGGACAGGAACATTTTGCGGGCGATGCGTTTGCGGTTCTCATCGCCGCTGGTCTCAAGATTATAGACCTTGATCGCGACATCGCGGCCGTAGTAGGGATCATGCGACAGGTACACAATACCGGTGCTGCCGCGACCCACTTCGTTGATGATGACGTACTTGCCAATTTTCTCGGGCAATGCCGCCCGGGCAATTTGCGGCCTGATAGCAGTTGGCGTGGATGTGTTCATAAAGACCGGTACGCGGCACAATACCGGTCCGATCTGGTGCATTCTGTGAAATCGGTTCCAGCCTCAGCGAAAGTGGTCATATCCCGTGGCTGCAACGGCAAATTCCGCCCCATCCTTGGACCAGTTCACACCGGCGCCCGGGCGCATGTCACCAATCGCTGCAAGCGGCACGCCGAGGCGGGCCGCTGCGTTCGCAAGTTGTTGATATTGTTCCCTCGGCACCGTCAGCAACAACTCATAGTCATCACCTCCGCAAAGTGCGAATTCGCGCGCGAGGTCAACGCTTGCACTGGCCCGCAGGGCCGCCGACACCGGCAGCTGCCCAATGTCGACGAACGCGCAAAGGCCGCTCGCCTGAGCGAGTTTCGGCAGATCGCCGGCGAGTCCATCGGATAAATCCATGGCGGCAGTTGCGAGCCCGCGTGCCGCCAGTGCGAACTGCACGCGTGAATCGGGATACTCGAAGCGTTTTACGAGCTCAAGCTCGTGCGGATTGATGCCAGCCCTATCCTGGCGCTGCAATACTTTAAGGCCGGCCGCCGCATCGCCCAAGGTTCCTGTCACCGCGAGCAGGTCACCCGCCTTCGCACCGTCGCGCCGTAGCGCCTCACCTCTTGGCACAAGGCCCAGTATCTGCACGCTGATTGTGAGCGGCCCGGCCGTCGTATCCCCGCCGACCAACACAACCGCATGCTGATCGGCAAGCGCGTACAGCCCGCCGGCAAATCCGGCCAGCCATTTTTCGTCCGCGGTCGGTAACGTCAGCGCCAGCAGCGCCCAGCGCGGCTGCGCGCCCATCGCCGCCATGTCGCTCAGATTGACGGCAAGGGCGCGGTGCCCTATCGAGCGCGCATCGCTGCCCACAGGAAAATGCCGGCCCTCGACCAGCGTGTCCACCGCGACGACCAGGTCAGCGTGCGGCGGAATATGCAGCAGCGCCGCATCGTCTCCTATGCCGAGCTCAACACCCGCTGCAGCCGCGCGCGCGCCATTCCGCGCGAAGAAGCGGCGGATCAGCTCGAATTCACCGGGGTTCGCCATATTCCGCGGACCGCAGTTCCCTGGCGGCGCGATCCAGCACCGCGTTGACGAACTTGTGCCCGTCGGTTGCGCCAAACTGCCGCGCCAGTTGCACCGCCTCGGACAGCACGACGCGAAATGGCAGTTGCTGGCAATGCTGAAGTTCGTAAAGCCCCAGCCACAGCGCCGCGTGCTCGACCGGATCAAGCTCGGCGGGAGCAATTTCACTGTAGAGCGCGATGGTCTGATCGAGCGCGGGGCGACTGCCGGCAATTCCTTTCAGCAGTTCACGGAAATATGTGCGATCGGCACGTTCCGCCTCCGGGTCAGCGGCATATTGCTTGTGCATTTCCTTCAAGGGCAGCTCATTCAGCTGCAACTGGTAGAGCGCCTGCAGTGCAAGGCGCCGCGCCATACTGCGCGCGCGCACGCCCGCGTTCACGGCTCGAGCCGGCGCAGCAGATTGACCATCTCGATTGCCGTCAGTGCCGCATCCGCGCCCTTGTTGCCGCCCTTGCCACCGGCCCGATCCATGGCCTGTTCCACCGAGTCGGTCGTCAGCACGCCAAACGCAATCGGCACGCCTGTCTCGAGGGCAACGCGGCCGACGCCCGAAGCGCACTCGCCGGCAACATAGTCAAAATGCGGCGTGTCGCCGCGGATCACGGCACCCAGCGCAATCAGCGCGTCATAACGGCGTGACATCGCTAGCCTGCGCAGCACCAGCGGGATCTCGAACGCGCCCGGCACTCGCACTATCTCGATTTGCTTCTCGGGCAGGCCGTGGCGTTTCAGGGTTTCTACTGCGCCGCGTAGCAGCGCCTCGACCACGTAGTCGTTGAAGCGCGAGGCGACGCACGCAATGCGCAGATCGCGCACCGATAAATCCCCCTCAATGACTCGCGGCTGGTCTGTTGGCACTGTCGGATTCCTCACTCGGCTGATCGGCGCAGTATAGGCTCACTCGGCGCCATTGATGTATTCGGTCACCTCGAGATCGAAGGCCGCAAGCCCCTGCAGCTGCTTCGGTGCGCTGAGCACGCGCATGCGCGTGATGCCAAGATCCTTCAGTATCTGCGCGCCAATTCCGTAGGTTCGTATCACGGTGGCGCCGACCGGCCGCGAACCCGCGGGCTTAACCCCGAGATGATGCACACCGTCCATAAATTCCTTCGGACTTTCCTCCGGCCGCAGGATCACGACGACACCCGAGGAATCCGCGGCGATCCGCTTGATAGCCGCGGACAGCGGCCAGCCAAGTTTGTCGGTGCGCGCGCCGATCACATCGCGCAGCGAGTCCTCGATGTGCACACGCACCAATGGCGGAACCGCCGCGTTCAGCTCGCCGCGAACCAGCGCCACATGCACGGTCTTGTTAACATGGTCCTCATAGCAGCACAGGCGAAAGGCACCGTAGACGGTATCAATGGGCTCGTCGTAGATCTTCTCGACCGAGCGCTCGTTCTTGAGCCGGTAGCGGATCAGATCGGCTATTGTGCCGATCATCAGGCCGTGCCTCTGCGCAAATTGCTCAAGGTCGTGCCGGCGCGCCATCGTGCCGTCTTCATTCAGAATCTCGACGATCGCTGCAGCCGGTGCATAACCGGCGAGCCGCGCCAGATCGCAGCCGGCTTCGGTATGTCCGGCGCGCGTCAGGACGCCACCGGGCTGCGACATCAGCGGAAACACGTGCCCGGGCTGGCGCAGGTCCTCGGGTCGCGCGCCGGTCGCGACTGCGGTCTGGATCGTGTGCGCGCGATCGTGCGCGGAGATCCCAGTCGTGACGCCCTCCGCCGCTTCAATCGACAGCGTAAAATTTGTCTTGTGCAGGCTGTCGGTGTCGCTGACCATCAGCGGCAAGCGCAGGTCACGGCAGCGGTCGCGCGTCAGCGTGAGGCAAATCAGGCCGCGCCCGTAGCGCGCCATAAAATTCACGTCCTCGGGGCGAATGCAGGCGGCGGGCATCACGAGATCGCCTTCATTCTCGCGATCCTCGTCATCCATGATCACAGCCATCTTGCCGCGGCGCAGATCGGCCAGAATTTCATCGATCGTATTGAATCCGGACATCAGCCTTCTCTCTTACGGTGTTGACATGAGACGCGCCAGATAACGCGCGATCACGTCGATTTCCACGTTGACGCCATCGCCCTCGCGCAGCTCCCCAAGCGTTGTCGCCTGCAGGGTATGGGGAATGATATTGACGCCAAATTCGCGCCCCTCGACTTCGTTGACCGTCAGGCTTACGCCATCGAGGCAGATCGAACCCTTGGGCGCCGCGAACCGGGCGAGCTCAGCAGGCAATTCGAAGCGCATCCGCCACGAGCGCGCGTCCTTGCGCAGCGTGGTCAGCCGCGCGACCGCGTCGACATGACCGCTGACCAGATGGCCACCTAGCGGATCCCCGGCGCGCAGGCTGGGTTCCAGATTCACGCGCGCCCCGACGGCGCGCACGCCAAGCGTGGTCTTCGCGAGCGTCTCGCGCGAAACATCGGCAAAGAACCGGTTGTCCTCCTTGCCAGTTACCGTCAGGCACACGCCCTGCACGCTGACGCTATCGCCGACCCCAATCCTCGAAAGATCAAGCCGCCCGGCCTCGAAACCCATGTCAACATCGCCGCCCTGCTCCTGCCGCGAGCTGATCACACCGGTCGCAACGATTATCCCGGTAAACATTATTGGTCAAGCCTCGGCTTCAGCCGTATGCGCAAGTCCGCGCCGACGCGTCGCATCTCGTGAAAATCGAACGCCGGCATCGCCTCGCCGAGCGCGAGGACCCGCAGGTCGGCGAGCGGCGCGGCATCCGGGCCCAGAAAATGCGGTGCCACATACAGGATCAGCTCATCGACCAGGCGGGCGCGCATAAAGGATGCGGCGAGGCGCGGCCCGCACTCGACCAGCACCTCGTTGGCCGCCTGCTCCTGCAAGATCGCCACGACCGCCGCAAGGTCGAGGCCGGCCGGCGCGCGCGCCACGCGCTGCATGCGCACGGCGCCGAGCTCGCGCGGCGCCGCGTCACTCGCAACCATCAGCAGCGCACCATGGTCCTTGAATATATCGGCCGCCGGACTGCAGCGCAGGTCGGGATCCAGTACGACGCGCAGTGGTTGGCGCACCCATTCCCCGTAGGCAAGACGCACATCGAGGCGTGGATTGTCACTGCGCACCGTGCCGGCGCCGGTCAACACGACCGAGCTTCGTGCGCGCCAGTGCTGCACATCCGCGCGCGCAGCCTCGCCGGTGATCCAGGCGCGCTTGCCACCCGGCGGCGCTGTGCGCCCATCCAGGCTCATCGCAAGCTTCAGCCGCAGGTACGGACGCGAGCGCTCGAAGCGGGAAAAAAAACCGGCGTTCAGCTCCCGTGCCGCCGCCGCCAAGGGCCCAACCGACACCACGATACCGGCATCTTTCAGGCGCGCAATGCCGGCACCGCTGACCAGGGGATTCGGATCGACCGACGCACAGCAAACCCGCGCCACCCCAGCGGCGATCAAGGCATCCGCGCAGGGCGGCGTGCGCCCGGTATGACTACAGGGCTCAAGCGTCACATAAGCGCAGGCGCCGCGCGCTTGCTCCCCCGCCGCCTGCAAGGCAAGCACCTCGGCATGCGCTTCGCCCGCACGCTGGTGCCAGCCCTCGCCAACGACTTTCTCGTCCCTGACTAGGACGCAACCGACGCGCGGATTCGGGTCAGTCGTATAAAGGCCCCGGGCCGCGAGTTGCAGCGCACGGCTCATGTGAAGCTGATCCTGTACCGGATTGTCTGCGGTCATTTCTTTTTGGAGTCGTTGCCGCGCGCCCCGCCCGGTAGCAGGGGCAGCTGGTCTTGGTTGGGCTCGCGACGCCGGCGATGGTGGCGAAGATGGTCAATTTCGGTTCGAAAAGCCTCGATATCCTGGAAACTTCGGTAAACAGACGCGAAACGGACGTACCCCACCTCATCCAGGTGCCGTAGCTCCTCCATGACCATGCCGCCCACGCTGCGGGAGGGCACTTCGCGTTCGCCGAGGTTCAGCAGCTTATGACAAATGCGGGCCACGGCGTCCTCGATGGCCTCCGGGCTGACGGGGCGCTTTTCGAGCGCCTTGCGCATGCCACCGCGCAGCTTGTTCTCATCGAACGGCTCCCGCGTGTTGTCGCTCTTGACGACCATCGGCAGCAAAAGCTCCGCGCTCTCGAACGTCGTGAACCGTTCCGTGCATGCCAGGCATTCCCGGCGCCTGCGTATCTGCCGCCCTTCGCCGGCAAGGCGCGAGTCGATGACCTTAGTCTCCGTGTGACTGCAAAAAGGACAGTGCATTGGAAGCTACGGACGTCTCACGCATACACGGGAAATCGTTTGCATAGTGCTATCACTTGCGCTCGGGTGCGATCGATGACCGCCTCATCGCCCATACGATCGAGCACGTCCGCGATCCATCCGGCCAGCTGCTGCACCTGCGGCTCCTTGAACCCGCGGGTCGTGACCGCGGGGGTGCCGATGCGCAGGCCGCTGCTGATCATCGGTGGCCGTGGGTCGTTCGGCACCGCATTCTTGTTGACAGTCATATGCGCCCGCCCGAGCGCCGCATCCGCATCTTTGCCGGTGATGTTCTTGTCTATCAGGTCGAGCAGAAACAGATGGTTGTCGGTGCCACCGGAGACGATCTTATAGCCGCGCTGCTGCAGCACCTTGGTCATCGCGCGCGCATTTTCGATCACCTGCGCAGAGTAGACCTTGAACTCCGGTTGCAGCGCCTCGAGGAAGGCCACCGCCTTCGCGGCGATTACGTGCATCAGCGGTCCGCCCTGCGTGCCTGGAAAGACCAGCGAATTAAGCTTCTTGTGCAGCTCCGGATGCGGCCGCGCCAGGATCAGGCCGCCGCGCGGGCCGCGCAGCGTCTTGTGCGTGGTCGTCGTGACCACATCGGCGAACGGCACCGGATTTGGATAAAGGCCCGCGGCAACCAGGCCCGCGACGTGGGCCATGTCGACCCAGAAATAGGCGCCGACCGAATCGGCGATGCGGCGGAACCTGGCCCAGTCGATCACGCGTGAGTAGGCGGAGAAGCCGGCGAGGATCATCTTCGGGCGGTGTTCCTGCGCGAGGCGCTCGACTTGCTCATAGTCGATCTCCCCGGTATCGGGCTTGACCCCGTACTGGGAGGCGCGAAAATATTTGCCCGAGAAATTCACCTTTGCGCCATGCGTCAGGTGACCCCCATGGTCGAGGCTCATGCCAAGGAACGGATCGCCCGGGTTCAGCAGCGCAAAAAACACGGCGGCATTGGCCTGCGACCCGGAATGCGGTTGCACATTGGCATAATCAGCG
>JANXZG010000153.1 GCA_025355645.1 Gammaproteobacteria bacterium | reverse complement strand
TCGAGCCTCCTTTCCCGCTCCAGCTTGCGTGATAACCCCGGCCCGTCCGGGGTTTGCTTTTTTGACGAGTGGCTAGGTGGCAGAGTGGTCATGCAGCGGCCTGCAAAGCCGTGTACGCCGGTTCGATTCCGACCCTAGCCTCCACAATCATGTCTCGGGCTGTCCTTCTACATCCCGCTGAGTCTTTGATAATCCCTGTAACTCACTGAAATACCATAATGCAGTGATTCACTGGCGTCCGCTGGCGTCCCACAGAAGCCCGATTGGAGTTGGGGTATCTAGTGGGGTATGTTGCCAAAATTGGGGTACGAAACTGGGGTATCTTTTCGGGCCAGGGGTATCTTGCCGAGCATGCCGATTCTCACGGAAATGAAGATCCGCCGCGCCCAGATGCGCGAGCGAGCCTACAAGCGCTATGACGAACGTGGGCTTTTCCTCCTGGTCACGCCCGCCGGTGCGCGGCTATGGCGTTTCCGCTACCGGATCGGCGCGCTCGAGAAGCTGATTTCGCTTGGGGCTTATCCGGATGTGCCCCTGAAGCGTGCACGAGAAAAGCGCGATGAAGCCCGAAAACTCCTGGCCGATGAGCTCGACCCGAGCCTTGATTGGAAGGCCAAGCGCGCAATCCTAAAGAGCTCCTTCGAGGATGTGGCGAATGAATGGCTGCAGCTGCAAACGCCGTCGCTCGCGCCGGAAACCCTTTCCATGCTCAATGCGCGGCTTGGTAACTACCTGTATCCCTACCTTGGCAGCCGGCCGGTTGCGGCGATCACGGCGCAGGACCTCCTCGCGACCCTGCGGCGCATCGAAGTGCGGGGACGGCATGAAACTGCCCATCGGGTGCGAGCACTTGCCGGCCGGGTGCTGCGCTACGCGGTTGCCACCGGCCGGGCCGAGCGCGACGTATCGGCGGACCTTAAGGAGGCACTGGCGCCGGTGAGGTCCCGCAATTTCGCTTCGGTCACCGATCCGCTGCGGGTGGGCGAGCTCTTGCGGGCAATCGATGGTTATAGCGGGCATCCGGTGACGGCTCTCGCGCTGAAGCTCGCACCGCTCGTGTTTGTGCGACCGGGGGAGCTGCGCGGCGCCGAGTGCGCCGAATTCGACCTCAGCAGGGCCGAGTGGCGGATCCCCGGCGCCAGGATGAAGATGCGGGAGGCGCACATCGTGCCGCTGTCACGACAGGCGCTCGTGATTGTGCGCGAGCTGCTGATGTTAGCCAGGGGCGGGCGCTATGTCTTTCCGTCGCTTCGTACGCGCCAACGCCCGATGTCAGAGAATACCGTCACCGCAGCGCTGAGGCGCCTCGGCTACACTGGCGACGAACAGACCGGCCACGGATTTCGGAGCATGGCGAGTACATTGCTTAATGAACAGGGTTTTCCGCCGGACATCGATGAATTGCAGCTCGCACATACGGAACGCAATAAGGTCAGGGCAGCCTATAACAAGGCGCAGCGACTTCCCGAGCGCCGGCAAATGATGCAGGCCTGGGCGGATTATCTTGAGGGACTTCGCAGGTTGCCGGTCGCAATAGTCGATCAAGAGCCAGCGTATGAGCCAATGCCGAGTTATGCGTCGGTCGCATAATTAAGAGTTAGACCGCAATGAAAACTGCGCTTCGAATTCTTCTTGCCACGCTCGCTGGGACGTGTGTACTGATGTCCGTTTTTATTCTTATGGACAAGGGGGATCCTTCCTGGTGGGCTGCAATTTGCGCCGGTATATTCGCTGGCGCAATCGCGGTATCCGTTTTTGGGCGCTGGCTGCGTTTCGTTTTCGGTTTACGCCTTAGTTCATCACCAAGCCAGACGCGCATCCTTGGGGTCCCCGTACTTGCATATGCGCATCCAACGCCGTGGTTGTGCCTCGTAGGTCTACCTTATGTTGCCTACTATTTTGTACACGTACGTTCGTCTTCGGCCGCGGCACACTTTTTTACTACGATCGGCATCGTAGTGTTGCTGTGGGTAGTTGCGTCGGTATTGATTACTACGCGATTGCAGAAAAAGCGCCGCGCGGACGATGCATTGCGGTCTAACCAACGCTTGGAGCGACCATGAAGGCTGTGACCGCGAACGCTGCGAACACCAGGAGAAAGTGTATGTTCGCGGCGTTTTATCAAGCGAAGCGGTCGGTCGCTCAAGCTTGTCGTTAGACCCTATGACCAAGAGCCGACATGCCCGTGCCCAGCTAGGCCGCGCACTGCTCACCGAACAATCGATGCTTCGAGTGATGTGCCAGGTGCTGCCCGCCCGCAATTACGAACTGCCGATTAATTTCGCCGAACTACTGACCGAAGCGCGCGCTTTCGACATTCGAACCAGGGCACAGTTTCGTGCCCAACGCGCAGGGAGCTGTCTTGTCTGGAACACTTTGGAACATCGTGGTTGTAGGAAGTCACCTTGTTCGTGACAAGCCAAAGACCGAATTGGATTTTGACGCGAAGCGGTGGAAGGCTGGTGAACATTTGTCGTTGTTTATTGCTGAACCCTCTGAACAAATTTGCCCGAGTACGCTCCCGTCGAACCTCGTTGTTTCCTATACTGCTCAATGCTGTGATTCTTATCCCATGAAAGGTACCTGTATCGTTCCGTGGCCGATCCGTGTTGTAAGGAAAGTTTCTAATTAGATGGAATCTAACTCACGCTGGAGCGGGCCGTGATTGACAGATGGATGGGCTCGGCATCGCACGGCCGCTCAACATTGTCGTTAGAGCGTATGAGTCAATCTCACCCTATTCGTTCGTGGCGGCTCAAGCATTTCGGCGACAAATTTGGCGTCATTGTAATGGTGGCTCTGCTCGCGCCGGCGCCCTATAGCTTGCTGCTGTTGCGAGATGGACATAGAGACGCCGCTATCGCGCTTTTCGTAGCCTGGGCGGTCGCCCATTTTGCGAACCTCATTATGCTTAGCAGGAGGAGAATTTTGCCTCTTCCCCTTTCAATTGCAGGAACCGTTGTGGTTTTCGGATGGCGTGTCGCAGCGATTATTGGGGGTCATACGCTCTAATTCGGTTCGACCGAACGCGTAAGCGCGATCATCGCACCCTGTCGATTGCACGCTCCCGCAGGGGCTCCGTAGACCGCCTTTCGAGAGTACGCTCCTTCGTAATTTGAAATAGCTTCATTGCCAGCCGTTCCCGGTCGGTCAGAACGGGCGGGAGGTGGTTGGCGAAATACCGCACGTCACCCCCAAGGGCAATCTCTCCCTGGGCCTCCAGAGTGGCTGCAATTGAGTTCCAGCCAGCGATCACGTCCTTTCTGGTCTTGAGCAAGCGGGCACGCGCCGGGTCCGCGATGGTCTTCGTTGCGGACAGCTCCCTGACGATGACGTCCAGTTCCTCGCGTAGCACATAGGATTTGCCGGCGCGCCGTGTCTGGCCGCGCACGGCGCGCGGCGTCGCGTTGGCCTCGATTCCCTGCTCACGCATCCGCTGCGCAAAGTCCTGGCACCATTCGCGCAGCATCGCCTTGTCAATATGCAGGCGGCGACCATCCAGGCCCTCCGCCTTGACCACCAGGTGCACATGCGGGTGCCGCTGGTGCGTATGGAGCGCGAGAGCATATCGATGCGTTGCCCCGAAGTTTTCCCTTGCGAAGACACGCGCGGCCGCGAGTACTGCTTTCGGCGAGGTCGCCGCCGGCATCGACAGGGTAATGTTGTGTACCAGTTTGATATCCGGCGGACCGGCCTTGTCACCGCGGGACGGGCGGTACTGGCCGGCGGAAAGCTCCAGATGCCAGCTCTTCAAAAGCTCCTTCTGGCCATCCTTGGAGACCCGCTGTCCTTCGTCGGTCTCGATCTCCAACTCGCCCTGGTGACTGATGTACGCGAAATGCGCTGCAACCGCCCCCGTGCGCCTACCGCCGCCGGTGACCTTGACCATGACTTCGGGTGCCCGTCGAACCGTGCGCCGGATCTGATCGATCTGGGCGTGAGATAGCCGGAGCGACTCCGAAGGTCCGCGCCGCCCGTGACTAAAGAGATCCAAGTAGGGGCCTTGTGGCGACGGTCCGTCGCTCGATCGCCTAGCCACTGCGGCTCTCCCAACTGATCAGGGCGGTCCGCACCAGATCGTGTGTCCGCTGCTCGAGCTCCGCCACCGCCGCTCGGGTCCGGGAGATGTCCAACCGCAGAGCTTCGAGCCCAGTGGCGCCTAAAGCGGGATTGCGGGCCGTCTGGCTAAGGACAGTGCCCAGACCCGCGAGCACCGAGATGCCGATTTTCAGGGCAGAGAGCTCGTTGGCCGTGACAGGCGGATTGGCGGCCACATGTCCGCGCACCAGCGCGGCGAGGTAGCCCGAGGGCTTCATGCCGCGCGGTGCCGCTCGCCGGGCGATCGCATTCCCGTCTCCTGGTCGCAGCCGAATCGTGATGCGGTCCTTAGCAGGTTCCTGGGGGTCTACAAGCTGCCGATCCGGTTCACCGGTACCAACCATCGAGCGAATGGCTGACAGGGCCAGCGCAGATTCCGACAAGCCGCGAGTGCGGGCGAGGGCAGCGAATCGCGCCTTCTCTTCTGCCGAGAGGCGGACCGTAATCGAAGGCAGCGACGAAATTGCAAAGCGGCCAATCATGAAATTGGCCGCCTGTGCTGCAAATGCGGACCAGCCGCTATCCTGCCATCACTCCAACACCAACCCCGACGACGCCACCGCAATCTTAATAACGCCTGAATAACAATTTGAGCCATGGCCATCGAAAGAATTCGATCAGGCACCCGTCCTCATGCGAGGGCCGCCTGTCGGCAGGGGGAAGGGCAACAACTGCTGATGAGCCCGGCGCGACCGGCTGTGATCGAGCGCGGGGCTCACGGTGGTCGTCGATCGATCAATGAACTGCGTAATCGCAGCGCCCGAGACAAACCTCCGGCATCCCAGCACAACGCTCGGCAGCGTGCCGCTTCGCAACAGGGCGTATATCGAGTTTCGGGAGATCCCGCCCAGGAGCTCGCGCGCCTCTTGAATGGAATACAGTGCTCGCTCTCTCAAGTTCGACCTCACCTTGCGGCAGTAATTGCCTGACCTCAAACGGCATTGGCCCAGGCCATACTTTAGGGAACATGAGAAGCAATCGGTGTCAGGGTTTCGCGGCTATTTCCAGCGAAACTCGATAAATCGAACTTGCCAAGAGTGAAAATCGCGTGGGATTACGAATGGTCGATCACGCGCCTTTCGCTGCTCGCCATGATGTAGGGTGGCCGGCAGCCGGGCGCATCAGGTGTTTGTCCTCTTTGCGATCCGAGGCGCTGGGCTCATTGCGACGATGGTTGACTATATACGGCAATGCCGTATACTTGTAGCGGTGTTCAGTTTCATCGAGACGCGCCTTTTCACAAAGCTCGTTGCCGATTATTTGCGCGATGACGACTACGCCCGGCTCCAAGAGGCGCTTATGCGTGCTCCGGAGGCAGGCCCTGTAATACCTGGTAGTGGCGGGGTTCGGAAGTTGCGGTGGGCCGCTCAGGGCCGCGGGAAAAGCGGGGGTTATCGCATCATCTATTACGTGCGAAGAACCCACGGGGTTATCTGGCTGCTGACCATCTATCCGAAAAACGTTGCGGAGAACATCCGGGCGCACATACTCAGGCAAATCGCCAAGGAAGTTGAAGATGTCTAAGACTAATCGAAATGTCGCTCGCGAAATACTCGATGGGCTTCGTCAGCTCAAGCGGGGCGAACACGGCCGGGTGACCAACATTCCCGCAGTAGCGACCATTCGAGCCGGGACTGGTCTGTCACAAACTCATTTTGCCAAGTTGATGGGCGTTTCGGTCCGTACTCTGCAAGATTGGGAACAGGGGCGCCGCGCACCGTCGGGCGCTGCTCGCACTTTATTGCTCGTCGCGAGCCGAAATCCCGGCGCTTTGCTTGAAGTTGCGTAGTTCTGCGGAATCGCACGCTGTAATGCAGCCTCCAGGATCCGGTCTCTGGCCGTCCTTCCACATCCCTGTGAGTCTTGATAATGCACATCCCTGTGAGTCTTGATAATGCACAGCGCTGTACCGCCACGGGTTTTCCGGACGCTCCATCATCTGGGAGGGATGGAGCGATGGGAACCACAAAGACCCGGTATCCAGCAGAGGTAAGGGCGCGGGCGGTTCGACTTGTTGTCGAGAACCAGGTGGAACACCCTCTCGTAAAGGGTTCGGATGTCCCGCAGCAAGCCTGCAGGTCAGAGCTTGGCGTTAGCGTATTTGGCGAGAATCATCTTCGCGGCGGTCTGATGCCCCACGCCCAACTGCTTACCACGTCGGCGCAGCGCTTCTTTAAGATCATCGCCCAGCAGTATGGAAGTTGCTCGCTGTGGGCGCACGACGACTGTTGTGCCGGCGGACTTGATGTCATCACCGAGATCTCGCTTCTCCAAGTCGCGCAGTGTCGCGTCACGGCCAGTGGCCGCGTTTTTCATGCTACGCGCGATGCTCGTCTTGCTTTGGCGCTTCATCGTAGCCTCCTTCTCCCTCTTGCGCCTTGCTCGGCAGCTGATCGGCCTGAGCTTGTCGTCGCGTCGCGCAAAGATCAGCGCCGCACGATCGCCCGTCGGTGTTACGCCGAGTAACAGGTATCGCGCCTCTTCATGCGCGGGCTCGTCTATTCGACCAGCAAATAGCGGCCTAGCGTCGAGCATGCTATCTACATCGCTGGTCGTAATCCCGTGCTTCGCCTGGCTCTTGGTGCTATTGCCAGCGTCCCAATCCATGGTCGGGCGCCCGCCAAGCCACGCAGCGACATCGGGATCGCCAACCAGCTTCATCGGCGACAGCATAGCTATACCATAGCTATGTGCCGATTCGATGATAACCTTGTGCCGCGCCACCCGTCGGCCAGCGCGAACAGCCCAATGCAACTCGTGCAAAGTGGGAAAGTGGGACAGTGGGTATACTTCAGGACGATGAAACCTACGGCAGCAGCCTTGACCAAGCAGGTATTAGCGCCCGGTCACGGAGAATACAGTCACTGTAGCGCGTCACTCCCGAAGGCACGCATCTGCCCGGACGGCTAGACGCGCATTTGTTGACTTGACGGCGGCGAGCCTCACATGTACAGTTAATCTGTACGTATTGATCAATGATGTGAGCGTTATGGCCGACGTCAACGTTACCGACCTTCGACAAAATCTTCCTTCGTACCTCGAGCGTGCGCGCCGCGGCGAGCGCATTCGTGTAACCACCAGAGGCGAGGTCATTGCCGAGATCTCTGGCCCCAAGGCGGCTACCGAAGAAGCGGCACTGCTTCGAAGGCAGTTGCGCGGCTCGGTTTTGCATTACGAATCACCTACCCAGCCTGTGCACTCTCCGGAGGACTGGGCAGTCAATCAATGATCGTCCTGGATACCCATGTCCTGGTTTGGTGGGCGGATGGGGACACAAAGAGACTCTCGCGCAAGGTTTGCCAGACACTCGAACAGCACGCGAAGCGTCATGAGCTCCTCGTAAGCAGCGTCAGTGTATTCGAGATCACCACATTGGAGCGGCGCGGACGCCTGCGCTTCAAAGTATCGGCATCCGAGTGGCTTGAACAAGTCCGCCGCCTTCCCGAATACCGCATCGAGCCACTTACCGACGAAATCGCCGAACGTGCCGGTCAGTTCGGAGACAACTTCCCGGGAGACCCGATCGATCGGATGATCGCGGCGACCGCCCTTCTGCGCGGCGTGCCACTCGTGACGCACGATGAAAGACTGGCAGGTATCGAGCACCTGCAAACAATCCGGTGAATCCCAACGAGCTGAACCTCGTTTGAGAAGGCCGTAGGCAGAGTGACGCCGATACACGCTGGGGTACGATTCTGGGGTAGGCAGGAAAATCTGGGCGCGCTTATCCTTCGCAGACAAGGACCTGCACGCGGCTTGCGATTCCGACCCTAGCCTCCCTTATTTGTTGTGTGAGGAGGGCCTTGGTTAATTATGTCGCCCGCGCCTGCGACGATTGTCGCTCAACGCAGGCGAAGTATTTGCGCGTCGGCGACGGCGATCCCGATTTGCTGTCGGTCGGCGTAACATGAACGTGCTAACCAATCATCCCAGCAAGTCGCGGCACCGATGTGCGCCGAAGTAAGGCGCTCTGTGACCTGATCGGCCTCGATGGTGCAATGCGGACCGGGGAGAATCCCAGTAATTCCGGATATTTAGAGGTCACCCTTTGCTTCAACCGATCGCATCCGCCACGGCGCCGAGCCGATCGGTTCAGGCGCGCGATGTCATCTGAATGGTTTTTTGGCCTGCAGGGTTTCACCGACTATTGAGTCTGGCGTCGAGATCGGCGATTGTCGTGTCGATCATCGCTGTGGCAAGGACCTTCAACCTGCGCATTGTTGCCGAGGGCGTGGAGACCCAGGCCCGTGCCGATATCTTGGCCGGCGAGGGCTGCGATTGCTATTCGGGATTCTTTGTCGCTCGCCCGATGCCACTTGAGACCTGGCTCGAACAACGCTTCACCATGGCCACGAACTGGCCGACGCAAAGGATTCAGGCGTACCATAGGAAGGGCAGGGGTAATGAGTTATTCGTACCATACTGGTATTTGCGGCTCTTAATCTAGCCTGGCTTAGCGCATCACCATCGGCGATGGGCGCGGACCTCACGTCCGTGCTCGGACAGTGGAAGACTATCGACGATAAGAACGGCACGCCGCGCGCAATCGTCAGCATTGAAAAGCGCGGTGATAAATACTTCGGCCACATCGAGCATAGCTTCGCGCCGGGCGCCGAAAGCCGCGTGTGTTCGGAATGCTCGGATGATCGCAAGGGCAAGCCCGTGCTGGGACTCGAGATCATCCGGAACATGAGCAAGCGCGATGAGGGCTATGCGGGCGGTGAGATACTAGATCCGGATAACGGCTGGGTTTACCGCTGCAAGTTCCATCTGGAGGAGGGCGGCCAGATGCTCGTGGTTCGTGGCTACCTCGGATTCTCCCTGTTCGGCCGGTCACAAACCTGGCTGCGCGTACCCTGACGCATCTAGATCCGGGCGCGCCATTTGCGCGCGAGAATCAACTGCCGCGCGGCGGCAATCAGTCCCTGTACCGACGCAAGTCGTCGGCGTCGGTGGCGTCGGATTTTTGCAGCACTAGCACGCGGCGCGCTAAATGGGGTGTGTTTTAGCGAGCACGAGCGGAATGGCTTCCTGTGCGCGCCGCACACGGGTCGCTGGCAGTTTTGCGCCAGCCACCCAATCGGCAAACTGCTTGCGATGAGAGTAGGACAAGGCATCGAACGCCCTGGCGGCCTTTTTACTCTTGACCAGCGCGCGCTTTAGCTCGAGCGGCACCGCCACCACGCGCTCCTTGCGATTGACATCCATCGCGACCGTGACCACGGATCCAGGATCGGCCTTGGCACCGGCCTGCAGCAGCTTGCTGGCTGCCATCCAGGGGTCCCCTCATTTTCGGTGCAATAACTCACGGTAGGATTTCTCGGTAATTCCAGGGGATTCTGGTGCATCTCCGGTCAAACCAGTATTGTCAGAACCTGTTGCGTCGAGGGCCAATTGTGACCAAGCCGATCAAGCGGGATCCGATGTTCCGAGGGTACGCATTTGACGCTGACATCATCCGGCTGTGCGTCAGGTGGTACATCAGCTATCGGCTCACCTACCGCGACTTGGTCGAGATGATGGCCGAGCGAGGAGTGAGAGTTTCCCACACGACCGTCCTTCGGTGGACGCGTCGCTTCATCCCAGAGTTTGTGAAACGGTGGGACCGCTTCCGCCGTCCGGTCGGAGCCTCGTGGCGCGTTGATGAGACGTACGTTTCGATCCGCGGTCGCTGGCACTATTTGTATCGGGCGGTCGATCAGCACGGCAAGACCATCGATTTCCTACTGCGACGTGACCGCGGAATCGCTGCCGCACAAGCATTCTTTCGCAAAGCCCTGGAGTCGAACGGTGGCCGCTTCCCACGCAAGGTCACGCTCGACGGCCACGTTCCGAGCCGACTGGCGCTCTGGCGGCTGCGTCGTGAGCACGTGAGGTGGCGTCACGTGAAGGTCCGGACGAGTCAGTACCTGAACAACATTGTCGAGCAGGACCATCGTGGCATCAAGGCGAGGCTGCGACCTACCAAAGGGCTCAAGTCGTTCGAGACCGCAGCAATCACACTTGCCGGGTTCGAACTCGCGCATCGGATCCGCAAGCGGCAATTCAATTTCAGGCGTCGTGGGCATCGCTACGCCTGCTCCAGAAAGGTTGACTGGCAGATCGCATTGGCATAGCAAGGAATTCTGACACCGCCGTGGTGCGCCGCCAATTTCCGCAGATGCACCAGAACCATTATAAATGCCCCCACGAATATCCCCTAAAGAGGGTGGCTGCAGTTGGACGTCCCTGGATGAAATCTGAGTCCGCGACACCATCCATCGGTCTCTTTCTCGAAACCTGAAAATACCACGATCAGACCTTCGAACGGTTACACGATCGGGCGCACGACGTTAGGAGCCGGGCGTTAGGAACTTGCAGGTAACTCCGCTTGATTTCGAAAGAGGTTCGTCCAGAGTTGCGAGCGGGAGCTTGAGCGCCTCGGCGATGGCGACGTACCACGCGTCGTAACTTGTCACGTTGTGACGCAATTCCCAGATGCGGCCGGCGAAGGGCTCAAAAGGAAACAACTCGATATCGAGTTGCATGAGATCGTCTTGCGCCGCATTCGCCTCTGGCGTCGTAATAAGCTTTGCCCTCTCCAGGCGACGAAATATGTTTGTAGCTTCAGCATGTACCAGCTCCGGTGCCAGCAGCAATCCACCTGCAAGAACTTCTTCTGCCCAATCGCCGTGGGGGCCGCTATCAACGAGAGCGGCTACTATGACAGACGAATCAATGACGATACTCAACGCCGGTCAGCGTTTCTGTTCTCAAGTATCTGCTTGGAGGAGATGCGAGTCTGCGTCGCGCGCTTTCTCTTGCGCACCTGCTGAAGCCAAGCGTCTATCGACGGGCGGCCAGCCAATCGCTCCAGTTCGGCGCGCAGGAACTCCTGCATCGACTTACCCTGTAAAGCCGCACGGGCAGCCAGTTCGTCGCGGACTTTCTCAGGAACATCACGAATGTTGATTTGAATTGTCATGCTTTCATAATGCCAGCAATGCGTGCATCTTGCAAGCGTGTTTAACAAAAGCAACTCGCCCGTTCGTATTCCCTGTCATCCGCAAATATCCAGCGGCGCGGCGGCTGGTGCTAAACAATACTCATGGTGTAGACCACCCAGCACGGCTTTCGCGCACACGACAACATGCTCGCGGAGGCGATGTCGGGATCTGGGGTTTGATTTGCGATGGGTTGCCGTCGGCGGATCCGGGACACCGGGACCCAAGGCCCTATGTGGACGCGCCGTATTGTAATGGCCAATCCACGATTTCAGCATTGACCGCAAATGCGATTCCGATAGTGGAATGAGCCAATCCAGACACTCGCGGCGAATGGTGCCGATGACGCGTTCACAAATCGCATTCGCCGTCGGACTGCGCGGCGGTGATTTTAGCACCTTGACCCCAAGCTTGGCGATCGACTCATCGACATGCTGCGCAAAGATGCCGTCGCGATCATGCAGCAGGTATTTGTACTCGTCCTGCAAATTTTTAACTAGTCATTGCTGATTAACATTCAAAAGCCAATCGCCTCGCGCAGCTGTTGCAGCGTCCAAGCTGCCGTCGGGTGCGCCGTGACATTGCAATGAATCAAGCGTCGACTGCGATGCTCGATGACAACGAATACATACAACTGTCGAAACGTTGCGGTGACGGCGAGGAAAAAGTCACGCGCAATGATTCCCTGGGCGTGAAGGCGAAGGAACGTCGACCATCGCATATCACCTCGCGGGCGTCCTGTCGGCCGGGTCGGGACTTCAACCGCCAGAACAATTTCCATCCCGCGCGGTGCCAACGAATCATTGTTTCCGGGCGCACCACCACCAGAGCGTCCCGCCAGTGAAAACATCGTGAAAGGAACGCCAGCGCGACTCGTGTTGCCGAATCCATCCGCCGCGGCTCAACACCGCGCTCGATGTACAGTGGGAGCTGTCGGCGCAGAAAAAGATTCTCCGCCTCGATCGATCGTTGTGACCGCAGCACCAAGCCACACCAACGAATCGCCTCGGTGGCCAATTGAACCAAGATGAGGAGGAGCCTCCGCATCGGTCAAACATGCCACGAGTCGCGTGGAGATTCGAGATCGACTGAATAGTCCTCGACTCGCATTATTGCGGAGCACAGGTCACGCGGTTGCGGTCGGCGCTGTACTCGTGTCCAACAGCGAGCGCCAGTTCTCCCGCGTCACTGGATTGAAGATTGCAAACTGGACGCGAGGTTGAACTCCGAACCGCTGATGTCCCCGGGGCAGTCCCGTTGTAGGAAGTTACGGCGAAACCCTACACGCTGTTACTGCGATCCTGATTCGGGTCCGCGTGAGGTGATCCCAAGCCGTTTGAGAAGTGCGCCCTACCTGAACTCCTACCTGCCACCTCCGAGGTAGTTAGCTGGCGCCGTACGACGTGTCACCACTCACTTGCTCAAAGACATTAGTGCCGGCCCCTTCCCGCGTCTTCCACGTGAAGTGCTCGTGTATGCGGAGGCGGCCGTCGCTCAGAACCTCCAAGACGCAGCTCGAGCGGCCACCGTGAATACCTCCCTCGCGCTCGCGTTGTGCATATCGAAAGGTGAGCGCACAGCCCTTGACTTGACCGACAAGACGCCCGCGCACAATCGAGCCGCCCTCGTAGTGGCCAAAGATGCGGGAGCCTCGCTGGATCAGGTGGAGGCGTGTCTCCGCGCTGACGACGCCGACTGAGGCCGTCGCGTGAACCTGGAAGGACAGGCCGTCAAGATTCATATGGGTGCTCCAAGGCCGAATGGCACGGACGGTGCCAGCTGACTTGACGTCGCGGATCCACGGATGACGGAGAACATTGCCCCGCTGGATAACATGGGAAACGACGTTGTCGCAAGTTCCGGCGCCCGAACGGTATCTGGTCTCCAGAGATACGCGAGGCTGAGGGTCGAAACTCGATAGTCGCCAGCTGCGCCAATCGTCTGCGGTTGTAGGGCAGACACTGTGGGTGGGGTGCCCGGGGCGGTGTGGGTCGATTTCTTATTCGGCATTAAGTGTTTCCGCATGAGCGGCCGCACGGACAGTGTGGGCGCGCCAGCAGGAATCGCTCCTGGAAAATGGTCTCTTGCTTAGGCGACCTGCGGCGTGAATTTCAGCCCCAGTGCCTTCAGTACCTTGAGCACAGTGCCTAGACTTGGATTTCCGTCCTTCGATAGCGCCTTGTACAAGCCTTCGCGTGTTAGTCCTGTATCCTTCGCGAGCTGCACCATGCCGCGTGCGCGAGCGATGTCGCCAAGTGCGGCGACAATGAGTGCAGGGTCGTCGGGGGCTTCTTCAAGACAGGCTTGAAGATACGCCGCCATGTCGTCATCGGATTTTAGATAGTCGGTGGCATCCCACCGGGAAAAGGTTTCTTTCTTCCGTCGCTTAATGGCCATACGTCACCCCTTCCAGTCCTTCGCAATCTTGATCGCCCGTTTGATGTCCGCGTCCTGAGTTCGCTTGTCGCCTCCGCAGAGCAATACGGCCAGAATGTCGCCGCGCTGCATGAAATAGATGCGATACCCTGGGCCGTAATCGATACGCAACTCGCTCACGCCTGAGCCGACCGGCTTTACGTCGCCCGAATTTCCAAGTGATAGCCGGCGAATGCGTGCGTTGATGCGGGCCTGTGCCTGGCGATCGCGGAGACTGCCGAACCATGACTCGAACGTGGCAGATTTGAGCACTTCGAGCATAGCTGCAATGTAATCTACAGTTCACGGAATGTCAACTACGGTTAACAGATGTACGTGACACTCTGGTTGCGCCAATCAGCGCGTAAATGTCTGATCTTCCTAGTCGAGGTGACCCGATTTGCGCTGTTCCTGCAGCCACCCAAAGAACCTCGCACCCCCGTCCATGCGCGCCTTTTTACATCGGCTGATGAGGCATCGCTAAAGCACGGGCGCAGTCACGCTCGGCCGCCATGGGGCGTTCTCTGGGCCGCAAATAAGTTTGTCGCGGGGCGGATGGGTTCGAAGTATTGGCGGCGAACAGCACCCGTCCTCTTGAGTGAGCGGCTCCCGTGCCGGTAGTTGCACGATTCGGTGAGTTGCAAGACTTAACCTCTGTGCAACGGACAGGTCAGCCGTGCCGTGCGTCAAGATGCCCTGATTGAATTGCCCGTTACCTGTCGGTCGCATCCGGCAGTTCAGGGTCGCGAGCACTCATTGGTGGTCGCGTCGCGGCCAGTTTCACTGAATAAGCGGCGAAACCGGCACTCTTCTGTCTGAGTACCTGCCGCATGATGGCGACATGAACACATCGAGAGCCACGCCGCCAAGGAGACCACCATGAGCAGTTAGTCTTGGTGTCTTCACGCGCTGAGCGTGGGCGAAAAAAACCGGTTCGCGGGTTTTCGATTCACCAATAGCACGCAGGCCGTTGAATAGCACGACGTTGCTCCCGAGCAATGCCGAAGTGCCGCGCAAGTTCCCGATTCTGCGAGCTTATTTGGTGGGCCGTGTAGGGATCGAACCTACGACCAATTGATTAAGAGTCAACTGCTCTACCAGCTGAGCTAACGGCCCAAATAAACCTTCCAAACAACAAAACTCAACCCAAACCCAGCTCGCAAAAGTGGGGTGGACGACGGGGCTCGAACCCGCGACAACCGGAATCACAATCCGGGGCTCTACCAGCTGAGCTACGTCCACCATCGTCGTACTTCCGACTTGAGGTGGCGCGCCCGGCAGGAATCGAACCTGCAACCGCCGGCTTAGAAGGCCGGTGCTCTATCCGGTTGAGCTACGGGCGCTTTGTAATCAACAAGTTACAGCGCCAGTCGTAATTTTCAGGCCGATTCTCGGGTCCCAGGCATACCGAATCGGAAGTGCGCACGGATTATATAGGACTTTCCCAGGATTTGAAGCG
>JANXZG010000110.1 GCA_025355645.1 Gammaproteobacteria bacterium | reverse complement strand
GCGTTTCCAAAAAAATGCATTTTCCGGCGAGCTGCGCGGGATGGGTAATTCAAGTTCGTCTTTACGGCGGCTAGTCAGCCATTCAATCCACGACGACGCCATCGTTGCGCATAATTTTGCGGACAGCGCCCGGGCCGTGCAGGCGCGAAAGATAGTCAGCTGTTGCGCTCATGACCCGATCGTCAAAGCTATGCAGAAAGCGCATGAGATTCTCGTCGATATTATGCCGATGGCTATCTCCAGTTTTGCGCATTTGAACTATCAAGTACCCGTAGTGCTGATTCCTGAGCGATTGCACGTAACCGTCCCCATTGCCGTGAGCATCCGCCCGATGACAACTGGCACAGTGTTCGCGGTAAATCGCCCCACCCAGCGCCAAATCCACGCCATCGCCGGTTTGGATAGGCTTGAATGTCGCCGCCTAGTTCAGATAAGCCGCGATGTCAACCCAGGTTTGTGCTTCGTGCAATTGCTACCGTGCCAAAACCCCATGCATGGTATCGCTGTCGCCTTCGCCGCCGGCCAGCAACCAGCAGGCGAGCACGGCCAGCAGAAATTCAATCTTCTGCGCCCTGATCTCCGGCATCACAATACCTCCGCATTTATGCAATATGCCATGCCAAGCATCTTGCAAAAGACTGCGCGGAGGATCAGGGATTACCCTTAACGGCCGACTGGGCGTCCATAGGATGGGAGAGTTCGCCGATGGATTCTACGGCGGCGAGCTCGCGACCAGCTCAGCAATCGCTGCGAGCAGCGCCTTGGTATCCACGGGCTTGCTTAAGAAACGGCAATTTGGGATAGAGGTCTTGATCCTGCGCATCATTGAGGGCAGATCACCGGTCATCAGTATGGCAGGAACGTCGCGATCTTGCCGGGCGCGCAGCTGCTCAAGCACGTCAATTCCCGTGAGCCCACCACCTAGCTGATAATCGGTAATGAATACATCGCCATGCCGCATGTCCGCCAGCAGGTCCTCGGCATCCGCCTTGGTGGCTGCCACGCGCGTCTCAAAGCCTTCAAGAGTCAAAAATAACTCTGTCGCCATGCGTACGGCGTCATTGTCCTCCAGCAGCACCAGTCGCGCCGTGCGCGGCCCCGCCAGCGCCGGCGCACTCTCAGCTGGCCATTTGGGCGCCTCGGCTTCCAGCAGCAGCCGATGCCGCGGTATTCGTACACTGACACATGTACCTTCGCCGACCTTCGAGGCGACCGCGACCGAGTAACCTAGCAGACGGGACACTTCGCGCACGATGGCGAGACCCAGGCCAACACCCGCCCGCTGTGTACCCTGCGGCCCAATCTGATAGTACTCATCAAATACGCGGTCTAGCTTATCGGCCGCAATGCCGATGCCCGAATCCTCCACGGTGACTACTACAGCGTCGGTTTCGCTTTGTTCAGACACTCGAACGAACCCTTTCTCGGTGTACTTGAGCGCATTGCCGATCAGATTCCGCAAAATCTGTGTGAACAGGGTGCGATCTGTCGAGATCACGACCTGCGTTTCCGCAAATGTCAGCCGGAGACGTTTCGCCTCCGCAGCAGTGTCGAACTCCCGAGAAAGATCTGAAAAAGCCGCGGACAATCCTACCGGCGACAATTGCGGTTCAATAGTGCCGGATTCCAGCCGGCTGATGTCGAGCAGTGCATTGAGGAGGTGGGTCATACTGTCGATGGCCACTTCCTGGTGGCGCACCAAGTCGCCAAGATCGCGCGACTTAGCGGTCAACTTCTGCATGGACGCGTTAATCAGGCGAATTACCTGCAAGGGTTGGCGTAAATCATGACTGGCAGTGGCCAGAAAGCGACTTTTGGCGCGATTGGCGCGGTCCGCGTCCTCGCGCGCAGCTACCAGCGCGTCGCTGATTGAGCGCCGCTCCGTCATATCTCGAATCGCAGCGGCCACTAAATGCTGACCGCCGTCCGTGAACGGCGATAGGCGTATCCCAGCCGGGAATTCGGAGCCATCAGCGCGGCGTGCAAACAAATCACTGATACGAGCGCCCATTTCTCGACTGGCCGGCTGCAATAGATAGCCGGACATGTGCGCCCTATGGCGTGCATGAAACCGATCCGGGATGAGCATTTTGATTGGCTGACCCATGAGCTGCTCCGGTCGATAACCAAATAGGACGCGGGAAGTTTCGTTGGAATACTGGATGATGCCATGTGCATCTACCACCAGCATGGCATCAGGGGAAAACTGCAATAACCGCTGAGCAAAAGAGCCGATCTCAGCCATTGCTGGCCTTATGGAATAAAACAAAAGACACGTCCGAACCTCCCAAAAGGAATAGTGCCGCTTGAAATAGCAAGCCCAGGTCGCAGTATCCGGCAATCAGCGACTCTGGATTTGTCCGTCTACGGGTCAGGCGCAGTATATTACGGACTTTACGGACTGCCAGCAGCTCATGTAAGCGGCAAACTCACTAGCAGTGGCCGCAATGTGCTCTGAGCGGCGAGCGAAGGCAGGACAGCGAAAACGAGCGTTATGTGGGTGCATATTGGGCGATTTTGCTAAATGGTCAGATTCCGATCTCCAGCTCAGGCAATTGATGGAGATCGCCCGTGCGTCTGCGCTAGCAGAAATGGCCAGTGGCGTGGCCCATGAGCTGAATCAGTCATTGGGTGCTATTGCGACTTTCTCGCAGGCCGGAGAGCGCATGCTGGATCGCGCGGAACCGATGGTAGACAGGGCGCTGGACGTTTTCCGGGAAATCAATCGCGTTTCGCTAGGCGCCGGGCAGAGTATTTTGCGAATCCGGAATCTATTTGAACAGGAACAGCCCAAGCGAATCCGATGCAACTTTCCTGAAGTCATTAAACAGTTACGACCGTTTATTGACATACTCGCGACAAGCGCCCGGTGTGGCGTACAGCTTCACATCCCGGAGTCATTGCCCGATTTGATGATCGATAGGCTGAGAATACAGCACGTACTGTATGCGCTGACCCAAAATGCCCTTGATGCGAGTGCCGATTCACTAAACGCGCCGTCGGTGCGGATAGATATCTGCGCTGACCGCTACACGGTCGAAACCGCGGTGAGTGACTGCGGGCCGGGCGTTCCCGAGAACCTGAAATCCCAAATATTTCGGCCATTCTTCACCACCAAAGCAAAAGGAAATGGCCTCGGATTGGCCTCAAGCCGAGCGATCGTCGAATCCCATGAAGGTACTATAGGTTTTGATAATTTACCTGCGGGCGGATGTCGCTTTTGGTTCCGGTTGCCGTGTGCCGACAATACTTCGGAGTAATCATGGCACGAGCTGATGAAAAAGATATTGGACCCGTTGTTTATGTGGTTGATGATGATGACGCCATGCGACGGGCTCTGGATACACTGCTGAGCACAGTCGGTTACAGAACGGCGGTTTTTTCAAAACCGAGCGAGTTCCTGGCGAAATTCAACGCCGACTCACCGGGCTGCCTCGTGCTGGATATCCGCATGCCAGATATGAGCGGTTTGGAAGTGCAACAGCACCTCAATCGAGTCGGGTCGATGTTGCCTCTTATTTTTATTACGGGCCATGGCGATGTTCCCATGGCGGTGCAGGCCATGAAGGAGGGTGCTTTTGAGTTCATTCAAAAGCCATTCCGGGACCAGGACATACTCGACCGAATCAATCACGCGATGAAGCTGGATGCCGAGAATCGCAACATTGTTGCACATCACGCCGAAGTGCTTCATCGGCTCGAATCCTTGACCGCTCGGGAGCGGCAGGTGATGGATTTGGTAGTGGATGGCGCCGCTAACAAGGTCATCGCCATCGACCTACACTTAAGCGAACGTACGGTCGAAATCCATCGCGCAAAAGTCATGGAAAAGATGGGTGCGCGCTCAGTAGCGCACCTGGTCAAGATGAATTTAACGTTATCCGAGAAATTGTAAATCCTGGTGATCGGGCTTGGCCCGCGCACGGCCGCTCGATGTCCTGCTGGTGGCTCCCCACAATGCCGACCGGTAATCCCTGATGCTGCACTGGCGGCAACTGCAGACAATAGTCCTGTGTATCCACGGGCCCGTTGCCAGACCATGCAACCGCCCAAAACCTTAGCGTTTCATCACCTCGATCACTTGGGTGCTCTTGAGGAACGAGTCCGCAAATTGGGATCGCGCCTCGCACGGTACGGTGCGCATATCTCGCGCTGCCTTGTGACACTCGAAGGACCGGGTAAACGTCGACGGGGCATACGACTGGGGCGTATTTGAGGATCCCGCCGAATAGGGCCGCTTCATTGAGACCTTCCGAACGGATTCATGGCTCGAACACCTGCGACAACACCAGCGCGTAACGATGACGGATCGATTGCAGGAACAGGCGCTACGAATTTTTCAGTTGGGCGACGGGCCGAAGACCACGCATTTGATCGGGGCGCAGCCGCTGGATGATTCGGATCGCGCGCGCGGTCATTGCCGCTGCCAACCCTGTCCGAAAAGTCCAGTTATGAACCATGTATTTGCCGGGCATGCCCACGGTCGCACCCTTGCGTCCGAGCTCCGCACTAAACAAAGGACCGCGTCGGATCCGGTCGATTGTGATAAGTCCTTGGGAGATAATGGATAAGCGCCGCCGCCCGATCGCCAACGCGAGGCAGAATATTTTCAAGGTGAGCGGCGTGTACTCATGCATTTAAAGGCGCAGGTGCTGAAAGCGCGCAAGCGGTGTTCGCGACTAGAACGCAAGCGTCGATATGCCAGTGCAAAGCTTCTCCAACAGCGTAAGGCAGCGGCGAAGTACTCCATGATAACCGCGCCGATTATGGTATTTAGTTATGTCGATTTAAATTCGATATATGGGGGGACTCTTTTCAAATATGGCAACGATTGTGCGGTTGGCGGGATGCTTTGGATTTCATCCGAGCAATCTGTCCGGCGCTACAGCGGGCAAATTCAATTGTCCGTCGGATAATCTGCCTGCGGCGTCAGCTCCATAAATGCCGTTCTAGCTATAGAGGTCAGAAGTGCCTTCGAAGCTTTAGCAGGCGTCAACAAAATCGCGGCGAGGCATCGAGAGCCTCTCCCAGATTCAGAGCAGCATCGCCCTTCCCTCCCCGGATCGCGGCGCCCCGCGCGTCTACCGGCGCGCTATAGTTGGAACACGGGATTCGCGGCATTGCCGCAAGGAGTAATCCGATGAGTTCTCGAGCTGTTAAACTGCTCTTGGCGACCGGGGTGACGGCGCTGCTGATGACGGCCCCGTTGGGCTCGGCGCGCGCAGTACCGTCGGATGTCGACTGGCCTACCTATACCGGCAATTGGGACGGCAGTCGCTACAAGCCCTTAGATCAGATCAACGCCTCGAATTTCAGCGACCTGGAGGTCGTTTGGCGTTTCAAGACCGACCACTTCGGCAATCGTCCCGAATTCAAGCTGGAAGGAACGCCACTGGAAGTTGGCGGCATTGTTTACACGACTGCCGGATCGCGGCGGGGGGCGATCGCCCTCGATGCCCTCACCGGGGAACTCCTGTGGGTGCACGGCGAGACGGAAGGCGCGAGAGGTGCCGCGGCGCCGCGTCAGTTGTCCGGGCGCGGACTGTCCTATTGGAGCGACGGCAAGGACGAGCGCATTTTGTACGTAACCCCGGGATACAGGCTGATTGCCCTCGATGCAAAGACCGGGCAACGCGTCCCGGCATTTGGCAACAACGGGGAAGTAGATCTGAAAGCGGACGACGATCAGAAGATCGAGCCGGACCTAACGACCGGCGAAATTGGCTGGCAATCGGCGCCGACGGTGGTGGGCGACGCGATCCTGATCGGCTCGGCGTTCCGCGAGGGCTTCACGCCCGTGAGTTATCGCAACAACAAAGGGTCGGCACGCGCTTACGACGTGCGCAGCGGCAAAAAGCTGTGGGAATTCCGCACCATTCCGCAGCACGGCGAACCGGGCAACGAGACCTGGCTGAACGGCTCGGCCGCCTACACCGGCAACACAGGCGTATGGACCGAGATCACGGCGGATGCGGCGGCAGGCCTGGCGTACCTGCCAGTCGAATCGCCGACCGGTGATTTTTATGGCGGCCATCGCCAGGGCGCGAATCTGTATGGCGAGAGCCTGGTCGCGGTAGACCTGTTGACAGGAAGGCCCAAATGGCATTTCCAGCTGGTGCACCATCCGCTTTGGGACATGGATATTTCCTCTGCGCCGATGTTGATCGACATCACCGTGGACGGCCGTGCGATAAAAGCCCTGGCGCAGCCCACCAAGCAGGGCTTTCTGTACGTGTTCGACCGGCTGACAGGCAAGCCCGTGTGGCCGATGCCGGAGCGGCGCGTGCCGCAAGGCTCCGTGCCGGGCGAGTGGTATTCGCCCACCCAGCCGATCCCGAGCAAGCCCGCCGCTTACGCGCGCAACGGCGCGGTGCCCGACATGCTGATCGACTTCACACCAGCAATGCACGAGCAGGCGCTCGAGTTGACGAAGAACTATCAAATGGGCCCGGTGTTCACGCCGCCGGTCTTGAGCGTTAAGCCGCGCCCGCTCGGCACCATCATGCAGGCCGCCAACGGCGGCACGAACTGGCCCGGCGGATCCTTCAATCCCGAGACTCACACGGTGTTCGTGTATGCCTGCAATTCCTGCTTCGAATCGATCGGCTTGGTGCCGCCGCCGGCTAGCGTCTCGGATTTTCGATACGTGGTCGGAATCGCCGCCAAGCAGGTCACGATGGTCGATGCGTCGGGCACGAATCAAGGTGCGGATGCGCCGCTGGTGAAGCCGAAATCGCCAGCGCCGACCGCAGGCGAAACGGACTTGCCGTTCTCGGTGCAGGGGCTGCCTATCGCCAAGCCGCCTTACGGCACGATCACGGCGATCGATCTGGACAAGGGCGAGATCAAGTGGCAGATCGCGCATGGCGAGATGCCCGACTTCATACGCAACAACCCGGCGCTCAAGGGCATGATAATCCCGCGCACCGGGCAAGAGAGCTACAATATCGGAACCTTGGTAACAAAGAGTCTGGTGATCGCCGGCGACAGCATGGTCACGACAACGCCGGACCATCCGCGCGGCGCGATGTTGCGCGCCTATGATCAGGACAACGGCAGGGAAATGGGTGCGGTGTGGATGCCCGCGCCGCAGAGCGGTTCGCCGATGACCTTCATGCGCAACGGTAAGCAATACTTGATCGTCGCGGTCAGCGGCGGCAACTACTCCGGCGAATACATATGCTACGCGCTTCCTAACAAGGATTAGCGGGCGGTAGCTCGCCGGCCTGCCCGTTTTTTACCAGCCGACGGCCTCACCGTCCTTGCGGTGATCCGAGGCGGCGCGATACACGCCGCCCGACAGGGTGATCGCTTGAAAGCCGCCCATGTCGTCGCCGTTGGACGCAACCACCTTATGACCCAGGGCGGAAAGCGGAGCGCCCACTAGCGCGAACAAATTCGATTCAAGGTAGAGGGTATTGTCGACTTGCGCGTGTGCGAAGCGCGCGGCGTCGCTGGCCCCCTGCGGGTTGGCGTGCAAATCGATCATGTCGACCAGCACCTGGACATGCCCCTGCGCCTGCTGGCCGCCGCCCATGAGGCCGAAGGCCGTCTGTGGCTCGCCGTCCTTCATCACAAAACCGGGCACGAGCGTATGAAACGGCCGCTTGCCGGGCTGCACTAAGTTGGGACTCTTGGGATCCAGGGAGAAAAGGGCGCCGCGGTCGTTGAGCACAAAGCCCCATCCCGGCACCGTCACGCCCGACCCGAAGGTGTCGTAAATGCTGTAGATGAACGACACCATGTTGCCCCAGCGATCTGCGGCGGCGAGATATACGGTGCCGCCCACCATATCGCCCTTCAGCTCGGGGACGCTCGCCTTGTTGAGATTGATGCGCTGGCATAGTTGGGCCGCATACGCTTTTGATATCAACCTGTCTACCGGCGCGGGCGCAAACTCGGGATCGGCGTTGAATACGTAAAGATCGGCGTAGGCGAGCTTCTTAGCCTCGACCAGCAAATGCCAATAGAGTGGCGAGCGTGGCCCCAGTGCGCCTAGATCTACGCCGAGCTTCGGCGCGCAGACCTCGAGGATGTTCAGCATCTCCAGCACCGCGAAACCTTGCGTGTTGGGCGGTAATTCGAAGACGTCGTAGCCGTGATAATTCGTACTGATCGGCGTGACCCAGGTCGCGTGCGTGTCCGCCAGGTCCGCGCGTGTCATGGTGCCACCGAGGGCTTGCGACTTCGCGACGATGGCAGAAGCGATCTCGCCCTTATAGAACGCATCGCGTCCCTTGGCCTGAAGCAGGCGGAAGGTCCGGGCGAGGTTCGGATTGCGAAATATCGAGTAGACGGGCGGCGGCTTGCCGTCGAGGAGATAAGTCTCAATCGAATCCGGATCTGCGGCGAGCACTTCGGCCCCGTAGATCCAATCGTGATGGATGCGCTCGGTGACTGCGTAACCCTGCTCCGCAATGTCGACCGCGGGTTGCAAAACCTCCTTGAAACTCATGGTGCCGGCCCGGCGCAACAGGGCGTCCCAGCCGTCCACTGCGCCGGGCATGGTCGCCGAATCGATCCCGTGTAGGGGCATGCGGCCCTGGTATCCGCGCTCAGCTAAATGCGCGGGGGTGGCACCGGAAGGCGCGCGGCCGCTGCCATTCAGCGCGAGCAGCTTCTTCTCCTTCGCCAGCCAAACGATGGCGAACACTTCCCCGCCCACGCCTGCGCTGCCCGGTTCGACCACGTTCATGACAGCCGCGGCTGCGACGGCGGCATCGACTGCATTCCCGCCTTTCTTGAGCATCTCGAGTCCAGCCTGCGCGCCGAGCGGTTGACTGGTCGCCACGACGCCAAAGCGCGCGAGCACTTCGGACCGGGACTGCGGTAGGCAGCCGCTGGCACGGTCGCCGCTGACGGCATTGAAATCCGCTGGGAAAACTACGGCCGGCGTCAGCAGCGCCAATGTCATGACCAGCGGCGGCGCGCTCATCATCGGGATCTGATCACGTAGTCGTCGGCGGAGGCGTCGACCGCCAGATCCGCCTCACGGCCCAGGGCCTGCACCAGCGAATTCACATCGTCGGCGTCGAAGACGCCGGTGTATAGATGGTCCACGCCGGCAGGCCCCTCTAGCCGGATCTTCTTGCGGCTGTAGCGATTAAATTCTGCCACGATATCCTGCAAAGGCTGTTGGCGAAATACCAGCGTACGTCCTATGAACGCAAACTGGGCTGTATTTCATTACACCCCATTCCCGGAACATGCGCAATTGACGCCAGCGCGAGGTGTTTGTGTGGCCGCGTTCTCAAGAGGCGAACACTTGATTGCCGATGCGCGTTGCCCGCCCTCGCCTATATGCCTCTGGCGCTGGGAGTCAGCGGCATGAACGCAGTAGCTGTAGAGGAACAGGCGCTAGATGTCTATTCCACGCTGGTTTCTACGGTCGCGGAACAGGCAAGTCCCTCCGTAGTCGCCATACGGACGAGCACGGGGGAAAAAACCCGAGGTTCGGGATCCGGATTCGCGCTAACCCCCGACGGACTCATTTTAACAAACAGCCATATTATCTATGGTGCAAAGCTCATTCGCGTTGAGACTACCCAGTCGCCCAGCGTCTCCTGAATCGCTTTCAGTAACGGATACGCTTCGCCGCAATAAGGGCACTCGAAATCGCCGTATTCGACCATCACAACGGGAGCGTCCAGTGGCCCTTGCGCGTGGTCGCTGTACCCCAAGGCCTGCTCACCAGACAATGCTGCGTGTGAGGGCTTCTTTGGTCGTTTAAAGAATGAGCTGTTCTACCCAGGGAGCTGGCAGACCACGACCATCGAGCACTTCATCGCCGAGGTTGACTCGTACATTCGATGGTACAACCAACAGCGGATCAAAATTTCACTGGGTTCACGCAGTCCCATGGAGTACCGCGCGAACCTCGGATATGCAACCTAAACCCGTCCAAGGTTCTGTCCGCACCCCCCCCGTACTTCGCGCTACCGGATGCACCGCAAGCCATCCACATATTCGCCGTATCGCTTCCTTGCCCGGTTCACCGATGTTGTTCCCAATCACTCGCGGGATCACGTCAAAATCCAGTGGCTCAGTATGGTGTCGCCGAAACGCCTTTCCTGCATCGACCCCTACGGCGATCACCACACTCGGTTTAAGCAGCCGTACCTGTTCACACGTATGGTCCTTCCAACTGATGTCATACAAGTCGTTGAGCTTTTTGCTGGCGGAAGTTCGCCATTTGAGGAGATTGAAGTATGCAATCGATGTAAACCGGATCCCCGTGCCGTGAAGTATCGGGTCCACGAATCGTTGAATGATTGTCCACCTCGGCATGATTCTTTGGAGAACGACTGTTAG
>JANXZG010000099.1 GCA_025355645.1 Gammaproteobacteria bacterium | reverse complement strand
AACCTGCCTATGACCGCGTTGAGGCGCCAGCCACTCCGGATCAAAAGGAGTTGTTGGCAAAACTTTCAGCCCAGCAGGTTACGCTCAGCGAGCTGGCCGGCGAAACCATCCAGACTGTTCTCACCCAGGCTCCTGGCAACGGCGCGCCTATCGGCGGGTTGAAAGTGGTGTCTGAGAACGGATGGTTCGCGGCGCGTCCATCCGGAACGGAAGACATTTACAAGATTTATGCGGAGAGTTTTCGTGGCGCCGATCACCTACACCGCATTCTGGAGGAAGCCCAGGAAATCGTCAACAACGCTCTTGCAGTAGGAGCGTCGCCGGGATATGGCTTGAGGAAAGAACATGATCGATCCGAATAAACGCGCAGACTGTCGTGCTGCCACCGTACCCTGTCACAGCCGTGACACGTGAAAGTATTGTGGAGCCGGTAGACCAGGTGGAACCATGACCAGCAGAACACTATCCGTCGAGGCCGAACTGGAACTACTTCAGTACGAAGCCTTCAGCTACTTTCTGCATGAGACAAATCCAGTCAACGGGCTGATCATCGACAAGACCGCGGCGAATTGGCCTGCCAGCATTGCCGCCACCGGCCTCGCGCTGGCGGCATATCCGGTGGCTGTCGAGCACGGATTTATGCCGCGTGCGGCGGCGGTAGAGCGAACGCTGACCACGCTGCGTTTTTTCTGGAACAGCCCGCAAGGCCCCGAACCAGACGCGACAGGCTATCAAGGCTTTTTTTATCATTTTCTCGATATGCAGACCGGCCGACGCGCCTGGCAATGCGAACTGTCGACAATTGATAGTGCGTTGCTGCTGGCGGGCGCATTGACGGCAGGAATGTATTTTGATGCGGAT
Organism: Gammaproteobacteria bacterium; assembly: GCA_025355645.1. Taxonomy (GTDB): domain Bacteria; phylum Pseudomonadota; class Gammaproteobacteria; order Steroidobacterales; family Steroidobacteraceae; genus Bog-1198. Next base: position 1,267 of record JANXZG010000099.1, on the reverse strand, counting down.
ACGGCCGACGAGTATGACATCCGCGCCCTCGCCGACGCGCTCTACCGCCGTGCGGATTGGCAATGGGCGCAAAACCGTGGCGCGACGGTGACGCATGGATGGAAGCCTGAAAGCGGATTTCTCAATTACCGTTGGGAAGGGTACGATGAGGCGTTGCTGCTGTATATCCTGGGACTCGGCTCGCCCGCTCATCCACTGCCCGAGAGCAGCTACGCTGCTTGGACTTCGACGTACCGGTGGGAACACTGTTACGGATATGACTATCTTTACTCCGGGCCGTTGTTCACGCATCAGCTCTCCCATCTCTGGATAGATTTTCGCGGCATTCAAGACGCATTCATGCGCGGCAAGGGCACCGACTATTTCGAGAACAGCCGTCGCGCGACGTATGTGCAACAACAGTATGCCATGGACAACCCGCTCAAATTCATCGGCTATGGCCGCGATTGCTGGGGAATGACCGCGAGCGATGGCCCCGGCCCCAACACGATCGAAGTGAGCGGCATCGAGCGCCAATTCTTCGATTACCTAGGGCGGGGTGTGCCGTATGGGCCCGACGACGGCACCATCGCGCCGTGGGCGGTAGTAACATCGCTGCCGTTCGCGCCCGAGATCGTGCTACCCGCGATAGACTATTACTGTAACCAGGTTAAATTAACAGAGTTCAACCGCTACGGCTTCAAAGCGACGTTTAACCCGACCTACCCGGTAAAACCTAGCAATCCCTATGGCTGGGTATCACCATGGCATTATGGGCTGAATCAAGGGCCGATTATTTTGATGATCGAAAACTATCGTACCGGCTTATTGTGGCGATTGATGCGAGACTGCCATTACATCGCCAGCGGCTTACAGCGAGCGGGTTTTGGCGGGGGTTGGTTATGAACCCTTGCGTGCACGGATTACAGTTCCCGAGCCGACAACAACGAATTCTCACTTACATAGTTTGCAGCACGTCAGTCCGGGGCGGAAAACATCTAGAAGATGAATGCAGAGAGCTTCCGTGGAGCTGATCATCTGTGCGTTGATTCCTGTGCCAAGCAAGATGTGTAGTGATGATTGTTAATGAATTCCATGGGCGACTAACTCTGAAGCGAAGTCCGAGCTCATCAATGGCTTCACGGCTGGGATGGTGGCGAGGAGTTGGCATCCTGTTCGGCCAGCAACACCAATCCTTTATGAAAGCTGTGTCCAAATGACAGAAAATCAAACCGCTTATGGCAGACTTCGCACATGAACCAGATTGTCCTCATTGCCCTGCGCAGGC
>JANXZG010000081.1 GCA_025355645.1 Gammaproteobacteria bacterium | reverse complement strand
GAATCGCATCCTTAAAGCTCTCAGTTGTATCCTCTGTCATGGTGGTGGTCCTTGGTTCTGAAGGGATGGGTGTGTGGTAACAACCATTCTTCCAGACCGAGGCCACCGCCTCAAAATGTGCGAAATTTAGGGTACGTCATCGAACCTACAGGAGATGGGCGAGTGGATCGCCTTGCTCAAACCCACACTGGCAATGCCAATCAGGGGCGGGACAATTGTTACTGCAAAAAATGTTGAGGAATATAGTGGGGATATCGGGGGAGCAATCGTTTATGAGGCCGACAGTCTTGATCACGCGGTAGCGCTAGCCAAAAAGTCTCCCGGACTGAAACATGGCTTTACGCACGAAGTATTCCCAGAGATCTCACTTAGTCAGGCGGCACACGAGAAGGTTTCTGATCAGGCATGATCATGCATTACGACATACCAAAGTAGTTGGTTGCCGTTGACAAGAGTGCCGATGCGTTCGGCAACGTTGCGGCATGCAATTTCAACCGCCGACCGGCGGGTGGAGGCCGGGAACTGTGGGATTGGCCTCCAGGAATCGGTCATTCACTGGATCTCCTCGCTGATGGAGGGTGCGATATGCAAACCCTCCTAGCGCGACGATTGCAAGGCGGCTGGTGCTCGATTGACGATGTTTCGCTTGTAATTACCGCTTGCTGCGAGCGGACGCCCGGATGGATCTAAGCTGTCCAAATACGTCGCGCGACCGTTAACCTTTGCCCCGAGGCTCGCCATGGCCGCTCAAGGCGGCTTGTGTTTCTCGCCAGGCTTGGCCGCCGCTTGCTTCTGCTCCTCTTGCTTCGCCGCCAGCAGCTGCTGTGCCTGCACATGCGCTTGTTGCAACTGTTGAGTCTGCTGCGCATGCTGGCGCTCGAGTTCCTGAGTGCGCGCCGCATCGGCCTGTTGATTGGCGACCCGCTGGTGCTCGAGTTCTTGCTGGTGCTGCAGGCGCTGCCGCTCCTGTGCCTGTTGCGCCTGCAGGGCTTGTTGCTGCTGCATGTGCTCGCGCTCCAGCGCGGAATTGGCGGCGCTCGGTGACGGGGCGGGCGCGGCAACTGGAAGCTCCCGAGGATGGACCGCGGCGGTCGATGGCTGGCTCGGCGGCGGTACAGCAGGCGCCTTCTCGGCGGGCGACAGCGGCTTGGCGACGGGCGGCTTGGCGACGGGCGGCGGGGCTGGCAGCGCTTTCGGACCCGGCGCCGGAGCGGGGGGCGGCGGCGGTGCAGAAGGCGCTTTCGCAGGCGGCGGCACTTTCTCGGCCAGCGGCGGGGCAAACAGCGTTTTCGCCCCCGGCGGCGCTGAAGGGGCGGTCGGCGCGGCCTTCTCGACTGGCGGCTTGACGTTCGCCATCGGCGCTGCCTTCGCGACGCCTACGGGTTTAGAAGGCGGTACCACGCGGATTGCAGCGGGGCGTGGAGTGCCGGCAGCCGGCTGCATCTGCCGAACCTGAGTGACGGTCAATGGTTTGCCGCCGTTAATCTTGATTGCTTCCTGGCGGCGTTCGAAAGTCGGCGGCGGTATTGGTGGGGTTGCGCGCGCCACCACGGAGCGCGTCTGTACCGCCGCCGGCGGCTTGACAGTTGCGGCCCGCGATGCACCTAGTACGGCTTGCTTGGATGGCACCACGGTCGGCGGCAGGAGGCGCACTTGCGTCGCCGTAATCGCCTTCTGATCCACTTGGACTGCGTTCTTCGCCACCGGCTGCGCGCTCGAAAAAGCCTGCGCGCTAACCGCCGTGACCGCACCTGGAACAGCCCGATTGACATACGTTACATTGACGGTCTTGTTGTTGACGACCGTGTTATTGACCACGGTGGTGTTGTATACGTTATTGACCACGGTGGTGCTGACCGTCGTGTTTGAAATGTTGACGTTGCGGACATAATTTGAGCTGACCGGGTACGATGGAACGTATACTTCGCGCGGACCTAACGCGAACCAAGCGACTCCCGCCCCAACGCCCACCCAAGCGACGAGCGCCGGTGCATACACCGGCCGAACATAAACTGCCCCTGCTGGCTGCGCGGGTGAGGGCACCCAGCCCCAGGCTCCCTCGGCCCAAATCCATCGGCCGTAGTGAAACGGCGCGAATCCCCAGGGTTGGTCATCCACCCAGGTGTATCCCCATGGTTCGATGTACGACCAGTGGCCCGCGTGGTACGGCGCCCAACCCGGCTCGACCCCGCGCGGATACCAGACGGCTCCATAGTTCGGCGTAGAGCGCCACGAACCGTGCTCGTCGAGATCTTCAAATCCGATCACGTCGGCGGACACGTGGCGGGCAGATTCCGAGCGATCCCAGCGCCGGTCCCGCTCCATGCCCCAGGTATCGAATGCATCCTGGGTCGAGGCATCCCCTTGCGCATCGGCCGTCAACTGATCCGTGCCGGAAAACGCTACAGAGTCGCCGGAATAGAGCGAATAAGCCGCGCCGGCACCTGTCGCCTCGCCTTGCCCATTGCGCACGGCTATCATGGTGCTGTTGCCCGACGAATCAATGCTGATGCGGTACGTGCCAGGACGCAGGACCGAAAATGCCAAATTCGGAGTATCGATCTCATAAGTCTCATTGTCGTCCAGGCGTCGAACCCGCAGCAGCAACGTACCGCTCGCGAGCTGGATCTGCGTGATCTCGTCGCCCAGATTCACGAAGGAAATCTCCGTAGAACTCGACAGCCGCACGATCGATCCATCGAGCTGCAATTCCACGCGACTTTGTTGATCCGCCCACAGCGTATCGCCGGTGGTGACGGGCCGATTGAGCGGCGCTGCCACCCAATCCTGCGTCCCGGCAGGCTGGAACGACACGGCGCCTTCTGCGATTGCTATGCGCGCCACGCGAGAGGGCGGATCGTCCGTGTCGGCGGCGGCTCTATGCGCAACGAACAAAAGCGTGAAAACTCCAAGCAGCAGGGTCTGACCAGTCGATTTCATGTCGTATCGTGCCCTCGTTTTCGCATAAGCTTCATCGGATCATATCAATTTATACAGCATCGGGCAGGCCTCCTCGGCGCGCCTGGATATTATCCGAGACGAGCTGGCGAATCGACTCACGTAACGGTTTGGGTCGGCATTGGCGCAATGCGATATGCACGAGCACCCGCCAACACTCATTGTTCGACTTATCAATGATGTAGATTGACCTTGTCTGCGACGGGAACGGCTCAAGGCTGAATATAAGTGGTGGTTAGCCCACCGCAATGCGCAGGTCGAAAACTGTTGACGCGCGGTTGCAGCTGCAGTCGATCATTTGCATCTGCACCTGCAAGTGTTATTTTAGTCCGTTATCGAGCAAAAATGAGGATGCGCTATGGGCACGGACAATTCTTATCTTGCTGTATTCCTTGGCAGCAAAAGCAGTCCCCAACGCGTGGCTTGGGACGCCCTCTCCGAAGGCGATCGTCGCGCGAAAGAGCGCGAAGGCATGGCGGCTTGGAAGGCGTGGGTCGATAAACATCAAGCGGTCATCGTCGCCATGGGCGGCCCGGTAGGAAAAACCAAGAAGGTCTCGCAACGAGGGACCGAAGACACCAGCAATAACGTTGGTGCATTTATGGTGGTCCGCGCTGATTCACATGAGGCAGCCGCCAAATTATTCGAGAAGCATCCGCACTTTACAATGTTCCCGGGCGAGTCCGTGGAGATCATGCCTGTGCTGCCTATCCCCGGCGGCTAGCGGCTTAGCGCGCCAAGATAAACGATGTGACGGCCGGGCGTCCCACAGCGCCATCTTTCGCCAGAATGTAGGGCAGCGTTTTAACCGAATCGTGGCCGCGCGATTCCTCTGGCACGTGGGCCCTGGTCTTCGATTGCGGCGCACCAGTGCTATGAGAAAAAAAACTCAATGCAGAAGGACGCTCGCATTAGCCGCTGATTACTGGCGATTACCAGTTCTAAACATTGGGCGCGGCGCCCGATGTACCTACGCATTGACCGCAAAATGTAGAACCTGTCATTGAGCGTCCCTTGCGGATAACAGCAGGAATTCCAATGGGCACGCATAGCAGACGTACGGCCATAGTCACCGGCGCGTCGCGAGGGCTGGGAGCTGCAATAGCGATTGAACTCGCTGCAGCCGGACTGAATGTTGCAGTGAACTTCTTCAATAACCAGGAAGCAGCGGAGCGGGTGCGTGATCAAATCCGTGGGGTGGGCGGAGTTGCTGAGGCGTTCAGGGCAGATGTGCGCGATGACGGCGAGGTAGCCCGTCTGGTGCAGGAGGTCCGGTCGTCGCTCGGGGAGGTAGATTCGATTGTTTTGAATGCGACAGGACATCAGCCCATGCTTTCCATCGAAGCACAAACCTGGCAGTCATATCTCGATCAGCTGGAGTTTTTTCTGAAATCGCCCCTGCTGCTGCTCCAAGAGGTGTTGCCTTCCATGAAGCGCAATGGGTTTGGCCGGATAGTGCAAATCGGCAGCGAGGTCGTGGAGCTTGGCAATCCGGAGTTTGCTAATTATGTCGCCGCAAAAAGCGCGCAGCTCGGACAGACTCGTTCATGGGCACGGGAACTCGCGCCGCATGGCATCACGGTAAACCTGGTGGCACCGGGATGGATTCCGACCGCACGGCATGTGGATGCGAAGCGCGAGGAAATGGACGATTACCTGGCCGGCGTGCCGATGCAGCGTATGGGTCATGCGGAAGATGTTGGGCGGGCGGTCGCCTTTCTCTGTAGCGAGGGCGCAAGCTTTGTCACCGGACAAAAGCTCGCAGTGAATGGCGGAAACACCCTGCTATGAACTTTTCGATGTAAAGGCGGGAGCGCGGCAGGCGCGATTCAGAAAGCTTGCCTTTTTCAGTCCGAACTAAATGAATGGTTACATTCAAGTTCCTGGCACTGCGGCGCCTATTCTCCAAAGATTCAAATATCCCGGTCCGATCGCACACGAAGTATTAGCGTGGCATCGCTGGTTCGCGCGACGCCAGGTAGGCATCGGCCGCCGCCACTATGGCTGTCTTCCTGCTGAGCTTGAAGCGCGCCGCCTGCATGCCCCGTGCGAGATTGGACGCCATTTCTGGCGGTACCCGAGCGTTAAGCCAAACTTCCAAGTCGTCAAGAGGCACCGCGTTCCACAGAAATTCAGGCACGTATTGCGCCAGGTACAATGGGCGATATTGTGGATGCGGCGCCATTACCTGATCGACATGGTCGCGAAGTGCGGCCCAGGCCAGGGCTGGATTTTGTGCAGCAGCACCCAAGATCAACTGCAGGCGAATAGAGTCGGCCTGAGGTGGAACTTCATTCGAGAGGGCGATGTCGAGCGCTTGCTGCCCCAAAATCGGATCGCGAGCCTGCATGAGCGCCCGCAGATACCGATCAAGCTCCGTCTCGTTGTGCGCCGACCACATGAGGCTATGAAGCTTCTCAAATTCTCTCCGATCAGCATTGGTCGCGACAATAGATAATATTACCGCCTGATCGTCAGGACTCAGGGTGGCCGGATCGCTCAAATAAGCGTTGAAGCGCCGCCTCGCCTCGCTCAAAATATCGGGCTCACCCCATTCGCCGAGCTGGCGAATCAGTGCGCGGCGCAGATGCAGCAGGGACGCGCTCTCATCTGCTCGCGGATCCCATCCGAGTTCCGCGGCTACCGGTTTCAGCAGCGAGCGCGCAAAGGCGGCGAACGCATCGTGGCCGGTCGCGCCGCGCTCATAGGTCTCGATCTGCGCCAAGGCCTCGATGATCTGGCTCCATGCCCGGTCGTTCAGATCCATGCCCATCGATGAGGCCAGCCCCAGATAGCGACCAAGCTTCTGCTGTCCGGCCTGGACCAGCGCCCACTGATCATCAAGCAGGGCGATCCGATCGCCGCTCGGCAGGCTGGGGAAGGCAAGCCGGTCGGCCTCCAGGGTGCGGTCGTCATACGCGACACGGTAAAAACCAATTGCGTCCGGGGTCAGGCTCAGCGGCTGCTCGCAGCGGCCGGCTTCAACACTCTGACCGTCATCTGTGAACAGCAAGGGCTGCGCATCGGCCATGCCAGCGCGAATCCGCAGGGGCACGCGCCAGCGGGAATGCCCGGGATCCTCGCCCTCCAGCAAGAAGCGTTTCTGGGCGAGCGTGACGCTGCGCTTGCCCGACGCATCGCACTGGGCCGTTAAAGTCACGAGTGGATAGCCCGGCTGGCCGGTCCAGTCGGCCGCGACCTCGCTCACTTTCTGGCCGCTCGCGCCATCGAGAGCGAGCCAAAGGTCTGCAGTGGTGGCGTTGGAAAAAGCACGCGCCTGCATGTATGAGCGGATACCGTTGCGAAACTTCTCCCAGCCAATATAGGCCTCCAGCATCCTCAAGACGGCCTCGCCCTTGGCATAAGTGATTTGCGGGTCGAAGGCGCCGCGTATTTCCAGCTCTTTGCTGACATGCTGCTGGAGGGCGTGTGAAGCCTGGCGCGCATCGGCAGCCATGGCGCCTTCCTTGCCGGCATCTTCGACTTCCCACCAATGCCAATCCGCATGGCGCAGGTCCACTTCGCTGGCAGCCCGCCAGGAGGCAAAACTTTCATTGAGCCACAGGTCATCCCACCAGCCCATGGTGACCAGATCGCCGTTCCATTGATGCGCCATTTCATGCGCTTGCGTCGAGAAAACCGCTTGTCGGTTGCCGATGCTGCTCGAGGGCGTGATCAGAAGGACTTGATCGTTGTATGTGATTGCGCCCCAGTTCTCCATGGCGCCGGTGAATCCACCGGGTATTGCAATTGAATCGAGCTTGGGTAACGGGAAGGGGTAGCCGAAGTAATCGTTATAGTCGGCCAGGAGCTGCCCGGCATTGGCCAGCGCAATCGCGCCATCCTGTTGCTGCCCGCGAACAGCCCAGATGCCCAGATCTGTCTTGCCGACGACGCTGGAAATTTTGGCGAAATCTCCAGCCGTAAGTTCCACCAGATAGGTCGGCATTTTTGGCGTGCGCCTGAAACGGGTGGTGGCCAGCGCCCCGTTTACCGTGCGCTTGGCGACCGGCATGTTGGCGATCGTGGCCCAATTGGCCGCCACGGTGATGGTCAAGCTGAAAGACGCGCGGAACGCGGGTTCGTCCCAGCAGGGGAACATGCGCCGGGCGAACGTCGGCTCGAACTTGGTCGACAGCAGCGAGCCGCTGGTTCCATCCGGACGCGTGAAGATTTGAGTGTAGAGACCGACGGGCTGCGATTCGATCTTGCCGTCGTAGGAAAAGGTCAATCGGTGCAGCCCGGGCACCGCCGGCTTGCCTAACGTGACGGTCGTTAGCTGCGCCGCGTCGTCGGATTCCACTGCCGCGACGGGTCGGCCATCGAAAAGCACATGGTCGAATTTCTGATTCAGGGAATTGAATGTCAGTGTGGCAGTTGCGCTTCGCACCTTTAGAGTGACTGCCTCGGTGCCGCGCACGGTATGCGCTGCGAGATCGGGCACCAACGCGACGTCATAGTCCTGCGGAACCACGTTCTTCGGTAGGCGGCCGGGAGCCTCATCAAATGAGAATGGAGCATTCGCAATTGCCGGCGTGCCCAGCAGCGGCAATAACATGGCATAAATAGTTGTTCGCGCCGTTCTGCCGATTCGATCGGCAGCCGACCGGCGCCTGCCTTTTAATAAACGCACAGCTCGGACCTGTCGGTCTGCGAACCTCAGGATAGTTTGTTTCAGTCGCACCATAAGCCACATAGTAGCTCCGCCGCCAGGTTCAAAGCCAAGGGAGCCGATCAAGGCGACGCGTGATATTGCAGCTACGAGGCTACTTGTTTTCAATTGACGCACGCGCAGCGATCTCCCTGCGGTGTGGGCTGCCCGGCCGATAGAGCTGCGGTGGTCGGTGGCCGGTGGCCGTGGGCCGCCTGCGCTATGTCTGCCGAAGTTTGTTATGAATATCTGTAGCAGCAATTGCCGCTTCGGCTGCCGCCACAATCACCTGATTGAGCCCACGGACCACGTCTCCGGCGGCATAGAGCCTCGGGACCGAAGTTTCCTGGTGAGCGCTCACGCTCAAGGCGCCGTGCTCATCGCAGTGGGCCCCCAGATGTACAGCCAGTGAATTCTGAGCGGTGCATCCCAGCGCGAGGTATACCGCGTCAAAACTACGGGCTTCGCCAGCCTTTGTACGCACAGAAACCTCGTGGTCCTTGATGACGAGGTCCGACAAAGTAATGGGGATGGCCTCGATCCCGTACGCGGTCCACTTGCCGTCCGGGGCGCCTGAGGGCGCCCCGAGTTGCAGCAGCGTCACTTGGTCTGAATAGGTCGTCAGGAACAGCGCCTCGCGTTCACCAAAAGGACCGTCGCTAACGACCGCAATGCGTTTATCGATGGCCTCGAATCCATCGCAAATTGGACAGAACCGCAGCAAGCTGCGCATCACGGCCTCCGGGGCTCCGGGGATCTGAGGCAGGTGGTCCCTCGTTCCCGTCGCGAGCAGTAGATACTGGCTTTTATAGTGCTCCTTCGCAGCCGTCGTCAGCGTGAATTCGCCTCCCGCTGTTGTGACCGTGGTGACGCGGGCGCTACATATTATGGCGCCATATTTTGTGGCCTGTTCATGCAGTCGAGCTAACAGCTCAGTGCCGCCGATGCCCGCGGCAAAACCGAGAATGTTATGACTGGTAGGAATCCAGCGGGCGCGAGCATTGCCATCCTCGAGCACCAGGCAGCGCCGCCTGAAGCGGCCAAGATAGGTGGCCGCCGTCAATCCCGCCGGGCCGGACCCAATAATAACTACATCGAAGCAATTGTCAGCCATCTGTATAGATTACCCTGGGGCCGATAGCAGCTCGCATCCAATAGGTCAGCGTACGGGCTAAATTCGATTGGTTCTTGCAGAAGAATTAGAAGGAACGCGGACCCTTACAATACTTCGTGCGAGGTCAAAGCCCAGCCGCGATCGCTTCGACGCGCCTATTATTCAATCTGGCGCCGCCGCGAATCGCGTCCCAAATTAGGAGCAGCTGCCTGCACCGGTTGTGTCCTTTAGCAGGCAGCTCATCTCCCCTTTAGCGGAGCGAGGCTCGATGCCGATCATTAATTGGATCGACCGGTCGGCGCAACTGAGTGAGTGTCAGGGCCCTGTAGCCGGATAGTCTCAGTTTTTTGCAGCTCCTCGTGAAAACCCGGAACGATTTGATTCAAGTAGCCGGTAATGCGGGTAGCTGCCACTCCAACCAGTGCACTCTTCACGGAGTTCCACTTGGCCAGCAGCTCGTTCCGAGTGCCCACGTCGGAGCCCCTTGGAAGGCTCTCCGAAGCACTTTCAGCACCCAGGGAACGACCAATCCCGCGGCTGTTGCGCCCCGAGCTCAAGATTGACACCAGGGCCCCTGAAGCGAATGCCACAGCAATCATCGCGCCCGTGTGCTTTTCGAAGTGGCGCCGCCAATCGGTCACCGATTTCACCTTGCCCTCGAGCTCCTCTAAATTAGAGCGAAGATCATCGCGCTTAATGCGAATATCATGAGTTATTTGATCTGCTGTTTGGTCCATTCGATATTCTCCTTCATTGACTGAACTGTCTTGGGCATAACTTTCTTTGCCCGACCGATTTGCTTCGCACCGGAAACGCCCGCCGCGATAGCGGCGAGCGCGAGGAGGGCGGAAAGCGTGAGCGCGGCGCCCCAGGGCGGCATCACCTCGGACAATGCGTAGAGGGCACAAATTAAAAGGAAAAGTGCAGCAAACACTCCTAGTAACAGTGCTATGAGTAGAGTGGCGACGGCTGGCCGCGCTTTCCCAACCTCTTCCCGCACCTCAATCTTTGCAAGCCGAATCTCGGACCGGATAATGTCCTGAACGTTGTGAACAATGTCCTGCAGAACATCGGCAAAGGAGCGCTCTATCGGGGGCATGGCTTGGTTAATCCTTTGAAAATGCTCTGCCTACGACGAATCCCAGGAAAGCAGCCACCAATAGCGCCGGGCCTGGGTTATTTTTAACAATTCTTTGCACGTCTTCGGCCATGCTGCCCAGGTCATGATCGCGAATGTAGTCGGCTGTTGAACTTAAAGAACTGGCCGCCGAGTGAGCCGCGCTCGCCACCTTCTCGCCGCCCGGAAGACTGCCAGCGCTACCATGGAGTTTGGTTGCTAAATTCTCCAGGCCGGATGCTGCGGCGCCGCGATTATCATCAATCTTGGATGTTGCCATGCGGCCCAGCTCGGCTGCCTTGGATTTAACTTGCGAGGCGCTCCTTGAGATCTGGTCTCCGACCGCGGAAGTCGGATCGAGTCCAGGGCTGTTTGCGGTTTTCTCAGATGACATAGCGATGCTCCTTTTAACGATGGACGACTGTTTAGCCGGATGGCGGCGTAAATGGAGTGTCCGCCTTTGCGCCCATCACGTCATCAGCCGAAACGTAAGACGAACCCGCAATTTTCCGTAAGTCGGAGACTCATTCCGGGCGCTTTCTTTCGACCGCGAGCGTGCAGGGGTGGTAGGACGCGCCTCGAGCGGCGGCGCGACTCGTGCCGCTTAACCACGTAGCGTGGGTATTCACGCTGCAAGTGCGAAAGTACCTCTGACGTTGCCTTTCTTTGTTTGCCGGCGGGAAGTCAGCTAGGCAGTTAGAGGCGCGAAATCCATTTTACATGGCTTCAAAATCCAGCTACCTGCCCCCTACGCAAGTGGATACGGTAAACTGGCGCGCATGAAAGCGACCGCGACCGTGCAGGTGCAAAATGAGCGGGTTATCGTGACCGAATGGCGTTTTGCACCGGGTGCTGAGACCGGCCATCATGTGCACGCCCATGACTATGTGGTGGTGCCGTTGACCAGCGGGATACTTCGGTTGCAAGAGTCTGACGGGACGCGGGATGCAAATCTTGAAGCGGGCTTGTCCTACGCTCGCCTGGCCGGTGTTTCGCACAACGTGATCAACGCTAATTCGTATGAGTTTCGTTTTATCGAGATCGAATTGAAGTAAGGAAGCAGCGCCATGGTCAGTCCCGTTATTCGTCAATTCTCACTTGCAGCCTGCGCGTCCCTGCTGCTGGGCGCGACGGCGTTCGCTAATACGCCACCGCCGCGAGGGTCGCATGAGCCCTATAGCGATGATGAAGTCGCCCGGGCGGCATCTGAATTCTTCAGCACGGGCGCGAAGGATTTATCGCAAGTACTGGAGAAAGTGCTGAAGGAAAAAGGACACCCGATCGCCATCATCCGCGGCGACGAGGCGGGCGGTGCGATTGGCGTGGGCGTGCGCTACGGGCGCGGCGAACTGGTCTATAAGGGTGTACCTGCGCGCAAGGTCTACTGGCAGGGCCCGTCGATCGGCTTTGACGTAGGCGCGAATGCCGTCAAGACGTTCATGCTGGTGTATGACCTGCCGCATGCAGATGGGTTGTTCCACCGGTTCCCCGGAGTTGAAGGAAGCCTGTATTTCGTCGGCGGATTTGGCGTCAATTACCTGCAGCTTGACAAGGTCTCGCTGGCGCCGGTGCGTTTTGGAGTTGGCTGGCGGCAGGGCATTGCGCTCAGCTACATTAATTTCTCGCGCGACCTGCGCTACAACCCTTTCTAGATGGAGCTGTTCGAGGCGCTGACCAGCCGTACGTCCGCCGCCAGGGTGGCGGCGCCAGGTCCGTCACCCGAAGAGTTAGCCCGCATGCTGGATGCCGCCGCGCATGCACCGGACCATGGCCGGCTTCGGCCGTGGCGACTGATTGTGCTGGACGATGCATTGCGTCGCGCATTTGCCGAAGCGGCGATCGCCGGCCGGCGCGCACGGGAACCCGCGTCCACGCAGGATCAGCTGCGCATCGAGGGGGAGAAGATCTGGCGCTCCCCTACGGTGGTCATCGTCGGTTGCGCGGTCGATCGGAATCATCCGAAGATTCCGGAAGTGGAGCAGGTGCTCGCAGCAGGCGCGGCCGCGGAAAACCTGATGCTGGCCGCGCACGGGCTCGGGTACGGTGCGATGTGGAAGACGGGGCCGGCCGCGTACGATGCGGGCGTCAAGCTGGCAGTAGGCTTGCAACCCACCGACCATATCGTTGCGATCATGTACCTAGGCACCCGGGTTAAATAAGCGCCCACGCATTGAAACCGCTTTGATCAGGGCCCAGGCGGCATCGCCGGGCGCAAGACCAAGGTCCCGTGTCGCTGCATGGGTGATGCGAGCCATGATTACTGCGCCGCCTACATCCATCGACACGAGGTCCGCCTCGCCGGTGTCGCGCGCGATGGCGGTCACCTTGCCATGCAGCATGTTGCGCACGCTCAGGTATTCGGGCTCGCGGGTCGCAACGATGACATCGCGCGCGAGTATTTGGACTCTCAGCTTCGCACCCACGGCGTGGCCATCGGATTGGACCTTGAGTATTCCTGACCCAATCGCAACGCTCGCAAGACCCGAGAGGCCGTCGATGCTCTGGATCTCGCCCTCCAGTATCGAGCCGACCGCCTCGGGACCGATGATCTCGCGCAGCTCGCTACGCAGGCTCATCGCGCCAATGTCACCCTGAGCAAGCGTTTTTCCCGCATCGATCAGCACGAGGTGGGTCGCCAGGCGCAGGACCTCGTCGAACTGGTGGCTGACGTAGACCATTGGGATCGTCAGCTGGTCGCGCAAAACCTCCAGATAGGGTAGTACTTCATCCCGGCGCGCGCTGTCGAGCGCGGCCAACGGTTCATCGAGCAGCAGCAGGCGTGGCTGGCTCAGCAGCGCGCGCCCGATCGCGACGCGCTGGCGTTCCCCGCCCGACAACTGGTGGCAGCGTCGGGACAGCAGCGGCGCCAGGCCGAGCAACGCGATCACCGCGTCGAAGTTGACGTAGGGCTTGCCCGTAGAGCGATGCGCGCCATAACGCAGGTTCGCGCCGACGCGCAGGTGCGGGAATAATCGCGCGTCCTGGAAGACACAGCCGATCCGGCGGCGTTCCGCGGGGATGTCGGTTCCGAGCGTCTTGTCCAGCAGCACCGTACCGTCCAGCGAGATGCGACCGCTGTCCGCATCCAGCAGGCCCGCGAGCAATTCAACCAGCGTGCTCTTGCCGCAGCCGGAGCGGCCAAATAGAGCGAGCACGCCGGGTGTAGGTAATTCGAACTGCGCATCCAATGAAAAAACACCACGCCTTTTCTGCACATTGACGCTGAGCATCAACGCCCCAGCATCCGGCGGACCCGGCGTGAAAACCATTCGGACAGCAGCAGTCCACCTAAACCTAAACTCAGTGAAACGATCGCCAGTCGGGCTGCACCTGCATCGCCGCCGGGAGACTGCAGCGCTGTATATAACGCAAGGGGCAGGGTGCGGGTCTCGCCCGGGATATTGGCGACAAAGGTGATCACCGCACCGAATTCACCCAGCCCCGCCGCGAATGCGGTGATCGCCCCGGCAATGATGCCGGGCAACATGAGCGGCAGCGTGACGGTCGCAAAGCGATCGAGCGGACCCGCCCCGAGGGTGCGGGCGGCATCCTCAAGTCCGCGGTCGATCGTTTCGAGCGATATGCGCATCGCACGCACCATCAGCGGGAAGCTCATCACGGCGGTTGCGAGCGCTGCGCCATTGCGGGTGAATATCAGTCGTATATCAAGGCTGCGTAGCAGCCAACCGCCAACGGGACCCTGGGTGCCGAAGATCAGCAGCAAAAGATATCCGACTGCGACCGGCGGCAGCACCAGCGGTAAATGCACGAGCGCATCGAGCGCGGCATGCCCGAGGAAGCGCCGGCGGGTCAGCAGCCACGCCATAAACACCGCCGGCGGCAGGCCCCACAGCACACTGCGGCTGGCCACGGCGAGGCTCAAGGTCAGCGCGTCAATCTCACTTGGACTCAGCCACGTCATGGGGTATTTACCTTCAGGCAGTATACTGTGCGCATGGCTTATTATCGTGCCGCGGCGCCGGCAGCGGCGCTCGCGCCGGAGCGCACCGGCGTGCTGCTGGTCAATCTCGGCACACCGGATGCGCCGTCCTACCTGGCCGTGCAACGCTATCTACGTGCATTCCTCGGCGATCGGCGCGTTGTCAACACATCGCGACTGCTTTGGCTGCCGTTGCTCTACGGAGTGATCCTGCCGTTGCGCCCGGTAAGGACCGCGCGAAAATATCGCAGTATCTGGATGACCGAAGGCTCGCCACTGGCAGTTTACTCGCGGCGCCTGGCCGAGAAACTCGACGCGATGCTGAAAACTCAGCAGGACGATGGCCTGTGCGTGGAACTTGCGATGACCTACGGCAACCCGGGAATTGCCAACGCGATCGAGCGGCTCGCTGCGCAAGGCGTGCGACGCTTGCTGGTGCTGCCGCTGTATCCGCAGTATTGCTGCGCAACCACAGCACCCGTGTTCGATCAGGTCGCGCGCGCGCTCAATCGCGCGCGCTGGCTGCCCGCCATTCGCAGGGTCAATGACTATCACCAGGACGCAGGGTACATTGCGGCTTGGGCGGGGCGCATCGCGAGGGCCTGGGAAGCGCGCGCTGAACGCAGTCACCTGATACTTGCCTATCATGGCATCCCCGTGAAATATGTGGCGGACGGTGATCCGTACCAGCAGCAGACGCTCGAGACGACACGCCTGATAACTCAGCAACTGAATCTGCAACCGGACGATTTCTCGCACTGTTATCAGTCGCGCTTCGGGCGCATCGAGTGGCTGCAGCCCTATGCCACCGAGGTGCTGCCGAAACTGCTTAAACGGGGGATCCGTAATCTGACCGTGGTATCGCCATCCTTCGCGGTTGATTGCTTGGAGACGCTGGAGGAATTGGGGATGGACTACCGGCATCAATACCTGAGCCAGGGTGGCGAGCGATTCGATTTGCTGCCCTGCCTCAATGAGGCAGACGAGCACGCCCAATTGCTCGCGGGGCTCATCCGCCACAACCTCGATGCATGGGCTTGACTTGCGCGCCATGCGGCACCGGTGCTAGATTTCCGGCATATGCACGACCGTTCGGCCTGTCGGTTCCTTGTTTCGCCCCGCTGGCGGACCCTGCGGCTGCCTCTGCTGCTGCGCCGCTAGGCGCCCATCCTATTGCGCTACCGGTCGGCGCTTACAAGACTGGAAAGATTCCGCCAATGCCTCCGACAAGGGGGTGCGACGGTTTGTGGCCTGTATCCGGAGCGAGTGAGTCCTAGTTATGTTGCGCAATCCTTCAATCAAGTATCGATCCTTTGCACCGATCAGCCTGGCAGATCGCACTTGGCCGGGCCAGCTCATCACGGCTGCCCCCATCTGGTGCAGCGTCGATCTGCGCGATGGCAACCAGGCGCTGATCGAGCCGATGGATGCCGCGCGTAAGCGGCGCATGTTCGACATGCTGGTGAAAATCGGCTTCAAGGAAATCGAAGTGGGATTTCCTGCGGCCTCACAGACCGATTTCGATTTCGTGCGCGAAATCATCGAACAAAATCTTATTCCTGACGATGTGACGATTCAGGTGCTGACGCAAGCGCGTCCCGAATTGATCGCGCGCTCCTATGAATCGCTTGTGGGCGCGCGGCGCGCGATCATGCACGTCTACAATTCCACCTCGACGACGCAACGCCGCGTGGTGTTCCGCTGTGACCGGGCTGGCATTATCGATATCGCGGTGCGCGGCGCTTCGGCGGTGCGCGAGAATGCGCTGCGATACCCGGACACCGAATGGGTTTTCCAGTACAGCCCGGAGAGCTTCACCGGCACAGAAATGGATTTTGCGGTCGAGGTCTGCGATGCAGTCAATGCGGTGTGGGAACCCACCGTACTGCGCAAGACGATATTGAATCTGCCGGCGACGGTTGAGATGGCGACCCCGAATATCTATGCCGATCAGATCGAGTGGTTTGGACGGCATATCGGCAAGCGCGACTGTCAGGTCATCAGCGTGCATCCGCACAACGATCGCGGCACCGCGGTGGCGGCGGCAGAGCTTGCCGTCATGGCGGGCGCCGATCGTATCGAGGGCACGCTGTTTGGCAACGGGGAGCGCACTGGCAATGTCGATCTCGTCAGTCTCGCGCTGAACCTGTATACACAGGGCATCGATTCGGGTCTCGACTTCTCCAACATCAATGAAGTGGCGCGCTGCGCGGAGAGCTGCAACCAGCTGCCGATCCACCCGCGCCATCCCTACGTCGGGGACCTCGTGTTTACGGCATTTTCAGGATCGCATCAGGATGCGATCAAGAAAGGCCTCGCAGCGCGGGCGCCGGATGATATCTGGGATGTGCCCTACCTGCCGGTCGACCCGTCGGACCTGGGGCGCTCGTATGACTCAATCATCCGGGTCAATAGCCAGTCTGGCAAAGGTGGCGTCGCCTACCTTTTGGAGCGCGACTATCAGCTGGTCATGCCAAGACGCTTGCAAATCGAATTCAGCCAGGTCGTGCAAGCTGCCGCAGATTGCACGGGCAAGGAGCTGACTTCGCAGGAAATTTGGGAATTGTTCCACGCAGAATATCTGCAGCCGCGACGGCCGTTGATCTACAGAACGCATCAGCTGGCCGCCTCCACAGACGGCGCCGATTCGGAACGCCTCACCATCCAGGTTGAGCGCGATGGGCGCCTTGAGAACTTGCTGGGGCAGGGATCAGGGCCCATCGATGCAGTAGTCAAGGCGATCGGCCTTGACTTCGATGTGTTGTCCTATGAGGAACATTCGCGCGGCACCGGCAGCGCTGCGCAGGCCATTTCCTATATCGAAATCACGACGCGCTCGCGCCACACGCTGTTTGGGGCCGGCATGCATCCAAACATCATTACAGCCTCCTTGCTGGCGGTATTTTCGGCCGTGAATAGGGCCGTGGCCAAGGGCGTATTAGCGGCGCAGCCCGTAAAGGCGCGAACTGGAACCTAACAAGTAGCTGATTATATTGATTAATTACAGAAATTCACCACAACAGTTGAATGCCGGGCAGAATCGGCTATAGTGCGCTCGTTCCCGCCCCGGGGCGGGTCGATCCCATTGATTGTAGGGACATTTCCGGGACCATGAGCGCACGCGAAGACGAACATTTCGATATCGACGATGAGTTTCTTGGCGAAGCCGAGGAAGCTCATGAGTTCGATCCACTGCTTGAGCGTCCCGAGCGCCGGCCGAAGGCGGCGGCGCCTGGCAAGCGCGGCAAGGCAGCTTGGAGCCGTGTCGAAGATGTATTGGCAGAGCGTCAGCTATTGAAAGAGCTGCGCGATATCTTCGAAGAATAGTAGTGGCATGATTCCGCGCCGGCGCGCGGCTCTCCTTCATGCCAGATCATAATCCAGCCTGGGTCGTTCTGAAATTTGGCGGCAGCAGCGTTTCGCATGCCGGCAACTGGCATAACATTTTGCTGGTATTGCGTGAGCGGATCGCCGCGGGCATGCGTCCGGTGATCGTGCATTCCGCCTTGTCCGGCGTGACTGACCGCCTGGAGGCACTGTTGCCTGCAGCGATCACGGGCGAGCATGCAGCTGTGCTGGGTGCGATCGGCCAGCTGCACCTCGATCTTGCCGATGCCCTGGCGATCAGCCCCGGCTCGCGATACGACGCTTTCTTTCGGGAGCTGGCGCAGATCGCGGCGGCGCTAAATCGCACCGGACGGCTGAATGATGCAACCCGCGCGCGCGTCATGGCCATGGGCGAGTTGCTCGCGACCGCCCTGGGTGCCGCCTACCTGAACTCTCAGGGCATGGCCGCGGCCTGGATCGATGCGCGCCAGGTGCTTCGCGCCGGGCGCCGCGAGAACGCGACCGCGCAGGCAGAATTCCTGTCAGCTACTTGTGATTTTTCGCCGGATGGGACGCTGCAGACAAGCTGGCGGAACCTTACGGGCGTCATCGTCACGCAGGGGTTCATCGCGGCTAATGATGATGGCGCTACGGTACTGCTGGGGCGCGGTGGGTCGGATACGTCCGGCGCCTATTTCGCTGCAAAGCTGGCGGCGGTACGACTGGAGATATGGACGGACGTCCCCGGAATGTTCAGCGCGAATCCGCGCGATATACCAGGAGCGCGCCTGCTGCGTGCGCTGCATTACGACGAGGCGCAGGAAATCGCCAGCAATGGCGCCAAGGTATTGCATCCGCGCTGCATCCTGCCACTGCGCCAGTACGGCATCCCGCTGCATATTTACGCCACGCAGGCCCCCGGGCTTGAAGGTACCGTGATTTCAGCCAAGCTTGCCCATAGCGCCGCGCAGGTTAAGGCCATTGCGATCAAGAAGGGCATCACGCTGATATCGATGGAAAGTCCGGGCATGTGGCATCAGGTGGGCTTCCTGGCTGATGCCTTCCAGGTATTTAAACAGCAGGGCCTGTCGGTCGATCTGATTTCCACGTCCGAGACCAATGTCACTGTGACCCTGGACCCGGCGGCAAATGCGCTGGACCAGGCCGCCATTGCCCGCCTCGTCGCTGCGCTGTCCGCGCTGTGCGGGGTCCAGGTTTTCGGTCCCTGCGCATCGGTCAGCCTGTTGGGACGCAACTTGCGCGATATCCTTCATGAGCTCGGCGGCGCATTCGAGCTCTTTAGGGATTGCAACATTCATCTGGTGAGCCAAGCGGCAAATGACCTTAATTTCGCGTTCGTGATCGACGAGTCCCAGGGCGATCAACTCGTGCGTCAACTTCACGAGCGCCTGATCCAGCGCATTGGCGCCGACCAGGTGCTTGGCCCCACCTGGCAGGCGCTGTTCGCAGTGCCGCAGGCCGCGGCGCCGCCGCTGCGCCAATGGTGGCGCGATCAGCGCAAGCGCGGGCAGCTGCTCGCCATCGCGGCGCGCGAGGCAGCGGCCTACGTTTACGATCTCGATGAGGTGGATGCGGCGGTGGCAAGTTTGCGCCAGGTACGCTCCGTTGACCGCTGGGCGTATGCGATGAAGGCGAACTGGCATCCGCAGATCCTGAAGCGCCTGTACGCGGCCGGGTTAATGCTCGAATGCGTGTCGCAGGGCGAGCTTGAGCATGTGTTCGCGAGCGTGCCGGGCCTCTCGCCCGAGCGGGTTTTGTTCACCCCCAATTTTGCGCCGCGCGGGGAGTATCGCTTTGGCTTCGATAAAGGGGTGCAAGTCACGCTCGATAACCTGCATCCCTTGAGCGCCTGGCCGGAAATGTTTGCCGGCCGCGACATCTTCGTACGCATTGATCCAGGCGTAGGCCGGGGCCATCATCATCATGTGCGCACCGCGGGGGCGCATGCGAAATTCGGCGTGCCTGTGTCCGACCTGGAGGAGCTTGAACGCCTGGTGCGCCAAGCGGGCGTACGCGTTGTCGGATTACATGCGCACACCGGCAGCGGGATTTTCGAAGTCGCCAATTGGACCGAGACTGGCATGCTGCTGGGGGATCTGGCAAAGCGCTTTCCGGCCGTCTCGGTCGTGGACTTGGGTGGCGGCCTCGGCGTGCCTGACCGGCAGAAGGATGCCGGCGTTGACCTTGCGGCGCTGGAGCGCGGTGTAGCCAGCCTCAAGAAGCAATTCTCGAATATCGAATTCTGGATGGAGCCCGGCAGATTCCTGGTCGCGCGCGCCGGCGTATTGGTCGCGCAGGTCACGCAGCTCAAGGGTAAGGGCGACATCCACTTTGTCGGCATTGCGACGGGCATGAATTCCCTGATCCGGCCCGCGCTCTACGGCGCGCATCACGACGTCGTGAACCTCACGCGTCTCGAGCAGCCAGCAACCGAGCTCGTCAACGTGGTGGGACCGATCTGCGAGACGGCCGACGTGCTCGCGACCGATCGGCGCCTGCCGCAGACGCAGGAGGGTGATGTATTGTTATTCGACACCTGTGGTGCGTACGGATATGTCATGGGCTCCAACTATAACCGGCGCGCCCCGGCGCGCGAGGTCTGCATCGAACCATGAACAAGGTGGGAATCATCGGCTGGCGCGGCATGGTCGGCTCCGTGCTGATCGAGCGCATGCGCGCCGAGGCGGATTTTGATTATATCGAGCCGACCTTCTTCAGCACCTCGCAGGCGGGCGCCATGGCGCCATCGATCGGGCGCACGGTGGGCACCGTGCAGGATGCGATGGACTTGCGAGCGCTCGCGCGGCTGCCAATCCTGATCAGCGCGCAGGGCGGGGACTATACGCAGGATGTGCATCCTCGCCTGCGTGCCGCGGGCTGGACGGGTTACTGGATTGATGCGGCCTCAACGCTGCGATTGCAGCCGGATGCGGTCATCGTGCTCGATCCTGTGAACCGGCCGGTCATGCAGGCGGCGCTGGATCGCGGCGTGCACGATTTTATCGGCGGCAATTGCACCGTCTCGCTGATGTTGATGGCGGTGGCGGGCCTGCTGCGGGCCGATCTTGTGGATTGGATCTCGGCCATGACCTACCAGGCGGCATCCGGCGCAGGCGCCCAGCACATGCGCGAACTGATCGAGCAGATGGGCGTCCTCTACCGCAGCGCGGAGCCGGTGCTGCGCAATAGTGCCGCCGGGATTCTGGAGATTGACGACGCGGTCACGGCGGCGCTCGCGGGCGATGCCCTGCCGCGCACGCACTTTGGCGTGCCGCTCGCGGCAAGCCTGATCGCGTGGATCGACAAGGATCTGGGCACCGGCCAGAGCCGCGAGGAATGGAAGGCCGGGGTGGAAGCGAACCGGATACTCGGCACCGAAACAAATCCGGTGCCGATCGAAGGCATCTGTGTGCGCGTCGGCGCGATGCGATGCCACAGCCAGGCGCTGACGATCAAGTTGAAACGTGACATTCCGTTGGTCGAGATCGAGCGCCTGCTGGCTGCGCAGAACCCCTGGGTCAGGGTCGTCCCGAATGAGCGCGAGGCATCGATCCGGGACCTGTCGCCCGCCGCGGTGAGCGGCAAAATGCACGTGCCAATCGGGCGACTGCGCAAGCTCTCCATGGGCGGCGAGTATTTATGCGCCTTTACAGTTGGTGATCAGCTGTTATGGGGTGCGGCTGAGCCGTTGCGACGCAGCCTGCAGTTCCTTCTCGGCAGGCTCAAGAGCTGATCTGGGCCTGGACATCGGCTTTGCTATTAAGCTGTATCGGCACGGGGCCGACATGCCAGATCTCCTCGCAGTACTCACGCACCGCCCGGTCGGAGGAGAATTTGCCCGAGCGCGCAGTATTCAAGATCGACATCCGCGTCCACCGCTCCGGATCGCGGTAGGCCGCGGACACGAGGTCCTGACATTCCATGTATGAGTGGAAATCCGCCAGGACCAGATACGGATCCTGGTTCAGCAGGTTATCTAGCAGCGGGCGCAGCACGCCCGCATCCCCGCGCGTAAAGAACCCACTGTTCAGCAGGTCCATGACGTCGCGCAGCTCCTTGTCCTTCTCATAGTAATCGCGGGGCTGGTACCCGGATGCCTTCAAGGCCTGGACCTCGGCTGCATTGAGGCCAAACAGGAAGAAGTTTTCCGCACCCACTTCCTCGCGGATCTCAATGTTGGCGCCATCCAGCGTGCCAATGGTCAGCGCACCATTCATGCAGAACTTCATGTTGCCGGTGCCGGATGCTTCCTTGCCCGCGGTCGAAATCTGCTCTGAGAGGTCCGCCGCGGGATATATTCGCTGCGCAGACCGGACGCTGAAATTCGGCAGGAAGATGACCTTCAGCCGGTCACGCACGTCGGGGTCGCGATTGACGACATCGCCGACCGCGGTGATCAGCTTGATCATCAGCTTGGCGAGCTGATAGCCGGGGGCAGCCTTGCCGGCAAAGATGAAGGTTCGCGCCGGCATGTCGAGCGACGGATTTTCCTTGATGCGCCGGTACAGTGCGATGACGTGCAGGACCTTCAGGTGCTGTCGCTTGTATTCGTGGATGCGCTTGACGAGCACATCGTAGATCGAGTCCGGGTCCGCGGTGACGCCGGTTTTCTGCTGCGCGATCCCCGCGAACGCGCGCTTGCACTCGAGCTTGATCGCGCGCCAGCGGATCCGAAATTCCGCATCGTCGGCCAGCGGCTCCAGCGCCCGCAGCATCGATAAATCCCTGATCCACCTGTCGCCGATATGGTCCGTGATCAGCCGGGTCAGCTTCGGGTTCGACAGCGCGATCCAGCGCCGCGGTGTCACGCCGTTGGTCTTGTTGCTGAATTTCTGCGGCCACAGCTCGAAGAAGTCCTTGAGCACGTCCGCCTTGAGCAGTTGCGTGTGCAGCGCCGCCACGCCATTGATCGCATGGCTGCCGACGCAGGCCAGATGCGCCATGCGTATCTGGCGCGCGTCATTCTCGGTGATCAGCGAGAGGCGCGCGAGCCGTTGCTCGTCCCCCAGGAAGCGAATGCGCACCTCATCCAGGAAATGGGCGTTGATCTCGAATATCAGCTCCAGGTGCCGCGGCAGCACTTTGCCGAATACATCCACCGGCCAGTGCTCGAGCGCCTCCGGAAGCAGCGTGTGATTGGTGTAGGAAAACGTGTTGCGCGTGATTTCCCAGGCTTCATCCCAGGGCAGGATGTATTCGTCGATCAGCAGGCGCATCAGCTCCGGGATGGCCAGTGCCGGATGAGTATCGTTCAGCTGCACGGCGAATTTCTCGTGAAACTGCCGCAGTGACACATTCTGCCCTCGGCGCACGCGCATCATGTCCTGCAGCGAACAGGACACGAAGAAGTACTGCTGTTCGAGCCGCAGCTCCTTGCCGCGCATCTGCTCATCGTTGGGATAGAGCACCTTGCTCAGGTTCTCGGAAATGATTTTCTGGTTCACGGCTCCGTAATAATCGCCCTTATTGAAGCTTGCGAAGTCGAAGGATTCGGGCGCCTCAGCCTTCCAAAGGCGCAGCGTATTGGCCGTGTTGGTACGATAGCCCAGGATCGGGGTGTCATAAGGGACACCAGTGACGACCTGGGTCGGGTTCCAGCGGATGCGCAGGCGCCCATTGTCGTCGGTATATTGCTCGGTCTTGCCGCCGAGTTTGACTTCGACCGACCATTCGGGGCGCACCAGTTCCCAGGGATTGCCGTAACGCAGCCACTTGTCTGTTTTCTCGACCTGCCAGCCGTCGACGATCTGCTGGTGGAAAATCCCGAATTCGTAGCGGATGCCATAGGCCAGGGAGGGTATATCGAGCGTTGCAAGCGACTCGATGTAGCAGGCAGCGAGTCGTCCGAGGCCGCCGCTGCCAAGGCCCGGTTCCTCTTCCTGGCGCAGCAGCTCTTCGAAATCCAGCCCGAGCTCCGTCATGCTCTGCTTGACGGTGTCGTAGATACCGAGGTTGAGCAGGTTATTGCCAAGATGAGGACCCAGCAGGAATTCGGCCGACATGTAGACAACAGTGCGCGCCGCCGTATGGGTATAGGTCACGGCGGAACTGATCCAGCGCTGCAGCATGCGATCGCGCACGGCATAGGCGAGCGCCATATAGTAATCGTGGTGGGTCGCAAGGGACGGAAACTTGCCCTGTACGTAGAACAACTCGTCGAGGAAGGCGCGCTTGAACGCTTCCTTGCCTAGCGCAGTCCGGTCATCTTCCTGTGGCGTGTCATTTATCAAGCGGCGGCGATTGTCCCAGTTTTCAAAGGCATAAAGCAATCATACCGAGCCGTATAGTATGTAAGCGCGAGTTTCGATGGATATATTAATAGAGTGCGGCCGCGCTACGCCCGATTGCGGTACAGATTGATTCAAGACGGTTCGCGAAGCATGGCCGGCGATACGGCGGCAGCACCAAGGGCAAAAGACCTCGCGCGCGATCAATTAAACATAATCATTTTGGAACAGATCATCCTGTCACGACGCGCCAAGTCGCGCCGTAACCTGATGGCAGCGCATCAATCGGTTTGATAGCCTGACACGCGCGTAAATTATTTTTTTTGCTCTGACACTGGCGATGGTAAGCGCGGCGCTGCAGCTACATCCGCCGCACAATTATGGGCGCACTTAGCGCGCCGCCAACGATTGCTTGAAGGGGAGATCTAGTGATGGGACGCTTTGTTCGAACTACCGCGGTCAAAGTCGCTGCCAGTTTCTTGCTGGCTGTCGCCGCGGCCGTAGTTGTGAGCAGCAGCGCCGCTTTGGCAGGCCCTATGGACATGCTGAAGCGATTCGAGGAGTGGCTCGCGATCCTGGACGAAACCGACGCAAAGGCGCCGGTCGACTTCGGCCCTGGCCCCGGAGAGAAGCCGATTCCGGAAGTGGTCTCCCATCGGATCGGTCTGGCCCGCACGATGACCTCGGCAAAAAACCAGATTCCCCGGGGTGGCCCGGAGGCAAAAACGACGGGTGTGTTTGGTGCTCCCGTGGCATGGCCCATCATTCCCATCCATGCGCTGGTGCTGCCGGACGGCCGGATCATGAACTATGGCTCAGACACGACCGGCGCGCAGGGTTCGAAGCTGGTTTATGACGTATGGACTCCGGCCTTGGGTACCGGCACCAACGCACACACGGTGTTGCCCAACACCACCAGCACCGACATTTTTTGCAGCGCGCAGTCGCTGCTGCCCTCGGGCGATGTGCTGGCCGCGGGCGGTGACCTGACAGTGAACGGCGTGCGCAACTCCGCTATCAACAGTACGACGATATTTTCTCCGACTGCCAACACGCTGACCGCCAACACCCCGATGACGTACGTGCGTTGGTACGGCTCACTGGTCTCGTTGCCGAACGGCCAATTGGCGATTTTTGGAGGCCGCCAGAATGTCGGCTCCCTGACGCCGCCCGAAGCGGCACCGACACCGGAGCTATATGACCCGGCCTCAAAGTCATGGACGGTTTTGACGGGGGCAACCAGCATCAGCGCCTTTGGCTCCGGAGACTGGTACTACCCCAGGTCCTTTCTGGCGCCGGGCGGCCAGGTGTTTGTGCTCGCCTACAACGGCTGGACGTACTACGTCTCAACGGCCGGCGTTGGCAGCATAACCAAAGCCAAAGCGATTGCTCCGGCAGGGGATTCATCGTTGCCGACGGTCCCGTTTGCCCCGGGCAAACTGCTTTCGCTGCGGTTGAACCAACAGGTCGTGGTCGTCGACTACACGACTGCGACACCCATCGTCACACCGACCGACAACATGGATCAGGTACGCTACTGGGCAAGCGGCACCGTCATGGCCGACGGCAGGGTCCTGATCAACGGCGGCTCCGCGGCGCAGAATGTGCTGACGGGCGTAGCCTACCAAGCGCAAATCTGGGATCCCGCGACCGGTCACTGGCGCGCGGGCGCGAGTGCGGTCAAGGCACGCCTGTATCACTCCAATGCGTTACTGTTGCCAGATGCGACGGTGTTAACCGGCGGCGGCGGCGCGCCGGGCCCGGTGAAAAACCTGAACTCGGAGATCTACTATCCGCCTTACCTGTATGCCGCGAGCGGCGCTGCGGCCCGTCGTCCGGTCATCTCCGCGATCGCCTCGACCTTCGTCAACCCCGGCGATACTCTTAATATCACGGTGGGCGCCACCGATATCATCTCGCACCTGACGTTCATTCGCACGGGCTCCGCGACGCATTCCTTTAATACGGACCAACGCTTCATCAATCTGGTATCGACACAGGAAGGCCAAAACGTAACGGCGGTATTGCCAAGCGATAACACGACGCTGCTGCCGGGCTATTACATGCTGTTTGCGTTTAACGCGGCGGGCGTGCCGTCGGTGGCGACTATCGTCAACGTCATGTAGGGCTGCCTTGCAGGGGCCCGCGGCCCCTTGGCTTGACTGACCTTGCCGCCGCAGCATAAAATTTCCGGCCTCATCTAGACCGGCTGAGGGAAAGGCCCTTCGAAGCCGGGGCAACCACTGACCATTTGCATCGCGCGACTGGCCGGAACGGTGCCAACTCCTGCGGCAACGAGCGCTTGGCGTTCGCTGCCGGTAGATGAGCTTTAGAGAGAGCGGCGACGCTCCACAGGGGTTATCGACGCCTTTGAGGAGCCTGGATATTTTGTCGACAAGCAATTCCCCTAGCGACGCCGGTATAGTGCCGGAGGCGATCGATGGCCAGATCGATCTGCCCTCGCCGTGGACGCTGTTTCATGGCGAACAGCTTGACGGCGCTCAGCTTGCTTACCGGCTGCTGGGCCCGGCTGGGGCCCCGGTGGTCGTGGCCCTCGGCGGTATCTCCGCACATAAATTCGTAGCAGCCCCAAGGACCTCCGGATGGTGGCACACGCTCGTGGGTCCCGGCCTCGGCCTCGATACGAATCGCTATCGGGTACTCGGGATCGATTACCTGGGTGGGCGTGGTGGCAGCACGGCGCCTGGGAGCGGGGAGCTGTTTCCTTCTTTAAGTGCCTGGGACCAGGCCGAAGCCCTGGCGCATCTGGTGCGAGCGCTGGGCATCGCACCGCTGCATGCGATCATGGGCGCCTCTTATGGCGGTATGGTCGCGATGGCATTCGCCAAGGGCTACCCGCAGCTGACGCGAAGGATCGTGGTGGTCAGCTCCGCTGACCGGACGCAACCGCTTGCGACCGCGTGGCGCAGCGTCCAGCGGCAGGTCGTGCGCGACGCGCTGGCACGCGGTGACGGTGCGGCGGGGCTCAAGCTCGCCCGAGCACTGGCCATGACGACTTATCGAAGCCCCGCGGAGCTCGCGCAGCGATTCGCTGGCCCGCCCGTGCGCGAGGGCGGGCGGTTTCGTTTTCCGATCGAGGATTACCTGTTTGCACGAGGCGATGAGTATGTGCGCTACTACCGGCCGGAATCCTTCCTGTGCCTGAGCGAGTCGATCGACCTGTTTGAAATCGACGCGACGGGGCTGGCAGTGCCGGTCACGCTGGTCGCCATAGGCGAGGATCAGCTCGTGCCGATCGCAGACATGCGTGCGCTGGCGGCAAAAATGGGCCAGGGCTGCCGCCTGGTCGAGGTCAGTTCGGCCAGCGGCCATGATGCGTTTCTGACCGAGGGCGCAATGTTCAAACCGATTATCGAACAGATTCTTATGGAGGCTTGAGGGCAGTGGCAAAGAAGAACCAACGCAGGGGCGCGACACGGACTGTGCGCGCAGGTCTTGAATCTGACACTCAGTTCGGCGCCGTCATTGCGCCGATTTACCTGTCATCAAATTTTGCCTTTGAAGCCGTGGGCAAGCCCCGGCAGTATGATTACTCGCGCTCCGGCAACCCGACCCGCGATCAGCTCGCCTCTGCTCTGGCCGAACTCGAAGGCGGCGCAGGCGCGGTAGTCACCAGCACCGGGCTCGCGGCGATCACGCTGATCTTGGGGACACTGCCCGCCGGCGCACGCGTGTTGGCCCCGCACGATTGCTACGGCGGAACGTTCCGCTTGCTGAACGGCCTGCAACGGCGCGGAATTTTGCGCGTTGATTTCATCGATCAGTCAGACGCTGGCGCCCTCAAGACGGCCCTAGCCGCCAAGCCGCAACTGGTGTGGATCGAGACGCCAAGCAATCCTCTGCTGCGCATTGTCGATATTCGCGCGCTGTCCGATGCAGCCCGCGCGGTGGGCGCCCTGGTCGCGGTCGATAACACGTTCCTGTCGCCGCTATGGCAGCAACCGCTCGCGCTGGGCGCGGACCTCGCAATGCATTCGACCACGAAGTACCTGAACGGCCACAGCGACATCGTCGGCGGTGCCGTAATTGCGAAGACTGCCGACCTGCACGAGCAGCTAGCTTGGTGGGCCAATGCGCTCGGCGTTACCGGCGCGCCGTTTGATAGCTTCCTGACCCTGCGCGGCCTGCGTAGCCTGCATGCCCGCATGCGCGTGCACGCCGAGAATGCCCAGGCGGTCGTCGCCGTGCTTCACGGCCATCCGGCGGTGAAGAAAGTCTTCTATCCCGGACTTGCCGACCACCCGGGGCACAGCATCGCCAAGCGCCAGCAATCCGGCTTCGGCGCCATGGTTAGCTTCGAGCTCGCGGGCGGCGAGGCGGCGGTGCATGCATTCGTGGACGGGCTCAATGATTTCACGCTCGGCGAATCCTTGGGCGGCGTGGAGAGCCTGATTGCCCATCCGGTCACGATGTCGCATGTCGGGATGGATAAGGAGGCACGCGAGCGCGCTGGCATCGGCGCGGGCCTGTTGCGATTGTCGGTCGGGATCGAGGATCCTGCCGACCTTGTGGCGGATCTGGCAGCCGCGCTGCAGCGCGCCAGCAAAAGCCTGGCGGCCTAGCCGGCCTCGAGCGCCGCAATCACGGCACTGCCCGCGCTGCGGGTGTCGGCGGCCTTGCCGTTGGCCAGGGCGATGTCAGTCGGCCGGGCGCCACCGACGATGGCCGCCGATACGGCGGCTTCGAGCGCGAGCGCCTCAGCCTCCAGTTTAAAAGAGTAGCGCAGCAGCATCGCCGCGCTCAGGATCGCCGCATACGGGTTGGCAACGCCACGCCCGGCGATATCCGGCGCCGAGCCGTGGATAGGCTCGTACAACCCTCCCTTCGACGCGGCGCCAAGCGATGCGGACGGCAGCATCCCCATGGAGCCTGCCAGCACGGAGGCTTCATCGGTCAGAATGTCGCCGAACATATTTTCCGTCACGATGACGTCAAAATCGCGCGGCCGGCAGATCAGGTGCATGGCCGCTGCATCGACCAGCATGTGCTCGTAACGCACTTCCGGAAATTCCACCGGCATCAACCGGTCGACCACTTCGCGCCATAGCCGCGAGGTTTCCAGCACATTGGCCTTGTCGATCGACGTCAGCTTGCCGCGCCGCTGCCGCGCAAGGCCGGCGGCAAGTCGCACCACGCGCTCGATTTCCACACTCGTATAGCGGCACACATCGATCGCCTCGGTCGCGCTGCGCTGCTTGTCGCCAAAATAAATGCCGCCCGTCAATTCACGCACGATCATGATGTCCACGCCGCGCAGCAACTCGGCTTTGATGGGCGCGGCGTCAAGCACGGCCGGATGTGGCACGACGGGGCGCAGGTTGGCGTAGAGCCCAAGCGCCTTGCGCAGCTGCAGCAGGCCCTGCTCCGGGCGCACCGTGGCGGCTGGCCCCCACTTTGGCCCGCCCACGGCGCCCAGCATCACGGCATCGGCGCGCCGGCACAACGCCAAGGTGTCGGCGGGCAGCGCCTGGCCGCTCGCATCGATCGCCGCACCGCCGATCAACGCGGTTTTGAAACTGAATGTGTGGCCGAAGCGGCGGGCGAGGGCATCGAGGCAGCGCTGCGCTTCAGCCGTGACTTCTGGCCCGATACCATCACCGGGCAGCACCGCAATTAGTGCCTGCATGATTCGTAGAGTTCGATGTCCGCAAGCTTGCTGCGCAGGAAACTCAGCTCATCCTGGCCCTGCAGCAAGCAGTGACGCGCAAAGGCTTCCAGCGGAAAGCTCGTGTGCGTGCCGTCCGGCAACGTCAGGCGTAGCGCTCGCAAATCGATTTCCACCATGGCTCCCGGATGCGCGAGCAGCCAGCGATGGGTCGGCACGTCGACGATGACGGGCAGCAGGCCGTTCTTCAGCGAGTTGTTGCAAAAGATATCAGCAAGCGAGGTGCTGATCACCGCGCGGATGCCATAATCGAGCAGCGCCCAGGGCGCGTGCTCGCGTGAGGAGCCGCAACCGAAGTTGTCCCCCGCCACTAGAATCTGGCTGCCCTGTGCCGCGGGCTGGTTCAGCACGAACTCCGGGTTGGCTGTCCCATCCTTAAGGTAGCGCCAGTCGGCAAACAATGACTTGCCGAGGCCAACCTTCGTAGTCACCGTCAAGAATCGCGCCGGTATGATCTGGTCGGTATCGATGTTGGAGTTGGGCAGCAGCACAGTGCTCGAGCGGATATGGGTGATCGGCTGCATCACAGCACCGTGCGCGGGTCACAGACCTTACCCGCGATCGCAGAGGCGGCCGCCGTGTAAGGGCTTGCGAGCAGGGTGCGTGCGCCGACGCCTTGCCGGCCCTCGAAGTTTCGGTTGCTGGTACTGACCGAATACTTGCCCGCGCCCACCGTGTCGCCGTTCATACCGAGGCACATCGAGCAACCGGATTCGCGCCAATCGGCGCCGGCCGCCTTGAATATATCGGCGAGGCCCGCCTCCTCGGCGGCCTGCTTGACCTGTTGTGAGCCCGGGACAATCAGCAGATGGACACCGCGCGCCACCTTGCGGCCCTTCAGCACGCGCGCGGCGGCCTCCAGGTCCTCCATCCGCCCGTTCGTGCAGCTGCCAATAAAGACCACATCGACCGGCTTGCCAAGCATCGAATCGCCGGCATGAAAGCCCATGTAGGCCAGCGCTTTATCATGGACGGCATCGTCAGTCCTTATGGGAATCGCACCTCCGATCGGCAGCACCATCCCGGGGTTGGTGCCGTAGGTAATCATCGGCGTCAGCGTGCAGGCGTCAATGTCGACCGACCGGTCGAACGCGGCGTCCCGGTCGCTGGGCAGCGATTGCCAACGGCTCGCGGCATCATTCCATGCTGCGCCTTTTGGCGCGCGCGGCCGGCCCTGCAGGTAGGCGAACGTAGTCTCGTCAGGAGCGATCATGCCTGCGCGCGCGCCTGCCTCAATCGACATGTTGCAAATCGTCATGCGCTCTTCCATCGACAGCGCGCGGATCGCCTCGCCGCGGTATTCGAGCACATGACCGGTGCCGCCCGATACGCCGATCCTGCCGATGATGGCGAGGATCAGGTCCTTGGCAGTCACTGTGGCAGACAGGTGTCCGGTGACATTAACGGCAAAGGTACGGGGCTTTCGCTGCAACAGGCATTGCGTCGCGAACACATGGCCGACTTCAGTGCTGCCGATGCCGAACGCGAGCGCGCCGAATGCACCGTGCGTGCTCGTGTGGCTATCGCCGCAAACGATAGTCATGCCTGGCTGCGTTGCGCCGAGCTCTGGGCTGATCACATGCACGATGCCGCGCCTCGCATCGCGCAGGCCGAACAACTCGACCCCGAATTCCTGACTGTTGCGCTCGAGCTGCTGCACCTGCCTCGAGGCAGCATCGACCTTGATCGGCAGGTCCCGGAAGAACTCCTCGCTGCGCGTCGGCGTCGAATGATCCATCGTCGCCAGGGTTCGCTCGGGCCGCCGTACTTTCCAGCCCTGCGCCTTCAGCATCGCAAAGGCCTGGGGCGAGGTGACCTCGTGAATCAGGTGCAGGTCGATGTACAGGATGGCCGGCGTGTCAGGAGTCTCGGCGACCACCTCATGCGCCGCCCACACCTTGTCGAACATCGTCTGACCGGTCATGTTCAGCCCTTGCCGGATTCCAGCCATGGCATGCGCGCGCGCAGTTTCGCGCCGACTTTCTCGATCGGATGCTTCAGGTCCGCCTTCAGCAACCGGTTGTACTTGCGCCGACCGCCCTTGTTCTCGGCAATCCACTGGCGCGCAAACTTTCCTTGCTGGATCTCGGTCAGGATCTTGCGCATTTCTTTCTTGGTGGCCCGGTTCACGATGCGCGGCCCACGTGTCAAGTCGCCGTACTTTGCCGTCTCACTGATGAAGCGATGCATCTTCGTGATGCCGCCCTCGTGCAGCAGGTCCACGATCAGTTTCAGCTCATGCAGGCATTCATAGTAGGCGACTGCCGGTTGATAGCCCGCTTCTACCAGCGTCTCATAGCCGCGGATCACAAGTTCGGTTGCGCCACCGCACAATACCGCCTGCTCGCCGAACAAGTCGGTCTCGGTCTCCTCCGCAAAAGTCGTCTCCAGGACCCCGCCGCGGGTGCCGCCGATGCCGTGCGCATAAGCGAGCGCCTTGGCCTTGGCGGAGCGCGAGGCATTCTGAGCAACGGCAATCAGGCAGGGCACTCCGCGGCCCTGCTGGTATTGCCTGCGCACGAGGTCCCCGGGGCCCTTCGGCGCGATCAGTACTACGTCAAGATCCTTGCGCGGCTTGATCTGCTTGAAGTGGATGTTGAAGCCATGCGCAAACAGCAGCGTTGCGCCTTTCTCGAGGTACGGCTTGATGTCCTTATAGATGGGTTTTTGTGTCAGGTCCGGCACCAGCATAGCGACGACCTGCGCACCAGCGACCGCGGCGATCGGCTCCATGACCTCCAGGCCATCTTTCCTGGCCTTGTTCCAGCTCTCGCCTCGACGCACGCCGATGACGACGTCGAAGCCGCTGTCCTTTAGGTTCAGCGCATGCGCGCGACCCTGGCTGCCGTAACCGAGCACCGCGATCCGCGCACCGCGCAGGGCTTTCTTGTCGACATCTTTTTGTGAATACAGACGCATGCGAAATATCTCCAAAATGCAAGACCCCGCATGTTGGACTTCTGCTGTCCGGCGGGGTCCAAGGGAATCTGGGAAATACCCGAGTAACTAACAGTAAATAGCACCACAGAATCTCATATGATGCAAGGCCCTGCAGCGGCTTCATGCCGGCGTCAGAAGGAAAATCTCGATGCATTCAGACGAGTCGGCCGCAGTTCCTCTTTGGCTGCTTTATGAAGATGAAGTCGCCGCCTGGATCGGCGCGCAGGCCGCGCCTTGGCAGCGTTGGCTCGATGCGCAGAACTTTCGTGCCGAGCGTTGCCGCGTGCTGCTGT
Source organism: Gammaproteobacteria bacterium (assembly GCA_025355645.1). Lineage (GTDB taxonomy): Bacteria > Pseudomonadota > Gammaproteobacteria > Steroidobacterales > Steroidobacteraceae > Bog-1198. The sequence continues at coordinate 41,174 of JANXZG010000081.1, read as the reverse complement.
TGGCCGATGAGTCGGGCGCGATCGCGGCGGCGGTGGCGGGTCTTGGCAAGCGCGGCAGCGGGTTGAGTTTATGGCTGGGCGCCGGCGTTGCCGAGCGTCTGCCGGCGAAGCGATTCCGCCTGCAGCAGAATTTCACCGCGGCCGATAGCACGCAGCTATGCCTGGGGTTTGCGTATGCGGCCTACCGCTACGAGCGCTATCGGCGCGCCAGCACGGCAGGCATGGCGATGCTCGAGGCGCCGGCCGGCGCCGACACAGGCTACGTGGCGCTCGCCGCGGAATCTCTTGCTATGGCGCGCGACTGGATCAATACTCCAGCGGCGGATTTTGGACCCGTCGAACTCGCGCAGGCCGTGCGCGCGATCGCGGCGCGGCACTCGGCTAGCTACCGCGAATGGATCGGCGAGGAATTGCTGCGGGAGAATTTTCCGGCCATTCATGCAGTCGGGCGTGCGAGCGGCGCGGCGCCGCGCCTGTGTGAACTGACCTGGAGCGCACAACCGGGGGCGCGGCTGCCAAAGCTGGTGCTGGTCGGTAAGGGCGTCTGCTTCGATTCCGGCGGTCTCGATATCAAGACGAGCTCGGGCATGGCGCTGATGAAAAAAGACATGGGCGGTGCAGCGGTTGCGCTGGCGCTCGCCCACATGATCATGAGCGCGCGCCTGCCGGTTGAGCTGCGCGTGTTGATCCCGGCGCTGGAGAACTCCGTCGGCGGCAATGCCTATCGGCCGGGCGATGTGCTGGCAACGCGCAAGGGGCTGAGCGTGGAAGTCGGCAACACCGATGCGGAAGGGCGGCTCGTGCTTTGTGATGCGCTGAGCTTTGCCGATGCTCCAGATCTGGACCTGATGGTCGATTTCGCGACGCTGACCGGCGCGGCGCGCATTGCCCTCGGTCCGGAGCTGCCGGCATTGTTTGGCGAGGATGAGCGGCTAGTGGCCGAGGTGGCCCATGCTGGGCAGCTCGAGAATGATCCACTGTGGCCAATGCCGATGTGGCTTGCCTACGACGATGAGCTCGGCAGCAAGATCGCGGACCTGAACAATGTCGCACCTTCTTCTTTTGCCGGTGCTATTTTTGGTGCGCTGTTTCTGCGCCGTTTCGTCACGCTGGCGCCGCGATGGCTGCATATCGATCTGTATGCCTGGAACCCGAAGGATCGGCCCGGGCGCGGCGTGGGCGCCGAGGCACAGACGCTACGTGCGATGTTTCGATTCTTAAGCCTGCGCTATAACGTTGCGGCATAGTTACTGAATCCATTGGGGGAGTGCGCAGGGATGTCCGGAAAAAAACCACGCAGTGCCCGCAAGGCCAAGGCGGTCGACCCGAGGCGCCATTCAAGAATCGTCGTCGATGGCGTTCAGCAGACACCCAGCCGCGCCATGTTGCGCGCGGTCGGGTTCGTCGATGCGGATTTTAAGAAACCGCAGATCGGCATTGCCTCGACCTGGAGCAACCTGACTCCGTGCAATATGCACATCGATGTGCTTGCGCGCGAGGTGGCCGCCGGTGTCGAGGCGCATGGCGGCAAGGCCGTGACTTTTGGCACGATCACTGTGTCCGATGGCATATCGATGGGCACGCCCGGCATGCGCTATTCGCTGGTGTCCCGGGAGGTCATCGCAGATTCGATCGAGACGGTCGTCGGCGCGCAGGGATTCGACGGCGTGGTCGCGATCGGCGGCTGCGACAAGAACCTGCCCGGATGCCTGATTGCGGTTGCGCGGCTGGACCGTCCCGCGGTCTTTGTATACGGCGGCACCATCAAGCCGGGGCCCGATCGCAGCGACGTGGTGACGATTTTCGAGGCGATCGGCGCCTACGCCCGCGGCGCGGTATCCGAACACCAGCTTCAGTACATCGAGCGCACCGCAATACCGGGGCCCGGATCCTGCGCCGGCATGTACACGGCCAATACCATGGCATCCGCGATCGAGGCGCTCGGGATGAGCCTGCCTAACAGTTCCGCTCAGGATGCGACTTCCGCACAGAAGCGCGATGACTGCGCGCGCGCCGGCGCTGCCGTGGTAAACCTGCTCAATCGAGGTATCGCACCGCACCAGATCATGACCCGCAAGGCATTTGAAAATGCCATTACAGTCGTGATCGCGTTGGGGGGCTCCACCAATGCGGTGCTGCATTTGCTCGCCATGGCCTCCGCCGCCAATGTCAGGCTGCGACTCGATGATTTCACGCGCATCGGCAAACACGTTCCGGTGCTCGCGGATCTGCGCCCGAGCGGTCAGTTCTCGATGTCGGAGCTCGGCGCAATCGGCGGCATCCAGCCGCTGATGAAGACGCTGCTGAACGCCGGCTTGCTGCACGCCGATTGCATGACCGTGACCGGTCGTACGCTGGGCGAGAATCTTGCCGGCGTTGCCGCGTATCCGCCCGGGCAGTCCATCGTCAGGCCGTTCTCGAACCCCATAAAGAAGGACAGCCATTTGGTCGTGCTGTACGGCAATTTGGCGCCTGAGGGCGCGGTTGCCAAGATCAGCGGCAAGGAAGGCCTGCGTTTTTGTGGCACGGCGCGGGTTTTCAATTCCGAAGAGCAGGCCCTGCGCGGCATCCTGGGAGGCAAGGTGCGCGCTGGCGATGTGGTTGTGATCCGCTACGAGGGGCCGCGCGGCGGTCCTGGCATGCGCGAGATGCTGAGTCCGACCGGGGCCATCATGGGCAAGGGGCTCGGCAAGCAGGTGGCATTGATCACCGACGGACGCTTTTCGGGCGGCAGCCATGGCTTTGTCGTCGGGCATATCTCCCCCGAGGCGGCGTTGGGAGGTCCTCTGGCGCTGCTGCGCACCGGCGACCCCGTTACGATCGATGCCGAGCGGCGCGAGATTAGCGTGCGCTTGAGCGCCGTCGAACTACGCGCCCGGCGCAAGGTCTGGAAGCCACCCCGACCCTATGCGGTGCGCGGCGCGCTGGCGAAATATGCAAAGTGCGTCAGCAGCGCGACCCTCGGCGCCGTGACTGATCTGGAGTGACCCCAAGCCCAATTTGCGCTTGCAGTCCCTGCGGCAAATGTGTCAGTCTTCAAGGCCCCCGGATAAAATACCGATCGGTAGGGCGCTCGGTAAAGTGCGGTTGTCCGGGGTCACGCAGCAGCTGTTGTCTTGGGACAAGGATTGCGCGTACATTGAGTCGGGGCAGGGGAAAGGAACACAAGCGACACTATGTATAATTACGAAGAACCATCGATTTTTTCGGGCAAGAAGGGCCTCATCTTTCTGGTGGTTATCGGCTTGCACGTTCTGGTAGGTTGGGCGTTCTATTCCGGCTTGGCGCGCCGCATCTCGCAGACCATCATTCCGCCGGTCGAGATCGCGCAGATCGACAAGCCCAAGGCTGACGACAAACCGCCGCCGCCGCCACCGAAGCTCGAGGAACTCAAGCCGTACGTTCCGCCGCCTGAGTTCGTCGATATCCAGGCACCTGTGGAGCAGACCAACGCGATCACGCAGATAACGCAGACGCGGGCGCCGCCGCCGGTGCAGGCCGTGCAGCACTCATTCACCGGCGTCAAGCAGGATCCGAAGCATCCGCTGCACATCGGCGAGGAGTGGTATCCGGATGCCTCGAAGCGCGCCAATGAAGAAGGTTCCTGCAAGGTGAAGATCACCGTCGGGGCCGACGGCAAAATCAATGACCAGTCAATCGAAACCAGCACCGGTTTTCCGCGGTTGGACGACGCTTGCTTAAAGGCGGTCAAGGGCCAGCGGATGCAGCCTGCTTTGCAGGATGGCAAGCCGATCGAGTACACCGGATTGCTGCCGATCACCTGGAAGCTCAAGAACTAGTGCAGGCGCGGTACATTCTCCTTTCGATTAAATGCATCGGTTAATTTAGTAGCAGTCGTTTTAACCAACATACGTAAGCAGAGGGAATCGGTCCATGGCAGAGACAGTCGTTGATAATCCATATGGTCTTGGTGCGCTAATTGCGCAAGGCGACATCGTCGCACGATCGACCCTGGTCATTTTGCTGATCATGTCCTTGTTGACCTGGTTCATTATGATCACCAAGTTCTTTGATCAAGGGCGCCTGCGGCGCATGGCTACATCAGCCGAGAAGGAGTTCTGGTTGTCGACCAGCCTGCCGGACGCCATCAGCAAGCTGAAGGGTGACAGCAACCCATTCCGCGCGCTGGCAGAGACCGGTCGCCAGGCCTATGAACACCACGAGGCCAACAAAGCACGCCTGTCCGGTGCCATTGAAGTCAGCGAGTGGATCTCGGAATCGCTTAGCCGCACCGCCGATATCGTCATCAGCCGGCTGCAATCGGGCCTGCCGGTGCTGGCATCCGTCGGTGCCACAGCGCCGTTCATCGGTCTGTTCGGCACGGTCTGGGGCATTTACCACGCACTGATCGCGATCAGCCTCGCGGGCCAGGCCTCGATCGACAAGGTCGCGGGACCCGTCGGTGAAGCCTTGATCATGACCGCGATCGGCCTGTTCGTCGCTGTACCAGCCGTGCTCGGCTACAACGTGCTGCTCAAGCGCAACAAGGGCGTGCAAGAGCGCGTCAGCCACTTTGCCCATGAGCTGCAGGCCTACCTGATCTCCGGTGCCAAGCTCGGACTGGGCCGCGATCGCGTCACGGCGCCTCCCATAGGTGTGAAACCCGCACCGATGCAGGCGAAGTAGGGAACCCGCGCCATGGCCATGAATGTTGGTACCAATGATGAAGGCTCTGCGATGTCGGACATCAACGTCACGCCCCTTGTGGACGTGATGTTGGTGCTGCTGATCATCTTCATCATCACGATTCCCGTGATCGTGGCGCAGGTGAACCTGACGTTACCGAAGGCAACGAATCTGCCAACGCAGACGAAACCTGAGAACGTCACGATCTCGGTCAACAAGGATGGCGATCTGTACTGGAACATCAGGAAGCTGGCGAGCCGTGAAGACATGATCACGGAGCTGCGCTCGCTGGCACGCCAGGAGCCGCAGCCCGAAGTGCATATCCGCGGCGACGCGAACGTGCGCTACATGTATGTGGGCCAGGTGCTGGTCGCCGCGCAGAGGATCGGCATCCGCAAGGTCGCATTCCTGACCGAGCCCGACGTGCTCGGCGCGGTCAGTCGCTAGGAGATATTAGACATGGCGATGAATGTTGGCGGCAACGAGGGCCAAAGCTATTCAGACATCAACATGACGCCGCTGATCGACGTCATGCTGGTGCTACTGATCATTTTCATTATTACCATCCCGGTCATGACGCATGCGGTGAAGATCGACAACCCGCTGCCGCCCCCGCCGAATTTCGTACCGCCGCCACCGCCCGAGGTAATTACGTTGGCCATCGACTTCGACGGCACGATGACGTGGAATTCCCAGCCGGTCGACCGCCCGACGATGCAGGGTTATATCGCGCAGGAGGCAGAGAAGGACCCGCAGCCCGAGGTGCATATCATCGTGGACAAGTTCGCCCATTATGAAAAGGTCGCGCAGACCCTGGCGGATCTGCAGCGCCATGGGTTGAAGAAGATCGGGTTCGTCAACAACGATCTGTTCTGATAGCGTACCCCAGGCAAGAGCCAATCTTGCGCGCCAGTCCCTTCAAGCGGGCGGTGCGCGCATCTATTGAAAATACCCGTAGGCAGCGAGGTTTGTTCTCATGATTCAATTTAAAAAAGCGGCAATCGGTCTGTTGTGTGTAGTGCTATACGGCACGGCTTACGCGGCGGATGCGCCTAAGGGGCCGCAGATCAGCCGCTCGATCGCCAAAGAGATCATTGCAGCGCAGAAAGCGCTGCAGGCCAACCAGTTTACCGAAGGGCTCAAGAGCCTGACGGCTGCCGAGGCAATCTCTCCGTTGACGCCATTCGATCACAAGACGATCGACGAACTGAAGGCATTTGCGTACGTCAAGACGAATGACTACAAGTCCGCGCAGCATTCCTACGAGGATGCGCTGGCGACCGGAGCTGCAAACGCCGAGGAGACCAACCGCTATGTCCGCGCGGTGTTCTCGATCGCGATTTCCACGCAGCAGTATGCGAAGGCGATCGACTACGGCAAGAAGCTGGTCGATTCGGGCTCGGCTGGTGCCGATATCTATCTGGCTGTCACGCAAAGCTATTATCTGCAGAAGGATTGCAAGGATGCCGTGGTGTGGGCAGACAAGTCCATTGCCTTCGCCCGTACCGCGCATGAGGTGCCCAAGGAGAACTTGTTCCTGTTCAAGCTGCAATGCGCATTTGACAACAACGACAACCCGGGCACGATCGCTGCGCTCGAGGAACTGATTCGCCTGACCGGCAAGACCGATTTCTGGAACAAGCTGCTGCGCCTCGAGCGGCAGGATGAGCGCGACGACAAGAACCTGTTGATGATCTACCGGATCATGTACAACACGAATTCGATGACCGCCGCCAGCGATTACATGGAGATGGCGCAGTTGCTGGGCGATGCATCATTGCCGGGTGAAGCCCAGGCAGTCGTGCAGAAAAGCCTGGACACCCCGAACCTGGTCGCTGCGGACCAAAAGGATCGCACCAATCGACTGCTGAATTCGGTCAAGGGGCGCGCCGATGCGGATCGCAAGAGCCTCGCGCAACTCGATGCCGAAGCCAAGAAAAGTGCTGCGGGTGAACTCGACGTCAAGCTGGGCGAGGTCTACTACGGCTTTGGCGATTATCCGAATACCGTTTCCGCAATCACGCGCGGCCTGCAGAAGGGGCAAATCAAGCATATGGAAGAGGCCTATGTGTACCTCGGACTGGCACAGGTCAACCTGAAGAATAATGCCGAGGCCAAGAAGGCATTTGGCCAGCTGAAGTCCGTATCGGGTATCAGCCCGAGAGTACTGAAGCTCTGGAACCTGTATGCCGAACGTCTGGGGTAGGCGACGATGATCATCAAAGCCGGTGATCGGATGCCTGCGGGCACCTTCTCGCACATGACCGCCGAGGGCATCAGGAAGATCAGCACTGAGGCGCTGTTCAAGGGCAAGACCGTCGTGCTGGTCTCCGTTCCGGGGGCTTTCACGCCGACCTGCGATGCCCGGCACCTGCCGGGCTACGTCGACCAGGCGGACGCGCTCAAGGCCAAAGGCGTCGATACGATTGCCATGATGGCTGTCAATGACGTGTTCGTGATGAACGCCTGGGGTAAGCAGGCCAAGGTTGCCGACAAGATCCTGATGCTGGCCGACGGTAACGGGGAATATGTCAAATCCCTGGGACTCGAAATGAATGCGACGGCGCATGGCATGGGCATGCGCGGGCAGCGCTTCGCATTGGTCGTCAAGGACGGCGTCGCCACGCACGTCAATGTCGAGGCTGCGGGAGACTTCAAGGTTTCCGCCGCCGAGTACATCCTCGGCCAGCTCTGACTCCGGCCTTGCTGGCGCTGCGCACTTCGGCACCGCTGGTCTCGCCCGTGCAGGCGATACAGGCCGCCGCGCAGATCTACGGTCTCCAGGCACAAGCCCTTGCGCTGGCCGGGGAGCGCGACCGTAACTTTCGCCTGCAGGCGGCCGACGGCACGCAGTACGTCCTTAAGCTGATTGATCCTGCGTCGACCTCGGCAAGCATCGAGCGGCAGGTTGCCGTGCTGCGCTTCCTGAACCAGGAATTTCCGCAGCTGCCCGTGCCGCAGATCTTCCCGACGCGCTCGGGCGAAGCGCTAGGGACCCTGGTACAGGGCCGGGTCACCCACTCGACGTTGCTGATCAGTCACCTGGGCGGCGAACTGCTCGCCGCGCGCGCAGCAACGCCGCATTTGCTCGCAGAGTTTGGCGCGATGCTCGCGCGCCTCGACCGCGCGCTGCAGGGATTTCCAGATCCCCATTCCGATCCGATGCAGGGCGAAGTGCTGGCATGGGACCTGCGGCGCCTGCCGGAATTGTCGACCTTCATCGAGTACCTGGACAATCCGCGCCTGCGGCGCCGCCTCGCCCAGATTTCCACGGACTTCGCCGCTGCGGTACCCGCGCTGCTGCGGCTGCGCGCACAGACGATTCATGGCGATTGCCACGGTGGCAATGTACTGGTCGATGCCGCGCGGGGGGCGGTGACCGGCATCGTCGATTTTGGCGACATGATCCATGGGCCGCTGGTCATTGAGATCGCTGTGGCGATGTCGGAGCTGCTGACCGAGGGCAGTGCGGCGGCGACTGATCTTCCGGCGCTGCTGCAGGCCTATACTTCGGTGCAGCGCCTGCAGGTCGCTGAGATCGAGCGCCTGTACGAACTCATTGCCGCCCGCCATGCCGTGACAATCCTTGTGCATGCGTGGCGCTGCCAGCATGACCCGGCGGGCGTTGCCGCACTCGATACGGCGGCCCGCAATGCCGTGCGCTCGCTCGAGCAGATGGCCGACCAGGGGCGCGAGGCGCTGACGACGCAATGGCACGACGCCGCTGCGACCCTACCCCCATCGACGCGCCTCGGCCTGCGACGCCGGCGCTTGCTCGGCGCGGGTGCGGAGCTTTTCTACGATGAACCGCTGCACCTGGTGCGCGGCGAGGGCGCATGGTTGTTTGATCCGGCCGGGCGGCGTTACCTCGACGTGTACAACAACGTGCCGCACGTGGGGCACGCGCATCCGGCCGTGATCGATGCTATCGAGCGCCAGATCGGGCTGCTGAACACGCATACCCGCTATTTGCATGAATCGGTGCTCGACTACGCCGAGCAGCTCGTCAGCCGCATGCCCGCGCACTTGGACAGCTGCATATTCGTCAACTCCGGCAGCGAGGCAAACGATGTCGCGTGGCGCATGGCGGAGTTCGCGACCGGCAATAGCGGGGGTCTCGTGATGTCCTTTGCCTATCATGGGATCACGGGTGCGGTAACCGCGCTGAGCCCGGCCGCGGGTGCGCTTCCCGATCCGCGCATCGAGACGCTCAAGGCGCCGCCCGGCGCGCTCGGGCATCAGGACAGGCCGGACCGCCTTGACCTCGCGGCAGTCGCGGCGGATACCGATCGGGCGATCGAGGCCCTGCGTGCGCGCGGCGTCAAGGCAGCGGCGTTCTACCTGGATAGCGCTTTTACCAGCAATGGCATCTTCGACCCGCCGCCAGCGTGGCTCGCGCAGATGACCGACCGGATCCGCGGCGCCGGCGCCTTGATCGTGGGCGATGAAGTCCAGTATGGCCTGGGGCGGTCGGGATCTCATTTCTGGGGCTTCGAGCGGCGCGGACTATTGCCCGACATCGTGACCCTCGGCAAGCCGGTGGGTAATGGCTTCCCCCTCGGAGTCGTTATTGCTAATCGAGAATTAATCGAGAAGTTCCAGGCAAGATACGGATTTTTCTCAACATTCGGTGGAAATCCGGTTGCCGCCGCCGCCGGGCTCGCGGTGCTTGAGACGCTCGATCGGGAACAGTTGATGGCGAACGCCTATGCGACGGGCAGGTATCTGCGCGAAAAACTGCAGGCACTCAGCGCCCGCCACGCCTGCTTGGGCCAGGTGCGGGGAGCCGGACTGCTGCTGGGCATTGAGGTGCTGGGCACGCGCGGGGAGCTCTCGCGCGAGTGCGCGCGGCGCTTCGTAAACCAGCTTGCCGCGCGTCACTCGGTCCTGACCGGCACGGAAGGCCCGTTGGGAGCGGTGCTGAAGCTGCGCCCGCCAATGGTGTTCGGGCGCGCCCATGCTGACCTTTTGATCAGCGCGCTCGATGCCGTTGCCTCAGTTGCCGACCAGCCGCTCTAGCTCGGGCATGATCTGGAACAAATCGCCGACGAGGCCGACGTCGGCCACCTCGAATATCGGCGCCTCCGCGTCCTTGTTGATCGCAACGATCGTGCGCGCATCCTTGATGCCGGTCAGGTGCTGGATTGCACCGGAAATGCCAATCGCGATATACATCTCCGGCGAGATGATCTTGCCGGTCTGGCCCACCTGCATCTCATTGCGTGCGTAGCCTGCATCAACGGCCGCGCGTGAGGCGCCCACCGCGGCGCCGATCTTGTCGGCGAAGCTATACAGCAGTTTGAAGTTCTCCGCGCTGCCGAGCGCACGCCCGCCGGAGACGACCTTCGAGGCGGTCTGCAGGTCAGGCCGGTCTGTGGCGCCCGAGCGCACGCTGACATAGCGGGTATGGCTGGGAAGGGCCACCTCGAGCGACACGCTTTCAATTGCCGCGCTGCCGCCCCCTGCGGCGGCTTCGAAGGAGGCCACGCGCACGGTTGCAATGAGCTTGCGCGCCGGGTCCGCCTCGACTGTGACGATTGCGTTGCCGGCATATATCGGACGGCGGAAGCGGTAGGCGCCGTCGATGCTCATCAGGTCGCTGACCTGCGGCGCATCGAGCAGCGCGGCGACGCGCGGCATTAAATCCTTGCCAAAGCTTGTCGATGGCCCGAACACATGGCTGTAGGCGGCGGCGAGCGCGACGATCTGCGGCGCGAAGCTTGCGGCGAGCGGATGCTGGTTCTCGGGCCTGTCGATGCGGAGGACTTTCTCGACGCCCTGGACGGCGGCCGCCTGCGCGGCCACCGCCGCGGTATCCGTCCCAAGCAGGGCGATGCTGACTTTTGCTCCGGCGAGCGTTCTCGCGCAGGTCACGCACTTCAGCGTCGCCGGATTCAAAGTCTTGCCGTCGTGCTCACCGATGATCAGGATGTTTGCCATTAGATCAGACCCTTCTGTTTGAGTACGCCGACAAGCTCGGCGACATCCTTGACCATGATGCCTTTTTGTCTTTGCGGCGGCGGCTCGGTCTTGACGTTTTTAAGCCCCTGCACCAAGTTCACTCCGAGCGCCTCAAAGGTGGTGATATCGAGCGGCTTTTTCTTCGCCTTCATGATATCGGGCAGCTTGACGTAGCGCGGTTCATTCAGACGCAGGTCCACGGTGATGACCGCGGGCAGGTCCACTTCGATGGTCTCAAGGCCGACATCGACTTCGCGCGTGACCGTCGCCTTGCCCTCGGCGAGCTCCAGCTTGGAGGCGTAGGTAGCCTGCGGCCGGCCCCATAGGGCGGCGAGCATCTGCCCGGTCTGGTTCGCATCATCATCGATCGCCTGCTTGCCAAGAAACACGAGATCTGGATTTTCCTTGTTGACCAGCGCGAGGAAGGTGCGCGCCGCGCTGAGCGGCTCGACCGGCTGGTCGGTCTGCACCAGAATAGCCCGGTCTGCGCCCATCGCGAGCGCAGTACGCAGCTGCTGTTGCGTGTCGGCGATGCCGATGCTGACCACGACGACTTCGGCGTTGGTGCCGCGCTCCTTGATGCGCAGCGCCTCTTCCAGCGCGATCTCGTCGAATGGGTTGATGCTCATCTTGACCCCATCGAGCATCACGCCGCTGCCATCGGGCTTGACACGAACCCGCACGTTGTAATCGACCACGCGCTTGATGCAAACCATGATTTTCTTCATCACTACTCCTCAGGTCGCCGCGGCCGGCGCGCCGGCGCGATAGGACCCGGCTTGTTGTTCCATGAATTGATGATGGATGCGCAGCGCGGCGCTGCGCATGCGTGGCAGGTAGCGCTCGGGCGCGGCTGCGGCGCCGAGGTCGGCGGCGGGGTAGCGCACCGTCAGCACCGCGAGCAGTTCCGCATCCACCATCAGTGGTATGCCCAGCGTGACCTCGCCCGCCGCCGCAGCGCCGCTCGCCTGCGCCGCAAAGCCCTGCATCTCGATCTCCTGCAGTCCCGCGAGCAGTGCGCTGCGCGAACTCAGCTGCTGCTGCGGCGCCCGGCGCGAGCGGGCCAATACCGCCAGCAGGGAATCGCGTTGTTCCGCGGCACAGTGCGCAAGGTAGACCAGGCCACTCGCGCTCGTCAGTAGCGGCACGCGCTGCGTGATCATGTCCGAGCGCAGTCCGGCGGTTTCGCATTGGCGCATTGAGGTGCCTGAGAGCGTGGCGAGTGCGACGGGGGCGCCGAGTGCGCGGGCGAGTTCGCCAAGGTAGGGCTGCGCGACATGCACGAGCGAGGCGGCCACGTCGAACGAGTCGCTTAGCGCACGCACCAGCATGGTCAGCCGATAGCGATCATCGTTGGGGTCGCGCTGCACGAATCCGGCCTCGCACAACGTCTCCAGCACCCGGTAGACGGTGGTGCGCGGCAGGCGGATCTCGCTGACCAGTTCGGACACGATGGCACCATCGCGGCCATTCAGGGCCGACAGCGCATCGAGTCCGCGCAACAGCGCGCGGATGGGGCGGGTGGATTCCATGATTCCCTTGAGGGCCGGTTCTTTCGGCGCGGTAGTTTAAGGATCGATCGAGGCCTTGTCCACCTTGCGGTCAGTGGTACCGCTAGAAAGAAAACTCGATCTCCAGCGGTATACGCCCTTGCGCATCGCGGGGCCGCAGCTGCGCGAGATCCTCGAGCGCCGTGCGCAGCGCGGGCGGCGCCGAGGCACGCTCCCTGACCGTGCCGTGCAGGGTGCTAAAATGATTCTCGGGTGAGAGCGTCAACACCGCTCGCACCTCGAGTGGGCCGGCGCTATCCTGGATTTGCCCCTCGATGGTGCCCGGCGCATCCGCCGCCGGGCCCGCAAAGTGCAAGGTGTAGGCGCCGAGGTCAAGCTGTGCGCCGAGGTTCGCTATGTGCAGGTCGGCAATCGTGATGTCACCTCGCAGTTCCTTGAGCTGAGTGAACCTCGCGCTCAGGTGATCGATCGCCACGGTGCTCGTCGCGCGCCAACCGGCGAGCCCCGTGAGCGTGGCAATGTCCTCGAGCGCTCCGCCGCCGCTGATCGAATCGGCCTCTATGCCATGCAGGCCGAGATGCGCGCGCGAGGCCAGCGCGAATTCTCCCTTGACCCAGCGCAGCTCGAGCCCGAGGCGCAGGCCAATAAGCTCCGCCGGATGCAATTGCCACTCGGCCGCGCCGCACTCGATGCCATTGACGCTGATCCTTCCCGCGGCTCCGTGCCAAAAGCTGCCCGAGAAATCCGTGGCGTGCACGGCGTGCGGCAACAGCGCGCCAGCGAGCGACGCGGGCAAGGCTGCGATCAGCACGGCGAGCAGGGCGCAGGCGCCAATTGCGAGCGGCGCCCGAAATGAGCGCCGCTTACTTGGCCTGGGTGAGGGTGACGCTGGCATTCACGATACCGGGTTTGGTACCGCGTTCCACGGTCACCGTATCAATCGTGAGCCCGTAGTGCTGCTCGAGCGCACCGAGCCAGGTAATCATCGTATCGAACGGCGCCGCTTCAAGCTGCACGCGCACGCCGTGACCTCCGGCGCTCGGCTGGGTGCCGCGGAACGCGCTTTCCAGTCCGTTTTCCCGACCGACCCGGTCGACCAGCACCACCGGGGCCTCGTTAGTTTCACGGGGCAGTAGCAAGGCGCCACTGCGAATTTCCGATTCGTTGGCATGCATCCAGGCAAGATCGGCGCGGCGCGTGGCGCTGCGCTCCTGCGCGCGCGAGGCGGCCGCATGCAGTGGCCATAAGAGGCCGCCGCACAGCAGCAATACCGCCAGCAGCACCGATCCGATCGCAACCATGCGTTGCTCGCGGGGGCTGATGCTCGCATACCAGGCGCGCAATTTATCCATCACTTGCCGTCCGCACGCGCGGCGCGTATCTGCACATGCGCCTCGACCTTCGTACCGGCAGGCGTCGAGGACTGGATTTCGGCGCTCAAGCCCTGCTTCGCCACGGACTGGGTCAGGGTGGCAAGCGCCTGCACGTTGGCGGCCGTGACCTTCATGTCCATCGTCTGCCCGTGAAAGCTCAGGCCCTCGATGTCGACCTGCCCGAGCGCGCTGCTCGCGCCGCTCAGCGCTTGCGCCATGCGCAGGAAATTCTCCGCACCGCCCTGGGCCTTGCGGATCTTGTCGAGGCGCTCCTGCATCTGGCGGCGCGCATCGCGTAGCGTCTCGGACGGCATCGCCTCAGCAAACACCTGTGCGATCTGCTGGTCGGTGGCTGCGCTCTGGCGATTGGCCTGGTGGATCTGCAAGGCTTGGACTGCCACATGCGCTACCAGCAGGCCGAAGGCGAGCAGCGCGGCGCTGCGCCACAATCGCCACTGCGAGCCGTAGTCGGTCGAGCGCGAGAATTCGCCCTGCAGCAGGTTGATCGCGCTGGTGGTTGCTAGCTCGCGCGCAAACCACGGCAGAGGCCCATCGGGCAACACCTGCACGTTCAGCGCGGCGAAGCGCGGCTGCAGTTGTTCGATTTCAGCTTTCACGCGCCCCCAGTCTGCGGCCGTGACGTACAGTAGGGCAGCCGCATCGACATCCAGGACGCCGGTCACGGCCAGCGCTTCCGTGACCGGCGCCATCTCGATCATGACGGGCAGGCTACCGGGACGGCGCACACTCAGCCGGTCGCCTTCGAGCCACAGCACGGTCTGACCCGGGTTGTCGGGGAGCAGCGACACATCGGCGTAAAGCGCGACCGGATCGATACCGGCCTGCGTCAGCGCCGCCATCCAGCCTTGCAGGATCGAGCGGGACACGACGGCCACCGGCGTCGTGCCGCGTTCACTGCGGCGCCCGACGGCAAAGCTCAACTGGTCGATATCCTCGGTCAGCTGCTCCTCAAGCGCGAACGGAATTGCGCGCGAGAGCTTGGCGCCGCTGCCGGGTGGTAGCTCGGGCTCGGCCAGCAGGATCTGGGTCGCGGGCGCGAGCGCGATGACCTTTGCGCCGGCGCAGGCCGCGGCGGCCGCTTCCAGCGATCCGCTCTGGCGCGGACCGGTCGCGAAGCCCGCCTCATCGACGGCGAGCCATTCGGCATCCGGTTGCGACGGATGGGGCAGGCGTAACAGCAGCGTCGATGTCATAGGTTATTCAAAGTGTCCCGAAAGTGCGTAGCAGTGGCGTTACCTTGCCACCCTGGCCCAGCGACAAAAGACTGTACAAGGTGAACTCCGACGTGCCAAGCGCCACGTGTGTCGTGAGCAGGAAATAGGCCGTGCCATCCGTGATGATAGCGGCAATGGCGCCTGCATTGGCGCTGCCCGCGATGGTCTTGACGGTGTTGATATCGGGAAAACAGCCGCCCTTGCGCCCCGTGACCAGCGCGTCCGGATTTGTCGACCACTCGCCCGCCAGATTATCCGCCAGGCTCTCGAGCACTCGCGCGGACGCTGTGCACACATTGATCGACGGGATTGCCGTCGGCAGGGCCGTGACAAAGGGCGCGAGCCTCTGGTAGCGATCGAGGCCAAAGCCGGGCAGGGCCAGCAGTTCGCTGGTGCTCGTCATCGGCCAGTTGCCGGTCAGGTAGGGCGGCGTCTGCGCCGTGTAGACCGCGTCCTCGGCACCATCCGGCTCGCCCGGAACGA
The DNA here is from genome assembly GCA_025355645.1 of Gammaproteobacteria bacterium. Lineage (GTDB taxonomy): Bacteria > Pseudomonadota > Gammaproteobacteria > Steroidobacterales > Steroidobacteraceae > Bog-1198. Next base: position 25,964 of record JANXZG010000081.1, on the reverse strand, counting down.
TGTCCGCGTCGATCCAGTCGCGCGCGATGCCGGCCCACTTCGGCTCGATGTTCAGCGAGACGAGCAGGCGCTGAAACTGTAGCAGCGGCTGCGGATCCTGCACCATCTTGCCGTTTTGCGGGATCAGGTGGCCGAGCGTATTCAGGTTGAACCGTCCCTGCATGTCCTCGAGGCTGCCCTGCAGCGTGCCGATAGGCTCGCCGTCCGGGTCGCTGGGGGCACTGATCGGGAGGGGCTGGCTCGGCTGCGCCCAGTCCTGCGCAAGCGTGAACTGTTTGCTCGACTGCAGGTCGCGCGCCAGGATATCGGCAGCGAGCGCCTCGGCGCCCATGCCGAACTGAAGCGCCTGTTCGGCGGCCAGGAAGCCGGTCGCACGGCGCCGCTCAAGATAGCCCTGAAACGATATTTTCCAGGCGAGGATGGTCGCGAGCGCCACCAGCACGAGCGCGATGATCAGTGCGACGCCGCGCTGGCGCGGCGCGCCACCTTGATAGCGGCGCCTCATCCTGCGACCTCCACCAAGCGCCGCACTTTCCCCCAGTCCTTGAAATCAATCAGGATCTCGATCGCAAGCGGGCGCGAAAACAATTGCTCGTTCGGCGGCAGCGCCGGCGCGGGCCACAGGGGCGCCCAGCTGTGATTCTGGTCCAGGTAGTTCAACTGGATCGAATTGACGTTGGTCAGCAGATTCTGCGTGATCGGCTGGTTTGTGGTGGTCGCATCGAGCACGCTCTGGTAGCTGCGCTGCAGGCTGTTATTGATGAGCTGGTAGGAGACGCGCTGCAGTGTACTGCGCTGCAGCCCTGCGGTATTTGACCAGCCGCCGCGTGTCAGGTCCACGATCGTCGGCGCGCCGGTGCCCCCTCGCAGTGCCGGCAGGCGCGAGTCGCCGAGCGGGTTGCGTACCGGACGCGGCATGATCTGCGAAAAATCCTGCACCATGATGCGCAGCCCGAACTCGACCTCACGCGTGCGCGCAAGCGACTCCCCGGCCCGTTCCGAGCCGATGCGCGCCTGTCGATAGATGCCGTAGCCGAGCGCGGCCATGATCGCCATGATTACGAGCGCGACCAGCATCTCAACCAGCGTGAAGCCGCCGATCCTGCGGCTCATGGTGAGCCACCCGATGAGTCATTTTGCAGCCCACCGCTGCTCGAGCTGTCGCCCCCGCTGCTGCTGCCACTGCTATTGCTGTTCGTGCCAAGGCTGTCCCCGAAGCCATCGCCGCCTAAGTTATCGCCGCTGCTGCTATCGAGGCCGAGGCCCCCTTGTTGCTGGCTGCCCCCGATGCCGCGCGACATGCCGGGAACAGGCAAGGGCGTCGCCGGGGACGTGGTGCCGTTGCCGGGCGCAGCGCCAAACAACGGCGTCGCCGTACTGCCGGCGGTCCAGTCGACCGCGTTCGAGGTGCCCGCGCTCGCCAGCGCCGTGCCGACGAACCCTGTGTACTCGCCGAGCGGATTGCTTTTGGTATCCGCTTTGCCCGCCCATACCCGCACCACCACGCGCTGCATGGTGGGAATGCCGGTTTCGAAATAACGGGTATCGTAATGCCAGTGCTGGCCGGCGTAATCGAGCTCGCCGGTGTCGGTGCTGGTCGCGAACTTCTGCATGTTCAGGCGCACTTCGATCAGGCGGTTCAGGGCAATCCACTGCGCCTGCGCTTTCAGGCGCAGATACCCGCTCGCGCTCGCGGTACCGCTGATTGCGCTCATCAGCGCCGACAGGCCTATCGCGATGACCGCGAGCGCCACCAGCACCTCAATCAGCGTGAAGCCGTCTTCCCGGCGGGTTCTCATGAGGCCTTTTCGGGCAGGTTCGCTTGGTCGGAACTGCGCCGCGTCAAGCGGCCCAGCGAATCGCCGCTGATCAAGGCGCGCGCCCGGGTTTCCTCACGCACCAGCGTGATGCGAAACGGCGTGCTGTCGCCACTCGCGGCGATCGCCAGCTGCGGCGGTGCCGGCGTATCGCTCGAGAGATTCGGGTCTTTCGGCTTCAGCACCACTTCGCGCGAGTCGAGCTCGAGCAGGAAGACCAGCCCTGGTGGCAGATTACGACGCCGGAATTCGCGCTCCTGGTCGAGCGCCACCCATTGTCCGCGGCGCGTGTCATAGGCAACGAATTCATAGGCGTTGGGTTCGAGGCGCAGGCCGAAGTCGTGCCCTTCGATCAGCGCGCGTTCATGCAGCATGTCGATGAGTCCCTCGATGCGCTGGCTTTCCTGGTCTATCTGGGTATCGCGCCCGGTCACGCCGATCGAGAGCACGGCAAGGGAGATCACGATCGCCATGATCACGATCACGACGAGTATCTCGACGAGCGTGAACCCGCGGACCCCGGCGATGCCGCTGCGCATTTTTACGATTCCCGCATCCGCAGGCTAATTTCTCTGCGCTGGAACCTGATCCATCGTGGCTGTGTCGATATCCGCATCATAGCCCTCGCCACCGGGCTTGCCGTCGCGCCCGTAGGAGACGATCTCGTACTCGCGGCCGTCCGCCCCCGGGCTCTGGTACTGATACAGGTTGTTCCAGGGATCGACGGGCGGGGACTTCAGATAGCCGCCGCTGCGGTAATTCGTGATCGTCGGATCAGCCGGGGGCGTGACCAGCGCCTGCAATCCCTGCTCCGAGGTCGGATACTTGAAGTTGTCCAAGCGGTACAGGTCGAGCGCAGTCTCGATGGCCTGAATATCACTCTTGGCGCGCGTTACGCGCGCCTTGTCGACATTTTCGAGGATTTTAGGTACCACGAGTGCGCCCAGCACTGCGAGAATGACCACCACGACCATAATTTCGATCAACGTGAAACCGCGCGAGCGAGAGTGCATAAAGTGACCTCGGTAAGTCCTTAAATGATACCAAAAAAACACCGTCCCAAAGCGCGTACCGGGCGCCTCAGGGGCAACGAAATCCTGCACGCGCTTCAGTGGGACCATGATCGCTGGATTTGGTTGCTGCTGATTATGGCGCTGCTGGACGGGCTGTGGGTATTAGGCGACAGCGCGACGCTCGGCTTGCAATATGATCGCGCCGCGATTGCGGCAGGTGGCTGGTGGCGGCTGTTGACCGCGCACCTTGTGCATCTGGACCTGCATCACCTGTTGCTCAATGAACTCGGGCTCGTATTGATCTGGGCACTGTTCGCCTCCGATTATGATGCCGTTGATTGGCTGATCATCGTGCTCTCGGGAGCGCTCGCGATCAGCTGCGGGCTGTGGTGGTTGAGTCCCGACGTGACTTGGTATGTCGGTGCTTCAGGTGTGCTACATGCGATCATGGCTGCAGGCGTCGCGCGCCATCTGGCCACGCGCGCCTGGGACCGCTGGCTGCTGCTGGGTGCCGGCCTTTTCAAGCTGGCGCTGGAACGCTATCAGCATGGCGGCGGCCATGGCGTCGCGCTGGTCGTTATCGATGCGCATATCTACGGCGCGGCTGCAGGTTTCCTCGTGGGCGCTGCGCTATGCTGGCGACTCGTTATAATTGAGCGGCGGATGCCGTCCTGAAGGTGCCTTAAGCCTATGTCCTTAGCGTTTGTATTCCCGGGCCAGGGCTCCCAGTCGATCGGCATGATGGCGTCGCTCGCCAAGGGGTCGCCGGTCATCCAGGCCACCTTTGCGCAAGCCTCCGAGGTGCTCGGTTACGACCTATGGAAGCTATGCCAGGAAGGGCCGGAGCTTGCGCTGAATGCCACCGAATGCACCCAGCCGGCAATGTTGGCCGCCGGGGTTGCAACCTACCGGCTATGGCGCGAGCGCGGCGGCACGCAGCCTGACATGATGGCTGGGCACAGCCTCGGGGAATTCTCGGCGCTCGTGGCGGCCGGCAGCATCGAGTTCAGGACGGCGGTTGCGCTCGTAAAGTTTCGAGCCCAGGCCATGCAGATGGCAGTCCCGCGCGGTCAGGGCGCGATGGCTGCGATCCTGGGGCTCGAGGATATCGACGTCGAGGCCGCCTGCGAGGAGGCGGCGCAGGGCGAAGTGGTGGAGGCGGTCAACTTCAACGCACCCGGCCAGGTGGTGATTGCCGGGAACACCGCGGCGGTCGCAAGGGCGATCGCAGCCGCCACTGCCCGCGGCGCTAAGCGCGCGGTGCCCCTGCCGATCAGCGTCCCGTCCCACAGCTCGTTGATGATGCCGGCGGCGATACGCCTGCGCGAGCAGCTCGAGAAGGTGCCGGTCCGCGCGACGCAGGGCCCGGCCGTCTATGGCGTCGAGATCAAGGAGCATGTAGGCGCGGAATCGATCCGCGCCGGGCTCGTGAAGCAACTGCATACACCGGTCTACTGGGCCGCGACAGTGCGCACGATAATCACGGCCGGCGCGACGCATGTGTTCGAATGCGGACCGGGCAGAGTGCTGACCAGCCTGAATCGCCGTGTCGACAAGAACCGCAACCTCGCCATGATCGCGCTCGAGGATCCCAAAGCCCTGCAGGATGCGCTGACCGCGGTCGGCTCGACGGGGAGGATATAAAGATCATGCTGAACGGTGAAATTGCGTTGGTTACCGGGGCCTCGCGCGGCATTGGTGCAGCGATTGCCGAGCGCCTGGCGCGCGACGGTGCCCGGGTCATCGGTACTGCAACCACCGAAGCGGGTGCGCTGCGCATCGGCGAGACGCTGAAAGAAAGCGGCGGTCGCGGTGCCCTGCTCGACGTCGCAAGCCAGGCCTCGATCGACGCATTGATCGGCGATATCGAAGCGAAGGAGGGGCCCGTCAGCATCCTTTGCAACAACGCCGGCATCACCCGCGACATGCTGCTGCTGCGCATGAAGAGCGAGGACTGGGAGGCGGTGCTGAATACCAATCTCGCGTCGGTGTTTCGTTTGTCGAAGGCGGTGCTGCGCGGCATGATGAAGGCGCGCAAGGGCCGCATCATCAACATCTCCTCCGTCGTCGCAGCCACCGGCAACCCGGGGCAGGCGAATTATTCGGCCGCAAAGGCCGGCATGCTCGGGTTCACCAAGTCGCTGGCGCGCGAGATTGGCTCGCGCGGCATCACGGTGAACGCGATTGCGCCCGGATTCATCGACACCGACATGACCCGTGGCCTCGATCAGGTGCAGCGCACCGCGCTGTATGCCCAGATCCCGCTTGGCCGGCTGGGCCTGCCGGCCGAGATTGCCGCCGCCGCCGCATTCCTGGCCGGGCCAGAGGCCGCCTACATCACCGGCGAGACGCTGCACGTGAACGGTGGCATGTACATGGCGTGAAAAGGGCCGTCAAGTTGCCTTTTTAGCAAGAAATCCCCGCCCTTCGGCATTGCCCACGGCGTTTAAGGTAGCCTAGGGGCCCGGGTTCACATAAAATACGCGGCCTGCCGGCAGGTGAGGCTGGCCGATACGGCCGTACTACAACGGCGCACATACCCAACTCCGAGAGGACACCAAAACGATGAGTACGGTTGAGCAGCAAGTAAAGAAAATTGTCGCTGAGCAATTGGGCGTGAAGGAAGAAGAAGTCACCAACGCAGCCTCGTTCGTCGACGATCTTGGCGCCGACTCGCTGGATACGGTCGAGCTGGTCATGGCGCTCGAGGAAGAATTCGAGACGGAGATTCCGGACGAAGATGCCGAGAAGATCACCACGGTGCAGCAGGCCATCGACTACATCAGCTCGCACAAGACCAAGGCTTAATCCGCATCCAGGGGTGAGGGCGGGCGCCGCAGGCGTTCGCGGTCGGTGTTATGAGGAGTCGCCGTTGAGCAAACGACGTGTCGTCGTCACGGGTTTAGGAATCGTGTCGCCGGTGGGGAACGATGTCGCGAGCGCATGGGATTCCATTGTCGCCGGTCGCAGCGGCATCGCAACGGTCACCCGGTTCGACACCAGCAACTTCCCGGTGCACTTCGGCGGCGAAATCCGGGCTCTGGACCTGGAGCCCTACATCAGCCCCAAGGAAGCGCGCCGCATGGACGCGTTCATGCAATACGGCGTCGTCGCCGGCATGCAGGCGATGCGCGACTCCGGATTGACGATCACAGAGGCAAATACCGAACGCGTGGGCATCATGATGGGCGCCGGTATGGGCGGGCTTGAGTCGATTGAGGAAGCCTATGATCGCTACCTTGAGACCCATTCGCCCAAGAAGGTCTCGCCGTTCTTCATCCCCGGCAGCATCATCAACCTGGTCAGCGGCCACCTGTCGATTATCTTCAACCTGACTGGCCCGAACCTTGCGGTCGCGACCGCCTGCACGACCTCGACGCACGCGATCGGCCTCGCGATGCGCCTGATCCAGTATGGCGATGTCGATGCCATGCTTGCCGGCGGCTCGGAAATGGCGCTATGCCCGACCGGAATGAGCGGCTTTTCCCAGGCCAAGGCGCTGTCACACCGCAACGACGATCCGGCCGCGGCGAGCCGGCCTTGGGACGAGGATCGCGATGGCTTCGTCATGGGCGATGGCGCCGGCGCGATGCTGCTTGAGGAATACGAGCACGCTAAAGCGCGCGGCGCGAACATCTACGCGGAGGTCATCGGCTTTGGCATGAGCGGGGATGCCTATCACGTGACGGCACCGCCCGAAAACGGCGAGGGCGCGCGCAAGTCGATGGTCAACGCGCTGCGCGACGCCGCCCTGAATCCCGACCAGATCCAGTACGTGAACGCGCATGCGACGTCGACCGAACTCGGGGATCGCGCCGAGACCAACGCCATGCGCCGCGCTTTTGGCGCGGCGGCCGACAAGCTCGCCGTCAGCTCCACAAAATCAATGACCGGTCATCTGCTCGGCGCCGCCGGTGCGGTGGAGGCGATATTCTCGGTGCTGGCACTGCGCGACCAGGTCGCGCCGCCGACGATCAACCTCGAGCAGCCCGGCGCCGGCTGCGACCTCGACTACATTCCGAAAACCGCGCGCCAGATGCGGCTCGAACACACACTGTCCAATTCCTTTGGGTTCGGTGGCACCAACGGTTCGCTCATTTTCCGCCGACTTTGAGCCCTTAAGGCTGGTCTCCCGGTATCCGGAGCACTACCCAGGACTTTTGGAAAGCGGCGCGGCCGCCGCCCTTAACGCGGCGAGCGGCCGTTACGACATCCTGCCGATCAGTTCCGGCGAGATCCTGCAGCTCGGCCCCGCGCAACGTCTGCAAGGCACGCAGGCTGCGGGGGCAGGCGGCTTTCTGGAGGCCCTTGATAACTGGTGGAATACGCTGCGCTTGCCGGCCGTCGCGCATGAGCTGCCCTTCCTCGGCGGCTGGCTGGTTTATCTCGGTTATGAGATCGCTGCAGAGATCGAGCCGACGCTACTGCTTACGGCCCACGACGAGCCGCTTGGGGCGCTTGCCATCCGTACGCCTGCCGCCTGGATACGCGATCGTTCCGCCATGCGTGCTTGGCTTATCTGTGAGCACGGGAGCGAAGCGCTGCTGGATCGCTTTGCGCGCCATGCTAGTGGCTTACCCGAATCGGACGTGCCGGAGGCGAGTGCCGCAAGGCTCGCGAGCATCGCGATGCAGGAGGATCCGCCGGAGCGATTCCTCGCGGCGGTGCGCGCTGCGCTTGAGTTCATTGCGGCGGGCGATGTGTACCAGGCCAATCTGTCGCGGCAGTGGCGCGGGACAGCCACGGTCCCGATTGATCCGGTGGCAATATATCGACGGCTGCGAGCGACTAATCCGAGTCCCTTTGCGGGCCTGCTGCGCCATGGGGATTTTGCGGTGCTGAGTTCCTCGCCCGAGCGCCTGGTGTCGATCCGCGATGGTCTGGTCTCGACCCGGCCGATCGCGGGCACTCGGCCGCGCGGTGCCTCGGCCGATGCCGATGCATCCCTGATCCGCACGCTGCTGGCAAATGAAAAGGAACGTGCGGAGCACGTGATGCTGATCGACCTTGAGCGCAATGACCTTGGGCGCGTGTGCATCGGGGGCTCCGTGCGAGTCGATGAATACATGAGTGTTGAGACCTACGCGCACGTGCATCACATCGTCTCGAACGTCAGTGGTCGCAAGCGCCCCGAGGTCTCGCCGGTACAGGTTGTACGCGCCATGTTCCCCGGCGGCACCGTCACGGGCTGCCCGAAGGTGCGCTGCATGCAGATCATCGGCGCGCTCGAGTCCGGCGCCCGCGGCGCCTACACCGGCTCGCTTGGATACCTGAACCGCGATGGCAGCGGGGACTTCAATATCCTGATACGGACCATCACCGTGCAGGGCCAGACGGCGCGCTTCCGCGCCGGCGCCGGGATCGTAGCCGACTCCATCCCGGAGCAGGAACTTGCCGAAACCCGCGCCAAGGCGGAAGGCATGTTGCGTGCCATGCGACCGGCCGCATGATCGTCTGGATCAATGGGCGCCGGGTGAGCACGATCGATCATCGCGATCGCGGATTGCAGTATGGCGACGGCCTGTTCGAGACGATGTGCGTGCGCCGCGGTGCCGTGCGCCTGATCGACTACCACCTGGACAGGTTTCAACAGGGCTGCCGGCGCCTGCAGATCGAGGCGCCGCCCGAGCGACAACTGCGAGATGAACTCGGGCAGGCCGCGGCGCTACGCGTCTCGGGCGTGATCAAGCTGATCCTTACCCGCGGCGTGGGCGCGCGCGGCTACCGGCCTTCCGGTCGCGAGCGCACTACACGCATCCTCTCGATCGCGGCGCTGCTGCGCGCCCAGGGGCGCAGCAACGACCAAGCGGTCATCGTGCGCATGTGCCGGATGAAATTGGGCATTAATGAAAGCCTTGCGGGGCTCAAGACGCTGAACCGCCTGGAGTCGGTTCTAGCAAGATCCGAGTGGCGGGATAAGCGGATTATGGAGGGATTGCTACGGGACGCCGATGGCAATATCGTCTGCGGTACTATGTCGAATCTATTCCTGCGCCGGGGCAATGTACTCATGACGCCGCTGCTTGACCGCTGCGGAGTGGCCGGCGTGATGCGCCGATGGGTGCTCACGCAGGCACCCAGGTTAGGTCTTAAGGCGGCATTGCGACGGGTCAGCCTGCAGGATCTGCAAGGCGCCGAGGAAGTCTTCTTGACCAATGCGCTGAGCGGCCCGATCAGTGTGGGCGAGATCCGCCATGGCAACCAGAGGCTGCGCCCGGCGTTGATGGCAACGGCGGCGGCGCTGCGCGAGCGGCTGGATCAGCTATGAAAGCGGTACTGCGCATCGTGCTGGTGCTTGCTGCGCTCGGCCTCGGCGCATTTGCGTTGGTGATCTGGCAGGGGCTGCGCAGCCTCGACCAGCCTCTTGCGGTAGCTTCCGCCGTTCGATTCAAGGTCTTGCCGGGCATGAGCTTCTCGCATGTGGCAACGGATTTGCACGCGCGCGGCATTGTGACGAGTCCGCGCGCCTGGGCCTGGTATGCCCGCAGCCAGGACACCGCGGGCGCGATCAAGGCGGGGGAGTACGAGATTGATCCGGGCATGACGCCACGCGAGCTGCTGGCCAGGATGGTTCGCGGCGATGTGGTTTTTTACTCATTCACGATCATCGACGGATGGCGCGTTCGTGACCTGCTTGAGGCACTGCGCAAAAATCAGGATATAGTCACGAAACTTGCACCGGCGCCAACTGACCTGATGCAGCGACTGGGATTTGGCGCGGGCGAGGCAGAAGGGCAATTCCTGCCGGAGACTTACCGGTTCGAGGGTGGCACGACCGATATCGATATTTTGCAAAGGGCGCACACGGCAATGCTGCGTGAGCTCAATGCGGCCTGGGAAGATCGGAATCCGGCCATCCCGCTCAGGAGCGCCAACGAATTGCTGATCCTTGCCTCCATTGTCGAGAAGGAGTCGGCCAATCCTGCTGAGCTTGCGACGATCGCCGGCCTGTACCAGCATCGGTTAGAAATCGGCATGCGCCTGCAGGCCGATCCCACTGTGATCTATGGGCTCGCCGACGCCTATGATGGCTCGCTGCATAGCGTCGAGCTGCATACCGACGGACCCTACAATTCCTATACGCGCGAGGGCCTGCCGCCAACGCCTATTGCGCTTCCCGGCGCTGCGGCGATCCACGCCTGCGCGCATCCAGCGGCCACCGATGCGCTGTATTTCGTGGCCTCCGACCGCGGCGATGGCAGCCATGTGTTCTCCGCGACGCTGCTCCAGCAGAACGCCGCGGTGGCGAAGTATGTTGCGCATCAGCGGGCCAAGGAGGCGCGCAGATCCCCATGAGCCAGACGGCGCGCTTCATCACGTTCGAAGGAATCGAGGGCGTCGGCAAGTCGACGCAGGTCGCTGCACTCGCGAGCGCGCTCGGCGCCCGCCAAATCGCGCACCTGGTGACGCGCGAGCCGGGGGGTACGCCGCTCGCCGAGAAAATCCGCGCGCTGGTACTCGAATCGGCACAGGAAACCCTGCCGATGTCAGCGGAGCTGCTGCTGATGTTCGCTGCGCGTGCCGTGCACCTGACCAATCGCATCGAACCGGAACTGCGTGCCGGGCGCTGGGTGCTTTGCGACCGCTTTACCGATGCGACCTATGCCTATCAGGGCGCCGGCCGCGGACTCGACCTCATGGTGATTGCAGCGCTCGAGCGCTTCGTGCAGGCAGAGCGACGGCCGGACCTCGTCATTGTGCTTGACCTGCCCATACAAAAGGCGCTCGAGCGTGCGCACCTGCGAAATCCTGGAGCCGCGCCGGACCGCTTCGAATCCGAACGGGCGGAATTCTTTGAACGCGTGCGGGCAAGCTACCTCGCGCGTGCCAGGGCCAACCCGGATCGCTATGCGGTGATCAGCACCGACCGGCCCGCAGCGCAGGTGGCCCGGGCGGTGCTTGCGGCCGTCGAGTCGAGACAATGGATTTCCTGAAGGCTCAGAAAATGTTCTGGCTGGACGATGCGATCGGGCGCATCCGCCAGGCAGCCGCGCAGGGGCGGCTGCCGCATTCGCTGCTGTTGCTGAGTGCGCCCGGCCTTGGCGTCGAGTCGCTCGCGCAATGGACGCTGGCATTTGCGCTATGCGATCGCAAGCTTGAGCGTCCCTGCGGCGTATGCGCCTCATGCCTGCTGCTGAAGGCGGATAACCATCCGGATGCGCTTATCGTACGTGTCGAGGAAGAGGCCAAGCAGATCAAGGTCGAACAGGTGCGCGCGCTGATCGAGGCGCTGACGCTGAAGAGCTATCGTGGTGGCTACAAGGTCGGCCTGATCGAGGGGGCCGAACTGCTGAATGCAAATGGCGCCAACGCGTTCCTGAAGACACTCGAGGAGCCCACGCAGGATACCCTGCTGATCCTGACTGCCAATCCCAATCATCGGTTGCCCGCCACAGTGTCCAGCCGCTGCCTGCGGCTGAAACTGCGCGCGCCTGCGCTGGGCGAAGCACGTGCGTGGCTGAACGAACACGTGGGCGCGGACCGCGATTGGGATGCGGCGCTTGCGCTCGCGGGCGGCGCGCCACTGCTGGCCTGTGATATCGACGCCGCAGGACTCGCCGCAATCGATGCAAACATGCGCGCCGGGATCAAGCAGTTATCGGCCGGGGAGGTCGATGTGACATTGCTGGCGGAGCAGTGGGTGCGCTCCCATTTGCAGTTGCGGATACTTTGGCTTGAGAACTGGATCACAACCCGTGTGCGTATTTCTCTTGGCGTGGCAGAATCCGCCCCAAATGGGACACCGGTGCGCTTGCCTGACACCCGAGTTAGGGCCAAGATATGTCAATTATATGATTTACTGGATTCGGCCAGACAGTTCCGGCGCTTAAGCCAGACCGGCATGAACCAACAATTGGCGCTGGAGACCCTGCTGCAGGCCGGGCTGGGCGCTCTTTCAGTTTAAGGATAATTCCGGAATCGGCTCAAGCATTGCGCAATCCAAATAGCAAACCAGGCCTGCTGACGCTCACTATCAAGGATAAGAGCGCGCTGTATCTTGCCTACATGCCATTCGTCAAGAATGGCGGCCTGTTCATCCCGACGAACAGCAATTATCGCCTCGGCGATGATGTGTTTATGCTGTTGAACCTGATGGGTGAGGACGAGAAGCTGCCGGTGGCCGGCCGGGTTATCTGGATGACGCCGAAGGGCGCACATGGGCGGCGCGTTGCGGGCATCGGTGTGCAGTTCAGCGATCAGGATCGCGGCAATACGCAAAAGAAGATCGAGAATTATCTGGCCGGCGCACTAGGCGGGGATAAGCCGACGCACACGATGTAGAGCCCCGCGCAGGCGCAGTCAAGGCTGCTTCGTGCGCGTCGCTTCGGTCTGCGCTAATCCGCCCTTCAGCACGTACGCCTCGAAGCCGCGCTCACTGAGGATGTAGGCCGCAGCGGAGCTGCGCCTGCCGGTATCGCAGCATACGATGTACTTGGTTTTCTTCTCCAGGGCATTCAGGCGCAGCCGAATGAAGTACAGCGGTATATTGATGGCCTCTTCAATGCGGAAATTCTGGAATTCACTTGGCAGGCGCACGTCGAGCCACTTGCCGCCTTCCGCTACCAGCTTCTTGGCTTGGTCGTATTCGACCCACTGCAACAGCGGCTCGTTGAGCAGCGTCTGGAAGTCCTGTTTGCCAAGGCGCATCAGTGAGCCGTCGGTGACCATGGTTACCGTAGCATTGCGCTTGGCTTCCGCGATCAGCGCCTCCTCTCCGAAGCTGTCGCCAGCCCCAAGCTCGGCGAGCTTCAGGCCTTCCTTGTTCAGCGGTGTCTCGCGTGTCACCAGGACTTTGCCGGACACGATGACGTAGAAAAAATCACCTTCCGCGCCCTGCTTGATGACGATATCGCCGGCTTTCAGGTTCACCCGCTGCATGCGCATGAAGATCGCCTGGATGTTGGCGGGCGGAATCCGATGAAAGGCTTTGGTCTGCAGCAGCGTGGTCATCCAGTCGCCGCCGCTGCTGATGCCGTCCTTGTTCTCGTTCAGTTCCTCGACTTCATAGCTGCCGGTCTGGTCCCAGGTGATCAGCACGTCGAGCAGATCGGAATCGATCATGATGTATTCGATGTCGGTGTGCGCGCGCCCGGTGAACTTTCGCGGCGAGCCGGGCCCGAGCGCAGTGCGCGCCTCGGGAGTACCGGCGCGGATGTTGCCCACGGAGCGATCATTGGCGCGCAGCTCGACCGTTCCGGAGACCAGGTAGTAGGTGCGCCGGTCGCTTTCGCCCTGCTTGAACAGCAGGCGGCCCGATTCCATTGTTTTTATCTGGGTTTTCTTCGACAGCGCGTAAAGATTATCCGCCTTCAGCCCGTCGAGTGGCGAGAAGGTCTTGAGTAGGGCGATTTCCAGCGGTCGTTCATCCATCGAGCATGTAGCCGGTTTAAGTGGGTACGAAGAGGCTCAAATTACGGAAAAGATGCTACCACAGGACGGCTCGTGGCGGGTCGCATCGTTATCACAGGCCGCTCAGTTGCTGCCAGCCCGGATCAGGTGCAAAACGCTCGCCGTAACGTGCCGCAAGCTCCGACAGGCGTGCGCGAATGCTGTCGATTCCCCGACTCTTTGCATATTGCAGGGGTCCGCCGCGAAACGGCGCGAAGCCCGTCGCAAAAATTGCGCCGGCATCCAGCAGGTCGGCATCTGCGATGACATGCTCGCGCAGGCAGGCGACCGCCTCGTTCAGCATCGGCAACATCAGCCGATCCTCAAGGTCCGGCGGCGGCGCAGCGCCCGGGCCCGTCGCGCGTACCGGCTTGCCGTCGTGCCAGGTGTAGAAACCCTGGCCGCTCTTGCGGCCCATTTTCTTTTCCGCCACGAGGGTCGTAAGGATCTGCGGTGCGCGGCGACCGAACGCGTTCGCCAGCACATTGCCGACGTGCAGGCATACGTCGAGGCCCACGACGTCTGCGAGCTCAATCGGTCCCATAGGCATGCCAAAGCGCTTGCCCGTGGCATCGATCAAGTCGGGCGTGAGCCCTTCTTCCAACGCAAAAATCGCCTCGTTGATGTAAGGCATTAATATGCGGTTAACGACAAATCCTGGCGCGCTGGCGCAGGGGAGCGGGAGCTTGTCGAGCTTGCGTGCAAAAACCGCGGCGGCGGCAGCGACCTCGGGCCGCGTATGCTCGCCGCGCACGATCTCGATCAGCTGCATCTGCGCAACGGGATTGAAAAAATGAATGCCGACGAGACGGCCCGGGTCCTGCAGGTTCTTGCATAACAACTCGAGCGTGATGCTCGAGGTATTGGTCGCGAATATCGCATCGGGCCTGAGCTTGGGTTCAAGCTGCGCATACAGGGCGCGTTTGGCATCGAGGTTCTCATAAATCGCCTCGATCACGACATCGGCTCTTGCAGCGCCGTTGCCTTCCACATCCATGCTGAGTCGCGCCTGCGCGGCGGCCGAATCGCCGGGTTTCTTGGCGCGCTTCTCAAACAGCCCCTTGGCCCGCGCAATCGCAGGGGCAATCAATTCGGCGCTGCGGTCCTGCAAGGTCACTGTCATGCCGCGCAGTGCCGACCACGCTGCAATGTCGCCGCCCATGACACCGGCCCCGATGACGTGGATGTGACGGAACTCCTGAGCGGATTTGCCACCGAGCCCCTTGAGGCGGTCCTGCAGCATGAAGACACGAATCAGGTTGCGTGCGGTTGGACCGTTCATCAGCGCGGCAATTGACTGCGCCTCAGCCGGGTAACTCTGCGCAGCAGTGGCGCCGTAACGGCGCCACAGGTCGACGATCGCGTACGGAGCGGGGTAGTGCTCGGGCATCACTTTCGCGCGCAGGGCGCCGGTCAGCTGCTTGGCGACGAACGGGCGCACCACGGACAGGTTCAACAGCCGCTCAACCAGTGGCGCTGACTTACGCTTCGGCGCCTGCAAGGCGATTTCCTTGGCGCACTGCTTGAGCTGTGCGGCTGGTACCAGCGCATCGATGAGGCCGGTCGCAAGCGCGCGCGCCGCGTTAAAGGGTTTGCCCTTCAGCATCAGCTCCATGGCGGGACGCACGCCAATCAGGCGCACTGAGCGCACCGTGCCGCCGAAGCCCGGGTGAATGCCGAGCTGTACCTCGGGAAGTCCGAGCGACAACTTGCCGTCATCGGCACCGACGCGGTACGTGCACGCCAGCGCGAGTTCCAGGCCGCCCCCCAAGGCAAAGCCCTGGATCGCGGCCACGCTCGGGAAGGGCAGCCGCTCGAGGAACTCAAATACCGACTGCCCGGCAAGCACGGAGTCGAGGCCTTCCTGCATCGTGCGCATGGTCGCGAATTCTTTGATATCCGCACCTGCAATAAACCCACTGCTCTTGGCCGAGCACAGCACCAGGGCGCGCGGATGCTGCGCCTCGATACGTCGCAGGCAGGCGCCGAGTTCCTGTACCGTCGCGCGTGACAACACATTGACCGGGCTGCCGGCGCTGTCGAACGTGAGCCAGGCGACGCCGTCGGCATCGGTCTCCGGAATCCAGTTGGCTGTCTCGGCCATAAGTTTCACCCTGTTTTGGTCGGTAAATTCACGCTGAAATCGCAGATCAACGGCAGATGGTCGGACAACCGGATATCCGGGATTTCAAAATGCTCCACCTGAATCTGCGCGCTATGCAGGATGAAGTCGAGCTCCATGCGGGGTCCGCGGCTCGGATAGGACGGCAGGGCGCGCACGTTGGCGCTGGTCAAACCGGCAGCCTGAGTGAATAAATACAATTCATGTCCGCCCCAGAAGACGTTGAAATCCCCGGCAACGATCACCGGCTTGGTGGTCGTGCGCAGCAAGTCATAGAGGTAGCGCAACTGAGACTGACGATGACGGTACTTCAGCGACAGGTGAACCAAGAATATTGCCACGTTCTCAAGTTCGAGCTCGATGATCAGCCGCTTGATGCCGGTGTCAAAGTAATGAAAGCGCTCGCCCCTGACCGATGGGCCGGCCAGGAATGCATTGCCTTGCTTGCGCAGGATCGGCACCAGCTGGTTGACTGATTCGACCCCGTATTTGCACTCGTAGGTCGAGAAATGGCCCAGCGAACGGGCGATGAAATCCGCCTGGTTGACCATGCCGGTGCGGATGGAGCCGGTATCGACCTCGATCAGCCCAACCACGTCCGGGCTTTGTTTTTTGATAAACTCCGTGATGCGGACGAGCACCTGGTGGTTTGAACGCAGGTACCCTGCACCCGGCAGCGGAAGGTGAAACGCGGGGCCCACGCCGGTGGCATAGCGTATGTTGTATATCAGCAATCGCACGGCGCGAATTGTAGCGGCCAGCGCGCGTTCATGCATGTACATTGTCGGGCTGGATGTCTGAAGTAGCTGCGCGGAGGGCGCGATGTCGACGCCGAATAATCCGATTCGTTTGTTCGTTACCCACACCTGGGAAGAAAACGACGATCTAAGCCGCGTTTTCGAGTACCTCGAGTCATCGCGCAATTTCTACTACAAGAGCACCGCGCTGGCACAGGCTGCCCGCCCGCTTGGCGTTGAGGCGCAGCGCGAGGAACTGCGCCGGCAGATCGCTCCGAGCGAGGTCGTGATTGTGTTGCCCGTGACGCACCGGCGGGAGCCGGACCTGGTGCTGTTCCAACTGAATTTTGCGAAGTCCGCCAATCGGCCGATTATCGCGATGGAATTATTCGGCTCCAGCGAGAAATTGCCAAAAGCCATTCTCGATCTGGCCGACAGCATCTGCCCCTGGGATGAACGCAGCCTCGTCGATGCACTGCGCCTGCAGGGACGTCACGAGGAAACACATCGATGGGATACGATCGAGTTTAAGATCGAAGACTAACGCTATCAGGCCCGGGCGATGGAGGCAGGAATTTCGAACTCCTGCTGCATCGGGTCCGGCGAGTGCAGCATCACGATCTCGGCCGACGGCCTTCCCTGGGCCATCTGCGATCGGCACAGCTGCGCGAATATCCCGAGGATCGACGCCGCGCATTCATCGGCTTCCTGATTCGACATCTTGCGAACCGAGGCCGTGACCTCGTCCTCGCCGCGCAAAGGCTGGACGCCATGAAGGCTTCCCATCAGGTGCGCATAGTCATCGCGAACTTCCACCGGCAATTGCTCCACTGGCAGCAATGACAGATGTCGGCGATAAGCATTTACGATGCGTTGTTTGATAGGAGTAGAGCGAACCAGTTCTACGGCGGCGAAGTACAAACAATCCCAAGCGCTGATCATGTTAATCCTGTCTTTAGCGCGAATCCCGAAACCTTAATGTGGTTTCGAGGTTTGTTCAATTTTCGGGGTCCTGCAAAATCAATGCTCTATGGAATGAATATACAACAGACCAACCAAAATGCAATGCGCTGTTTTTCACACTTTTTGAATCCGCGGCCGGGAATTCAGGCATGGCGCAACTAGCTTATGCGGGTTTGCTCATGTACAAAAGCAGGCAGCGCATCTATGTGCATGAAATATAGAAGCTAACCGTGGCCCTTTTATGCGGCTACCGGCAAATCGCAGGTTTGCCGCCGCCGCGCTCCGGTCGCGGATAACAGGGATCGCTGCGAACCGCCCGGCAGTCCGCGCGGATATGCAATAAGTTACCCTGAGGCCAGCGGCCCTAATTAGTTGCGTACTGAATAGTTCATTACTATACTAATATTTATGGTCCGGCAAAAACTGCAATCGATGGAAGCGAACCTCGCGCGGCTCGGCACGCTGATCCCCGAGCTGCCGAAAAATGAACTGCTGATCGTGCGGCTGGTACTTTTTCTGGCACACGACCTCGGCACGATGCTGGAGCAGGCGATCCGCCCCTTTGGCCTCGGTGAGGGTGAGTTTCGCGTCCTGACGGCGCTGTTCTCGCAGCCACAGAGCACGGCGCATCCGGGCGATCTATGCCTGCGGGCCCTGCAGAAGCCTGCAAACATGTCGCGAATTACCGATGCACTGGTTGAACGGGATCTGATCACGCGGGTACCCAGCGCGCAGGACCGCCGCAAATTGGTGTTGCGCATGACCAAGAAGGGCGTCGCGCTGGTTCATCGCGCGCTGCCGGCGGTGCTCGGACAGGTGCGGCTGTTGTGCGGCAAGGCCTCCGTCAAGGAGCAGGAGCGCATGATCACGGAGCTCCGGGAAATGCTGATCCGCTTGGATGCCGTGAACGCGGCGCTGCTGTCGGGGCAGGGCCCATGAGGAGGCCGGCTCTTGGCATGCTGTTCGGCCTGCTAAGCGTGGCTGGCTGCAGCGGGATTCCGCGATCCCCGCAGACTCCTGCGATCGCGGCAGCGGTGCCGTTCGCGCCGCTCGCGGCGGACGCTGGCGGCAGCTGGCCACAAAAGGACTGGTGGCGCCGCTATCAGGATCCCACTCTCGACGAGTTGATTGATGCCGGCCTCGCCAAGTCACCGAACCTGCAGGCGGCGCATGCGCGTTTTGATGCGGCACGCGAGTCGGTGCGCTTGGCCGGTGCTGCAACCGGGGCGCAAGTCAGTTTGGCCAGCGACTTTGATCGCCAGCGCCTCAGCGACAATGGCCTTTTCCCGCCGCAGTTGCTGGGCTTTCACTGGTATAACCAGGCGAGCCTCGGCCTGCAGTTCAACTACACCTTCGATTGGTGGGGCAAACAGCGCGCGGCGATCGGTGCCGCGCTTGATCAGGCGCACGCTGCCGCAGCCGATCGGAGTGCCGCTGAACTGGTGCTGACCAGTTCGATTGCCGATACCTATTTCGGCTGGCAGGCAGATCAGCAGCGCCTTGCCCTTGCCCATGAAAATCTTGGCATGGCGGTGCAGGCCGGAAGGATCGCTGTGGAGCGCGTGCAGGCGGACCTTGAATCTGCCGATGCCGTACACCATGCTGAATCCGCGATCGCGTCCGCGCGCGAACAGATCGCGATTTTGGAAGGCTCGGCGCGGCTGCGCCTCGTGGCGCTCGCCGCGCTATGTGGGCGTTCGACAGCCGAGCTACCGCCTCTGCAGGCGAAGCCGCTGCCGGCCGTGATCGCCACGGTTCCCGACAACGTGCGTATCGATCTGATTTCCCGAAGGGCCGATATCACCGCGAGCCGCTGGCGTATCGAAGTCATGCAGCAGAACGTGCAATCGGCCCGCGCGCAATTCTTTCCCGACATCAGCATCAATGCGCTGGCCGGGGTCTCCGCCATCGACGTGGGCAAACTGCTGGAGTACGGCAGCCGCGTGCCGCAGGCCGGCATCTCGCTGCATCTGCCGATTTTTGACAACGGCACGCTCGCTGCGCAGTACCACGGCAGCATTGACCAGTGGCACGCCGCCATCGCTTCCTATGATCAGACCCTAATCGATGCGGCGCGCGACGTCTCCACGCAGCTGGCCACACGACAGCAGCTGATGGCGCAGCGCGAACAACGCCTGATCGAGACGCAGGCCGCAGCAAAGCTGCATTCCGGCGCGGCTGCCCAGGTGCGCCAGGGCCTCGTGGACGCGCGCGTGCAACTTAACGCGGCCGAAGTGCTGCTCATGCAACGCGACGGGCTGACCCAACTCGATGCGCAACTGCTGTCGGCCGACATCGGCCTGCAGCGCGCGCTAGGTGGCGGCTATGACGCTGCGCAGGAAACACCGAATTCTCCCCTTGGCAAAAATGAAAGTACACCATGAACGCAACTACTGAACCCGTGCCGGCGGCCCCTGCAAATGGTAAGCGGCGCAAGATTATGATCCTGATCGCCAGCGTATTCCTCGTGCTGGGGCTGCTGTGGCTGCTGTACTGGGTGTTGGTCCTGTCCAAGCGCGAGGACACCGACGATGCCTACGTTAATGGCAACAAGATTATCCTGTCCTCGCAGGTGGCCGGCACCGTCATCGCGGTCCTGACCGACGACACGCAGCCGGTCCGGGCCGGCCAGGTCCTGGTGCGCCTTGACCCGACCGACGCCGCGACCGCGCTCAGTCGCGCCGGCAATGCGCTGGCGCAGGCGGTGCGTGAGGTGCGCCAGCAGAAATCAATGGCGGACAACTACGATTCGGTCGTAGCGACGCGCAAGCTCGAACTGGCGCGCGCGGCGACCGACCTGCAGAAGCGTGAACCGCTGCTTGCCGACCAGGCGATCTCCGGCGAGGAACTGCGCCATGCAAAGGAGGCAATCGAGATCGGCAAGGCTGCGCTGAATCAGGCCGTGCGCCAGGCCGCCGGCGCGCACGCGCTCGTCGATGGCATGCCGATCGCCGAGAATCCTGCCGTGCTCGGCGCCAAAGATGCCTACCGGGATGCGTGGATCGCTGCGCAGCGCAATGCCATCGTGGCGCCGGTCGCAGGCTATGTAGCGGAGCGCGGCGTGCAGCTCGGCCAGCGCATCACGCCGGGCCAGCCACTCTTGACCGTCATTCCGCTCTCGGATCTGTGGGTCGATGCCAATTTCAAGGAAGTCCAGCTGCGCCACCTACGCCTGGGGCAGCCGGCTGAGATCCGCAGTGATCTTTACGGTAGTTCGTTCATATTCCACGGCGAAGTCGAAGGCATGGCCGCCGGTACCGGTGCAGCATTTTCACTGCTGCCCGCGCAGAACGCCTCCGGCAACTGGATCAAGGTGACGCAGCGCGTGCCGGTGCGCATTCACATCAGCCCGGAAAATCTGGCGAAGCATCCCTTGCGGGTCGGCTTGTCTGTCACGGCGACGGTCGATACCTCCTCGCAGAGCGGGGCGGTGCTGGCAGCGGAGCCGGACAATCGCGCGCCAGAGACCACCGCCATTTACACGCAGGACCTGGACAAGGCCAACGCCCAGGCCGACGCATTGATCCTGCGCAATCTCGGCACCGACCAGTAGGCGGAATGGCCTGTGGCTACGCCCGATAAGGCTCCTGAACCAGGTGAATATCCGCCGTTGCATGGCATGCCGCTGTTGTTCCTGACTGCGGCGATCGCAACGGCCTCGTTCATGGAGATTCTTGACATGACCATTGTCAACGTCTCGGTGCCGGCCATATCGGGAAGCCTCGGAGTCAGCTCCTCCGAGGGCACATGGGTGGTCAGCTCTTACATGCTCGCGGCCGCCTTTATGCAGCCTCTGACCGGCTGGATCAGCCGCAGGTTCGGCGAGGTGCGCACCTTTGTCACCTCGGTCCTGCTGTTCATGGTCTTCTCGGCCATCTGTGGCCTTGCGACGAGCCTGCCGATGCTGGTGGCATCGCGGCTGATGCAGGGCTTCGTGTCCGGCCCGATGATGTCCGTTGCACAGGCGATACTGCTGCGCAACTATCCCATTGAGCGCCGCGGCATGGCCATTGCGCTGTGGGCCATGGTGATCGTGATTGCGCCAATCTGCGGACCTATCCTCGGCGGCTGGATCACCGACAACCTGTCGTGGCCCTGGTTGTTCTATATCAACCTGCCGGTGGGAAGCTTCTGTGCGATCGCCTGTTGGACCATCCTGCGCAAGCGCGAGTCGGTCACGGTGAAATCCCCGATCGACATCACCGGCCTGGTCCTGCTGATCGTCGGGGTAAGCAGCCTGCAATTCATGCTCGACAACGGCAATGACAAGGACTGGTTCAGTTCGCCGGCCATCGTGACCGCGGCGGTGGTTTCCCTGGTCAGCCTGGTCTTTTTCGTCCCCTGGGAGCTGACCGATGCGCATCCGGTCGTTGACCTGTGGCTGTTCCGGCGCCGCAATTTCAGGGTTGCGACGATCATGCTGTGCCTCGGCTACTTCGGCATGATGGGCGTCAACATCCTGTTTCCGCTATGGCTGCAGACGACATTGGGATACACCGCGACGCATGCGGGCCTGGCGGTCGCGCCCATGGGATTATTGGCGCTGGTCATGTCCCCGATCGTGGGCAAGAATATGAACCGGATGAACCTGCGCCTCGCGGTATGTTTCGCGTTTATGGTATTCGGCGCTGCAGTACTTTGGACCTCTACGCTGAACGCGGACGCGACGTTTGCGCAGTTCGCGACCCCACGCTTCCTGCAGGGCCTGGGCATTGCATTCTTCTTCCTGCCGCTCAACACAATACTGCTCTCGGAGGTCCGCGGTGATCAGCTGACGAATGCGACCGGTCTCAGTAACTTTTGCCGCACGATGGCTGGCAGCATCGCGACCGCAGTGACCATCTGGATGTGGAATCGGCGAACCGACCTGCATCATGCGGTGCTGACCGAGCATGTGCGCGACTCGGCGAGTGGCTGGCTAGCCTACCAGTCGCACCTCGATGCGATCGGCATCCAGGGCGCCCACGCATTCCAGTACGTCGACGCCATCATTGCGCAGCAGGCATCGACGCTTGGCGTCAATGACGTGTTCGTCGCCATTGGCCTCATGTACTTTGTGATTACGCCGCTGGTGTGGTTTGCGAAGCCGCCGTTTACCTTCAAGGCTGGCGGCGGCGGTCACTAAGGGCGGCTGTTCTGCCAGCCGCCGCCCAGCGCCTTGATCAGCGACACGCTGGTGCTGAGGCGCCGGAGCTGCACGCTCGCAGCGGTAAGTTGCGCGGTCAGCGCGAGATTCTGGGCGATGACCACTTCAAGGTAAGTAGTGGCCCCGGCTGCGTAGCGATTCTGCGCCTGTTGCAGCGCCCTGACGGTTGACTTTACGGCCGCCGCCGCGCTGTTATTTTCCTGCACCAGTTGATTCAGCGCCACCAGGCTGTCCTCGACGTCGCCGAAGGCCGTCAGTACCGCCTTTCGGTAATCGGCCACCTGTTCGTCGTAGGCGGCGTGTGCCTGCGCGGACTGGGCCCGGTGCGCGCCCGCGTCGAATATGGTCAGTGCACCGGTTGCACCAAGGGACCACAGCCGGCTTGGCGCGCTAAACAACGTGGATGCCTGCACGCTGTTGTATCCGGCAGCGCCCATCAGATTGAAGACTGGAAAATAGGCGGCGCGGGCGACTCCGATCTGCGCATTGGCGGCGGCTACCCGGCGCTCGGCCGCCGCGACATCGGGCCGCCGCTCGAGCAAGGCCGAGGGCAAGCCGGCATCGACTGCGGGGAGCGCAGGATCAGGGCCTAAAGGATCCGCGGCGAGCTGGAAATTCGACGGATTCTCGCCGGCGAGGATCGCGAGGGCGTGCTCGAGCTGGGCCCGCTGCAGGTGCATGTCCGCCGCCTGGGTGCGCGCCGACTCGAGCTGGGCTGTCGCACGGCCAACATCTCCCCAGGCGACAGCGCCGCCCTCAAACAGGTTCTTGGTCAGCCGCAGCGCCTTGGCGTAGGCATCGACGGTCAGATCGAGCACCAGTTGCTGCGCGTCAGCGCTTTGCAGTGCGAAATAATTCGTTGCCATTTCGGCATGCAGTGTGAGGTTCAGCGTCGCATAGTCCGCGGCGCTCGCCTGTTGCGAGGCGAGGGCCGCATGTGCCGTACTGCGCACGCGGCCGAACAGATCCAGCTGGTAGGTCAGATCCGCCTCGACGTCGAAATCATTGCCGACGGCTTCTAAGTTCGTGGGAAAGCGCGGCGAATTAAGCGAGGCGCGCGCCCGAGTCCCGTAGGAATTAAGCGTTACCTGCGGAAAATAGCTAGCCCTGACAATGCGGGTCTGCGCGCGGGCCTGCTGCAGCCGGGCGAAGCCTGCCTTCAGGTCCTGATTGGCAGTATCGACGCGTCCCTCGAGCACGTCGAGCTCGGCGTTATGGTACGCCTGCCACCAGGCGCCCCGCGATTCTGTATCGGCCGGCTGTGCCGGTTTCCAAGCGCCGAGTTCCTGGTAGGCCGCCGGCGGCTCTGCCGAGCTAGGTGGCTTCGTGTACGACGGCTCAAGCGTACAGTTTGCGAGCGCGCCGCAAACGCAAATGGCAATGGCAAGCCGCAGTCTCATGTGCTTTTTTGCACAATCCGTATCGGTGTGCCATCAACAATCGAATCAGGCGGGTTCAGCACGATCACGTCGCTGACATCAATGCCCGACAGCACTTCGATCGTGGCGCCAAGGTCACGTCCCTGCACGATATTCTTCAACTTGACGCGCTTGTTCGCATCGATGGTGGCCACCTGCAGGCCGGCCGAACGGAAGATGACGGTGTTCGAGGGGATGCGCAGCGTTTGCGCATTGCCGGGTAGCTTGAAATGCACTTCCGCATAGGAGCCCGGAAAAAGCTGGTAGTGGCTGTTATCGAGCTGCAATTCCACCTGCAGGGTCCGCGTGATCGGATCGAGCGCGTTGGCCGTGCGCACCGCCTTTGCCGGCACCGCTTCGCGCGGCTGCTCGGCAAAATGCAACTCAGCGTCGGTGCCGGAGCGGGTCTCGCCGGCATAGGCCTCCGGAACCTGCACATAGATGCGCAGTTTTTGCATGTCCGCGACGTGGAACAATTCGCTGCCGTTGACCTGGCCGGCATTGATCAGCGCGCCCACATCGGTGTTGCGCGCCGTCACGATGCCATCAAACGGCGCCACGACCCGCTTGAAGGACTCAAGGTCACGCAGCCGCGCGACATTCGCGCCTGCCGATTCGACAGCGGCTTTCTTTGCCGCCGCATCGCCGGCTTTCTCCTCGGCATCCTGCTTGGACACGGACTCCGAGGCGAGCAACACCTTCCAGCGCTCATTGGTGCTCTGCGCGAGCGCCTGGTTAGCCTTCGCTGTCGAAAGGTCCGCTTGCGCCTGGGCCAGTTGCTGGTCGACTTCAGGGGTTTGGATGTCGGCCATCAATTCCCCTTTATGCACATGCGCGCCGATGTCGGTGTACCAGGCCTTCACGTAGCCGCTGGTGCGAGCGTAGATCGGCGCCTCAATAAACGCCTGCACGCTGCCCGGCAGCACCAGCTCCTCGCCCTTCTCATTGTGGGTTGGCGAAACCGTAGTGACGGTCAGCACCGTCGCATCCGCACTATCCTTACGCAGCGACTCACGGGCGAGCACCCGGCTGACCTCGCCCCATATGGCCAGCACGATCGCGACGACCAACAGGATCAGACCGTAACGGTGCAGCTTGCGGCGCAACTCGGGGTCCGGCGTATGGGGGGATGGTTCAGCCATGGGCAGGCTCCGCGGGTGTGGGTTCTGTGCCGGTATCGCGGCCGTGAATGATCGTAAAGACAGTGGGTACGAAGAACAATGTCGCGACGGTCGCGAAAATCAAGCCGCCGATGACGGCGCGGCCTAGGGGCGCATTTTGCTCGCCACCCTCGCCAAGGCCAAGCGCCATCGGGATCATGCCGATGATCATCGCGAGCGCCGTCATCAGGACCGGCCGCAATCGCGTGAACCCGGCCTCGATCGCTGCATCAAATGCGCTGGCGCCTTCATTCATGCGTTCGCGCGCAAAGCTCACCACCAGCACGCTATTGGCGGTCGCGACGCCCATGCACATGATCGCGCCGGTCAGCGCGGGGACGCTGACCGTGGTATGTGTCAGGAACAGCATCCAAACGATGCCAGCGAGCGCGGCGGGCAGGGCGGTGATGATGATGAAGGGATCCAGCAGGGACTGAAAATTCACGACGATCAGCATGTAGACCAGGACGATCGCGCCCAGTAGGCCGAACAGCAGGCCGTTGAATGATGCCTTCATCGTCTGGGTCTGGCCGCGCAACAGGATGGTCGAGCCCTTGGGCAGGTCTTTGCGGGTGTCGTCCACGATTTTTTGTATCTGCGCCGACACATAGCCGAGATCGGTGCCTTCTACCGCGCCGTAGATGTCGAGCGCCGGCGTCGCATCGTAATGGCTGATATTGGCTGGCGATACGCTGCGGCTGAACGTCGCAACGTCCGACAGGATCGCGGCAGGCCCGTTTGGTGAGCTTCCGGTCAGCGGCGTGTTGGCGAGGTCGTTCAGGTTTTGCAGTCGGTATTGCGGCGCCTGCGTGGCCACGTTGTACTGGGTGCCTGTCAGCGGATCGATCCAGAAGGAGGGCGATGTCTGGAAGCTTCCTGAGAGGGTAACGAGCATGTTGCTGGCGACATTCTGCTGGCTCATGCCGAGCATTTGCGCCTTGGTGCGATCGACATCGATGTTGATGGTCGGATAGTCGCTGGCCTGCTGCAGGCGCATGTCCACCGTGCCAGGGACCGCTCGCAGCTTCTGTAGCAGATTATTCGCGATCGCTCGATTGGCATTGACGTTGAACCCCACGATCTGAACGTCAATCGGCGCGGGCAGGCCGAAGTTCAGGATCTGCGTGACCATGTCGGCCGGCTGGAAGAAGAACTCGATGCCGGGGAAACGCCTGGGCAACTCGGTGCGCAAGCGCGAG
>JANXZG010000007.1 GCA_025355645.1 Gammaproteobacteria bacterium | reverse complement strand
GGGCGATAGCCGGGTGCCGGGCATAGAATGAGGCGAAATCATTGGTGCGCACGCTGCTTGAATCGATGGCCGAGTCCAGGCTTCCGGACCTGCGGGCCGCGGCGCAGACATCCCAGAGCGCGACTTCGTGCGCGAGCAGCGCGCCGATGCGCTCATCATAAGGCAGGTCATGCGCGAACCCGAACAGCTCGCCCATGATTCGCCAGAATGAGTTGTGCGGCTTGGCGTAATACTGCGATCGCCTGAGCGATTCGGTACCCGGCAGGCTGCCAAGGATCAAGATGCGCGCGGACGGCGCCGAGATCGGCGCAAATCCAGCGCAGATCGGTATGGCGGGCCGCCGAGTACGGCGGCCCTTGCTGGGATCGAGGGAGGAGTCGCGCATCGCAGCTCAGGATCTGGCAGATCCGATGCGCCAGGGCGGATTGCGGCGATTCTCCCCGGCGTGGTACAGGCACAGGACATGCCCGTCCGGATCACGCAGGTAGGCTTCGCGCCATAACCATGTCTGGTCCGCGGGCGCCGAGTCGAACTCGACACCCTGCGCCACCAGCCGCCGGTAGAGCGCATCCACATCGTCGCATTCGAAATAGACGACAATGCCGGCTCCCGGGGCCCCTGAATCAACGCGGTGCAGCGAAAACGTCGAACCGCCGTCCGCACACTCGAAGCGCGCGTAATTCGGCAGATTGCTGACAATCTGCGTAAACCCGAGTGCGCTGAAAAAAGCACATGACCGGGCAACATCCGTTGAGGGCAGTGTGATCTGGTTCAGCTGCATATCTTGCCGGGGAAGGTCGATGGGTTAGGGCATCGCGGTGCGAGCCGGCACATGATAAAACGTTCTACCGTCAGCAGCATGCCGTTTGCGATGCGAAGCGGGTCCAGCCGTTTAACGATTGAGCCAAGCGCCCTGCGTCTTTCCATGATGGGTCGAGAGGTCATACTGCTCCTCGAGCTTGCGCTGGTCATCGATGATCCGACGGCCGAGTTGGTTCGCAGCCGAACCGAGTGTGTCGCAGTCCTGCATCTGCGGCAGGGACAGAATCGCCTGGTCGATCGCATCGGCCGTCTCCTTGCCGATCGTGTAGTGCCCGAGTTCATGAGTGCGCAGCGCCGGCAACACGGCGTCCAGCTCCTTTTGCTGCTCGGGGGTTGCATTCTCAAGCTTCGGCAGCGTTATCGTGCTCGTCAAGCTCGTCGTGACGGCCGTGATCCGGCATTCGCCATTCGCACTGGTATGCCACTGAAAATGCCAGCTTACGTGCCAATCGGTCCATCCGAGGAATTTGCCACTGCGCTGGCTCGGCGGGGCGGATCGTTTCAGGATTGCCGACAGCGAGGACTGCGGGTCCGCATGGGCTGTATAGAAGGCATAGTCGAGACTCGCGCTGACCTCGGCGGTGGCCGCCTGCGACAAGAGCAAGAATAAGGCGGGCCCCCGTGCGCGAATATGCACAACCATCAGGTCGTTCCCATGGCCTTGCCAGCACTTAGAGCCAACGACGTACCCGTGTCTGGTAGGCCAAGTAGTCGGCGCCGAATTGCGCGGAAAGCGCCCTCTCCTCGGGAGCTATCTGAAACCGATTCATAAAGGCCGCGAATAGCAGCGGTGCGGGCAGCGCCCAGCCTGAGGACAAGTCTATCGCCCATGCCAGCAGGATCAGCAGCAGGCCCAGGTACATGGGATTTCGGGTCAGCCTGTAAACCCCTGTGGTGACCAGCGCGGATGCGCTCTCTGGCCGGGTCGGATTCATCGTGGTCCGGGCACGCCTGAATGCGATAAGCCCTGATGCGGCAAAGGCGATGCCCACGGCCGCAATGACCCACGCCACTGCGATCCGGGCCGCCGGAGCCATCCAGTGCGGGGCAGCGGCGGATAGGCCCCACATGGCGACAGCCACGACTGCGGCGATAATCGGAGGCGGTATCTTCAGCTCAAGTGTCTGCAAGTTCATGGCAGCCCCATCTGACGCGGAGTACTCGAATGACCTGCGCGGCGATTGATGGCGTCAGGGCTCACGGCGCGCGCGCACAGCCACCCGGACGCAGCACGCGTTCGCTCGAGGCAGGATATTTCGCGAGTTTCTCAAGTGGACGGCGAGGCCGGGGAACCGATTCGCCGCCGCAGTTGGGACACCGGCCCTCAAGCGGGCCTTGCGCGCATTCCGCACAGAACGTGCACTCGAATGAACAGATCCGCGCCTGCGTCGAGTCGGGCGCCAGGACCGTGCCGCAGCATTCGCAATTGGGCCTCAGTTGCAACATGGTGATGATGCCTCGTTACCGGTCAGGGGATTAGTGTAGGTCAGGGGCGCGCGCGTAATCCACACCACCCGCCGGTTCGTTAGTACGGCCCCTCGAGAGCTTACCGGCCATTCCGTGCGGATCGCACGACGAATCGCTCGAGATCGAGTGCATACAGAAGTACCTCTTCTGCCGCCGGCTCGAGCCGAATTGCGCGCTCCAGCCCAAATCCGAGCCGTTCAAGTACCCTGCGCGACGCATCATTGTTAATCGATGTAATGGCGACGATCCGGGCCAGGTGCAGGTGACTTCTTGCGTACGATAAGACTGCGGCGCATGCTTCATGGGCATACCCATTGCCCCAATATTCCGGCAGGAATGCAAAACCAAGATCCACATCGTCAAGCGCTTCGCGCTTCAGCAGCCCGCACATTCCCATAGGTTCATTGGTCGCAGCCAGGCATACCTGGCAAAGCCCGAAACCCAGCCGCGCGTACATCTGCACGGGGCCGTTCTCGATGTAGCGCTCGGCATCCGCTATCGTGCGCACGCCGCGGTCCCCGATATTCTCTAGCCATGAGGGCTCGTTCAGGAGTCGCAGGACAAAGGGCGCATCATCGGCGCCAAAATGCCGCAGCAGCAGCCTGTCGGTCGTCAGTACCTGCACCGGCGAGCCCATCGCTAGGGATATCCAAGGCAAGCGCTCAGTGCGGGTAGACGAAACCGCCTTTGCGCCGTCATGGACATCCGCCGATTCCTTAGAACGTTTCGTTGCTCGAGCCCGATAATAAACGCTGCGCTATTGCAGTGCGCGGTGCGATTTTATGAGCGGCGCTCACCGGCCAGACGATAGTAGGCGAGGAGGTGGCGGAATGCCGACTGCGCATGGCCCAGCCGCTCATGTAATGCCGACAGGTTGAAATGAGCATCCGCCATGGCGGGGTCGTGCACGATCGCCTGGCGGTAGGCCTCCACGGCCTCAAGCTCGCGTTTGAGGTCCTCGAGCAACACGCCCAGGTTAAAAAACAGCACTGCGCTGGGCTCCTTGGTACCGCGATAGATCTTTTCGGCCTCCCGCAGCTTGCCCTCCAGATGCAAAAGCCTGCCCAGGTTGATGCGAGCCTCCAGGTGCCGACAATCGCCCTTCAGGCAGGATTCGTAGGCCGCCCGCGCGCCCGACGCGTCATCCTCTTCCAGCGCCGCGCCTCTCAAATAGTGTGCATGAGCCGTATCGCGTTTGACTTTCATCGGTCTCTTTCTCGTCAATGACATAGGGGCAGCTTGGGTATCAGCCGGGGCGTTTTCAAGCGCCAGTGCGTTTGGCGCTGATGGAGACTGGGACCGCATGGCCCGTCGTCGCCTTCGGATCCGAAGCCAAGCCAGCGGGCTTTCGCGGCGATGGCAGGCAGGTCGGACGTCGCCGCAGAGGCTTTCCGGATCGCAAAGATCGGTCCGCGCAAAAAAATGCAGGTCATATCAGTGCGCATCCGACCGGGGACTCGCAGGGGGCGCTGCAGCGTCCTCGGCGTTTGGTCGAATTCCGCCGAGGCATGCGGTAAATTCCGCGCCGTAGAGAAATATCAGCGATGTGTAGTACAGCCATAAAAGTAACGTCGCAAATGACGTGGCGGCACCGAAGGCGCTCGCCTGGGTCGAATGCGCCAGGTACACGCTAACCCCCCAGCGGCCGATGTCAAACAAAATGGCTGTCAGGATCCCACCGACCGCTACGACCTTCCAGGGCAGGCGCCGGACGGGCAGGTAACGGAAGATGACGGTAAACAGTAAGGCGACCAGGGAGATGGAAAGCAGCAGGTCAAGCGCGCCCAACAACCCGACCGCTGCGGCGTGCTGCTTGAAGATATGATCCCGCATAGTGGCAAGCCCGGTCGACACAGTCAGCGAGACCAAAAGCAAAAATCCCAGCGCCAGGATGAACCCAAGCGACAGGATACGCGTCCGGATCCAGCCGCGCACGCCGACATAGGCCAGCGCCTCCCCCTTCCAGATCTGCCGCAGCAATGTCTCAAGCGCCGCCATGACCGTGGTCGCCCCGATCAACAGCGTCACGGCGCTGACGGCCGTCGCGATGAGGCCCTGGGTCGGCTGGGAGCTCTTGATCGCTTCCAACACGGTCTTGGCCGGCGCCGCGCCAAACAGCGCATCCAGTTGCGCCTCGATCTGCGAGTGAGCCGCGGTCGCGCCGACGACCCAGCCCGCCGCCGTCAGGACAATCACCAGAAGTGGTGCAAGAGAAAACGCGCAAAAGAACGCGAGCGATGCGCCGGTGGTCGAGGCATTGTCGTCGATCCAATTGCGCCCGGCGCAAAGGGCGAGGTGGTACGCCTTTTTTAGGGGTCCCATTAGCACTTGGGGCGCTTCCTCGCTGCCGTGCGGCGCATCATTTCCAGGTTTTTGTGCAGTCGGCGACAGGACATTTCGAGCGAAAGCCCCCTGCGCAACGATGGTGCCGCCGCCCGGTGTCCGGCCCGACCTGGGGCCGGACACCGGCATCTCCTCAACGTTTCGCGGTACGTGTTTGCCTGGACCGCGTGCTCTCGCTGTCCTCTTCGTCTCCGTCTTCATCATCGTCCATGCCCATCGTCTGCATCAACGCCATTTTGCGCTTCATCATCTTTGCGCCCAGCGCCTCCGTATCAACCTTCGCCTTCTTGGCCTTGGGGAACATATCCCCTTCTTCTTCCTTCACATGGTGGTCGATCTGCTCGCCCAGCACGGTCACCTTGGCATCGTAGAGATCGTCATCCGGGCTCGCGTCTTCCAGCTGGGCAATCAGGTCTTTGGCGCCGGCGTGTTCCACCAAGGCTTCATCCATCAAGTCCGGATCGCGGATGGCTTCCCGCACCGCCGGGTAGAAAATCTCTTCTTCCAGCTCGGTGTGAATTTTCAGTTCATTGCAGATTTGTTCGACGATAGCTGCCTTGTTATCGTCACTGTTCTCGCCTTTGAGCTTGTCGAAATCGGAAAAAAGCTTCTTCACCTTCTTATGATCTGCCATCAGCATCGCGATGGCGTCCTGCGCCAGGTTGTCGCTGGCGCTTGTCTTGGTATTGGCGGGCATAAAAAATTCCTCATGTAATTAAAAGAAACAACC
>JANXZG010000005.1 GCA_025355645.1 Gammaproteobacteria bacterium | reverse complement strand
CGCCGGGGGGGCCGATGGGGACCCTGAGCGCCCCCCGCGGTTCTACCGGCGCCCACCGGCCGGCGATCCTGATTCGATGCGAACGCAGAAGGCTTCAACTTGCGTCGACACCCTGGGCAACGGCTATTGCCTGGATTTTCGTCAGATGCTTCTTTAACGTGGGCAAGGTCGCCACCGCATACGCCTTGGCGTCCGGATCTTGTCCCGACGCCGCTTCCTGCTGGAACTCCTTGATGTCCTCCTGGTGATCTTCCACCATGCCCTTGATATAGGACTTGTCAAAGGTTGCTCCACTCAAGAGTTCGAGCTTGGCCTTGCTGGCAATCTGGCTCGTGCTCGGGCTTGTCGGCAGCGTGATATTTTTACGAGCTGCAATCGCACTGAGCTTTTCATTGGCAGCACTATGATCCGCGACCATCATTGCGCCAAAGTCCTTGACTGCGGGGGTCGTTGACTTGCCTTGCGCCAACTTGCCAAGGTCCACCTCGGCAAGGCCGCCTTCCGCGGCCTTCTTGTAGAAGCTAGCGTCGGGGTTATCAGCGGCTGCCGCCGTCAACGCAAAGGTCAAGGTCATTGTCGCAATGCCGAGTGCAAACTTATACATGATGGTTCCCGCAAAATTGTAGTGTTGGTCCCGCTAGCAAACTCTACCCACTGTGGCGTCGAAGTCGGCGCGCTGCCGGAAATGATGCAGGAATGCGCTGACATGCAACGCCTTGACGATCGCTTTGCAAAGATATTAAATGTTTTGCCCGGTCAGCTTTCCTGTGGGCGCACAGATTTTGCAGTCTCGCTCGATCAGCCGAGCCAGGATGACGGCGGCAACGAAAGAAAGTATTTAAAAAAATACCGCCGTGGCGCCGGGCAGCTCCCGGCGCGCAGGGCCAAAAGCATCAACTTGGCAGGAAAATCGTCGCGGGATACTCCAGACGGCCTTTCAGGGCCTGGATCATGGCAGCGGCGACGAATCCGTCGACGAAGCGATGATCGAAGGACGATGACAGGTTCATCATCTGCCGGATGGCGATCACACCGGACCTGACTACCGGACGTGCGACCATGCGATTAAGCCCGATGATGGCAACTTCCGGCGCATTCAAGATGGGCGTACTGGCGATCCCGCCGAGTTTGCCCAGGCTCGTCACGGTAATCGTCGAGCCCGACAGCATTGTTGGCGTCGCCTTGTTGGATCGCGCGGCTTCGGCTACGCGCCTTATCTCGGCAGCAAGGTCCGCGAGCGAACGCTTCTCTGCATCGCGAACGACCGGAACTTTTAGTCCGTCCGGTGTCTGCGTCGCAATGCCGACGTGCACGTGGCGAAAACGGCGCAATGTCTCCTTGGCAGCATCGTAATGCGCATTGCATTGCGGAAATTCCCGCAGTACCTGTACGAGCGCCGCAATGACAAACGGCAACAACGTCAGCTTCACGGCGCCCGGCGCGCTCTGGTGCATGCGCAGCGCCTCAAGCTCCGTGACATCCACCTCCTCGACGTAGGAGAAGTGCGGAATCGTCCGCTTCGCCTCGCTCATGCGCTGGGCAATCACGCGACGCACGCCGATAATGCGTATTTCCTCGACGTCCGCGGCCTGCGGCGCCGACAAAACCGCGTCCAGGTCTTCGCGCTTGATGCGCCCGCCCGGACCGCTGCCATGCACCGCCTTCAGGTCGACGCCGGCTTCACGCGCGCGCCGCCGCGTCGCCGGCGAGGTCATTACACGTGCGGGACTCGCAGGCGGATTGTCCCGGCTGGGTATCGGGGTGCGCACCGGCGCCGGCTGCGGGTCGACGGGCCCCGACGCGGCGCTCGGCATCAACGCGGGCGCCGGCCGCTCGACCGGGGCTGGCGCTGCGTTAGCGCCGGCCGTGTCGAAGGAAATCAGTTCGGCGCCTACCGGTATCGAGTTGCCGGGTTCACCCGCGAGTGCTCGCACCCGTCCGGTCACGGGCGCCGGGATCTCCACGACTGCCTTGTCGGTCGATACTTCGGCGATCGTCTGGCCCTCGATGACTTCATCGCCTGGCTTGACGTGCCAGGCGACAATCTCTGCCGCGACCGTGCCCTCACCCAGATCCGGCATCTTGAAGCTATGAACGCTCATGTGCCCGCCATGACTTGCTCGAGGGCGGCGGCAATGCGCTTGCGGCCTGGAAAATATTCCCACTCAAAGGCATGTGGGTATGGCGTATCCCAGCCGGCGACGCGCTCGATCGGCGCCTCCAGCTGCCAGAAGCACTCGCGCTGCACGGTCGCCACGAGTTCAGCCCCAAAGCCCGCGAATTCCGTCGCCTCATGCGCGACGATGCAGCGGCCGGTCTTGCAGACTGAGGTTGCCAGTGTCTCGACATCCAGCGGCACGATCGAGCGCACATCGATGATCTCGGCATCGATGCCAGTCGACTCGACCACTGCCTGCACGACATGCACCAGGGTTCCGTACGTGATGATGGTCACGGCAGATCCCGCGCGCACGATCTCGGCCTTGCCCATCGGCACCGTGTAGTGACCCGCGGGCACCTCTCCCTTCGAATGCGCGGTCCAGGCCACCGCGGGCTTGTCCGGATCCGCATCGAAGGGTCCGTTGTACAGCCGCTTCGGTTCGAAGAAGATCACCGGATCGTCATCCTCGATGGCTGCCGTCAGCAGCCCCTTGGCATCATAGGGATTCGACGGCATGACCACCTTGACGCCACATACATGCGCGAACAGGGCTTCCGGGCTTTGCGAGTGAGTCTGTCCGCCGCGGATGCCGCCACCGCTCGGCACACGCACCGTGATCGGCGCCGAGAATTCCCCGGCGGAGCGGTAGCGCAGGCGCGCGAGTTCACTGACGATCTGGTCATACGCTGGATAAATGTAATCGGCAAACTGGATCTCGGCGACGGGTCGCAGGCCATTCACGCTCATGCCGATGGCCGCCGCAATGATGCCACCCTCGGCGATCGGGGTGTCGATGACGCGCTGTTCGCCGTATTTTTTCTGCAGGCCATCGGTGCAGCGGAAAACACCGCCAAAATACCCGACGTCCTGCCCGAGGATGATGACCCCCTCATCGCGCTGCATGGCAATATCCATGGCCGAGTTCAACGCCTGGATCATGTTCATTCTTGGCATGGGTATTCGCGTCAGCCCTTGAGCTTCATGAACTGTTCGCGTTGGCGCTCTAGATGCGGCGTGCGCTCCTTGAACACATCGTCGAACATGGTCAGCGGATCGAGCGGCGATTCGGGCAGCGTTCCATAGGATACGGCCAGCTTCCAGGTCTCGGCAATTTGGTTGTCAATCTCCTTCACCAGCGCCTCATGCCGCTCGGCCGACCAGGCCCCGCTCCAGATCAGGTGATTCTTCAGGCGCACAATCGGATCTCCCAATGGAAATGCACGCCATTCGTCCTTGGGTCGATAACGCGACGGATCATCGCTGGTCGAGTGCGGGCCGGCGCGATAGGTCACCAGCTCGATCAGGGTCGGTCCGCCGCCGCCGCGGGCACGCTCCGCTGCCCATTGCGTGACCGCATATACAGCGAGCACGTCGTTGCCGTCGACCCGCAAACCGGGAATGCCGAACCCCGGCCCGCGCGCGGCAAAGGTCTGATGTTCGCCTCCAGCCACGCCCTGGAAAGTTGAAATCGCCCACTGGTTATTGACCACATTCAGGATGACCGGCGCGCGGTAGACCGATGCAAAGGTCAGCGCGTGATGGAAATCCGCCTCTGCGGTCGAGCCCTCGCCCGTCCAGGCGCAGGCGATGTGCGGCTCGCGCTTGATCGCGGACGCCATCGCCCAGCCGACCGCCTGCGGCAGCTGCGTCGCCAGGTTTCCGGAAATGGAGAAGATGTTGCCCTCGCGCCAGTGATACATGACCGGCATCTGCCGGCCCTTGCACATGTCATGGCTGTTCGAGAGGCACTGGCACATCAGGTCAATGGGATTGCGGTCACGCGCGATATGCAGGCCCTGGTTCCGATAGGTCGGAAACAGCATGTCGCCCGGTCGCAAGGCCATGGCCGCGGCGACGGATACCGCTTCCTCGCCCATGGACTGCATATAGAAGGAGACCTGGCCGCCGCGTTGTGCGCGGCGTACCCGATCATCCATGGCCCGCGTGACCAGCATGTAACGCAAGGCCTTATGCAATTGCACCGTTTCGAGGTGCGGATCCCACGCCCCCAGCGCCTGTCCTTCATCGTCGATCACGCGTATCAGCGACACCGCAAGATCGATTGTCTCGCCAATGGATGCAGTCGGCAACGGCCGCGGCGCAGCGCCAGCGGGCGCGAGCTTGAGATAGGAGAAGTCAGCCGGCTCACCGGGGCGCGCAGGCGGTTGCGGAACGTGCAGCGACAAGTTGGCGTTCATACCGTCGATCCTTTAATCCCACGCATGATACACCGGTCGCCTGCGGGCTAGCGCCGCAATTGTTGCGACATACTTCACAGGGGCGCGGCGAGCCTCGCCCGCAAGCCTGAAAACCGGCGCGTTGGCATGTCGATGGCTGCCCGGATGACAACGTCCCCTGCGCACAGCGTCACTCGCCGACGAGCTCGGGTCACGGCCGTGTACAGGAGCTCGCGGCTGACCAGCGGGCCAGGCTTATCCGGCAGCACCAGCATCACCTCGTCGAACTCGCTCCCTTGTGCTTTATGAACTGTGGTCGCGTATGCGGTGTCGTGCGACGGCATGCGCGACGGCGCGATGGCCCGAAAGCCGCTGGCATCGTCGGCAAAAAATACCTTCAGATCGCCGTTCTCGTCGGGCAGCGTAATGCCGATGTCGCCGTTCATCAGGTTCAACACATAGTCATTGCTCATCACCAGCACCGGCCGGCCCGGATACCACGGCGATGCCGGCGCGCGCGGGTACTGCTCGATCAGGGAGGCGAGTTTTTCCTGCGCGCGCGCGTCCACAAGCTCATTGATCCGATCGACACCGCGGACACCATCGCGCATCGCGCAGAGCACGCGAAATGCGCTGAAGGCCGCGCTGATCCCGGTGCGATCCAGCGGGCTGCGCTTCAAGGCATCGAAATAAGGCTCGAATCCGGCCGCCAAATACTGGATGGAGTCCGGCGCGAGGCCCCTGCCCGCATCGTTGAGCCACGTCACGCTGGGCTCTTCGCCGCGGCGCAGCCATTCAAGCGCCGATTCCGCGCGAGCGCGACTGATATCGGCGGCCAGTCGCCCGGGGCCCGAGTCTGCCGCAAAACGGTAATTGTCGATGAACCAGACGACCGCGTCGTGTAACGCGCCTTGCCGGAAACTGATCTCCGCAAAAACCGCGCCTGACTCAACCGATGCCAGCTGGTCTTTGTCGCCCAGCAGGATGATGCGGGCATGGTCCGGCACCGCCTCCAGCAGGCGCCTCGCGAGCGCGAGGTCCACCATCGATGCCTCATCGACAACCAGCGCATCGATTGCAAGCAGGTTGCCGGCGTGATGCGTAAAGCTGCCATCGGGTCGCACGCCCAGCAGGCGATGGATCGTCGAGGCATCGTCCGGTAATCTCGAGCGGATGTTTTCTGGCAATCCTGCGGCGCGCCGTCGTATCGCTTCAAGAAGTCTCGCGCGCGCCTTGCCCGTCGGTGCGGCGAGCGCAATGCGAAAAGCCGGATATTGTGTCAGCAGACCGGCGAGCAGGTTCACAACGGTCGAGGTTTTGCCGGTCCCCGGGCCTCCGCTAATGATCACCAGCCGCTTCTCAAGCGCAAGTTGAGCCGCGAGCTTTTGCTGGTCGGCAGCCCCGGCTAGCCGGGACTCGTTCGCGGCAAAAAGTTCATCGAGCATCGCGCTCGCCGCAGTGCCAGCCGGAACGCCCGGCGCGGTGGCCGCATGCACCAGGCGCAGTGCCAGGCGTCGTTCATCATCGAAGTAGCGATGCAGATAAAGTCGTCCGCCCGCATCCAAAATCAAGGGCATGGCGCCTGGTGCATCGGGCGTACCCACGAGCCCCGAGGAGAGCAGGCACGGGCGCAGCTGCGCATCGATCGACACGCACACGTGGCCCTCAGCGGTCGCGCGGGCAACTTGCGTAGCCGCTGCATGCAGCGCCCGTATCGTCGACTCGTCGCAACCCCGGCGCGCGGCCCAGCGTATCATGTGGTGGGAAAAGCCCTGCGCCAGTGGCTGGACGGCATCGTTCATGCGACTTCCCGCGGCCGGTACATCAGCGCCGACAGATCCTCGATCACGGTCCTCGCCGGACGCACCAGATAAACGCCAGCCGCGTGGCCGAGCCGGTTAGTCCACCCTGGCCGCACACCACGCACGAACAGGTATAGCGCACCGCCGATGTGCAGATCGTAGCTATACCCCGGCAGTCGCCGTTGCAGGTAGCGATGCAGCGCTGCAATGTACAGCATATATTGCAGGTGGTAGTGGTGCTGCCGCATCGCTGCCTCAAGCGCGGGTGTGTCGTAATGCAGCGCGGTCGCGCCGAGAAAATTGCTTTTCCAGTCGAGAATCCAGTACCGATCCGCGACTTCAATGACGAGGTCTATCGCGCCACTGAGATAACCGCGCAGCTCAGGAAAATTCAGCGCCGGCATTCTGTGCCCGTGCTGCTCAAGGATTTTTCGCAAGGCCAGGTGCGTGATCTTCGATGCCGGCAAGCTGAACTTCAGTTCAACGAGCCGCCGCGCGCGTGGCACCTCGGCGAGCCGGAATCCGCCCGCCAGGGGCGTGCCGAGCACGTCCCTCACCATGTTCATGAGCATGCCGGGCAGCTGCGCGGTGGTAGTGCCCGGGCGTGGCGTCTGCGGATGCGCCCGCAGTGCCTTCGCAATCTCACCGCTCCAGCCCTCAGGCCGCACGAAGTCCACGGACTCGAAGATCGAGTGGATGCAGTGACCAGCGGTCATGCCGCGCGGAAAACGCGCGATGTCCTCGGCCGCGACAGCCTCCGGCATGCCGAGGTCCGGCGCTTCGCCATGAAAAGCGCGCAAGTCATGATCGACCGCAGCCGCATCCCCGGTGGCGCCATGAATCAGCTGGCTATAACTGCCCAGGCGCCATCCGGGCAAAATGCGCGCCGGCGGCGCCAGGATCTCGATCGACTGAGGGCTCGCATGCGGCGCGAGTAAAGCCAGGCCCGGCCCCGACGGCAACATTCCGTAGCCGATGTCGGGCGCTGCCCGATCAGCAAGCGCCCGCCAGGCCGCAGCAATTTCCTCAGGCGTTTTCTGGTTTTTTCGCCACGGTGCAGCCGGCATCCCGTTGCCTGCCGCGAGCCAGGGCAAGGCACCGTGGCGGCTTTCGGCGGAGCTGGCCCCGTTGCGTGTCCTCGTTGAGTAACTGCCGACCACGACATAGCCTCGATGCATCGCGCGGGTCAGTGCCACATAAGTCATGCGCAATCGCTCGGCAAGCCGATCGGCGCCGTTTTCGCTCCGAATCCGCTCTTCCTCCTGTTTCGGCAGGGCGCGGAAGTCCATGACCAGCTTCCCCTCGTCGTCGTGGTACTCGCAGTTATACGGGCGGCCATCGGAGCGGCCGGGACTGCCATCCCACAGGAATGGACAAAACACGATCGGGTATTCGAGACCCTTGGCGCGGTGGATCGTGACGATCTGCACAAGGTTGCGTTCGCTCTCGAGCCGCAGTTCGGTAGCTTCGTCTTGCGAGTCCTGCGTCAGGCGTCTCTGCAGCCACGCGAGCAGCACCTCCGGCGTGCCCCGGTGCGTCTCCTCGCCATGTAAGGTTTCCACGAGGTGCAGCACGTTGGTCAGCCGCCGCTCGCCGAAGGGCAGCGACAGCAGCCGGGCAATGATGCCTTCCGCGATGATCAGGCTGCGCAACATCACGCCGACGCCTCGCTGCAGCCACTGGTCGCGATAATCCGCGAGCCGCGCCATCTTGCCGAGCACATCCCCCTCATCTGCTCGCAGCGCCTCGAGGCGAGTGGCATCGCCGCCCAGCAGCGCGGTGGCATACGCCGCGCGCAACGACGGCAGCCGCGTCGGCTCAAGGACCGCGGCAAGGATGCGTTCGGTCTCCTTTGCCTCGCTACTCTTGAAGATGCTGATGCGCGAGAGCTCGACGCTGCCAACTGACACCTGGGCCAGCGCTTTTCGCATGAGCATGCCGTCGCGATGTCTCCCGACCAGCACCGCAATGTCACCGGCTTGCAGGTTCTTGCCATCGAGCGTGATCTCCCCTCGCTGTCCGGCGGCAAGCAGGCGCGCAATTTCTGCGGCGCTCGCAAGCGCGGAGCGCTGCCGGGCCTGGTCCTTGGGTAGCAGCATGTCGCCCTCCAGGGGCGGCAATGACCACAGCTGCAGCGGCGCACGAGTCTGGCTATTGTCAACGAACGGTTTGCGCTCCCTGTTGCCACAGATGAGAGGGACGTAACGGAGGCCTTCGACCATGAATCCCTGGCCATGGCCGTCGAACAGCACGTTGAGGGCTGCAAGCAGTTCGCGCGAGCAGCGCTGATTCTCGGCAAGCGTGTAGGTGCGCGTCGCCTCGGACCGGGCATGCAGATACACGCGCAGGTCCGCGTTGCGAAAGCTGTAGATGGCCTGCTTCGGGTCCCCGACCAGGAACAGCGTCGTATGGGGCGCGGAATAGATCTCGTGAAAAATACCGAACTGCACCGGGTCCGTATCCTGGAACTCATCGATAAGGGCCGCCGGAAAGCGGCTGCGCAACAAGGGCGCCAGCCACGGATACTTGCCGCTCGTGAGCCGCTCATGCAGGTTGGACAACAGGTCATCAAAGCTCATGACTCGCCGGGCTCGCTTGCTGCTGCGCAGGGCCTCCGGGCCGTGCTCGAGCAGCTCGCGCAGCAGTTGTGCCCGCTCGATCCATAGCGCCGCATGGCACCTCTCATGGTAGTCAAGAACGCTCTGCGCGAGATCGAAGAAGCGGTGGTGAGCCGGGGCGGCCTTGCCCTTGTTGGTCTTCTCCTGCAACAGGCGGCTCGTGAACAAATCAAGCTTCTTGAGTTCCCGCGACGCCGCGAGCGGGTGCGTGGCTAAGAATAGCGTCCTCCAGCTTTCCCGTGCCAAGTCCACGCTGGACTCGTTATAGGTATTGCCATTGAGGCTCCCGAGTGCAGTCTTTACGCATGCAACAATGGTCGCCTGATCCTGCTGCCAGCACTGGCGCGCGGCATCGAACTCCTGCTGCCGCGCAGCGATGCCATCCTGCTCCATCGGTACCACAGGGCCCGGCCACTCAAGCCTCGCCAGCGGTTTCGCCACCCTCCTTTCGAGTAAAGCGGCGAATTTTTCTGGCGTATCTCTGGCCTGCACCAGGTAGGCGGCGAGCCCGGGGGCAAGATTGCCGGTCGCAATTTTTCGGCGCCAGAAATCACCCGCAACTTCAGTGGCGAGCTCCGGCTCTTCGGCAAGCAGCTCCATGGACAAGGGCATTCCAGCACCGAGCGGAGTGTCGCGAAGCGCGCGCTCGCAATACCCATGGATCGTGAATATTGCCGCTTCATCGAAGCGCTGCAGTGCCTGGCCCAGCAGATGCTTCCTGTCGGGGCCATCAACCGGGTCTGCGGGCAGGCTATCGAGGAGTTTCACCGCAAAATCATGGCCCGCGCCGATGGCCTCGCCTTTCAGGTGCTCCAGGGTTTCCTCAATGCGCGCACGTATACGCTCGCGAAGCTGGGCCGTCGCCGCATTCGTGAACGTCACGACCAGGATCTGCGACACGTCGAGCCGGCGCTGCAGCAGCAGGCGCAAGTACAGCGCGCAGATGTTCCAAGTCTTGCCGGTTCCGGCGGACGCCTCTATCAGACTCATGCCCGACAGCTCACATCGAAAGGCATCGAGAGGCGCGCCACTCATGTTCCGGGCGCCTTTTTTGCGAGGTGTGCCAGCAGAGGTTCATACACGGCGCTCGCCAGTTTGCGGAATTCTTCGCCGAGCGGCTCCGGCTGGCCGCGAAACGCGAGTGCGTACGCCGGATCGGCCGACTCCGCGTGGCGCATGTACTGCGTCGCCCGCCATTCCTTGCGGGCTCCGGTCATGCGGTGGTCGTCGTGGCAATGAATCCACGCGGATCGCGGAAAGAAAGGCAACGGTCCTATAAGTCCCTGGCGATAAATGGCGAGCAGCTCACGCAGGAGAGCCCTCGGATCATCGGGCACGCGAAATTCCCAGATGCCATTCCTTGCAATCGCGATTGTCCGCAGGCTTACGGCGGGCGGCGGATCGGCACAGAGCACGAGATGGCTGAACCAGGCGTCGAGCGCGGCAGCCGCGCCCAGCGCATCCAGGTTCCGTTCCTGCGAGTACCTGGAACGCACCAGTCCAGTAACGCGCAGGTCGGACACGGCCGCGTTCAGGCGCCAGGTCTCGCCGCCAATGTCGAGGACGATCGAGGTTTTGCGCGGGGCAAGGACCGGTGCTCGCGTGAGTGCATGCACCCGGCTTGCGAATTCACGCAACGAGGCAAGTTCTTCCTGTCGTTCGACCTCGCCCAGGTTGCCATCGGGCAACTCCGTGCCCGCCGCCAGAAGCGCGGGGGCCGCCGGATCGACGGGATTTTCGATCAGGCGCGGCAGAACGCGTGCCGCGAGTGCGCGCCGACCGCGTGAATCCAGCGTAAAAGGCTCCTGATCGAGCAGCTCATCCGGTTCAAAGCTCAGCGCAATGCCCATCCGGCCCTTCAGCAAGTAGCGGCTGGGATTACGAAAAAAACTCACCAGTTGTTCCAGCGTCAGCTCGCGCCACTCCGGACCGGGATAGGCAAGAGCTGCGGTAAAGAACTTCGGCTGTGGCATCGCCGCGGCATCGACATCCGCTTCCTCGCCTTCGGCTTCCTCGTCGATCTGATCGTTGAGGTCCTGTTCAGAATCCCTCGCTGCGCTCGTCAGGCTATCGCGCAGTGCCTCGCCCATTTCGCGGTTGTAGCTGCGAAAGGGCCGCGTGCTCGAGCTG
The DNA here is from genome assembly GCA_025355645.1 of Gammaproteobacteria bacterium. Taxonomy (GTDB): domain Bacteria; phylum Pseudomonadota; class Gammaproteobacteria; order Steroidobacterales; family Steroidobacteraceae; genus Bog-1198. The sequence continues at coordinate 19,163 of JANXZG010000005.1, read as the reverse complement.
GAAAAACATGCCGGCGCGAACGCCTGCAGCGGGTGCGGGATAGTGTCCACCGGAATCACCGCTCGCAATTCTGATATGAGCACCGAGGGCGGCATGGCCGAGTTGTCGCGGACGCTGCGGCCGCAATAGCTTAAGTACAAGCGCCGCCGCGCGGCGAGGACGAGGTCCAGGAACACATTGCGCTCGTCGAGCGCGCGTCGGCGATCGCCCCGGCGCGGATCCAGCGCCATCAGGTCATACTCGGGCGCGCGAACGGAGCTCGGAAATGCCCCATCGTTGAGACCGATCACGCACACCACCTCGAATGGCAGGTTGCGCAGCGCCGCCATCGAGGTGAAGGTCACCCGCCCTGTCGGCACGCCGCCGTGGATAGGCTCATCGAGCAGCGCCTCTAGTGCTGCCTGGACCACGGCGAGGGGCAGCTTATCGTCCATGCCAGCCGCACGCAGCGTTTCGCCGAGCTGGTCAATGGTAACCAGGAGCTCATTGAGGTCGTCGAGTTCGGCCGCACTCGCCGCCAGGAAGTTCGCAGCCGCCTCAGTCAGACAGCGCGCCCAGGCATCTATGGGATGGGAGGCCGAGGACATTGCATGAAACTGGCGCAGCGCGTCGGCGAAGCGCCAGAAAGCGCCCAGCGCCAGCGCCTCCGATCCGGACGCATTGCCGGCAGGCAGTACTTGCCCAAACAGCGGCTCGGCCAGGTTATCCGGTAGTGCGTAGCCCAGGAAAAGCCGCTCCAGGCCATCGGACAGCGTATGGCGGGGCCGGCCTGGAATATTCAGCTCGGCATAGTGCTCGGCGTCGAGCGCCCAGCGAATGCCGGACACCGCGATCCAGCCGCGGATCCTCTGAAGGTCCTCGTCATCGAGCCCAAAGCGGCGCGCAACCATCGGCTGCTGCAACAAATCGAACACCGCCGTGGCCTCGCAGCGCGATGCGGCAAGCCGCAGCAGCGCGAGCAAGGTGCGCGCCGGGCTGTTGACCATGCTGCGCGATCGCCCCGTGAGCTGGTAGGGGATATACCGTTCCTTCGGTACCGTGCCGAAGACCGCTTCGATTATCGGGGCCGCGGCTTCAAGGTCCGGCGTGACGACCAGGATGCCGTTGGGGCTTAGTGACGGGTCGGTTACAAACACGTCAAGCAAGTAGTCCTGCAGCACCTCGAGTTCGCGGGTCAGCGAATGGCAGTCGTGCACTTCGATGCTTCGATCATCCTTGGCAACGCTGACCGCGCCGCGCTCTAGGCTAGTCATCTCGAGAATGGAGTTCTGCAGCTGCGCAAGCGCCGCGTCCCCTTCGCTCCGTTCAAACAAAGCGTCGTCGCTGACCACGACGCCTTCCAGGTTAGCGAGCAATCCGCCATGGGACTGTGTCTGGCGGCCCCAGCTCGCCAGCAGCGGATTGCCGATCTCGTGATACTGGTCGCGCCCCCGCGCGACGAGCGACTGCAGCCTGCGCTGGTCGACGACCTCGAACCAGTATTCCCGGCAGGGGTTGATCACATACAGGTGCACATCGATCAGCGTGCCGAGCAGCTGCAGCAGCTGCATGTGCTGCGGCGGGATTGTCGGCAGGGAAAATATATGGACGCTGGCGGGCAGCCCCGCTTCGATGGCGGCCGCGACGCCCCTACTGCTGACGTCCCTGATGAATGCGAGGCCGGGATGACTGGCATCGACGTTGAGTTCAGCGATGATTCGCCGGTAAAGTGCGGCCTGCCAGCGTTCATCGGCGAGCGCGTGCAGGGCCACCGTCGGATCCGGCTGCGCCGGCAAGGGGTCGATATGGCCGCCAGCGGCCCACTTCTCGAGCCAGTCCTCGCGGTACGTCGAGTACTCCCTGATCAGGCCGGCAAGCCTTTGGGAGAGTTCATAGCCCATCAGCTCATCGGCGCCGCGCATGTACGCCTGCAGGCGCCCATGCCCGTTCACGAAGTTTGCGTCCGCGAGCGCGCGGTAGATGCGCCAGGCCAGGGTTTCCGGCTCGAAGGGCGAGGTCTCCCCGATGCCCTTCACGAACAGCGAGATCTGGCGCCACAGCCAGCGCGCCAAGTAGTCGAACTGGATATTGGCGCAAATGCCATCGTGATCGGCAATCGCGAGGGTCAAGGACCGCTCCACCGAGCGGCTCGGCACGATGACCTGCGCGCAGGCAAATACGCCGGGCGAATCCGCGTCCAGCCGGCTGATCAGAAGCCGGGTCAGGGTTTCATAACGATTGGAGAAATAAAGGTGCAGCATGGCGTCCGGGCGGGAGAGGCATTATACCGCCCCCCGCCGGGATCTCCCCGATTCATCAATCGCAGGCCGCAGCCTACTTTGCGCCCGGCGCCCCACTTAAGTTGCTGTTGGCACTGATAAAGCGCGCGACGTTCGCATGCAGCTGCTTCAGGGATTCTTCGCGGGCATACACCATGTGACCGGATTCATAGAAGCGAAACTCGATGTTGTCCTGCAGCTTGGGCGGGATTTGCAGGTGGTGCATTTCATAAACGCCCTCGAAGAACGGCGTCGCGAGGTCATAGTAGCCCGCATTCAGCTGCACCTTCAGTTTCGGGTTGTACTTCATGGCAATCGCCAGGTCCGGCATGACATTTAAGGACCGCGGCTCCGGATTCGGGTTGCCAGGAGGATTGTGGTCCATGATCCATGACTTGATGTCGTCCGCGAATAGCTTGAAGCGGTGCCCTTCGAACTTCAAATCCCTGCGCACGTAGTCATTGAACACCGACACATAGGCCGAACTGATGGCAGCCGACTGCGGGTCGTACTCGGCCGTCTCGCTTTGCGGATCAAACGCGGGACCCGTGAAGCGGCTGTCGAGCCGGCCGGTGATCGTATCGCCGCCGCCGGTCACGTTCTGCTCGAACTTGCCGCCGCTGACGCGAAGGTCGGATTTCAGGATGTACTGGACTGGCAGCCCAGTGTAATCGTGCAACTTCGCGGCAATCGCGTTGCGCCCATCCGCATCGAGGCTCGAGCCGGCGGCCAGGGCCGTCGCATACTCGCCCAATGCAAACTTCTCCACTTCGGCGAGGAAGGGCGCAAGTTCGCCCGCTGTCCCCGGCAGCTTGTGGTGATACCAGGCGGTCGCAGCGAAGGTTGGCAGCACCAGCTCATAGGGCAGGTCAACACCCGGATTATATTCGGGCGCGTCCGGGCTGCCATCGAAGGACAGGATCTGCGAGAGCAGGATCACGCCGTTGAAGTCTACGTTGAAATCGTTGTCGGTCTCGAGCAGCGCGACCAGGGCCGCGGAGCGCGTGGTCCCATAGCTCTCGCCAAACAGGTATTTGGGGGAATTCCAGCGGCCGTATTTCGCCAGGAATTGCTTGATGAATTCGGCAAACGCGTGCGCATCACCATCGACACTATAGAAGGCCTTGTCCCGGTCCTTCCCGGCCGTGCGGCTGAAGCCCGCGCCCGGCGCATCGATGAACACCACGTCGCTGACATCCAGCAGGCTGTATTCGTTATTGACCATCGGATACGGGGCCCCGGTCGAATGCGAACCTTCGGCCGTGACGACACGCCGTGGCCCGAATGCGCCCATATGCAGCCAGACCGTCGAGGAGCCCGGTCCGCCGTTATAAACAAAGGTCAGCGGCCGCTCGGTCGGCTTCGCGCTTTTCTTGAAATAGGCCACGTAGAACATCGATGCCTCGGCGGGCCCTTCCTTGGCGTCCTTGTCCGCATTCTGCGGAACGTCGTCCCAGCCTTTGGCATGAACCACAAGCGTACCGGCCATCGCCTGGTAATCGATCTTCTGTCCACCGATCGTGACCGAGCCCTCGCTTTGTTTCTCTTCCGGTTTGAACGATTCGGGCATGGCTGATTCGGACTTGCCCTTATCCTTGTCCTTGTCCTTCGATGCCGCGTCGTCAGCCTGTACTGCAGTGCAAATTGACGTCATCAATAACATCGACATCACGGCTACAAAACGCATGAAAATACCTCAAGGGGATTGCTATGGCGGCAATGTTACCGAATTCCGCCCCGGGTGACCCCGGTATCTTGTGCTGGGCAGTGACAATGCAACAGAATTGACATCAGGGCCCGTTGCAAAAAATCACAAATGTCGGGGATAACCAGCATGCATATAGCAGCGAAATTTTCGTCGACGAAAAAGACCGCTTTGTCGCTGATTTGGATCGCTTCAGCGCTCGCGGGCGTCAGTGCGTACGGCAAGGATGTCCCGCCGCCGGAAATTCCGATCTGCAAGAAGAAGATCGGCACGCTGGCTGTCAAGGAACCGGAGGCCGTGAATCCGTGGTGGCAGCAGATGAACCTCGAGTCCCCCGCCGTGCTGATCAAGGTCTACGTATCGCAATCCAAGTGCTTCACGCTGGTGGATCGCGGCAAGGGCTTGCAGGCGGCCCAGGCTGAGCGCGCGCTCGCATCGAGCGGCGAGGAGCGTGCCGGCTCCAACATCGGCAAGGGCCAGATGAAGGCCGCCGATTATGTGCTGATTCCCGATATTGCGAACCAGAACAAGAACTCCGGCGGCAAGAGTATTGGCGGCATGCTGGGCGGACTGCTGCCGGGCGGCCTCGGCGTGATCGCGGGCGGCATCAGTTTAAAGAGCAAGACGGCGGATGTCGTGCTGACCCTGACCGATGTACGCTCCACCGAGCAGGTCGCGCTTGAGGAAGGGCACGCCAAAAAGACCGACATGGGCTGGATGGGCGGCGGTGGCGCGGGTTTTATGGGCGGTTTCGCCGCGGGCGGCGCCAGCGGCTACGCGAACACCGAGATCGGCCAGGTCGTCGCGGCGGCCTACCTTGATGCCTATATCAAGATGATCAATGAGATTAAGAACAACGCCCCGGATTCCAAGGCGGATAACGTCGCACAGGCCGTCACCATGGCCAAGCCCGGCAAGATGTACACCGACTCGAACCTGAAGTCAGCGGTCGTGCGCAACCTCGATCCCGGCATGATGCTGTATCCGACCGGGGACAAGGTCGGCGTATGGTGGAAGGTTACCGATGAGCTCGGCAATGTTAGCGGGGTGGTCTCCACGCAGTTCGGCTTGTCTAAGTAACGACCGGCACCTTGTTAAAATCCAGGCCTTGGCCCGCGACCCAGAAGCGGTCGCGGATCCAGGCGGCGCGCATGGCGGACCACCACGCCAGCGTCATCTGCAGGTCGGCGTAGGGCTCCGGGCAGGGGATGCAGCAGGTATAAATCGGCACGTCTTTCGTGCCGTGCAGCCCCCACGCGCCCAGGCGCGGGATGAAATCCGAGTGCGCAAACTCAAGCTCGTTCAGCCGGCGGCAGATGCCGGCCGGGTCCTCGGGCGTCTTAATCCAGGGCAGCGACAGGCTCGCGACATAGCCAGCCCCAGCGATCGGGTGGGCTGTGCTGACGTTGACCTGGAACAGCGCGGTCTCGGCATTCGGATCAATCGAGCGCGACGGACAGGTGCCAGAGAGCGGCAGCTCGCCCCACACCGCCTTTTCATTGTAAGAAGACGCGAGCCCCCGCCCTTGCAGGCTCTCCATAGCGAGTTTAAGCGCGCCATCCGCAATTGGCGTTTTCCATTTTTGTGGCATACCGTGGTGGGCGCGCTGCTGCTCGAGGGCGGCGGTGGACGTGGTCGCTATCGCGACCGACTGGCCGAGCGGGAGCTGCGCGCCGAACGCCGAGAGAATTGCATAGACCACGTAGTCAATCGCGGCCTCGTTCGAATAGATGGAGAACTGCGCTTTTTGCATCAGCGTCTCGCCGCGCAGGTAGTACGCTCCATGCACCGCCAGCGCGTTGAGCCGCTGCACGCCAAGCGGATGAAACTGGCGCAAGGCCGGGGACCGGTACTCGGCGGCAATTTCTGCAACCGCGAGTACGCGTGGCTCATCGCCCGCGCCAGCGACCGGCAGCAGGCGCAGCGTGCTGACGCCAGAGCCGCCGGGATGAACCAGCCGGTAGCCATGCTCGATACGCTCCAGCGGATGATTGTCCATCGCCTTGGCAATGCGTTGTTCGATTTCGCTGATCACATGCTGCCTCTTAAGGGATAATTCATGGCCACCGCAAACATCTTACTATTCACCGCCGGATGGGGAGCGAATTCATGCGAAAGGCCCGACGCGATTTTCTATTGACAACCGCAGCAGGCATTGGCGCCACCGCGCTCGGAACGACGAGCGCGCAACTCGCGAGCGCCCAGGCGCTAGCCGCCGCGCCCGCGCCCAGCCCGGACCTGTCGGCCGGCACCTTTGCGGAAGCCTCCAAACTGATGCAGGTCGAGATGAGTCTGGCGCAATGCGCACAGGCGGCCTCGAGCTGGAAGGCAATCATGCCAAGCATCTACGAGCGGCGTACTGGGCCGAGAAAAGTCCCCCTCGTGGCAGGCGATGCACCCTACTCCACCTGGAATCCCGTATTGCTCGGACAATCGGCAGGTCCTTCCGCGGCGCATTTCGTGCGAAGCGCGGCAGATCCGGGGCCAGTCCCGAAACGCGATGCCGACATCGCATTTGCGCCACTGACGCGACTTGCCCGCTGGGTCGAGCGGCGCGAGCTGACCTCCGAACGCCTCACGCGCATTTATCTTGCGCGCCTCGAGACCCATAACAAGACCCTGCGATGCGTGATCACGCTGACCCCGGAGCTTGCGCTCGCACAGGCTAAGCGCGCCGATACGGAAATCGCCGCGGGTCATTACCGCGGGCCTCTGCATGGGATTCCGTGGGGAGGCAAGGATTTGCTGGATACCAAGGGCATTGCAACAACCTACGGTGCGGATGTTTTTCGCGACCGCGTCCCCACGAGCGATGCGGCGGTAGTGCGGCGCCTGGAGGCGGCGGGCGCAGTGCTGGTCGCCAAGCTGAGTCTCGGCGCGCTCGCGCTCAACGATGTCTGGTTCGGCGGCCAGACGATGAACCCGTGGCTGATAGAAGAAGGCTCTTCCGGATCAAGCGCCGGGCCGGGCTCAGCGACCGCGGCAGGCCTCGTCGGCTTCTCGATCGGCAGTGAGACAGGCGGCAGCATCGTCTCGCCCTCCATGCGCTGCGGCATCACGGGCCTTCGGCCAACCTACGGCCGTGTCCCTCGCAGTGGCGCCATGACCTTGTGCTGGTCGCTCGATAAGCTCGGTCCGATGACCCGCACGGTCGAGGACACGATCCTGGTGCTGAATGAAATACATGGCGCGGATGCCGGGGATTTGCAAAGCGTCGATCGGCCGTTGTCCTTCGATGCCGACACCCCTGTTGCCGGACTTCGGGTCGGATATGTGCCGGCCTGGATGCAGGAGGCACCGGCCACCGCTGTCGATCGCGCCACGCTCGATGCCTTGCGTACGCTCGGTATGGTAACTGCGGAGATCTCGCTGCCGGATTGGCCGTACAACAACCTGAACACGATCCTGTTCGCCGAAGGCGCTGCATCGTTCGAGGAGCTGACGCTTAGCGGTGCAGCGAATCGGCTGCGCGACCAGAGCGATGACGCCTGGCCGAATACCTTCCGCCAGGCGCGCTTTCTTTCCGCAGTTGACTTCGTACAGGCGGATCGCCTGCGCCGGCGCATCGCCGCGGAAATGGCACGTGTATTCTCATCGGTCGACCTGCTGCTGGTGCCCTCGATGCGCGATGAGATCCTGTCGATCACGAATGCGACCGGACATCCCTCGCTCACAATGCGTGCCGGCTTTGTCGAGATAAGCGAAGCGCGCAGCGACTGGCTACCCTCGCCCAATCACCCGGTGCTGAAACTCTCACCGCCCCGGCGTGTCCCGCATGGCATTACGCTGATTGGAAAACTATTCGATGAGGGCACGATCGTCAGCTGCGGCCTGGCGCTCGAGCGCCACCTCGGCATCGCGGATCGGCGTCCGGCAGGGTTTTGAGGCGAACTGGCCCAGCGCAGGGGGATTATTCCTTCGCCGGCCAGTCCGCCCCCTTTTGCCTACTCAACCGCGCTTCCCATTGGCCGCCGCAATCTCCACCAGGTGAGTTGTGTGCACCTTGGCTACTGCGCGAGCGAGTGCTTCCTGCTGGCATTGCCTTGCCAGCCGTACGCTTTTGAGGCCCATGCTGATGTCATCGGGGCTGGGGCAAACCTGCCATGCGGCCGCGCTCAGCCGGTTGTAGAGTTCCAGCGCGCCGCTTTCCGTCTCAGCCCGATCGGCGTCGTACTTGATGACGACCCGAGATACCTCGCCAGCGGGCGCGGCGTAGATGGCCGGGGCCAGACCCGCGATGGCGATCAACGTGGCGGTCGCGCCAATGACAACGAATTTACCGATCTTCCCAACCAGGGCGATATTGTTTGATGCGTCACGATTCATGTTCCTTCTCCAGTGTGGTTGCAATGTGAACTAGTGCTCTTGGGCTAAAGAACACCGCCCCACGGGAAAAGTTACAGCGTTACCGCAGTTGGCTATCCTTACTGCCGCGCCGGTTGTAGCCGCTGAACCTTGCGGCGTCGCGATCCTGCTCGTCCTGGCAGGTAAGACACAGGCGAACGCCGGGAATCGCGATCTGCCGCGCCTGCGGAATGTCCGCCTCGCAATGCGCGCAGTTTGCGAGCGAGGGCCCCTTAGGCAACTGGCTCTGCACACGGCGGATCGCATCCTTCACGGTGGCATCGATCTGGTCCTGCACCGCGCCATCACCCGCCCAACCCGTAGCCATTGTCATCACCTTAAAATGGATAATCTACCCATTTTACATCACCGGTAAATCTACCGCCAAACGCGCCCTATTGGTGAGCCGCGTCACAATTGGCGCAAGTTTTGCCAGCCGTTCACGGGATGTGCGCGCTGACAACTTGTGCCCGGATTCCGCTCCGTCTATACCTAAATTACCTATGGGAATAACCAAGCCCCAGCTGATTCGCGACGCCGGTATCGACCGGGCGGAGCCTATTGCGCGCGAATTGGCGCAGGTGCTGGAGCAATGCGGCGAAGCGGTCATCGTCAAGGACCTGGATGCCGTCGTGACGTTCTGGAACCGCGAAGCAGCGTCGCTCTATGGCTTTAGCGCCGCTGAGGCCATTGGCAAGCCGCTGCGCAAGTTGCACGCCGCTGAGCTCTCCGAGGCCGACTACCAGCGCCTGCTAGACCGGGTTCGCGCGGGCCGCCCGACCGCCTCGGTCTCGGAACGGCATCGCAAAGATGGCAAGGCGGTCCGCGTCTCGCTGAAGACGACGCCGTTGCTCGATAGCGATGGGCATTTGATGGGCGAAATCACGATCGCCACCGACATTACCGTACTGCACGAAAAAGAGCAGGCGCTGCATATCGCGCAGCAGTCGATCCAGGCGCGGCTCAAAGCCATACGCGAGGCGAACCGCAGCCTGGCGCGCCAGAATGCCGCGCGGCGCAAGGCGGAGGCCGCGCTTCGCAAGAATAACCAGGAACTGAAAGGCACCATCCGGCAGCTTGAGTCCTTTCACCGCGACGGCGAGACGCTGTCGCACATGGCCGAGTTGCTGCAGTCCTGCACGCAGCGCAGCGAGGCCTACGAGATCGTGCGTGAGACCGGCTCCCTGCTCTTTCCGGAGTCGCCGGGTTCCCTGTTCATTTTTCGAAAATCCCGTGACGTGCTCGAGCATGTCGCTTCCTGGGGAGATGGACACGCGCCCGAAGTCACGCTGGCGCCCGATGAATGCTGGGCGCTGCGTTTAGGCGGCCCGCATTTCGTGCCCAAGGCCGGATCGATCCGCTGTCCGCACGCGCATCCGCAGGCCGATAGTTATGTCTGCATGCCCGTGCATGGACAGGGGCAGATCCTGGGCCTGATTCACATTGCGGTAGAGGTCAATGCGCGCAGCCGGCGGCCGGCGCGCGATACGGAGCAGCGGCTGCGCGCGCTGACCGATCGTGTGGGCCCTGCCCTCGCGAATCTGAATCTGCGCGATTCTTTACGTGAACTTGCCCTGCGCGATGGACTGACCGGGCTGTACAACCGGCGATATATGGAAGACGCGCTGGATCGCGAAATCCACCGCGCCGAGCGCAGCGGCAAACCGGTCGCCGTCGTCATGATTGACATCGACCATTTCAAGTACTTCAACGACAAGTTCGGTCACGATGCCGGCGACTTCGTGCTCAGCGCGCTCGCCCGCGCGCTTATGCAGAACATCCGCCCGTCCGACATGGCCTGCCGCTATGGGGGTGAGGAATTCTGTATCGTACTGCCGGAGGCGACGCTGGAGTGCGCCAGCGAGCGTGCGGAGAAAATGCGCTTGGCGATCAGGGACACCAACCTTACGCACCTGGGGCAGACCCTGCCGGCGCCGACCGCCTCGTTTGGCGTCGCGGTGTATCCGGGCAATGGATCAAGGCCGGCCGACCTGCTGAAGTCAGCCGACGATGCGCTGTACCGGGCCAAGCACGAAGGGCGCGACCGGGTCTGCCTCGCACCGCACCCTACTTTACCAGCGCAATAACAGCATGGCGGCGCCAAAGGCCGCCATGACCAGGCCCCAGGCGATGTCGATGTTCAGGCCCAGGAAGGCGCCCTGCAGCGACGCCGACCCCAGCAATCCTTGCAGGATCAGCAGCACGCCAATCAGCGAGAACAGCCAGCCAATCGGTTTGCGGATATCAAGTTGCATGGAGCTTCCTTAGCACCTGTTACCAGAACACGACATTCAGTACGGCGACTGCGGCGAGCGCGATCACGCCGAGCACCGCCGGTCGCCGATACCAGGCCTGCTCCGCATCGATCACGCGCGGCGTCAATGCGTAGACGAGCCCGGCGAGATCCTTCCCGGCACCCGGTCGGCTCAGCAGGCTGACCGCAATCGTCACGCCAAAACAGGAGGTCCAGGCGATGATCGCGGTCCAGAAATTCTGGGCCATTTCACTCGGATAGCCGTGCAGGACCGCGATCCAGCCACCCTTTATGCCAACTACGGCATGCGCGGGCAAAGTCAGCCCGTGGTGCAGTCCCGCCGCCAGGGTGCCAGCCAGCAGTCCGAAAAACGCGCCGTGGCCATTGGTGCGCTTCCAGAACATGCCGAGCAGGAACGTTGCGAACAGCGGCGCATTGATGAATGCGAACACCAGCTGCAGCACATCCATGATGTTGTTGAACTGCGCAACCAGATAAGCCGCCATCAGCGACAGCAGGACGCCGGCGAGCGTGGCCGCGCGCCCTATCCACAGGTAGTGCGCATCGCTCTGCCGGCTCCGAATGTACGGCGCATAGATGTCATTGGTCCATACGGTGTTGAACGCCGTGACGTTCCCGGCCATGCCGGACATGAAGCTTGCGATCAGCGCGGTAAGGCCGAGTCCGAGCATGCCGGTCGGAAAATAGTGTGCCAGCATGACCGGGATCACCAGATCGTAGTTCAACGTCCCGTCGGGCTTATCAGGAATCACAATCGAGCCTGCGCCTGCGCCGTGCGTCAGGGCAACGGCGATCATGCCGGGGACGATCACGAGGAATGGAAACAGCATCTTCGGGAATGTCGCTATCAAGGGCGCGCGGCGCGCCGCAGACATCGAGTCCGCGGCCATGGCGCGCTGCACAGTCAGGAAATCCGTGCACCAGTAGCCGAAGGACAGTACGAACCCCAATCCCATCGCCATGCCGAACCATTCGACGCCCATCGGATTGCTGGTGGTCGATCCCATGAATTTCCAGGACTCGCTCCATGCGCCCGGCGCATATCCCTGGCTGGTCGCCACGCGCGCAAGGCCCGCCGAGAGACCCTGCCAGCCACCCACGTCATGAAGGCCTAGCAGCACCAGAGGCAGGAAGCCGAATACGATCAGGAAAAACTGCAGCACCTCGTTATAGATCGCCGAGGTCAGGCCGCCGACCAGGATGTAGGCCAGCACGACGGCGGCGCAGACCCACATGCTGAGGTTGAAATCCCAGCCGAGCAGCAGGTTCATCAGCAGGCCCATCGCATACATCGAGATGCCGGAGGAGACCACGGTCATCACGGAGAAGGATACGGCATTGAACAAATGCGTCTTTTCATCAAAGCGCAGCCGCAGGTACTCCGGCACGGAACGTGCGCGCGAGCCGTAGTAGAACGGCATCATGAAGACGCCAAGGAACACCATCGCTGGAATCGCCCCGACCCAGTAGAAGTGGCTCGTGGCCATGCCGTACTTGGCGCCGGAGGCGGCCATGCCAATCACTTCCTGCGCGCCCAGGTTGGCCGACAAGAAGGCGAGTCCCGCGACCCATGCGGGAATTGATCGCCCCGACAAGAAGAAATCGCTGCTGGTCTTGATGCTGCGCTTCAGCAAAAAGCCGATACCGAGCACGAACGCGAAGTACGTGAGCATAATCGCCCAGTCGGCAACGCCAAGGTGCATGGCATGGGTCATGTAGCGGCCGACTTGCGGCGTTGTTTGCGCGCGAGAGGCCGGGGGGACGATGGGGGCCTTGCCGCGGCGCGCGCCCTGACCGCGGGCGAGAGGTCGCTCAGGCGCCGCGCGGCGAGCTGCGCGATGTCATGCTCGAGCCTGCGATAGCTTTTGATCAGTCGCTCGCCGAACCGGGTCAGCGTGACTCCGCCGCCGCCCTTGCCACCGGTCGCAGCCACGGTGACGGATTCACGGAATGAGGATTTCAGGCTGGCGGTGAGCAGCCAGGCGCGCCGGTAGCTCATGCGAAGCTCGCGCGCGGCTTGGGACAGCGAGCCGGTGCGATGTATGGCCTCGAGTAGGTCGATCTTGCCCGGTCCGACGTAGCAGTCGTTCGCAAAATCGATCCTGAACCGAATGACGGGCGATGGCATGGGGATCCTCCGTGCCACCCATCATATCGCAACAATTCGGTACCTGACTGCGTCGGGGGCCAACCGCTGCATCGCACCGTAGCTTCGGCGCGCCGTTTGACCTGCCTCTTTAGACGCGAGCCGCAGGCAATAAAAAGCGCTCAGAAAGCGTAGCGAATGCCAATCGTCGGCGCGATGTTGTTGTTGTAGTAATAAGGGACGCCCGGCTTGTGTGGAATGGCGATCGCCAGGCCGCCGGAGACGTCGGAATAGGCGATGCCGGCGTAGCCGTCGAAACGCTTGCTGAAATGATGATCCACATACAGCGAAACCTCGTCAAGCGCGCCGGCGCAGGAACTACGAAAACCAGCGGTGGACGAGCATTCCGGCGGGATGCGAAAATCATTCTGGGTCACCCGGTAATAAGACCACGTGAGATCGGTCTGGCTATCGACCGCGTATTTCACGCCAGCCCAGTAGACTTTCACGATCTTGTCAGAATCAAGATTGTTATTTTCGACGCCGCTCAACAGGTAACCGCCCTGAGCGGTAGCGCCAACACCCAAGGGGCCTGCCGGGTTTTACATCAGGATGTGTTCGAATCCGGCAAAGAACCTGAGTGGGTCCCAGCTATATTTGGCAGCGACCATCACGGCCGTGTTGTCGGTCACGATGCCATATTCGGTGTTATTCGTTCCGATCAGGTTGGCACCATTGATCGGATTTGTGTTGATGCTGTCGACCGTCGACTGATAGGGCGCCGTTAGGCTGGCGGGCCCCAGCAACGGGTTGACGACGCTTATCGCCTGATTGACATGCTGGACGACAATGTCCGCGGAGAACGCCGCGAGCGCTCCGCCGAAGTCGAACCCATAGGCAGAGTTATACGCCGTTTCCGGCGTACACGTGGCGGCAGTCCATGCGGCAGACGCAGAGTAGCAGCCGCCCTGGCCTTCCATGAACTTATACATCGCGCCGAAGTGGACCGGGCCATACGATAGGCGATATTTAATGGCGTCGTCCCAGCGGGTGTCCTGGGTGTCGCCACCGCCGGCCATCAGGCCGTTGTAGCCGATGAATGAAAAGGAATAGGCGCCTCCCGCCGGATCGTAGGCGAGCATCGCATCGGTACCGAGGGCGCGCTGTCGGCCGAAGGCCAGCGTGCCGAAAACCGTGGACGATATGCCGGCAAAGATCTCGTCGTTGAAGAATTGGCCTGCGCGCGCGCCATCGCCAGCGAACGAGTAGCTGCTCCTGGGGCGCCCGGCGTTGCTGGTATTGGTGGCCGCGAGGTTCGCGAGCTCACCAGACTGCGGGTTAATCCCGGTCGATGCGTTGAACACACCGAACCAGCCCGGCGCGAATTCTTCCCGACCTTTGATTCCGAGGCCCGTTTGCGACAGGTTGTTCGGCGCGATCAGGAATTGCGAATGCTTGCCGTTGCGGTTGATCAGCGACTCGCCTTCATAGTTATAGCCGTTTTCCGGCAAGCCGTGGCTGACCCAACCCACGCCGACATCCAAGGTGCCATACAGCGAAATGCCATGCCAGGTTAGTGCGGCGGAGGCATCGGCCTTTGCCGCCGTATCCTGCGATGAGGGCACGCCGAATGCGGCGGCGGTGTCGCGGCTGGCCTGCTGGGCTAACGCCGGAGCGCCAGCCGCAATCAATACAATCGTGAGCGCCTGACCCAGCGGAAGTAACCGGATGATCGGGCGTCGCGTTTGCATGCTCAATCCGCTCCTCGTGTGACCATCGCACCATGCCATGGCGTTATATACGACAGTATACAGCGACGGTGCGGCGGCGCGTCAAGAGAGGCCCGGGACGGCTGGCGATTACAGGTCGGATGGCGGACGCATTACCCGGTTAATTTGTAGATTCAAAAATTTGCCGCGCTTCCGTTCCGGATACGCCTCAGCTGAAAAGCGCAAAGGAAAAAAAAACATGAATGCAGGCTGACGCAGACGTTACGCGCGGGCGATGGTGCGACGGCGACGCGAATACCTGTAGCCGTACACCACGGATTCGGTCTCGGACGCCGAATCAAACTCAACGAATCGTTTCAGCGCATAAATGGATGGCACCTGACGCCATTCTCGCCAGCATTCGATTTAGTGCGGCGTCGCGGGAGAGGCCGCGGTCCGCGGACGTATTTTCTGGGCGCTTCGACAGGGGGTCGCGCCGGCTAAACCGCAGCGCGCTTCGCGGCCATGCCGATCAACACTGGCATCGCGAGCAGCACCAGTGGATACTGGATCATAAGTCCCGCGATGATCGCGATCGCAAGCGGCTGCTGGATGCCGGAGCCCTGACCGATCGCGAGTGCGAGTGGCAGCAGCGTCAGGATCGCAGCGAGCGTCGTCATTGTGATGGGGCGCAACCGGTTGCGGCTTGCCTCGCGCAGCGCGTGCTGCGTATCCATGGTCTTTATGAGCTCGGTAAATTCCGATACGTAGAAGATAGACATTTCCGTGGCGATACCGATGATCATCGTCATGCCCATCAAAGCCGTGATGTTCAGTTCGACGCCGGTCGCCCACAATGCGATGAAGACGCCCGTGGTCGACAGCAGCGAAGTACCCAAGATGATCAGCGGCGGCCAAAATTGCTCGTATATTAACAATAGCAGTACGAGTTCGGCGATGAGCGCAGCCGCAAAGACTTTGGCGAGTCCCAGAAAGGCGATTTGCTGCTGGCGGTACAGGCCCCCTAGTTCGTAGCGAACGCCGGGCTGCAAGAGCCCGGGCCGGGCGAGAGTCTTGCGGATATCGTCGATCGTCGCGCCGATGCCGCGATTCTCAATCCGTCCTGTTACCGCGACCATGGGCTGCAGATCGTCGCGGGAGATCTCCGGCTCGCCCGAGACTTCACGCAAGCTTGCCACCCGACGCAGCGGGAACAAATGCCCATCCGCAGCGCGGATAGGTAAGTCGGCGAGATCCTCGTCATTCAGGCTCAGCGCATTGGGCAGGCGAACGCGTACGTCCACGACCTTGGTGGACCGCGGCAATTGCGTCGCAATGGTCCCGGTGAGCGCGGCATCGACTTGCTTGGTGACCTCTTCGGGGCTGCTATCCTCGAACGACGCCTTGACGGGATCGACCTTCAGGTCAATCCCATCGCCGGCGAGTACGACGCCGTCCTTAATCTCGACGACACCATCGACGCGGGCGATCGCGGCCGCTACGGCGCGAGCCTGGGGAATCAGTGTCGCCGGATTCGGCGCGTACATTTTAATCTCAATCGGCTGCGGGACCGCAGTCAAGTCCCCGATAAGGTCCTCCATTAGCTGGGCGAGCTCGATCTTGACGCCGGGCACGCGCTTGCTGATTTGAGCAAGAGCCAAGGCCATGACGTCCTCGGTCGCGCGTGCGTGGTCGGCCTTCAGGCGCACGAAGAAATCACCGTGGTGGGGCTCACCAAGGTCGTCGCCAAGGTCAGTTCCTGTACGGCGGGAAAATGTGTCAACTTCCGGAAACTCGCGCAGGATCTTCTCGATTTGCGCGAGCTCCCGCTCGGTCTCCGTCAACGATGTGCCGGGCTTGGAATAAAAATCCATGACAAATCCGCCCTCATCGACGCGCGGCATGAATCCGCTCGGGACCCGTTCGTAGGCGACGAATCCAACCAGAAGCAGCGGCAGCACCATCGCCGCGATCAGCACTGGTTTCCTGAATGTCCGCTCCAAGAGCCGCGAATGCACGCGTTGAAGCCAGCCTTCGCCGTCGGCTGCAGGATCGTGCCAGCGTTTGAAATCGATAAACCTGCGAGCCAGTAACGGCACGACAAATGCCGCCGTCATGAACGAGACGATCAGGGCGCAGCCCATAGAAACTGACAGTGCCTTCGAAAACGCGCCGGTGACGCCGCCAAGGTATGCAAGCGGCAAGAACACGATCACCGTTGCGAGGCTGGATGCAGCGAGCGGCCGAAGAAATTCCCGTGCCGCGGGCAGGACCGCGGCACGGCCATCCTCAATGCCGGGAATGCCGGCGCGCCGGGCAATGTGTTCGACCATGACGATCGTATCGTCGATCACAAGACCGACGGCCGCGGCAATGCCGCCCAACGTCATGATGTTGAAACTCATGCCGAGCAGGCTCAGCAACAGTACCGTGATGGCGAGCGTCGCGGGCACGCTCAGAATTGCGATTAACATGACGCGCCTGCTGCGCAGGAACAGGACCAGCACGCCGGCCGCCAGCAACAGCCCGATCAGCACGGCATCGCGCACGCTGGCGGCCGAATGCACGACGAGCTCGCTCTGGTCATACCAGTTGCGCAAGTGAACGCCCGCCGGAAGCTTGAAGTTCTCGAGGCGCGCGCGCACGTCCGTGGCGATCTGCACGGCGTTGCCGTCCGGCTGCTCGAAGACGTTAAATAGCACGGCGGGCTGGCCATCCTCGCTGACACGAATCCATTGCGGTACCGAACCGGCCTCTACCTCGGCGACATCCCTCAACCGCACGATGCCCGACCCATCCGCACGCACGACAATGTTCTGTAGTTCGCTCAATTCGCGCAGATCGCTGTTGGACACGACCAGATAGAGCTTGTCGTGATCCTGCACGCGGCCGACCGCCTGCAGTACGTTACCCGCCGTGATCGCGGCCACCACGTCCGAGAGCCCGAGACCGAAGGCATTCAGCCGATGCGGATCGGCGAGTACCTCGACTTCGTCGATGGCACCGCCCTGCACGTCGACCCGTGCCAGTCCGGGCACCGACGCAAGCAGTGGCACGATCTGGGTATGCGCGAAATCCCGCAAGTCATTCGGACTGAGACTGGTCGAATTCAGCGCGTAGGAGATAATTGGAAATACTGTCGGGTCCCTGCGTTTTACTCCATAGCTGGATCCGGCGGGCAGCTCTGGCAGCACTCGGGCGATGGCGGCATCGACGAGCAGCGTCGTCGCGATCATGTCCCGTCCCCAGCCAAAGTCGATCGATATCTGTGCCGAACCGCGCGATGTTGCCGACCGTACTTCGCGCACGCCCGGCACCGAACGGATCGCCTCCTCGACGGGACGGGTCACCGTGAGGGCGGTCTGGTCGGCGGGACGGTCGCCTGAGGACAGGTCGACGACCACTCGCGGAAACGACACCTGTGGAAACAGGCCTACCGGCATCGCCCACATTGCGACGATACCCGCGACGATCAGCGCCGCGAAAATCGTGATGATCGAACGCGCGTGGCCCTGCAATATGTGTTCGAAGTTCATTTTTCGGGCGACGTCGGCGAGCCATCACTCGTACGCACCGCCGCGCCGTCGGTGAGCTGGTAGTTGCCGGCCGTAACCAGCGGGCGGGTAACGTCGATTGCGCCATCGATAACCGATTGGTCTGCGTTGCCCCCCAATCGCTTGACCGGAATGCGCACGGCCTTGTCGCCGGCTACTTGAAAAACGTAGGCGCCTTTTTCGTCCCCTAGCACCGCGTCGCGCGGCACAATCCAACCGTCGAGGCTTCCGGTCTCAATTGTCGCCCGGTATGCCGCGCCTTCTAGCAGATCGGCCGCCGCTGCAAAGGCCGGCTTAATATCGACATCAACAAGCCGGGTCTTGGCATTGAGGACCCGGTCGATGCGGATCACGCTGCCCCGCAACGGCAGTTCGCCCGGGGTCAACGACTGGAGTTGCGCCGCCGCACCCACCTGAAGCTTGCGGCGCATGGCCGGCTCTATCCCAACGGTGATAACCAACCCCTCCTCGCGGGTAAGCGTCAGCAGCGGCGCGCCGGCGGCGACACGGTCACCCTGCGCGACTGGCATAGCGCTGACTACGCCGCTGAACGGCGCCTTTAGAATCTGCACGACCGCGCCGCCGTCTTCGGCGTCGAGGGCCACCAATGAGGATTCGGCGTCTGATACCGCCTTGGCCGCCTGTGCGGTCTGATCCTTGGTCGCAAGTTGACGCGCCAGCAGGCGCTGGGTCGTCGCCTGTTCCTTGCGCGCCAGTTCGAGTGCGGACACCGCCTGGCTGTGACGCGCGCTGGCTGCCGGCGCCAGCTCGAACTGCAACAAGGCTTGACCCGCGCGCACTGGTTCGCCGGCGGTAACCGCCAGATGCATGATGCGGCCCTCGGCCGGCACGCTCAGTGTCATGGCTCCGCTGGTACCGGGGGCAGCAGAGCCGTAGGCCAGCAAGGTATCGGGGAGCGAACCATGTACCGGCGTTGCTGTTGTCACCAGCACACTGCCGGATTCTTCGGGTTCGTCTGCCGCGGCACACGCAAAGACCAGCATGCACGCGAGCGCAACCTGCAGGACGCGCCAAGGGTGGGCGGTCATGGGTGCACCTTGGGGTCGCTCGCGACTGCGGGCGGCATGCCCGCGCCGAGTAACGTGGCAATTGCCACCTGCTGATCAAGGAGATTCTGTTCCATCGTGAATACTTCCTGTTGCTTGGCGCTGCGCGCGACCAATATGTCGACGAAACTGCGTTCATCGAGATCCCCTGCCCGATAGGCAGCC
>JANXZG010000044.1 GCA_025355645.1 Gammaproteobacteria bacterium | reverse complement strand
GTTTACTTGGCGTGTGGCACTTATTTTATTGTTCTCTTAATTTTTGGATACGTGCACAATCGGCGACTGTCGCGCCAAGGCGACGACGGAGCCCCAAAATAATGCTTTAGCTCCGCGCTAGGGCGCTGGTCAAATCGAGATCCAATTTGAGAAATCAGCGTATAAATCTCTGTGCATATGTCGGAGGGAAGCCGGCTTCCCAAGACACCGCGGTCAGGATAATGACCTTAGAGGATGGATACGGACAGGCGATTTCTTGCGGCGGAGTTCAAAGACGAGGCGCCGCAGCTGCCCGATTCCGCGCGCCCGACGCTTAAGGACCATACGGCGGTCCTTGCCGAGAATCTCTGGACGCCCTTCTTTCGAGAACGCGACTAATAATTTCTGTGCCATAGGTGTGTCGGAATCAGACTGGCTGTGCCATAACTGTGCCTTGGTCAGACTGGGTTCGAGATTGGCAAGCGCCGCAAGTGATTGATTTTTAAAGTCCCTATAAAGTCAGCATTTCCCTACGAACCAGAAGGCCGGGGGTTCGAATCCCTCCGGGCGCACCAATTCCATCAAATACTTACGCTCTCGCGCTCATGGCTGATGGCTCGGGCGTAGGGAAATCGTAGAACGATCCCCTACAACCTCCAGCGGCCGGTCAATTCGTCGAGCTGCTTCTGCGAGATGCTCCGGTGCCAGATGCGCGTACCGCAATACCATCTCGTAGGATTTCCAGCCCCCTAACTCCATCAGCTCGGCGAGGCTAGTGCCCGCCATCACGTGCCAGCTCGCCCAAGTATGGCGAAGATCGTGAAAGCGAAACTCCGTTATCCCCGCCCGACGCAACGACCGCTCCCATGCGGAACCGACCGCCACCATCGGCCTCATCTGGTACGTAAAGCACCATCGCTCATGCTGGCCCTCGATGCGTCGCAGAGCGAGAACTGCCGCTTGATTCAATGGAACCCCGCGACCATCCCCATTCTTCGTCGTACCGTGGTTCAGCCACGCTACTCGTCGTTCAAAATCTACCCGTACCCATTCAAGCTGCAGGACCTCGGACATCCGGCAGCCTGTTGCCAGGGCGTACTGCACTACAGGGCGCAGGTGCTCGGGCAACGCCTGATCTAGCCGATCTGCTTCCGCACGGGTTATGAATCGAACTCGGCGCTTGGGCTCCGCCAGCATTCGCAGGCGCGGAACCTTCTGCAGCCAATTCCAATCCTCACACGCAAGGTTCAGTACGCGGCGAACGATTTCAAGGGCACGGTTGACGGTCGCAGGAGCGACCCCATCCTTGTCCCGTCGATCGCAGATAAACGGCCACAGCGCATCCATATGCACGTCCTGGAGCCGCTTATCCCGCAGATAGGGGTCAAGCCGCCGCAGGTGGTCTTTGTCAGCAACGATGCTCCGCTTGCCTTGACTCACCTCAAGGTAACGCAACACCGCTTCTTGCCACAGTCGGCGGCCAGTATCCCCACGCCGCATCGTCTCGTACACGTCAGCCTTGAGGCGAATTAGGTACTCTTCGGCTTCTCGTTGTCCCCTAAGTCGAGTGCTTTCGCATATGCGTCGGCCATCGGGGAGGACAACATCGACCCACCAATACGGCGAGTCCTTCCGTCGATAAAGACCTCTTTCTCGGACCATAAAGATTGCTCCTTTATGGCCCGCCCTCGACCCACATACTTATCCAGCCATGCATCCAGGTCAATGCGATCGTAAACAGCGCGACGGCCGAGCCGAACACGAGGAATGCCGAGCTTAGAAAACAATGAGATTCCAACCCCAAGGTATCCTGCCGCCTGTCCGACAGATAGGCAGCGGCGAGCGGGTAGCGGAAGTTGGTCATCTTCTCGCTCACTTTTCATTGTCTTCATCTTCGAACTTACGCTGCAGGGGTTCTACTTCGGTCGTCAACCGAATTTCGTGTGGGACTTTGTATGAGCGGCCCGTGCAGAATCGACGTACCTTCTCCGCAACCTTGCGGGAAATTTGGCGAGAAGGAGATAGTCCGGTCCGGCCCTCCCTTGCTCCTAGCACCCAATCGATTAAACCGACTAAGTCTTCAATCGCGCGGCCAGCTTGGTAGTCACCATATTTGGCCATATAACTTGTTATCGCCCCGAGAAAGTAATCGGCAATAGAGTCATCACTTGCCGCTCGCGACTGGCGCAATGAGCGCCTAGGGACCGGTATTGAAATCGCAAAATCAGGTGCTCGAGTAACCGCCGTCCAAAAAGGGTGTGTCGCCCATCGTGAACGTGTTTCATCCAACGCCGAGGGAATAGCCAACCGACACCATTTTTCGACACCGTAATGCCATAGGGGACCTGCTTGCGATAAAAGTGACGGTAGGGCATCAACGTTGAATTGCCGAAGCAGATTTCTCCTAATTTGTAACTCAACGCGCCAGACGGTCTCCTTGCCATCCCAACCGTTGACGAGCCACTGACGTTGAGCATGGATCTTGCCGGAATGGAGCATCTCCAGGGGCTTGTTGTAAATGCGCATTACCAAGTCCCCACCCCGACCAATCGAGTAGCCGGAACGCTGCCCTTTGTCGCTGTAGCGGGCAATCGAATGCGCCCTAGTGACCCATTGCCGGTCGGCAAGGTCACTAATGTCATTGTCCGTAGTGATATCTACGAACAAATCGGCCCGGCTGATTGTTCCTTGTGAGACATCGTTCGCAAGATAATCCAGAACTAACCCTAGGTCATTTGCCGATCTCTCCGGCCCGTACGCCGACAACACGGCGCTGGATATCTGAACGTGCGCCAAGGGAACCCCCGATGAAGATCCCCTCGACAATTCGAGACGAAATCTAGGGTCAGTGAGGACATACGAGAACATCCTTGCGCCCTTAGGAGACACATGGAATACCCAGTCACCCACTGGCATCTGCGCAATGGACCTCGCATCAGGGTCGGGGGATTGCGCCTGATTTTTTAGAGTTTCAAGTAATTTCTGCAGTCCAGCCCGAAGACACCCTTGGTATGTCAGATACAAGCTGTCCAGCCCCGCGCCAACAATTCTTGTCCTTGAAATGCCATCCGAATTGCTGTTTGCGGGTGCTGTGTTACTAGGCGGCGCACCCGCCCAAGCGGCGGCGGCCGCCTCCGGCGGCTCGCTCGCCGCCAAGGATCGCTTATTCCCGAGTAGCTCCGTTCCCATGACCCTGAGTCTCCGTGCTGATTGACCACGGATGCAGAGGCTATGGGCGAAGCAGCTATTTGTTGACCAGGTGAAACTGCGAAATCACCTGGTGGACTATTTCTTCCACGCCCGGAATAGCTCGCGTAAGCCCTTGACCGGGTCGCCAGATTTCGTCGAATAGAGCCCAAGTTTATCTCCGACCAGATCGAGGAGGTCATCGGCGGAGCACGTGGTTATCGCGCCAGTGTCTTGTAATGCCGCGTGGATAAACCGAAGGTCCATATATTGTCGGCGCCCTTTATGCGGGTCCTTAACACGTTTGAACAGTGCGGCGAAAAACCTCTTGTCGCTTCTCAGCTGCGCGTCCGCAATAATTGCCATGCCGGTGCACGTGCATAGGGCGCAACGATCTATAGCCGCGGCATCGAGCAGTGCGCTTTCATTGCCCTCACTCGCCATCTTGAGTAATTCGTTTATGGATTTACCAAAGTAGCCAAGCGCCTCTATCGAGTGGAAAATCCCGATTGTTATGTTAAAAAATGCCGCCTGCTGCGCGGCAGGCATATTCTGCAGCGGGTTTGCACCCGACTCGTCGTCTAACGACGCAAATTCCAGAAATGCTCTGGTAGGATTTTCCTGCTTCGCGCAATTCGCCAGTGCCTCGGTCCAACCCATGAGAATTACCCACAAAGCGAGATGCTGTGAATATTCAAGATCGTAAAATACCCACCAATAGCTTCCATGCTCCTCGAGCAACGCCGCGAGTTTTTTGTCACCGCCCCGGAACAGTTTTTTTAATTCTTGCTGATTGGTTCTTGCATACCGGAATTTAGCCAGCAATCGCTGGAACTCCTGGCCGCTCAGTCTTCCGTAAACCCTGTCCTGCTTCCTTTCCATGCTGCTACCGTAGGAGCCGGTGAGCTCGGGTTAATTATGGTAATGAAGTGCTTATCGACAATCCTAACAGCGCTACCGGCCGGATGGCGGCCCCAACCTCAGCTTTCACGACTTGAATAGCAAGAGCGGCTGGGAGTACTGTGAGCACCGTAAGGAGTGCGCCTGACTGGCCAGTTCCTTCCAGGAGCAACCCGTGCTAGATCCCTCGTCGACTCGCCCTTACGCCCGATCAGTCATTATGGTCCTGTCTCTCCTTGCAAGCGCATTTCAAGCGCACGGCACGGACACCTATGGACCGGGGGCGAATCAGCTGGAGGTTCCCTCGCTAGGTATCGCCAATGCGATGTATTCAAATGTCGTGCTGACGTTTGGCTCGGTTGTCACGGCGCCGAGTGGTGCGTCGCCTAATGGTACCCACGACTCGTACAATCCGATCGATAGCCAGCTGACGGTGCCCGCAGTGCTGTTAGATACCACGACCTATTACAATGCGGTCGTCACCGTGGCGGAGCTTGCGTCGATCGGCAGCGTGATCGGTGCAGATACATACGACGGCACGAATCTGACGATATCGTGCGTTCACTTGGGCCAGACGGCGTACTTTAATGTTGTGGTCGCCGTGACGCTCGCGAATGTCACCGCAGTTCATCGTGGCATGCCACTCGAAGCGTGCGACCAATACGACACTTCAACACACCAGCTGACGATACCGGCGGTTCAATACGGGACCAAGGTCTACACCAACGTCGTCGTCAATGTAGGGCTCGGCAATGTCGTCTCTGTCGGCGCTCCCCCAGCCGGCGCCTACACCGTTAGCGGCGCAGTCTCTGGACTCCCTGCTGGGGCACAAGTGACGCTCGAGTACAACAACGAGTATGCGTTGACTGTAGCCGAGAATGGGCCATTCGAGTTTGCAACTTTGATTGCCGCCGGGGGCAGCTACTCCGCGACAATCGCAACCCCGCCAGCTGGCAGCCTGCGTTGTACGATCAATAATGGCTCGGGTACTGGCGTCTCGGCGAATGTGAGCAATATTACGGTCAATTGCGTCGCCTCCATCGAATCGCTGCTGTACTCCTTTAGTGCGTATGGGTCTGGTGACGGATATTATCCCGCCGGCAGCTTGATCCAGGCCAGCGATGGGAATTTTTATGGAATGACTCAAATGGGCGGGGCGAATAATGATGGCGCGGTGATCAAGGTCACG
This sequence comes from Gammaproteobacteria bacterium, assembly GCA_025355645.1. GTDB lineage: Bacteria > Pseudomonadota > Gammaproteobacteria > Steroidobacterales > Steroidobacteraceae > Bog-1198. The sequence continues at coordinate 6,110 of JANXZG010000044.1, read as the reverse complement.
CCCTCCGGCGTCGAATCGGTGCTGCACTCATTTGGTACTTTCCCCGGCGACGGCCTCGCTCCCTACGGCAGCTTGATCCAAGCGAGCGACGGGAATTTTTATGGAATGACGGCATACGGCGGCGTCAACGACGGATGCCCTTCCAATTGCGGCGCGGTGATCAAGATCACTCCCGCCGGGACTGAATCGGTGTTGTATTCTTTCGCGGGCCTTGGTGACGGTGCGACTCCCAACGGCAGCCTGATCCAGGCCAGTGACGGGAATCTTTACGGAATGACATCGCGTGGCGGCCTGGGCGGCGTTGGTACGGTGTTTCGGATTACACTCACCGGCGACGAATCGGTGCTGCACTGGTTTGGTTCTTTCTCCGGCGACGGCGCATTGCCCTACGGCACCCTGATGCAGGCCAGCGACGGCAATCTTTATGGAATGACCGGCTTTGGGGGAACCAGCAGCAACAATTGTGGCCACGACGGCTGCGGCACGGTTTTCAAGATTTCACTCGCCGGCGTTGAATCAGTGCTGCACTCGTTTAATTCGGTTCCCGGCGATGGACTAGGACCGTACTTGGGTAACCTGATTCAAGCGCGTGACGGGGATCTTTACGGAATGACCCTGTCTGGCGGTACCTATGGCAGAGGCGCAGTGATAAAGGTAACTTTGGCTGGCACCGAATCGGTTCTGTACTCGTTTGGATCTGCCGGCTTCGGTGGAAGACCTCAGGGAAGCTTAATTCAGTCGAGCGACGGAAATTTTTATGGAATGACTCCAGTTGGTGGGGCGACTAATGCTGGCTCGGTAATCAAGATCACGCCAGCCGGCATCGAATCGGTACTTTACTCATTTGATACTTTCCCGGGTGACGGCGTCACCCCCGACGGCAGCCTGATTCAGGCCAGTGACGGGAATCTTTACGGAATGACGAGCCGAGGCGGCGCAAACAATAACGGCGCCGTGGTCAGGATCAATCGGTGATCAAGATTGCGCAAACGCCATCATTGGTGTGAGGGTTGGATTGTGAACGGCTATTTCCAGGCAAATAGTACGCCGAGCTTCGATGTCCGCAGTCGTCAAAACGTAGAGTTTCCGCGCAACTCCGCGAGCCATGCCGTGGAAATGATTGAGGGCGGGCCTTTTAAGTTGCTGATTCAAAATGAACTGCATGTTTCCAAGTGCCACTACGAACCAGAAGGCCGGGGGTTCGAATCCCTCCGGGCGCACCAATTTGTTCCGACAGTTGTGATCATCTCGCCAGACCGAGAAACACGGTCAGAGCACGATTTAATCGAATGACATCGTCGTCACTCAATTTGCCGATTCGCTTTCCCAACCGCTCTTTAGGGACGGTCGTGATTTTGTCGATCATCAAGCGGGACGAAAGCGTAAGGCCATTCCGATCGGTCGGCTCAACAAGGATCCGGAGGAGCGGTGCATCGGTAGGATCGGTTGTGAACGCACAAAGAGTGATCGAGCTGGTGCCTTCGAAGCGATCCTCCTGAACAATAACCGAGGGCCGTGGCTTACTTGCATATGGGGCTCCTCCGGACACAGTCCATACCTCGCCTCGCTTCATGTCTCAAATTCTTTCGACACAGCATCAATGAATAATTGATCTGCAATTGCCCGTTTGCTGGTGGCAATCGCCTTCGATTGCTTGCGCGCGGCGCTAATGAACGAGCGCGCCCTGACATCGGGCACCCATATTTGTACGGGTCGCAATCCCTGAGCTCGTAGGCGCGCGCGATGTAATCTAACCTTGTCGCGTGACGATCGTACATTGTCGAGCATGATCTCGTCCTGTTGGGTTACATGTAACCTAGCACGGCGTCATGATCGGCGCAAGTTGATCCGAATTATTGCGGGATGGCATGGCACTTTAACCGGTGCAGGCCACTTCACTCCTCAAGATCTCGATAGCTATTTGGTTTGAATCTCGCCGCATTTATGCTATCGCAGCACACAAATCGGATTTTCCGGGCAAGTTAGCGACAGTGCCATTCGCATATTGGCTGTGGCATAAATGTGCCTGGGTGACATTGGTTTCCAGATTGGCAAGCGCCGCAAGTGGTTGATTTGCAAAATCTCAAGAATATCGGCAATTCCCTGCGAACCAGAAGGCCGGGAGTTCGAATCTCTCCGGGCGCGCCAGAAATCGCAATATAGATCAAAGGTTTGAATTTGGCTTTCTTCCAACGGGAAAACCAAAGACGAGCATTTGGAAAATCGCCAGATGGTCGCAGCTATGTCTACGTGTCAGAAAATAAAGAAGATCTCGGCGCCGAATACCTTAGGACGGTGTTAGGTAGAGAGAGGAAACCCAGAAAGTACATACTCAGACAAGGACTTGGCGGCGCGTCGCACGCCGCCGATAGAGACTCGATAAGAAACACGGCTCTCGACCCGTTGCGGACGGTCATGAATGCCCGGTAGGCGGCTGAACAATCCAACAAGAATGCACGACCTTGCCAGAAGACCGATAAAGGACTATATTTAGTCCTCTTAAGTCGGCGGGGGTGGACGTGCGGTATTCAACGCAAATCAAGCCAATCAGCTATCTGAAGGCCAATGCAGCAGAGGTGCTGCGGGAATTGACTGACCAGCGTCAGCCGATGGTCATTACGCAAAATGGTGAGGCCAAGGCCGTGATCCAGGATGTGGCCTCCTACGAGCAGACTCAGGAGACGCTGGCTTTGCTCAAGATACTGGCGCTCGGGAACCAACAGATCTCACAGGGCCGGGTCAAGCCGTTGGCCGACGTGGCCAGCAGAATCCGCGCGCTGGCCGCAACGGCGGACTGATGGGATTCCAGGTCGTCCTCACCGAGGACGCCGAACGCGACCTGGAAGATATCATCACCTACATAGCTCAGCATGATTCGCCCGCCAGCGCCGAGCGCGTCCTGTACCGAATTCTCGAAATTGCCGATGGTCTTGCGGCCGCGCCGATGCGCGGCTCGCAGCCCACGGAACTCCATTCGCTGGGCGACCAGGAATACCGGCAAGTATTCTTCAAGCCCTACCGGCTGATCTATCGTGTCGTTGGGCAGCAGGTCGCGATCTACCTCATCGCCGATGGACGGCGGGATATGCAGTCTCTGCTCGCGCGCCGACTGCTTGGCGGCTGATGACCCGTTGCGGTCTTTCGCGACCGGCCGCTTCGGGGAAATCAATTGTGTCCACCCGGAGCGCAATTCGCGGCGGTTGACCATATTTCATGGCCCAACCTCTACAACGTCGTGCGCCCGAATGCAGCCCTCGCGGCGATCAGGGCGACCCGTGCCGGTCTGGCCGTACCCGAGCAGGTGGACAGTAGAACCCATCCACTCGCCCAGTGATTATCGGCAATAGCAGATCGCTACTTCGCGGCAGCAGCAGCTACTACCGGCTTGGCTTTGGTTCCCGCCCAGGCAAAGCCGGTGATCAACCAGCCGGTCTTACCATTCTGCAGCGTGAGAGCCATTTGCGCAGTCTCTCTCATGGCGACGTCCTTTTGCTTGAACGTGTACACCGCAGGCACTACGACGTAAGCGCGATCAGCGCTTACCTCGACATGGATCGGCTTGCCGTCCGCTAAGTGAGCGTCAGTGTTTCCCGCTGCCTTGTCGGAATCGTCGAGCGCTTTGCTCCAAGTGTCAAAGGCCTTCGGCCCCGACCAGGAAAACGGGTTAACTTCATCGATGATAAACATGCCGTCGGACGAGGTTTGCGCCGCCGCTGCCTTCATGTCGCCTTTGTTAAAATTATCGATGAATGCGCGCACCGGCATCATGGCCTCCGCAGACGGTGTCGCTGCGCCAGCCGCTGCAGACATGCCGATCACAACGACTGCTCCGAACAATGCAAATAATCTCATGACATCACCCCTGTATTGGTTATTTTGATAGCCAAATTCATCGCGACAGTGATTTTACGGCAAATCGATAAGGTCGACTCCGGCCCCTGCGACAACCGGCGACCAGGCGTAAATTGGCAAGAGCCCGGTACCGACCCGTTGCTGACGGTCGATGAAGTCCGCTATCGGGCACTGAATTTGTGTGTGATACGCTTGCGTCCCCATGAACAATGGATTGCACAAGGCACCTCCCAACTCAAGGCTGCCACGGGGTGGAACGCCTTGGATTTTGTTTCGTTCCGTCGCAAGTATTGCGCTCCTCGCATATTTGACCGGTACGCCAGCAACTGCATCTGAACCCTCACACGGGACATCAAACGCGTCGCAGGTTCCCGCCTGGGTGTTTCCGCTGAACCCACCAGCATCGGCAAGTTCCCCTCCCTTCGACAAAATCACCGCGTTGCACGTCCCGAACAGTAACGTGAGCTTTACCGAAGCCGAACTCAATGATCTCTTCAAGGCACCGGATTGGCACCCTCAATCTCACAGTAAATTGCCTTCTATTGTCGCCAATGGTCGTCCGCCAGATGTCTACGCGTGCGGCTTCTGCCACACAGCGGGCGGCCAGGGTCGCCCCGAGAATGCGTCGCTCGCTGGCCTACCCGTTGCGTACATAGTGTCCCAGTTGGCTGACTTCAGAAGTGGCAAGCGCAAGTCCGCCTGGAACGGACCCTACAGGCCCGCAGATCGCATGATTCATGCCGCGGCCAATGCCACTGATGAAGAATTGTTGGCTGCCGCAACATACTTCTCGGCACAATCACTGCGGCCGCGCGTCACGGTGGTCGAAGTAGACCAGGTTCCCGTATCGCATGTCGTGGGTTGGGTGTATGTGGCACAACCAGGCGGTGGAAATGAGCCTTTGGGCCAGCGACTGCTTGAATTCGCTCCAGATCCGGTCAGTCACGAAAACCGCGACGATAAGATTCGTTACATTGCCTATGTGCCTGTTGCAAGTATTGAGCGGGGGAAGCACATCGCGCAGAAGGGTTGGGATTCCCTGGCCAACGCATGCAGCGTTTGTCACGGACCTCAATTGCATGGCATGGGCAATATCCCGCCGATTGCGGGTCGATCGCCGACGTATATTCTTCGCCAGTTGCTAGCATTTCAGACTGGCGCGCGCTCCGGAGCCACTGGCTTACCCATGCACGCTGTGGTGAAGGACTTGAAGATCGCTGTAATGGTCGACGCGGCGGCGTACACGGGATCTTTGCAGCCCTAGCCACACAGTTTCTCTTGTTCCAAGCACGAAGCCCCAAGACAACGTCCGCTTTCGGACGGATCGTCGTGGGCACCCGATAATCGTTCCTGGCCGTTCAGAGACGGATGCCGGTGCGGTGAGCGCCATCCGTCGCGTGTTGACCCTAAGCAGCCTGAATCAACGTCTGCTTTGGGTCGTATAGAATATGCTGCTGAGGTTTACTTAACTGCGAGGAATATCCATGGCCATCACAACTTTCAACACCAACGACGATGGCATCGAGCCAAGTCAAAGGCATCGCGGAAACTATATCGTCGACGTGAACTTGGAGAACGATGCTCCGTGGATACCTTATGCCGAAGGAGTGTGGGTTCAGCTTTGCCGCTTCAACGTGACGACTGGCGGATTTACGACCGTACTGAAAGGCCTGCCAGGTGCAAAACTCGGTGTTCATTACCACACCGGCACCGTCCACGGCTTTACGCTCCGCGGTCATTGGCGATATCTGGAGCACGACTGGATTGCAAAGCCCGGTACCTTTATTTATGAGCCCGCTGGAGAAGCTCATACGCTCGTCGTCACGGACGATTCTCCGGAACCGGCAATCATTTTCTTTGTCGTTGAGGGTGCACTGGTTTATCTCGACAAGCCGGTCAACGGGACCATGGCGGCTTACGAAGACGGATTTAGTGCTCTTGAAATGAGTCGCAAGTATTATCGCGAGGCTGGTTTAGATGTCAGCCAGCTGGATTTGCGAATTAGATAGATAAGCGGATGCTGTTCCGTGGGTAGGACGGTTCGCCACGACAACTTGCTTGAGTCCAGAAATGCTTCTTTTATTTTGGCCAACAGTCCGCTTAGTTCCCTTGAATTTGGTCGTTCGCGGACTGCTTTTGGCCGGCTGGCGACTGTGACGCGTCCGCCAATGAGTGCTCCCGACCCGTTTCGGTCCTTCAGAATTTTCTAGACCGGTCATTCAAGCTGGTACAAGCGGACATTCCTGGCTCCGGTGTTG
>JANXZG010000012.1 GCA_025355645.1 Gammaproteobacteria bacterium | reverse complement strand
TATGGCGCCGGCCTTCGCGCCAGCGAAGTCATCAGCCTCAAGGTCAGTGACGTGGACAGCAAGCGCAATGTGCTGCGCATCGAGCAGGGCAAGGGCCGCAAGGATCGCTTCGCACTCCTGCCTCCGATTCTGCTCACGCGCCTGCGCGGATGGTGGCGTCACGCGCGGGCCGAGGGCAAGGTTCTGCCCGACGGCTGGCTCTTTCCAGGCCAGGATCCGCTGCAGCCCATGAGTACCCGGCAACTGAACCGCGCGGTGCACGAGGCCGCCATGGCCGCGCACATTGATAAGCGCGTCTCCCTGCACACGCTGCGTCACTGCTTTGCCACGCACCTGCTCGAGCAGAAGGAGGATATCCGCACCATCCAGGTCCTGCTTGGCCACAAGAAGCTGGAGACCACTGCGCTCTATACTCACCTCGCCACCGCCACATTGGCTCAGGTGACCAGTCCACTGGAGCCGACCCGACCCGCGTAGCACTGCGTCGTGTCACGCCTGGAGGTCGCGGATATTTTCCGCGCCCACGGGCCGGCATTGCGGGAGCATCTGCGGGGCCACTTCAGCCTCGGTCAGTTGAAGGTGATGTCGGCCGTGGAGCACTGTCGCAGCGCCGCCTTAGGCGGCCACGCGCTGCGATGCTCGTCGTGCGCGCAAGCCCAGATCGCCTACAACTCGTGCCGCAACCGGCACTGCCCCAAGTGCCAGTCGAGCGCCGCTCAGCGCTGGCTCGAAGCACGGCAGGCGGACCTGTTGCCGGTGCCGTATTACCACGTCGTATTCACACTGCCGGCGCCCATCAGCGCCATCGCCTATACCAACAAGGAGATCATCTATGGTTTGCTGTTCGACATTGCGGCCGAGACCTTGCGCACGATCGCCGCCGATCCGAAGCACCTCGGTGCGCGGATCGGCGCCACCCTGGTGCTGCACACCTGGGGCTCGGCGCTGACCCATCATCCGCACGTGCACGGCATCGTGCCCGGCGGTGGTCTCGCCCCCGACGCCGACCGCTGGGTGCCGTGCAAGCCGGGGTTCTTCCTCTCGGTGCGGGTGCTGTCGCGCCTGTTCCGGCGTCGTTTCCTCGATGAGCTGCAGCGCCTGCACCGTGAGGGGCAGCTCCAGTTCTTCGGCGAGCACATCGATCTCAGCGATGCCGAGGCTTTTGCCGACTGGCTCGCACCCTTGCGCCAGTGCGAGTGGGTCGTCTATGCCAAGCGCCCCTTCGCAGGGCCCGAAGCGGTGCTGGCGTACTTGTCTCGCTACACGCACCGGGTTGCCATCTCCAACTCCCGGCTCATCGCCCATGATGATCGCGGCGTCACGTTCCGCTGGAAGGACTACCGCGAACACGGCCGCACTCGCCAAAAAATCATGACGCTGCGCGCGGAGGAGTTCATGCGCCGCTTCCTGCTGCATGTGTTGCCGAGCGCCTTTCATCGCATCCGACACTACGGCTTCCTGGCCAACGCCAACCGCAAACACGATATCCCCGCCGTTCGCGAGCTCCTGCATCAGCCGCCACCCACGCCTCCCGCTGAGCGCGGCGACGGCAATGCCGATCACGGTCGCCACAGTCCCACCTTCGTCTGCAGCCATTGCGGTGCCCCGATGCTCGTCATCGAGACCTTCGCCCGCGCTCAACACATCCGCGGACCGCCAATCTCTGCAAGGTTGCCATGAACACCCCTTGTTCAACTTCGCAGTCTTCATGGTCGGCGCATCATCGATGCCTGGCTGACGCGAACGCCCGTGGCCACCGCCGACAATATGCAACGTTCTTGCGCACGGGCCTCGCCAATACCCGGCTCCAACCGCGTCGGCTTTACACTCCCCGGCGCCGCGGCCCTCGCATCGGTTCCGCTATCAAGCTCACCAGGCCCAGTGCCTTCGTTCAAATCCCCATAGCCCATCACAACCGCTGATCCTCGGGGTTCGACCCCGCGGTTTCCTCCCTTGGGGATTGTCCAACACCTGCCCGCGAGCCTCTCCGAGGTCGGCAAATTGCGCGCACTGGGGCAGGTATCGGACAATCCTTAACAAGTCCGGACTGTGAAGCATATGAAATCAATGCCTCAAAGCGGACGATCGTTGCATCGGTAAGCTGACAATAGTGCAAATAGAAGTCCGGGAAAACAACTCAAGTTTTCGGCACCGCCTTCCGTTACCAGTTGGCTAAATAGTAGGAGGGTTATGACTCGACGTAACGTGGTAGGTTTAGCGTGTGCTGGCGTAGCCATCGCCGCTCTCCTCTTTGGGATCGGCGAAAGCCTTGGACAGCGATCTATGCTCAAGCCCGATTGAATATCTAACTCCCAGAATACAGAATGATCCATGCAGCTAGCATGCGTTGAGTAACAAATAAGTAGGGGTACCTACCGTGAGCCGCAACATTGGTATCATTTCGTTTCGAGTTTTTTTATTCGTCGGCGTGCTCAGCGTCGCCGTTCCGCCGACCTCGAGCGCCGGGCCTGAGCCCGGTTCAAAGGAGCCCACCGCCGTCTCTGCGGATTTCGCTTCGCTCGTGAAGGCGCTTAGAGGTCGGTGGCGGTGGGTATCCGATCCGGCCGAGGCCGATGCGAAATCGGTTTCCAGAGCGACGCACGGCGAGCAGGTCTGGCGCACAAGCCTCGGAGGCTCGGTGCTTCTCGAAGAAGAGCACATTACTACCCCGAAAGGCGACCAGTACGTGCTCGCGTTGCATTGGTGGGATAGGGCTAGCAATTCGCTTAAAGGCATGCTCTGCAATAACTCAGGCTCTGGCGCCTGCAGCGTGGACTCGTCCTACCGAAGCGGGCTCGACTGGGACGGAAAGCGCCTCACGATCAACCTTGTGTTTCCGCAAGATTCAAAGCTAATGCTCTGGCATGAAGAGTTCAGCGATTTCACTGGCGTCTCTTTCACGCAAACAGGCGATATCGGGGAGGTTAACGGACCTCTTCATCGCGTCATGATGCTAAGAGCCAAAAAGGTCGCGGAAATTAACGAATGAAACGTCTTGATCTCGCGCCCTTAGCAGCCTCGCGCTCGCTTTCAGAGCGTCGTCTCGATGACGTGAAGTCTCTGCAGCAAAGCTGACGTTCGCCTGATGCGGTAATGTAGAGGCCATCCCGCCTACTTCCTGCCAAGGAGTTGATTACGGTGGACTCTCGGCTAAAGCATGTAGGCTGCGGACACGTCAATCGTTAGAGTGCATGGATTTCCGTTTCGTGTCTTGGGTCTTAAGGGTTGTTCGACACCTGCCGGTGCGCGCTGAGCTGTCCAGGCCCATTGAGGCTTGGGGCAGGTGTTGGACAAGCCTTAACCCGTGCGGCCAGTCACCAGTGTCAGCTTAGCGACGTATCGACGAAATGACACCGGCCCGATCACAATTCGCTAGTCGTTGCGTTCAATGCACCGTTACACCGGCACAGCTCGAGAGCGGGGATGACGCCGTCCCAGAAATCGCAGCATTTATTCTGAACACGAAGTCCGGACTGGGGACTGGCGCTTTGAAGGGCACTTATCGAGGAATGTCTGATGACTTCATTTTACCCCACCACATCCACATAGCGATCGCCATTAGAAGCGGCAGAGGTAACTGGAACAGGCTTCCTTCCGGGCCAGTGGTGCCTCCACTCCATAGCGGATTGCCCGCCGGGTGGGTCATGAGTAAGTGGCCTTGGATCA
>JANXZG010000004.1 GCA_025355645.1 Gammaproteobacteria bacterium | reverse complement strand
TTTAGCGAATATGCGCATTGTTTTATTATCCGCGAGCTCTATTGCATACAACTGCCGAATGCCGTACCGCTTCGCGGCGATCATGAGGTGCTCCATGAGCAGCTTCGCAAGCTCGGTGTGCTGCCATTCATCCGCGATCGTGACGGCCATTTCACGGAGGTCTGGCTTGCTGCCGGGCGCAAAGCGACAAACGCCAATCTCCACTTCACGATGTTCATCGCGCACGGTCGCGACAAATGCCATGGTGTGAGGACCATCAACATTGCAAAATCGACTGACCTCGGCAGGTGACAATTCCTTTTAGGCGCAGAAAAAGCGAAAATGCTTCGTGGCAGTGGAGAGGTTTCGAACAAAACCTGCTTCCATTGACGAATCGGTCGATCGGATCGGCCGTATGGTGACCCAGCGATCTTGGATCAGGACGGTTGTCGTATCTGTGATCATGGCAAGACTCCTTAAGCGTCTCACGCCGCGAAAAGATCGCCACGAGGGCGATCGTATCGATCGCCCTCGTGGCGTGTACTGAAACGTACAGTTAGAATTGGACCTGTAGTTTGTTCTCGACTTTCGTCACCCCGGGTGCCGCCCACGCGGCTATCGTCGCGTCGTCCTTTTCTCGCCAAGAATGCACCGTCCCCTGAAGGACGACGGCCGACTCGTCCACATTGACCCTGATGTCCTTGGCATCCAGCGACGCCTGGCGTTGAAACGCGCTTTGGATCTTCTGCTTTACGTCCGTCGCTTGGACCTCGGGGCGCACTTCGATATCGTTGAAAACGCCCTTCACGCCGAGTAAATAGCGCACCGCGCCCTCGGCCACGGTCTTCTGGTAGCCGTAAGACACATGACCGGAGAGAGTGATCCAGCCTTGCTTGACGACCGGCTAGATGTCGCTCGATTCGAGGACGAAATGCCATTTGAGCGCGTTTGCGGCTGTCAGATGCAATGTCGGAATCTGACCGCTCGCCGGGTTTCGGGATTTTCACCTCGATATCATTGGCGATCGCCCGAACACCGGCGACCCACTTGGTCACCTCTACCGCAGTCCAGCGGTCGGAGAAATGCGGCACTGATCCTCGTAGGCTACGACACCATTGCCTACCTTCACGAGAATGCCCCTTTTCATCGACAATCGGATCTCAACGCAGTTCGTTCTCCACATCAACTCGAATATTGGCATCGGTTTTCATTGCTGCTCCTTGAGTGACTCAAATAATCTAAATGCTTTTCGACGTGGGTCATTATTGACAAATCACTGATGTCGGGTATTAGTGGTTCCCGAGTCGAGAGCAATGCCGGGATCGATGGCGTTCGTCGCCCAGCCGCGCTGCAACGTGAATGCGAGCCCGCCGTTCATAGCGGCGGCGCTTCCGATACTGGGGAACCCATCCGTAAAGCGATGCCTGCGCGGGTCGCCAAAGCGCCAGCCATAGTAACGCTTGAGAGCGGTCTGTAGAGCCTCGAGGGCTGCTCACCGGGTTTCGGTGGTGGCGAAGCTTAGGGCGGTATGAGCACAGCGGCAGCCTCGAATCGTCCGGCTCGAAGGTCGCCAAGCGCTTCATTAGCGCCCTGCATGGGATAGGGTGTTGTGTGCGAGACGATATGCCAGTGGGGTACAGAACTTAGAAAATCGATTCCATCCTGGCGCGTGAGATTGGCGACAGACACAATTTCGCGCTCCTGCCATAGAAGGTCGTAGCAAAAGCTCGGTATTGCGCTCATGTGGATGCCCGCGCATACGACACGGCCGCCCTTGCGCACCGCGCGCAAGGCTTGTGGAAGCAAAGCGCCCTCGGGAGCGAATATAATGGCGGCATCGAGTGAGCGTAGCGGCAATTCGGTGGAATCACCCGCCCAGGCAGCTCCCAAGGATCGTGCAAACGCCTGACTCGAGGAATCTCCCGGCCGGGTCAAGGCATAGAACGTGCGCCCCTGCCATCGAGCGACTTGCGCCATCAGGTGGGCCGCCGCGCCGAATCCGTACAATCCTATGTACTGCGCGCTTCCCGCGCGGACCAAGGCCCTCCAGCCGATCAGTCCGGCGCACAACAGCGGCGCGAGCGCCTCATCGGAATCCCCCTCAGGTAGCGGGAAAGCGTATCGTGCGTTTGCGATGACTGAGGTAGCAAATCCGCCGTCACGCGTGTATCCGGTGAACTGTGGCTCATCGCAGAGATTTTCGTGTCCGTGGATGCAGTAGCTGCACACTCCGCAGGGGTGCGCAAGCCAGGGAATCCCTACCCGATCCCCAAGCGTCACCCCCACCTGAGCGCCCAAGGCGTCAATTCGGCCTACCACTTCATGGCCAGGTACCAGTGGCAGCGTCGGATGGGGAAGTTCACCGTCGATCACGTGCAAATCCGTGCGGCATACCCCACAGGTACTCACTCTCACGCGGATCT
>JANXZG010000072.1 GCA_025355645.1 Gammaproteobacteria bacterium | reverse complement strand
AGAAATACTCAAGTTCGGCAGCGAACTGATCCTGTTTTCCAAACACAGCATGCGATCACGGTCGCCTGGCCGGTAGCGCATTTTAAGTGCCTGGACATATTCATAGGCCGGGTCGAGCGTCACGCTGCCACGCGTGGTCGGCTCGTTCGGCAATATTCTTGGGGACTTCAAGGCCGCCTGGCTATGCTGAGCACGCCCGACCAGGGGACGCGGCCTTATCTTTTGTCTAGAATGACTCATTCACATTCACGATGGAGTAATCGCCGGCGCATCTCCCCGCTAAGAGCAGGGAACCGGTTTATTGCGAGGCATCGTAGATCGTATGATCAGGAATATTCGTCGGCTGATTATCTTGCATCTTGCGCTCGGGATCGCCTCGGTCATCGCCTATGCGGCGCGACCCGGCGCATTTGCCCCGCCCAGTCATGCAAGGGGGTGGAACATTGCGCTCGCTGCGCTCCTTAAAGTCCTGCTCGCGTGGCTTCCGTATTTTATTTCCGGTTATTATTCTTGCGAGGTGCTGGCGTCCCGTGATTCGAAGGCAAGCCTTGCGTTTATTTACATCGCAACTGGGATCACTCTTATCGGCTTAGCGCTGAATCTGAACCTGTTCCGGGCGAGTATTCCGCCCGCCCCCCTGCTGGTATTTGGCGGCGTCACAGTTGCGTTCCTTGTCAGCGCTCGTGTATGTGCGGCAATCTGGCGACGCGATATATCCGGGTGGGACAGCCGTCTTTGACCGCGCGGGCGATCGGCACACGGCGCCAGCCTGTCAGACTCTTGAAGGTACCGCGTCGTGCCTATCGCGAAGTCCGGCAACCAAACCGCGGACTAGGGCAGCGGCTCCCCTACTCGATCATGCACGTCGCGCCAGCCGTCATGGCCCGTTATGACAAATTACGCACGATTCTCAGCGGCGAAGTCCGGCGCGCGAAATCTTTTTTTGACGGGATCGGGAACTAAGCGCTAAGGTCTAACTGCGTGGGTCGGTGGAATGACTCTGCAACAATTACAACTAACATTCCTGGGAGCACGCTGAATGCGCATTTTCTCAATTCTGGCGATCACGCTGGCACTGCTGGCGGGCACCTCGTACGGACAAGCATCGTCGACGGAAGTGGCGGATCCTCAAGCCCTCGTGATAGAAGCTCCCAGCGCTGCAACTTCACTACAATTTATTCCAAATCCGCAAAAGTTTGGTCAAGTGGGCCATCCGCATGTGTTGCCCATGCACCCGCCAGAATATTTCCTAAATCCCGCACCGCTACCTGCGGCAGCACACTTGAGCTACTACGGCGGGCGGGTTGTCTCCAATATGCAAGTCGTGCAGGTGCTGTGGGGAACCGGGTCGTATCTTGCGCAGGTGGAATCCCTCGGTACACCCAGCATGTCATCGTTCTACCATGAGGTACTGAACAGCTCCTATGTTGACTGGCTCTCCGAGTACGACACCGCGGGCCTCGCGGCACCGACCAGCAACCAGATCATCGGTCGCGGTTCCTTCGACCTGCAGGTCGCGATAACGCCGGCCTCAAATGCAAATACGATCAGCGATAGCACCATTCAAAGTGAGATCACGCGTCAGATCACTGCAGGGACCCTGCCCGCGCCGACAACGGATGGCAATGGAAACACGAACACCTACTACGCGGTGTTCTTCCCGCATGGAAAGACGATCACTCAGGGAGGGAGCAGTTCCTGTGTGGGCGGCGGATTCTGCGCCTATCACGGGACCGTCGGCGCCGCGGGCTCGCTCGCCCAGTTTTTCTACGGTGTCCATCCGGACATGCAAGCCGGATCCGGCTGCGCCACCGGCTGCGGTAATGCTGCAACCCCTTTCGGCAATTACACCTCGGTCGCCTCCCACGAGATGGTTGAGACTATCACCGATGCCGAGGTGGGCCTCGCAACGGTCGTCGGACCCCCGCTGGCCTGGTATGACGCAAATAACGGCGAATCGGGCGATATCTGTAATGCAGAGCAAAGTTCGGTTAACACCTCTGACGGCCAGACCTATGTCGTGCAGAAAATATGGTCGAATGCGCAAGGCGCCTGCGTCGTTTCGGGGCCGGCGTCGGCCTCCTTTACCGTGGCGCCGGGTTCATTGGCGTTCGGCAACCAGCAGGCCGATACGAAAAGCGCGACACAGGCGGTGACCGTGACTAATACCGGTGGTGTTTCGTTGCCCATTACCAGCATTACGCGCACGGGCACCGCCCCCGGTCAGTTTACGGAGACGGATAATTGCCGCCCGTCGGTTGCGGTCGGAGCGACCTGCACGATCCACGTAATATTCGCTCCGAAGGCGCTGGGCGCCAAGACAGCGACGCTGAACGTCAATGCCGGAGGCGGCGCGGGGACGAAATCAGTCAAGTTATCGGGAACCGGCATCGCGGGGCCCTACACCGTGTTTCCGACGACGTTGGCCTTCGGCACCGTGACGCACGGCACGACCAGCCCGTCGCAAGCAGTGACCGTGAAAAATAATGGCAGCGTCCCGCTGCCGATCACGAGTATCGCCCGCTCAGGTGCCGACGCCGGAACGTTCACCCTGACGCAGAACTGCCGACCTTCGCTAGCGGCAGGAGCCAGTTGCACGATTAATGTGACCTTCGCCCCGAAGGGATTGGGCGCTAAGTCGGCGATACTGAGCGTAAATACCAGCGGCGGCGCCGGCACGCAAGCGGTTTCGCTTAGCGGCACCAGCAACTAGCTGCCAGCCCGCCCAGCTGCCGGTCGGCAGCTGGGCGGGCTCCTCTCGCGCCTTGTCATCGCGGAGCGCGCGCGGTATATCCGTTGCTGAGCAATTCGATTAACAGCGTTGTGCCTCCACGCTAGCTGCGTACCTACGACGCAGTAGGACCGCCGGACTGCGGTCGCATCTCTGGCTACCCGAAAAGCCTGTCGCAGGCCGCTAACTTCTGTACGATTCTTTGCAGCCCCCGCCGCACGGGACTAATATCCGACAGCGGACGGCAAGGGCCGCGGTGCACATCATAATCCCCGGAATCCCATACCACGGGGACTAGTAGGAAAATCAAAATGGACAATGATGGCGGACTCAATCGCAGGGCATTCCTGAAAAGCGCGCAAATGGTGGCAATCGCCGGTGCCGCCGGTGCAAGTGCGCCGCTGCTGGCTGGGGCCGGCGCGGATGCGACTGCGACGAGTACCTATGATTTTGATACGCCCTACAGTCGCAGCGGCACGGACTGCACGAAGTGGGACGCGCAATACCGGCTATACGGCAGGGAGAATATCGCGGTTGGCATGGGCATCGCGGATATGGACTTCAAGGTCGCCCCCTGTGTCACCCGGGCGCTTACGGAACGGGTCAAGCATGAGAACTGGGGCTATCTCGATATACCCCAGGCGTTTCCCGATGCGATCATTGCGTGGAACAAGCGCCATTACGGCATCGACATTCAGCCTGCGTGGCTGCGGATGTCCACCGGCGTGCACCCAAGCATCGTCAGCGCGCTGCGGGCATTCTCCCCCCCTGGCAGCAAAGTGCTGGTGATGACGCCGATCTACGACGGATTCTTTGGTGACATCACCGCTGCTGGATGCACGCGTGAAGAGAGCCCCATGAGGCTAGTCAATGGAAAGTATTCACTGGATTTCGAGGAGCTGGAGCGTCATATCAGCGCCGATACAAAAACATTGATTTTCTGCAATCCGCAAAACCCTACCGGGAACTGCTGGACCGCCCAAGATATGACGACCCTAGGCGAGCTCTGCCTGAAGCGCGGCGTGGTGCTGCTGGTCGATGAGATTCACTGTGACCTGATCACCAAGGGAAACAAGTACATTCCGTTTTGCACGCTTGCAAACCGGGACGTGGTGCGCAACAGCATCACTTTCAAATCCGGCAGTAAGTCATTCAGCCTGTCGGCCATGAAAATCGGCTGGATGTTCTCGGAGAATGCGGACTACATCGCCAAGATCATGGCCTCGGGGCACAGCCAGGATTTCAATACCCTGGGAATGGTGGCAACTCTCGCGGCCTATACGCAGGGCGATGATTATTTGCACCAGACCGTATCCTACCTTGATGCCAATCACGACTTCGTTGTGTCCTATGTCCGTGCCAACATGCCGTTGGTGTCGTACACCAAGGCGCAGGGGACCTACCTCGCCTGGCTGGATGTGAGCCGCGTGATAGATAAAATTGGCGCGCAGGCTCGCGCCGACGCAGCAGGGAATGGCGCCTCGCCAGAGGACATGGTGACGCGGTTCTTCGTCGACAATGCCAAGGTCCAGATCAACTCGGGTTCCCATTATGGGCGCGCCGGCGCCGGGCATATGAGGATGAACATCGCGACTTCGCGCAAGACTTTGGAGCTCGCCCTCTCGAACATGGCCAGCGCGTTGCGTAGTGCCTAAATTGTATAAGCCTCGTCCCGTTGACTGCGGGCCTAAGCCCCTGAGCGTTACTTTGCGAGTTCGTCAAGTTCCACGGCGATATGCTCGACATAGGCCGCTTCCCCGGCGATGACACTCGCGAGCGCGCTCATTTGCGCCTCTGCCTCCGTGTACTGCGCCTGTTCGATGCCCTCGCGCACGCCCGGCAATGTCTTGGCGCCGTAGCCCGTGTACCAGCCGGGCGCGTAGATCAGGTGCTGCATCCACGGGCGGCGCGGCAGGCCGGTCGCGCTGGTGAGCTTTCGCTCCGCCTGCGCCAGTTCCCGGTTGAGCGGCGCAAGTGTCGCCGGATCGGGAGTCTTGCTTTGCACCAGCGTGCGCGCCTTGCCATAGTGCGCCGCCGCAACTTCCAGTGCATCCAGCGCGTTGTCGAGCGCCGCGAAATTGAGGTACGGCGGAATGGCTAGCGGCGGCGGCGCGAGTGTCGGCCGGCGCGGATCGCTGGTCAGTGCATAGGCATTGGCATCGAGCGCCGCCTGTCGCTGCGCAGCCCTCGTGCGACGCGCATCGAGCAGCTCCTTAAGCTCGCCGGTGTACATGCGCAGCGTGTCGGCAAGAGCCGCGAAGTCATAGGGGAGTAGGTCCGCCTGGGCCATGCGCAATACCAGCGTTCCATCGGTCTGCGCAAGCGCGCGGCCGTATACGAACGTGGTGTCGGCGAAATGCGTATACCAGTAGAAATCGTCGTAAATAGAATGATAGATGCCCTGATCGTCCTCGCCTTGATAAGAGACATCGAGCGAGGCGATGCCGAGATGATCCAGAAATACCGAATAATCCGAGCCTGACCCGAGCGCATCAATACGCAAATCGCGGCGCGAGCCGGCTTCCCTTCGCTCCTGGGCGCTACCGCGCACCAGCGCGAGCGCCCGGGCGCGCTGCGCGACCGTGACCTGGGTTTCCGGATCGATGATCGAGCGCGCCACCTCATTGACTAATGGCTCCAGCGAATGCGAGCCCGAGGCCGAAATGTATCCGCGCACGTTGGTGTCGCTGTTGATGTAGATGGCCGCGTGCGCCTTGAGCTCCTCGGCATGCGTCTCCGCCCACTCGGTCGAGCCGAGCAGCATCGGCTCCTCCCCATCCCAGGAGAAATACATGATCGTGCGCTTTGGCTTCCACCCGCCGGCCGCAAGTTCCCCGAGTGCGCGCGCCTCTTCGAGCAGCGCGACCTGCCCTGATAGCGGGTCCTCTGCCCCGTTTACCCAGGCGTCATGGTGATTAGCCCTGAGAATCCACACGTCCGGTTCTTCTGCGCCACGCATCGTCGCAACCACGTCATACACCGGCTTCAAATCCCAGTTGAAGGCGAGCTTGAGATGCACCTTTATGCGGCTCGGCCCGATGTGATAAGTGAGCGACAGGCCCCCGCGCCAGGACTCGGGCACCGCCGGCCCTTGTAGCGCCGCAAGGATGGGCTTCGCATCCTCATAGGATATCGGCAGCACCGGGATCTTGGGCAAGGAAGGTGCCTCCTCCCGCTTCAGGCGCTTGGCATCAGGCGTCGCCCCCACACCCGGGGTCAGTGGATCTCCCGGGTACAGCGGCGCATCGAGCACGCTGCCGCGCTGCACGCCCTGCGCCGGGCGCATCGGCCCTGCCGGAAACACCGCATCGACCAAGAAGCCGTCATCGGCCGGATCCGAATAGATGATGCAGCCGAGCGCGCCGTGCTCGGCGGCGAGCTTGGGCTTGATGCCCCGCCAGGAGTGGCCATAGCGGGCAATAACAATAGCGCCTTTTACGGAGATGCCATGAAGGGCCAACTCCTCGTAATCCTCGACGAGGCCGTAATTGACATAGACCACGGGCGCATTGACGTCCCCGTCGGGGGAATAAGCGTTATAGGTCGGCAGCTGCTCGGCCTGCTGCGCGCTGGTCGAATCCCCGGCGACCGCGGTCTCGCTGAGTCTTGCACGGAACCCCGGCATCTCGAGCAAGCGCGATTTCGGCGTGGGGAACAACACCTGGAAAGTCTCGATATGCGCATCCCAGCCCCACTGACGATATTGAGCCAGGATCCAATCGGCATTCTGCTTGTCGTACGGGGAGCCGACATGATGCGGTCGCGCGCTCAGCAGCTGCATATTGGCGCGCATACGCGCAGGGTCTGGAATCCGCTGAAAGCGCTTTTCAAGCGCGAGCTCAGTGGCCGTGCCCGCGGCTGAAAACCCCATGAGCGTTGCGGGTGCGGGCGACTCAGCGGGCGCCGCCATGGACGCCAGCACGATCAGGGACGCGCCAGCACTCAATAACAAATTGCGCGCACGAGGGCCACCTGTCCGGTCGGTCATCATTTAGGAACTCCCATTTAGATGTATGACTTAATAACTTTATAAAACAGAGTGTTATGAAGTATACTTAATATTATTTATATTATTAAAATGGCACCTTAACGCGCGCGCATCAGCGCGGGCACTAACTCATCCATTACGGCCTTGTGCATAAGGTCCGGCGGGAGCAGTCCCTGCGCCAGGATAAAGTCATGGAACATGCGCGCATCGAACCTCGCGCCCAGGGCGGCTTCCGTGTCCTTGCGCAGCTCAAGCAACCGGGTGTATCCATAGAAGTAACTGTTTGCCTGCCCAGGCGCGCGATAGCTGAAGCGCTCGACTTCTTCCGTGGCAAGCGCATGGCTGATGCCGATGTCGGTCTCCATGATGTGGTAGACCTGCTCCTGGCTCAGCTTGCCGCCCTGCAGTTCGGGGTCGAGGTACGCGCGACCAGCGCGCATCAGCCGCTGCTGCAAAGTCAGCAACTGCCCTTCGGCGGGCTCAAAGGGCTGCATGAGGTACTCCGAGTACAACCCCCAGCCTTCGACGTTCGTGGAATTAAACGCATACAGCGCCCGCGCCACGCTGACGCCATGCTCGACCATCGAGTCGAACTGCAACTCGTGCCCGGGCCGCGCCTCATGAGCGGTGAGCGTCCAGGCCACGGCGTCAAAAGTAAAATCGTCATACTTCTCGGCCGCCCCGCCGCTGGCGGATGGGACGTTCAGGGGCAGCACGAACTCGCCGCGTTCGCCCTTGTTGTTGAGCAGCGGCGGGGGCAGCATATGGGGCGCCGGCTGCTGCGCGGTCTCGGCGGCACTCGCGAGCCTGATGATCGCAGAGCGGTTCGGCACGCTGACCAGGTTCTTCGCCGCCAGTATCTTCTCGATCTCGCCCAGGCGGTTCTTGTAAAACGGCAGTATCGCCTCGCCCGTGATTTGCTTTTTCTTGAGCTGGGCGATGACCGAGCGGTAGTCGCTCGATGCGAAGCCCTTCTGCTTGGCGACTGTCGCGGCAATCGGCGCCATCTCGCTCTGGATCTGCGTAAACGCTGCATGCGCCATGGCAGCAAGCTTATCTGGCGGAATGTCGATACCGTAGGACTCGAGCGCGAGCGCATACTGCTCAGGCCTGAGTCGAAAATCCGTGCGTGCTTTCGGCAGGATTGTCGCTTTCACCCAGGAATCATAGGCGGCGAGCTGATCTTTCAGCTGCGCAAATGGTTTTTCCCAACCGCCCAGATTGTATTTCTTGAATAGTGCGACGATGCCATCGAGGTAGTTGGCGTTGCGCCCAAGTTCCGTCGTGATCTCATCCTTTGACGGATAAAGGGCATCTTTGATTGCGATCTGCTCGAGCACGCGCTCCTTAAGTGCCTCGGTATAGGGCCTCGAACCGGGCTCTGTCCCGGCATATTTTTGCAGCCGCACCAGTGCCGCAGCGCGCCGCGCCGGCGCCACCTGGTCATCGAGCAGCCCGCGCAATCCCTGGAAGATGACCTGGCTCGCATTAACGAACGGCACCACGTGCGCCCGGTCGTAATCTTCCTGGCGGAAGCGCAGGTCAAAGGTCTTGCGCAGGATCTGCAAGTCCTCTGCCACATGCTTGTTGCTCTCGCGCGGCTCCTGCGCCTTGAGGTCGCTGAGCACCGCGGTAAATTCCCGGCGCGCCGCTTGCTCATCGGCGAGCGAGGGATCCGAAATCAACTCATCGAAGTGGGTCAGGCCCTCATGAGATCCCGATTCCGGTGAATGCCTGAATTCCACGTCGAGCAGCCGCTGCGTATTGGCATTGCTCTGGGCGACCCAGCCAGAGGCCTGGGCCTTTTTTGGCGCTGGCGCTGGCGCTTGGGCGACGGCGACGGATGACAGGGCGGCGAGGAAAATCGCGACGATGATCTGGCGCATGAATACCTCAGGTGATGGAGCGGCAGAGTTTAACCGAATTTCAGCTGCGCACTCCTGGAGCGCTGTACGAACAACCCAAACGCGGCGATCACGAAATAACTGCAAGCCGGGATCGCGAGCGCCATCTTAAGTCCCAGGTGATCCGCTGTGAACCCGGTCAGCAAGGGCACGAGGCCACCGCCCACGCTCGCAACGACAATGATCGCGGAGCCCTCAGCGGCATGCGCACCCAGGTCCCGGCAGGCCAGCGAAAAAATGCTGGGATACATGATGGAATTGCACAGCCCGACCGACAGCAAAGCCCAACCCGAGGCATCGCCCGCCATGTTCGCGGACGCTGCCAGCAGTACAATCGCGAGAGCCGCGACGCCCAAGAGCGCCTGACCCTGCGGTATTTTCCTGAGGAAGTACCCGCCCAGGAACCGCCCAATCATGGCCCCGCCCCAGTAATAAGGCAGGTGCTTTCCGGCCGCCTGCGCGCTTAGCCCCATGACGCTCGGCTGCATCAGGTAATTGACAATGATAGATCCAATGGCTATTTCCGCGCCGACATAGAAAAATACGCAGAGCACTCCGAACGAGAAGTGCGCGCGCCTGAACAGCGCAAGCCCTTGCGATACGTGGATCTCATCCGGCGGCAATTCAACCAGACGGTACCGTCGCAACCAGACTACTGCCGCGACCACCAGAACAACGCAGGCGATCCCCAGGTATATATGCTCGATCATGCGTGTCTCGACACTGCGAAAGGCGGTGAGCTCTGCCGCTGACGGATGCTCTGGCGCAATCGCCGCGCCCCCGCCCAGGATCAGCAGCGCTCCGAAATACGGGGAGAGGGTCGTGCCGAGCGAATAAAACGCCTGCGAAAAACTCAGGCGGCTTTGCGTCGTCGCCGGATTGCCCAGCATGGACATCAGCGGATTGATCATGACCTGCACGGTCGTGATGCCAGCGGCGATGACGAACAGCGCTGCCAGGAACATGGCAAAGGATCCGAGGCGGGATGCCGGTGCGAACAGCAGGCATCCGATGCTCATCGTAAGCAGGCCCAGCACGGCCGTGCGCATGTAGCCGATTCGTCGCACGATCCAAGCGGCGGGCAGGGCCACCAACAGGAAGGCGGCGAAAAAAGCCGCCTGGATTAGCATGATCTCGACGTAGGGCAGCACGAACAGCGCCTTGAGCTTCGGGATGATCACATCATTGAGGCTGGTGATGCACCCCAATGTGAAAAAAAGCACGTAGACGATCCAATGCAGATCGGCGGGGTGCTCGATGGGATTGCGCTTCACGGGTCCTGACAAGGGACCCGATGATACAGGAACAAACCGGGGTGACGCGCGAGCGGCGAAGCGCTATGGGCTAGGACGCCTTGGCGGTGACGCGGCTCGACTCGCACTGCAGGCCGGCTATGGAACGCGCAAATTCATTGCGCTCGTTCCGGTACCATTGCGCGAGCCGGGTCGAGGTCATGGGGCGCCCGATCGCGTAGCCCTGCACGACGTCGCAGCCGGTGCTCTCGAGCACCGGCACGGTCGCGAGTGACTCGACGCCCTCGGCAACCACCGTCATCTGCATGGCATGGCCCAAGCTGCAGATACCGCGCAACAGGTCGAGGTTGCGCGCATCGCCATTGAGTCCGGCGATAAAGGAGCGGTCGACTTTCAGCGTGTTCGCGGGCAACTGCGCAAGATAGCTTAGCGAGGAAAAGCCGACTCCAAAGTCATCGATGGCGACGTTGACGCCATGTCGGCGAAGCGCCTGGAGCTGCGCATCGGATTTCGTGAAATCGGCGATCGCCGCCGATTCCGTGATCTCGACTTCGAGGAGCTCAGGGGGCAGGCCGGTGCGCTTAAGGCAGTCAAGCACGCGCTCGTGCAGATCGCCGGTGCGCATTTGCGTTGCGGAAATATTTACGCCCATGCGCACAATGTCGGGCAATACGGACTGCCAGGCGAGTCGCTGGCGACAGGCGTTCTCCATGACCCAATCGCCCAGCCGGGTAGCCGTTTCCGCATGTTCCTCCGCGAGCGGAACGAACTCATTCGGGGTGATCGTACCGAGTTCCGGATCCTGCCAGCGTACCAGTGCCTCGAGGCAAATTAGGCGGTTGCCATGCAGCTGCCATTGTGGCTGGAAAGAGAGTGCGACGTGCTCGAGAAACTCCGGATTACGCAGCCGGCGCAGCAACTCAAGCCGACGCCGTTCGCGCGAATGGGCGGACACCGAAAAAAGGCCGATGCGCGACTCGCTCGAGTTGATGGCATCGAGGCAGGCCGCCTCGGCATTACGCAGGGCCGTCAACGGGTCCTTCGCGCTTTCCGAATTGGTAGAGACCACGTCGATGGTGGCGATGCCGGCATGGCTGCTGAGGCTCAGCTTGTGCTCGGCCACCACCACATCCACCGTCATGCCCTTGATCAGATGCGCCGTGACTTCCTGCGCGTGCGCTTGCGAGTTCTCGCACCAGAGCAACGCCAGGCGATCATCGATACGGAAAAGGACCGGATGGCGCATCAGGAATTTGGGGTCACGCATGAATGACTGGAGCCGGCGTGCCGCCTGCACTATGAGTCCATCGGCAGCCCCAAACCCCAGCGTGCGGCGCACGAGCTCAATGTCATCAATCGAGACGACGACTAATGCGAGTGAACTGCCGGGCTCGCTTTCGATCAGGCGCGCGACATCCTTGACAAAGCGCCGCCGGTCCGGCAGCCCCGTCAGCGTATCCTCGTCGATCGCCTGGCGCAGCAGCAGCCGGGTGGTGGTTTCGGTGCAATATTTTTCATGCCCCGCGCGCACCGCATCGAGCAGCTCGGCGGGCAGGCAGGGCTTGTTCAGGAATCGATAGATGTGACCGGCGTTAACCGCGTCGGCGATCGTGTTAAGGTCTGCCCGGCCGCTGTAGAGAATTCCGCAGGTATCCGGGGAATTGATACCGAACCAGCGCAACAGGGCGATGCCATCCATGTTGGGCATCTTCAAGTCTGTGATGACGACCTCGAATGATGCCGAAGCTTCGCTCAGCGAGATCGCATCGGCCGCGTTGTCGACGGTGGCGACGTCGAAGTCGGCGCCCAGGATACGCGCGAGCCCTGCCAGCACCCGCAGGTCGTCATCGACACACAACACCCGCGGCTTTGGCTCCTTCAAGACATGCGACTCCGGTGCCCAAGCTTTTTGGCAGGTGGCATAATGCGTTGCGCGATTGCGTTCATCCGGATACCTGGTTTTCTCGGTCATTGGCGCATTGTCGGCCCACCGCAAGGGTATCGAAGCATCGCAGTGCAGAGGCGTGACGCAGGTAACAGTACGTATTTTACATAAGTACATTTGACCAATGATTTACCCGATTGTGACGCTTTTGCAGGCTTACCGGACTGGTCAGTGCACGATCACCGACGTAGTCGATCAGCTGCTGGAGCGCGCCGAACGGACCCTGCATCACAACGTCTGGATCACCCGCCTCTCTCGCCGGCAAATCCTCGCCTACGCGGACTCGCTGCACGAATCTCGCGGCAAAGATCTGCCCCTATACGGCGTGCCTTTTGTGATCAAGGATAATATCGATCTGGCCGGCGTGCCGACGAGTGCCGGTTGCGCCGCGTACGCCTACACGCCCACGCGCTCGGCATTCGTCGTGCGAAGGTTGCTCGACGCCGGCGCCATCCCGCTCGGCAAGGTCAACCTCGATCAGTTTGCCACCGGCCTTGCCGGCACGCGCTCGGCGCATGGGGTTTGCACAAACAGCGTGAATGGCGACTACATCGCCGGAGGATCCAGCTCGGGCTCCGCGGTCGCTGTTGCGCTCGGGCTCGCAAGCTTCGCGCTCGGTACCGACACCGCGGGATCCGGACGGGTGCCGGCCGCATTCAATAATATTGTCGGTCTGAAGCCTAGCAACGGGCGCATCAGCCTGCGCGGCATCGTTCCGGCCAACCGCTCGCTCGATTGTGTTGCAATCTTTGCGCGCTCTGCCGGCGATGCTGCGCTCGTGCTAGACACAGCCGAGGCGTTCGACCCGGATGATGCCTATTCGCGCGCCCTCGATCATGTCCCGATCAATGCGCTGCGCTATGGCGTGCCGCGCCGGGAGCAGCTGGAATTCTACGGCGACTCCGACTATGAGAGCCTGTTCGCGCAGGCGCTGCAGCGGCTTGATGCGGCCGGTGGCACGCGTGTGGAAATCGACTTCGCGCCATTCGCTGCGGCGGCGAAGTTGCTGTATGGCGGCGCCTATATGGCCGAGCGTTATGCGGCACTGGGGGAATTTGTCGAAACCCACCCGCAGCATATTCACCCGATCACGCGCCAGGTCATCCTGCAAGGCAAGCTGCCTACGGCCGCGGATGCATTTCGGGCCCAGCATGAACTGATGGCTCTGAGGCGGCGCAGCGCGGCGGCATGGCAGGCGGTGGACTTGATCGTGACGCCGACTGCCGGCACCATTTATCCAGTTGATAAAGTTATGGCTGATCCGATACACCTGCCCGCCACGCTGGGGTACTACACTGTGTTCATAAATTTTTTCCAGCTCGCTGGCGTTGCGATTCCGGCCGGCTTTCGGGCGGATGGGTTGCCGTTCGGCATTACACTTGTCGGGCGCGATTGTTCGGAACGGGCGCTGCTGCGCATCGCCGGGCGCCTATGAGCACGACTGCCAGGCGTCCGCGCGGGGGCGGATTTGGGATCGAGCGCCTGCCGCGCATCGCCTACGGCAAGGGCTCGTACCTTTACGATGAGTCAGGCAAGCGCTACCTCGATGGCTCCGGGGGTCCTGCGGCTTTTTCGGTGGGCCATGCGCATCCCGAGGTTAATGAGGCGATCATGCGCCAGCTTGAGCGGGTTGCCTGCGCCTACCGGTACCTGTACACAAGTTCCGCGCTCGAGGAGCTGAGCGCCGTGCTGCTGCAGCTGTGCGGCGGCGACTTCCAGCAAATCATCTACAGCGGCAGCGGCTCGGAGGCAATGGAGTCGGCCCTGAAAATTGCGCTGCAGTACTACAGCGCAGTTGGACTCATGCGCAAGCGCCACTTCATTGCGCGCGAGCGATCATGGCACGGTAATACGCTTGGCGTGCTGTCTTTGTCCGGATTCGCGCAGCGCCGGCGCGCCTTTGAAGGAAGCCTGCTCGAGGTAAGCTTCATCTCCGCCGCCAATGAGTACCGGCCGCCGCCGGATGTCGGCGCTGAGGGCCTGGTGCCTTATCTTGCCGCGGAACTGGAACGCTGCATTCAACAGGCGGGTCCCGAAACAGTTGCGGCATTCGTGTTCGAGCCTGTGGTGGGCGCCGCCGGTGGTGTGGTGCCTGCGCCGGCAGGCTATGCGCTGGCGATGCAGGCCGTCTGCCGCAAGCATGATGTACTGATGATCGCCGATGAAGTCATGTGCGGGTCCGGCCGGACCGGCACCTGGCGCGCACTTGAACACGACGGGATCGAGCCGGACATCATGGCGATCGCGAAGGGTTTGGCGGGCGGCTACATTCCGCTTGGCGCGACCTTGTGCACGGGCAGGGTTGCGAATCCGATACTCGAGGCCGACGGCGTATTCTATACAGGTCATACCTTCACCGGGCATACAGCGGCCTGCGCAGCCGGTCTCGCGGTACAGCGGCTGATCAAGCGTGAAGGGCTGCTCGAGCGCGTGCGCAACAAGGGCGCATCATTCCGGCACGAACTGACGGGCGCGTTGTCGCGCTTCGATGAAGTCGGCGATGTGCGCGGACGCGGCTATTTCATCGGCATCGAATTCGTGCGCAGCCGGGCGACCCGGCAGCCGTTTGTCCGCGAGCGCGGCTTGAGCTTAGATATTGGTGCGCGCGCCTTTGCCGGCGGCCTGATCTGCTATCCCGGGTCCGGCAATGTGGACGGCGCGCTCGGCGATACAATCATCCTGGCACCGCCCTACAATGCCAGCGACACGGAGCTTGAGGAGGTCCGCGATAAACTGATCATCGCGATCGAGGGCGCCCTGGGCGCAAAATAGCAGATTAAGAAAATTTTATGGACGTTCAGTGCGTTAACTCGTACACTGCATCCAGCTAATGAGGTCTGGTTCACGGTCAGTGCCACCCCCTGCTCGCAGTCTGTCCCAGACGACTTCGTTTCGATTCCCTCCTCGCTTCTGACCGCTACGCTGCCTAAAAGCACGCGTCGTGCGAGTCCCGTTTATTTTTCCAAGGATACTATATTAATGTCATTTTCTGATCTCGGGCTCATGCCCGAACTGCTGCGTGCGGTCGCCGATAAAGCTTACGACACGCCCTCCCCCATTCAAATCCAGGCGATTCCGGCAGTGCTCGCGGGCCGCGATATCCTGGCCAACGCTCAGACCGGTACGGGCAAGACCGCGGGCTTCGTCCTGCCGATTCTGCAGCGCCTGCATGCCGACACGGTGCATGGCACGCAGCGCGCACCGCGCACGCTGATCCTCGCCCCGACGCGTGAACTCGCCGCCCAGGTCGCACAAAGCGTGCGGGACTACGGCAAGTACCTGCAGCTGCGCACCTATCAAGTATTCGGCGGCGTCAGCATCAATCCGCAGATCACAGCACTGCGCAACGGCTGCGATATCCTGGTGGCAACCCCGGGACGCCTGCTGGATCTTGTGCAGCAGCGCTTCGTCGACTTGTCGAAGATCCAGGTCCTCGTGCTCGATGAAGCCGACCGCATGCTCGACATGGGCTTCATCCCGGACATTCGCCGCATCATCAAGTTGTTGCCGCAGCAACGCCAGAACCTGCTGTTCTCGGCGACCTACTCGGACGATATCCGCGCGCTGGCGGAGCGGCTGCTGCGAAATCCGCTGTCAATCCAGATCGCGCCGCGCAATGCGCCGATTGAACTGGTCGAACAGCGCGCCTATCGCGTGCAGAAGGAGCATAAGCGGCACCTGCTCGCGCACCTGATCCTGACGGGCCAGTGGCGCCAGGTGTTGATTTTCACGCGCACCAAGCACGGCGCGAACCGCCTGACCCAGCAGCTCGAGGGCGCGGGGATCACGGCCTCCGCAATCCACGGCAACAAGAGCCAGGCGGCGCGCGTGAAGGCGCTCGATATGTTCAAGAACGGGCAGATCACCGCGCTCGTCGCGACCGAGGTCGCAGCCCGTGGACTTGACATCAAGGAGCTGCCGCACGTCGTGAACTATGAACTGCCGAACGTGCCCGAGGACTACGTGCATCGCATTGGCCGCACGGGTCGCGCGGGCCTCGGCGGTGAAGCGATCTCGCTGGTCTCGGCCGACGAAGGCT
This sequence comes from Gammaproteobacteria bacterium, assembly GCA_025355645.1. Taxonomy (GTDB): domain Bacteria; phylum Pseudomonadota; class Gammaproteobacteria; order Steroidobacterales; family Steroidobacteraceae; genus Bog-1198. The sequence goes on along the minus strand of JANXZG010000072.1, from coordinate 127,566 downwards.
CCTTGCTTCGCGACATCGAACGGGTACTGAGGCGCAGCATCCCGACGCTGCCGACCCCGGAGTTTCGTATTGTGGAGTCTGCGCCGGTGGCGGCCGATGCGAATCGCCCGGCCCGCCATGGGCATGGCAATCGCGGCGGCGAGCGTCGAGATATCAGGCGCGGCGGCCACATGGCAGCACGCGGTCGCGGACAACCGCAGCGGGGCCGCTTTAACTAGCGGGCTACAGGTTGGCGGAAAAGGCCTTTAAGTAGCTATTAAAGGCCGCACCCAACTGCGGGTGCTTCAGGCCGAACTCCACAGTCGCCTGCAGATAGCCGAGCTTGGTGCCGCAGTCGTAGCGCTTGCCGACAAATTCATAGGCGTACACGGCCTCGCGTTGCATCAGGCGCGCAATCCCGTCAGTCAGCTGGATCTCGCCCCCCGCGCCTTTGCCGATTTTCGCCAGGTCATCGAAGATCGATGCACTGAGCAGATAGCGGCCGACCACCGCAAGCGTCGAGGGCGCCTTGTCCGGCTTGGGCTTCTCGACTATATGCGACATCTTCGAGATGCGCGGGGCGACCCCCGCCTCGACCGAGACGATGCCGTAGCGGTCAGTATCCTGCGCGGGCACATGCTCGACGCCCAGCACGCTACGGCCATAGGTCGCATAGACATCGGCCATCTGCTTCAAGCAGGCGACCGGGGAATCGATCAGGTCATCGGCCAGGTGCACCATGAAAGGCGCGCTGCCAACCACCGGGCGCGCGCATAACACCGCGTGACCCAGGCCCAGGGGCGCGGGCTGGCGGATGTAAACGCAGGAGGCCCAGCTCGGCAGGATGCCGCGCACCGAATCCAGCAAATCCTGCTTGTTCTGCGCCTGCAGCACCGCCTCGAGTTCCGAGTTGGTATCAAAGTGATCCTCAATGGCCCGCTTGGAACTGCCGGTGATGAACACCATCGTATCCGCGCCTGCGGCGAGCGCCTCTTCGACGGCGTACTGGATCAGCGGCTTGTCGACCACGGGCAGCATTTCCTTCGGACTCGCCTTGGTGGCGGGAAGGAAGCGCGTGCCGCGGCCGGCGACGGGAAATACGACGGTCTTGACGGGTTGCTGGGTCATGCGGGCCTCAGGCTCAATCGCGAATCGGCTGTCCCGCTCCGTCGTTGACGCGATCGCGCAGGTCCTTGCCAGGCTTGAAATGCGGCACATGCTTGCCCGCCAACGCAACCGCCTCGCCGGTCTTAGGATTGCGGCCCTGGCGCGGCGGACGGAAGTGCAGCGAAAAACTACCGAAGCCGCGAATCTCGATACGTTCGCCCGTCGCCAGCGCGTCGCTCATGATCTCGAGCAGCTGCTTGACGGCAAGCTCGACATCCTTCGAGGGCAGGTGTTTTTGCTTCGCGGAAATCAGCTCAATAAGTTCAGATTTCGTCATTATCGATCCGTCGGCATCGCTGACCATGGTTACCCGATATACCCGCGACCGCCGAAGCGGGCGCGGGCGGCGTCACGTACTGTCAATCCTGACCCGAAATTTGTTCCTTGAGTAAATCCCCCAGGCTCGTCCCGGTCGGCGTATCGGTGCGATAGTTCTGCATCGCCTCCTGCTCCTCGTGCATGTCCTTCGCCTTGATCGACAGCGCGATGCTGCGGCCCTTGCGATCGACACCAGTGAACCTTGCCTCGATTTCCTCGCCAACCTTCAGCAGCGTCCGCGCATCCTCGACGCGGTCGCGCGACAGTTCAGAGGCGCGCAACTGGCCATCGACGCCGTTGCCGAGATCGATGATCGCGCCCTTTGCATCCACTTCCCGAACGGTGCCGCGCACGACGCTGCCCTTCGGGTGCTCGGCGATATACGCAGAGAAAGGATCTTTGGCGAGCTGCTTGACGCCGAGGCTGATGCGCTCGCGCTCCGGATCGATCGACAGGACCATCGCATCGACCTGCTGGCCCTTCTGGTAGCTGCGCACAGCTTCCTCGCCCGGCATGTCCCAGGAGATGTCGGACAGGTGCACCAGGCCGTCGATGCCGCCGGCAAGGCCGATGAAAATACCGAAATCCGTGATCGACTTGATCTGGCCGCTGACTTTGTCGCCGCGATTGTAGTTCTCCGCAAATTCCTTCCACGGATTGGTCTTGCACTGCTTCACGCCAAGGCTGATGCGGCGACGTTCCTCGTCAATGTCCAGCACCATGACTTCGACTTCCTGCCCCACGTGCACGACCTTCGCGGGATTGACGTTCTTGTTGGTCCAGTCCATCTCGCTGACGTGTACCAGGCCCTCGACGCCCTCCTCGATCTCAACGAAGCAGCCGTAGTCGGCGATGTTTGTGACCTTGCCGAACAGGCGCGTGTTGGCTGGGTAGCGTCGCGCGATGTTCTGCCACGGGTCGGCGCCTAGCTGCTTGAGCCCCAAGGAGACGCGCTGGCGTTCGCGGTCGAACTTCAGGATGCGCACGTCTATTTCCTCGCCCACCTTCACGACTTCGGACGGATGCTTGACGCGCTTCCAGGCCATGTCGGTGATGTGCAGCAAGCCATCGATGCCACCGAGGTCAACAAATGCGCCGTAGTCCGTGAGGTTCTTGACCACGCCCTTGACCGCGGCACCTTCCTGCAGATTGTCGAGCAATGCGGAGCGCTCGGCGCTGTATTCCTGTTCTACGACCGCGCGACGCGAGACCACGACGTTGTTGCGCTTCTGGTCAAGCTTGATGACCTTGAATTCGAGCGGCTTGTTTTCCAGGTAGGAGGGATCGCGCACGGGGCGCACATCAACCAGCGAACCAGGCAGGAAGGCGCGCACATTGTCGAGCTCGACGGTAAATCCACCCTTGACGCGGCCAGTGATGATGCCAATCACGATTTCCTGCTTCTCGAACTTCTCTTCGAGGCGCGTCCAGGTGCGGGCGCGCTTTGCTTTCTCGCGGGACAGGCGGGTCTCGCCCGAGCCATCCTCGACACTGTCGAGCGCCACTTCCACCGTCTCGCCGACGGTAACTTCCATCTCGCCCTTCTCATTCTTAAATTGATCGGCCGGTATCACCGCTTCGGACTTCAGTCCGACATTGACGATGACGTAATCCTGGCCGACTTCGACGATTAATCCGTTGAGGATGGTGCCGGGGCGAATGCGCTGGCTGGCGATGCTCTGTTCAAACAGTTCCGCAAAACTTTCAGTCATGTTGTCTCTAGTCGTAAGCCCTGGCATCTGTCCCGTATGCCACAGGGGTAGTTCAATAAAACGGCCGTCGATCCCTGAAAGCCGCAACTTAAATCAATAATCGCTCACGTACGATCGCCAAGATCCGCTCAACGACCGCCTCAATGGGCATTCCGGTCGTATCGATCGATACCGCGTCGGGGGCCGCAACCAGGGGTGCGACCGCGCGATTCATATCGCGTCGATCCCGCTCCGCGATCTCAAGCGAAAGGGCGGCAAGGTTAGCAGTAACCCCCTTTTCTTTCAACTGCTTATGGCGCCTCGCGGCACGCTCCTCCGGGCTTGCGGTAAGGTAGATTTTGACCGGGGCGGCGGGAAATACGATGCTTCCCATGTCCCGCCCGTCGGCCACGAGCCCGGGCCCCTCAGCGAAGCGCCGCTGCCGCTGTAGCAGGGCTGCCCGCACCTGCTTGAGCTGCGCGACCTGCGAGGCATCGCCACCCGCCGACTCCGTGCGTATCTGGCGGGTCACGTCCCGGCCGGAGAGCCAGATCGCCTCCTCGCCGTCTTCGGCCAAATCGAAGCGCACATCGAAGTCGCTCGCTATGGATGCGAGGCGCGCCTCGTCGTCCAGGCTGACACCCGCCTGCCGGGCGGCCAGCGCCACCAGGCGATAGAGTGCGCCGCTATCGAGCAGCGCCCAGCCAAGGGCCCTGGCGACCCCACGGCTGACGGTTCCCTTGCCGGAACCAGACGGGCCGTCGATCGCGACAATCCGTTCAGGTTTCATTGAGGTCAAGGCCAGCAGCACGCGCCAATAGAACATAACCCGGAAAGGAGGTGGCCACATTTGCCACATCCCGGATGATGATTGGCCCGGAGGCCCTCAGGCTCGCAATCGAAAAAGACATGGCAACGCGATGGTCCCCGCCACTCTCGACCTCGCCGGCACTAAAGGCCGCGCCCGCTGCACGCCCCTCGATGCGCAGTCCATCCGGATAGCTTTCGTGCCCTACCCCAAGCGCGCGCAGCCCAGCGCTCATGACCGCGATCCGATCGGATTCCTTGACCCGCAACTCCTCCGCCCCGCTGACCAATGTCTCGCCCTCGGCGCAGGCCGCGGCGACGAATAACACCGGAAACTCATCAATCGAGAGGGCGACCAGATCGCGTGGCACTTCGATCCCGCGCAGATGCGAGCGGCGCACCATGAGGTCCGCGACCGGTTCAGCCGCGCCATCGCGCAAATTCATGACCTCGATTTGACCACCCATGCGCCTCAGGATATCAAGCAACCCGGTGCGGGTCGGATTCATGCCGACATTGCGGATCACAAGCCCTGCAGGGACTGCCGCTAGCAGCCCCGCGACAATGAAAAAGGCGGCTGAGGAGAAATCGCCGGGCACCTCCACGCGCTGCCCGTGAAGCTCCCGGGGCGGAGTCAGGCGCACGCTGAGGCGCTCGACCGTCAGGTCGGCGCCAAAGAACCTGAGCATGCGCTCGCTGTGGTCGCGCGATGGCGCCGGGGAGTTGACGGTGGTCGGCCCTTCGGCATAGAGCCCGGCCAGCAACAGCGCCGATTTGACCTGTGCGCTCGCGATCGGCAGCAGGTACTCGATACCATGCAGTATCGCGCCCCCATGAATATCGATGGGCGGGCAGCCGCCTTGGGTGCGTAGATCTGCGCCCATTTCCCGCAACGGGCGCGCCACGCGCTCCATTGGGCGGCGCATCAGGGAGGCGTCCCCGATCAGCCGGGAATCGAAAGTCTGCGCCGAGAGCAGCCCTGCGAACAGGCGCATGGCAGTGCCGGCGTTGCCCATGTCGAGGGCATGGGTTGCAGCTTTCAAGCCGCGCAGGCCTACGCCGCGCACCCGCAGTTGCGTAGCGCTGGCCTGCTCGATGTGCACACCGAGCGCGCGCATCGCCGCGAGGCTCGCGAGGCAGTCCTCGCTTGGCAGGAATCCGCTGACTTCGCTCGTGCCAGTGGCGATCGCCGCGACCAGCAGCGAGCGGTGCGAGACCGACTTATCGCCGGGGACGGCGATCGCGCCGGATACCGCGAGCGACGGCGCGGCGCGGTAGCTTCGCATTACAAGATGGCGCGCGGATAGGAACCCAGCACCTTGAACAGCGAAGTCCGGCGCTCCAGCGCGGCGAGCGCGCGGCTCACGGCCTTGTCGCTGATGTGGCCCTCGATGTCGACAAAGAACACGTAGTCCCACTTGCGCTTGCGCGAGGGCCGCGACTCGATGCGAGTCATGTTGACCTTGTGCTTGGCGAGCGGCTCAAGCAGCCGGAACAAGGCGCCGGAGGTCTCCGTCGCGCTGCCCGACATCAGCAGCGTCGTCTTGTCGGCACCGCTCGCGCTGAATAATTTGCGTCCCACCACTAGAAAGCGGGTCGTGTTGTCGGGGCGATCCTCGATGTCACTGGCGAGCACCCCAAGGCCATAAATCTCCGCCGCCGCCTTGGCCGCGATAGCCGCGGTGCCGCGTTCATCGCGTGCGCGGCGCGCCCCTTCGGCGTTGCTCGCGACCGGCACGCGCTCCACATCCGCCAGATGTTCATCGAGCCAGCCGCGACATTGCGCGAGCGCCTGGGGATGGGCGCAGATGCGCTTGATGTCGGGAATTCCTGCCATGCGGCCCATCAGGTGGTGATGGATCCGCATCTCCACTTCGCCACATATCTTCAGCGGCGATCCCAGAAACATGTCGAGCGTGTGGTTGACCGTGCCCTCGGTCGAGTTCTCGATCGGCACCACGCCGAAATCCGCGACGCCTGCCTCGACCTCGTGGAATACCTCATCGATCGCCGGTAACGGCAGGGCTCGCACCGACGAGCCGAACTGCTTGAAGACGGCCGCCTGCGTGAACGTGCCCTCGGGTCCCAGGAAGGCGATCTTGAGCGGTTCCTGCTGTGCGAGACAGGCGGACATGATCTCGCGGAACAGGCGCGCGATCTCCTCGTCCCGCAGCGGACCCTGATTGCGCTTGAGCGCGGTACGCAGCACCTGCGCCTCGCGCTCGGGGCGATAAAAATCGACCGCCTTGCCATCCTTGGTCTTGGAGATGCCAACCTGCTGCGCGAAACGCGCGCGTTCATTCAGCAGGCCGTGTATGCGCGCATCGATTTCATCGATGCGCTCGCGAATGTTGTGAAGGTCGGTGCGTTGCGGGGCAACACCGGGGCTCGTGCGCAGGGCTTTTTTTTGCTTACGGGCAGTCATGGAAATCCCTACCTGTGCTGAAGCTCGAATTGCCGCATGAATTCAACCAGCGCCTCGACCCCTTCGAGTGGCATCGAATTATAAATGCTCGCCCGCATCCCGCCGACGGCCCGGTGACCGCGCAGTGCGCGAAGCCCCGCCTGCTCCGCCTGCTCCAGAAATAATGCCTCAAGTTCGGGCTTGGCGAACGTGAACACCACGTTCATCCAGGACCTCGCATCCGGCGCGACCGCATTGCGATAGAAGTCCGATGCATCAATGGCTGCGTACAGCAGCTCAGCCTTGCGCCGATTGATCTGCTGCATGGCGGCAAGACCGCCATGCTGGCGCAGCCATTTGAACACGAGGCCGGCCATGTACCAGGCAAAGGTCGGCGGCGTGTTGCGCATCGATTGCTGCTCAGCGACCTGGCTGTAATCGAACACGGGCGGCGTCTCGGCCCGGGCGTGGCCCAGCAGCTGGTCGCGAACGATCACAATGGTCAGGCCCGCCGGGCCGACGTTCTTCTGCGCAGCGGCATAGATAAGTCCAAACTTCGATACGTCCAGCGGACCCGAGAGGATGTTCGATGACATGTCTGCGACCAGCGGCACCGCGCCGGTTGCCGGGATGTAGCTGAATTCAACGCCGCCAATCGTCTCGTTGGACGTGTAGTGCACATATCGCGAGCTGGCGTCGAGCGCGAGCTCGCCCTGGCGCGGTACGGTGGTGTAGGTGCCGCCCGCATCGCCGGCGAGCCGCACCGTGGCGTAGCGTCGCGCAGTGCCGATCGCCTGCTTTGCCCAATAGCCGCTATCGATGTAGTCGACCGTCTCGCCGGTGGCCGTCAGATTCATCGGTACCAGTGAGAATTGCGCGGCGGCGCCGCCTTGCATGAACAGCACCCGGTAGTTATCCGGAATAGACAGCAAGGCGCGCAGGTCCGCTTCGGCGCTAGCCGCCACGGCCAGGAACTCGGGACTGCGGTGGCTAACTTCCATGACGGACATGCCACTGCCCTGCCAGTCGAGCAATTCGGCTTGCGCCTGCTCCAGTACTTCGGTCGGCAGCGCCGCCGGGCCCGGCGAGAAATTGAACGCGCGCAACGACGGTACCCTTGGCTTATGCGTCGGGAATCGCCGGGTCGTCGACGGCCTCGCCCTCGTCGGCAAAACCCTCGATCCGCTCGAGGCCTGACAACAGGTCGCCTTCATCGAGGCGCATCAGGCGCACGCCTTGGGTATTGCGACCGACTACTGAAATGTCGCGCACCGGCGTACGCACGAGCGCACCGCCCTGGCTCATCAGCATGATTTCGTCGTCCACGCTGACCTGCAGTGCCGCGACCATCGGGCCATTGCGATCGGTCACCTGCAAGGCGATCACGCCCTGGCCGCCCCGCCCGTGCTTGGGATAGTCCTCGAGCGGCGTGAGTTTGCCATAACCGCGTTCGGATGCTGTCAGGATAAAGCCAGTGTCAGCGACAATCAGCGCGTTGACGCGCTGCTCGGCCCCGAGCCGCACGCCGCGTACGCCGGCCGCCTCGCGGCCCATCGGACGCACTTCCTCCTCGGCAAAGCGGATGGCCTTTCCCCCCGTCGTGAACAGCAGGATATCGCGCGTGCCATCGGTGATGGCCGCGCCGACCAGTTTATCCTCCGCCTCAAGGTCAACCGCAATGATGCCGTTGGCGCGCGGTCGTGAGAACAGCGCGAGGGAGGTCTTCTTGACGGTACCAAAGCTGGTCGCCATGAAGACGAACTTGCCTTCCTCGAATTCCTTGATGGACAGCAGCGCACTGATGCGCTCGCCCTCCTGCAGCGGCAGCAGGTTCACGATGGGTTTGCCGCGCGCGCCGCGGCTCGCCTGCGGCAGCTGGTAGACTTTCAGCCAATAGAGCTTCCCGCGGTCGGAAAAACACAGCAAGGTGTCGTGCGTATTCGCGACGAACAGCTTGTCGATGAAATCCTCGTCCTTGACGATCGTGGCGGCCTTGCCCCGGCCGCCGCGCCGCTGCGCCTGGTAGGCGGACACGGGCTGCGACTTGGCATATCCGCCATGCGAGAGCGTGACGACGACATCCTCCGGCGAGATAAGGTCCTCGATCGTCAGGTCTTCATGGTTGGTCACGATGACCGTGCGTCGTGCATCGACGAAGTCCTCGCGGATCTTTTCCAGTTCCGCGCGAATGACCTCGAGCAGGCGTGCGGGGCGTGCCAAGATGTCCGACAGATCGCGGATCTGCGTCAACAACTCCTGGAACTCGGTCACGATCTTGTCCTGCTCAAGCCCGGTCAGGCGGTTCAGGCGCATCTCCAGAATCGCCTGCGCCTGAATATCCGTCAGGCGGTAGCCAGCGGTGGCGATACCGAAGGAGCCGCTCTCGCCATCGGGGCGCGTGCTGATGGCACCGGCCCGCTCCAGCATCTCAGGCACTGCGCCCGTGAGCCACGCACGCCCCATCAGCGCGAGCTTAGCGTCAGCCGGCGATGCCGAGGCCTTGATCGCCGCAATGATGTCATCGATGTTCGCCAGCGCAATGCTGAGGCCCTCGAGGATATGGCCACGCTCGCGCGCCCGGCGCAGTTCGTACACGGTGCGGCGCGTGACGATTTCGCGACGATGGCGCAGGAATGCATCGAGCATCTCCTTGAGCGATAGCAGGCGTGGCTGGCCGTCGACCAGCGCGACCATATTGATGCCAAACACCGTTTCCATCGGCGTCTGCGCATACAGGTTGTTCAGCAGGACCTCGGGCACTTCGCCGCGCTTGAGCTCGATCACGACGCGCATGCCGTCCTTGTCGGACTCATCGCGCAGCCCATCCGAGGCAATGCCCTCGATCAGCTTGTCGCGCACCAGGTCCGCGATGCGCTCGATCAGGCGTGCCTTGTTAACCTGGTAAGGCAGCTCGGTGATGATGATGGCTTGGCGATCGCCCTTGCCGACGTCCTCGAAGTGCGTGCGGGCGCGCACATGCAATCGCCCGCGCCCGGTTTTGTACGCGGCAACGATTTCCTGAGCACCATTGATCAGGCCCGCCGTCGGAAAGTCCGGGCCCGGTACGAGCTGCATGAGCTCGGCGAGCGTCAGGTGCGGATTTTCAATCAGCGCGAGGCAGGCACTGATGATCTCGCCAAGGTTATGCGGCGGGATGTTGGTCGCCATGCCGACCGCAATTCCCGAGGATCCGTTGATCAGCAGGTTCGGAACGCGAGTCGGTAATACCGCGGGTTCGCTTTCCGACTCATCGTAATTCGGGGTGAAATCGACGGTTTCCTTGTCAATGTCAGCGAGCAGTTCGCCCGCGATCTTCGACATCCGCACTTCGGTATAGCGCATGGCCGCCGGCGGGTCACCGTCAACAGAGCCGAAATTGCCCTGGCCGTCGACCAGCAGGTAGCGCATCGAGAACGGCTGGGCCATGCGCACAATGGCGTCATAGACCGAGGCGTCGCCATGCGGATGGTACTTGCCGATCACATCTCCGACCACGCGGGCGGACTTTTTGTAGGCCTTGTTCCAGTCGTTACTGAGCTCGCGCATCGCAAAAAGCACGCGGCGGTGCACCGGTTTCAGCCCATCACGAACGTCCGGCAAGGCGCGCCCGACGATGACGCTCATCGCATAGTCGAGGTAGGACTTGCGCATCTCGTCTTCGAGATTTACGGGCAAAATTTCGCGTGCGATCTCGGCCATTTGCGAGAGTCCGGTCAGCCGTGTTAAAGGCTTCTATTTAGGGGTTTTAAAAGGGCTCAAAGGCGGTCTCAACATCCCTAAATTCTAGCACATATTCGCTGCAGCCTTCATACTTGCGATATGGACGCCAACGCCGATCCTGCGGAGCTTGAAAAGTTCGCCGCCCTGGCCCAGGGCTGGTGGGATCCGCAGGGTTCCTCTCGTCCTTTGCATGAACTCAATCCGCTGCGATTGCAGTATGTGCAACGCATTGCTGGGGCCGGCGGCAGGCGTCTCGCTGCGATGCATGCACTTGATGTGGGCTGCGGTGGCGGCATTTTATCCGAGGCGCTCGCGCGCACCGGCGCCGCGGTTCTCGGCATCGACCTTGCGCCGGCGGTGCTGGAAGTCGCCAGATTGCATGCGCTGGAGGCCGGCGTCGCGGTGGATTACCGAGGCATCGCGGTCGAAGCGCTGGCGCTCGAACAACCGCAGTCATTTGATCTTGTGACCTGCATGGAAATGCTCGAGCACGTGCCGGATCCTGCGGCCATCATGCAGGCGCTCGCCGCTCTGGTGCGGCCCGCTGGCGACATTGTCGTATCGACCCTGCACCGCACGCCGCAAGCCTTCCTGGTCGCTATCGTCGGGGCCGAGCACATCGCGCGCGTCCTGCCGCGCGGCACGCATGAGTACCTGAAGTTCATCCGACCGTCGGAACTTGCGCGCTGGGGCCGCGAGGCCGGGCTTGAGCTTCGTGACTTGACCGGCATTTCCTATAATCCTCTGACGCGCGCCTTCAGGCTCTCGACACGGACCGACGTGAATTACCTCGCGCATTTTCGCCGTGCAGGCCCGCCCGCATGAGCCGGCCGCTACGGGCCGTGCTGTTCGACCTGGACGGCACGGTACTCGATACTGCGCCGGACTTTCACCGCGTGCTGAATGCGATGCTCAGCGAATTCGGCCGCGATCCACTGCCGCTCTCGGCGGTTCGCCCGAATGTCAGCCACGGCGCGGGACGGGTCGTGCGCGCCGGCTTTCCCGATGCCGACGAGCGCCACTTCGCTGACCTGCAGCGGCGCTTCCTCGAGATCTATCGCAGCGGGCTTAGCATCGAGACACGCCTGTTTGAGGGGATGGATCAGGTGCTTAAAGAACTCCAATCGCGCGGACTGCACGCCGGGATCGTGACCAACAAGGCCGCGTGGCTCACCGATCCTCTGCTCGAGGAGATGGGCCTGACGCCGCGCTTCTGCTGCATCGTGAGTGGCGATACCGTCGCCCAGCGCAAGCCGCATCCGTTGCCGATGCTGCATGCGGCGAAACTCACCGGCGTCGACCCCAGCGAGTGCATCTATGTGGGCGATGCGGAACGCGACATCCAGGCCGCGCATCGTGCCGGGATGCCCGGGCTGGTGGCGAATTACGGCTACATCCCGGCGCAGGACGACACGGCGAACTGGCAGGGCGACGGGTACCTGAACACGCCGCTCGAGCTGCTCGGCTGGCTTGAGGCGAGCGGACGCCTATGAGCAATGTTGCGCTGCTGGCCGTGCTCGCGGCGCTGCTAGTCGGCGGCGGGACAGGCGCGCTGCTGGTGTGGATTTCATGCGCGCGGCGCATGCAGACCCAGCAGGCGTTACGCGATCAGCTGCACGGCGCCTTTGGCGACCTGGCGCGCAATAGCCTGCAAAGCAACAGCGAAATATTCCTGCAACTCGCCGCCGAGCGCCTGGCACGCCAGCAGCAGTCGGCGGCGCAGGCCCTGTCCGAGCGGGAAGTCGCGATCGGGACCCTGGTGCAGCCCCTGCGCGAGGCGCTGAGCCGCTCCGAGGCGCAAATCCAGCAGCTCGAGAGCGCGCGCGTCGGTGCGTTTGCAACCCTCAAAAGCGAGGTCGAGCAGCTCGTGCTGGGACAGACCCTGCTGTCGCGCGAGACCCGCAATCTGGTGACCGCGCTGCGCCGGCCCGACGTGCGGGGGCAGTGGGGCGAGATCACGCTGCGGCGCGTGGTCGAGATGTCGGGCATGACCGAACATATCGACTTTACCGAGCAGCACCATCAGGCGACCGCGACCGGGGCCGTCCGTCCGGACATGATCGTGCACATGCCCGAACGCCGGGACATCATCGTCGATGTGAAGACGCCGCTGGATGCGTACCTGTCGGCGGTCGAGGCACCGGATGACGAGCAGCGCGCCAAGGAGCTGCGCCGGCACGCACAGATCGTCGGCGCAAGGATCCGCGAACTCGCTGGCAAGCAGTACTGGGCGCAGTTCGAGCACAGCCCGGACTTTGTCGTGCTGTTCCTGCCGGGCGATCAATTCCTCGCGGCGGCCGTGCAGGAAAATCCCGCGCTGATCGAGGAGGCGCTGCGCCAGAACGTGATGCTGGCGACGCCGACCAGTCTCTCGGCATTGCTGAAAGTGATCGAGTATGGCTGGAAGCAGTCCCGGCTCGCCGACAATGCGGCCGAAGTGCGCAAGCTGGGCGAGGAGCTATATAAGCGCTTGGCGACATTCGCCGAGCACCTGGGCCGCCTGGGCAAGTCCTTGGGCGCGAGCGTCGATGCCTACAACAAATCAGTGGGCTCGCTCGAACAGCAGGTGCTGCCAGGGGCGCGGCGTTTTCCAGAGCTTGGACTGCGCAGCAATCGCGAGATCGACGCGCTTGAGCCCGTCGAAGAACTCGTTCGCATTCCGCGCGCGGCCGAGCCGCCACCGTCCGGATAGGGCCATGCAACTCCCCTCCTTTACGCTTCCGCCCGATTGCCTGCGCGGTCGCAACATCCTCGTGACCGGCTCGACCAGCGGCCTCGGGCGCGCGCTCGCACTAGCCTGCGCCAAGGCGGGGGCAACGGTGATCCTGTCGGGCCGCAACCTTGCCAAGCTGGAGCGCGTCTATGATGCGATCGAACAGGTGGGTGCGCCGCAGCCGGCGATTGCGCCGCTGGATCTGGCGACCGCAGCGGCGCCGGATTACGATCACCTTGCGCAGGTCATCGGCACTGAGTTCGGCGTGCTCGATGGATTAGTCCACTCGGCGGCGCTGCTGGGTGATCGCGCGCCGCTCGAGCAATACGACGTGCCCACCTGGTGCAAAGTGCTACATGTGAACCTGACGGCGCCGCTGATCCTGACGCAGGTCTTGCTGCCGCACCTGCGCAAGTCCGCCTCGGCTTCGGTCCTTTTCGTCAGCAGCGCCGTCGCGCAGAATCCGCGGCCCTTCTGGGGAGCGTACGCGGTCTCCAAGGCCGGTCTCGAGTCGGTGCGCAGCATGCTGTATCAGGAACTCGCGTCGGTCTCGACCGTGCGCATCAACAGCGTGAACCCGGGACGCCTGCGCACGCCGATGCGTGCCGCAGCTTATCCGGGCGAGGATCCGAATACGCTGCCGAGCGCGGAATCGGTGACTGATGCGTTCATATACCTGCTTAGCGATGAAGCTCGCGCGCTATCGGGGCAGAACGTGGACCTTGCCCATGCCTAATTCCCAGAATCAATCGCGCCGGTTTTTTTTGCTCAGCAGCGCCTGTGTGCTCGCTTATACCGCCGGCACGCGCGCGCGGGCGTGCGCTCACCCGTCGATTCGCTGGAAGCCGGAGTGGGCGGCCGCATCGGCTTAGCGGCGATCGACACCCAGAACGGCGCAAGGCTCAGCCATCGCGCGGACGAACGCTTCGCCATGTGCTCCACGTTCAAATGGACACTGGCAGCCGCGGTACTCGCGAGGCAAGATCGCAAGGTCGGCATTCTGGAGCAGCGCCTTCCCTACAGGGCGAAGGATATGGTGCATTATTCCCCCATTACCGAGGCGCATCTGCACGAGGGCTCCATGGACGTAGCCGAGCTATGCAAGGCCGCCGTGGAGGCCAGTGACAACACCGCCGCGAATCTGCTGCTCGGCCTCGTGGGGGGTCCGGCTGCGCTGACCCGATATCTGCGCTCGATCGGCGATGCGAGGACGCGGCTTGACCGTAACGAGCCTGCGCTCAACTCCAGCCTGCGAGGGGACTCGCGCGATACCACGACGCCTGCGGCGATGCTGGCAACCATGCACACCGTGCTGCTTGGAGGTGCATTGAGCCTCGCCTCGCGCCAGTCGCTGCTGGGATGGCTCAAGGCGAGCCAAACCGGCCAGTCGCGCCTGCGCACGGGGCTGCCGCCGGGATGGGCGGCCGGCGACAAGACCGGCACCGGAGACAACGGCGCAGCGAATGACATCGCGATCGCCTGGCCACCGCAGCGTCGGCCGATCCTGATTGCCGCCTACCTGGGCGATTCCCGCGCCACTCCGGAGGCGCTCAATGCCGCTCACGCCCGCTTGGGCGGCATCGTCTCCGCAGCGTTCTCCTGATCCGGCACGGGCGCGATCGCCGCATCGATCTCGTTAAGCAGCGCGTGGCGCTCCGCCGCCAGCATCGCGCGCGAGTGGCCGCGCGGCAAATCGCGGCCCAGATGAACGGGACCCATGCGGGTGCGCATCAGGCGGCTGACGATGATGCCGCGCGCGCCCCACCAGTGTCGTACCAGCGCCGAACGGGTGGCGCGCACCGTCACGTTGAGCCAGTGGTTAAAGCCCTCGCCATATTGCGCCCGCGCCTCGATGATGTTCATCGCCTCCCCCTCGCAGTCGAGGGCGGCGCGAAATTCCTCGACCAGCAGATCCTTGAGCGGCCCGCGACAGCGCAGCACATAATCAACGGTCAAGGCGTGTACCCCGCGTGAGACGCGATGCGCCCAGCTGCCATCGTCGGTCAGGATCTCGAGGCCCCCGTCCACAGGCGGCATCGGCTGCACAGCCAGCCAGCGACCCGAGACGCGCGGCAATTGCAGGTGCTCGGCGGCGCGCGAGGTTGCGGCCTTCAGGTCCAGAGTCTCGCCCGGGGAGCGGTGGAATAGCAGGACGTGCGCCGCATGCGCCTCGGGCGCGGCATGGACCCGCACCGGACGTCCATCGAGCGTGATTCGATCGCGGGGCTGCCACTTGGCGCCGAGTTCCGGGACTGCGCCATTGACCTGCAGGCGCGCCTCGCGAATCCAGCGCTCAACTTCGCGGCGCGAGCCGATGCCCGCAGCGGCCAGAACTTTCTGCAGGCGATCCGTGGCGGGTGCGGCCTCGACCTTGGGCAGCCGGGGGGCGCGCGGCGAACGAGGGCCGCGCCCCGGGCCCGAAGCTCGCGGCGGCCGCATCTACGGGCCGTAGTCGGCGTTGTTTTTCGCGACGAGTTCGGTCGCGGCGGCGCCGTCGTCCTCGCCCATGGACTTTACGCCCGCATCCTCCGAATCCTCATCCGCGCCGTCCTCGTCGATCGCCTCGGCGTCGTCGAAGTCCGCGGCATCGAGGGCTGCGACCGGGCCAGCACCCGGCAGCGTCAGCTGCACGCGCAGGTCCTCGAGCTCCTTGAGCTGCGCAAGGGTCGGCAGATCGTCAAGCTTTTTCAGGCTGAAGTAATCGAGGAACTCGCGCGTCGTGCCGAGCAGCTCCGGCCGACCGGGCACATCGCGGTGGCCGACGACGCGGATCCAGCTTCGCTCATGCAGCGTCTTGATAATATTGGGGTTCACGGTGACGCCGCGGATCTGCTCGATCTCGCCACGCGTGATCGGCTGGCGATAGGCGATCAATGCCAGCGTCTCGAGCATTGCACGCGAGTACTTTGCCGGGCGCTCCTGCCAGAGCCTTGAGACGGGCTCCGCGACACTGGCGCGGATCTGCACGCGAAAGCCGCTGCCCACTTCGATCAGTTCAAGGCCGCGCTCTTCATACTCGGCCCGCAGCGCCGCAATGCTCGCGAGCAGCGCTTCGGCCGTTGGCCCATCACGCTCGTCGAAGACGCCGAGCAGCTCCTCCATCGTGAGCGGTCGGCCGGCCGCGAGCAGTGCGGCTTCAACCACATTCCTGACGTACTTTTCGTTCATTTAGGGCCCCATCCGGTCTTCATTGGCGGCATCCTCCGTCACCAGCTTCAGGTGCCGCGCCGAATTGCCGGCGCGCACGTGCAACGGCGCATACGGTTCAGCCTGAATAATTTCGATAAGTCCTTCGCGCAGCAGCTCAAGTATCGCCACAAACGTGACGGTAAGGCCGCGGCGCCCCTCCTCGGCCCGAAAGAGCTGCGTGAAGTCGACGAATTCACTGCCCGACAGGGCCGCCATCACGTCTGTCATGCGCTGGCGCACCGACAGCGGTTCACGCTGCACATGATGGTGCGCGAACATGTCACTGCGCGACAGCACATCCTGGAACGCCACCAGCATTTCCTGCAGCGTGACTTGCGGCGCAATCCGCACGACCTTGCGGTCCACAAGGTCCGCACTCGCCGTCCAGGTGTCGCGATCGAGGCGCGGGATGCGATCGATATTTTCTGCTGCCCGCTTGAAGCGCTCGTATTCCTGCAAGCGGCGGACGAGCTCGGCGCGCGGATCGGATTCCTCGGCAGCTTCATCACCACGCGTGCGCGGCAACAGCATGCGCGACTTGACCTCGGCCAGCGTTGCCGCCATCAACAGGTATTCGCCCGCGAGCTCAAGCTGCAGCACCTGCATCAGCTCGATGTAGCGCATGTACTGGCGCGTGATCTCTGCGATCGGAATATTGAGAATATCCAGGCCCTGCCGCCTGATCAGGTACAGCAGCATGTCGAGCGGGCCTTCGAATGCCTCGAGGAACACCTCGAGCGCCTGTGGCGGGATATACAAATCCCGCGGCATCTCCGTAACCGGCTGGCCTTCGACCATCGCGAACGGCATCTCGGACTGCTCAGGACCCACGCCGGTGCCTGCGGTCATCAGCGCCGCCGTTTCGGTTTTCTGCACCAGTGTCAGTTCCGGCTTCATCGGTAATTCATGCCCACCGCTTGTCGTACCACATCGAGGGTGTCGCGCGCCGCTTCGCGCGCCCGCTCAACGCCCTGTGCAATGATACCGCGAACCAGTTCGGGACTTTCCTCGAACTCCTGAGCCCGCTTCGAGATCGCCCCAATCTCCTCGACGATCTTCTCGATCAGCGGTGCCTTGCAGTCGAGACAGCCGATGCCCGCGCTGCGACAGCCCTTCTGCACCCAGGCCTGGGTCTCTTCACTCGAGTAGATTCGGTGCAGCTGCCACACGGGGCACTTGTCCGGGTCGCCCGGGTCGGTTCGCCGCACGCGCGCCGGGTCGGTCTGCATGGCCCGCAATTTCCTGACCACCGAATCGGTGTCCTCGCGCAGGCCAATCGTATTTCCATAGGACTTGGACATCTTGCGACCATCGAGGCCCGGCACCTTCGGGGTGGCCGTCAGCAGTACTTCCGGCTCCGGCAGTACCGCGATCCCCGCCCCCTCGATAAAGCCAAACAGCCGATCGCGGTCCGCGACGGTGAGCCGCGCGTTCGACTCGACCAATGCGCGCGCCTTTTTCAGCGATTCCGCCGCGCCCTTTTCCTGGTATTCCTTGCGCAACGTGCGGTAGGCCGTGGCATTGCGCGATCCCAGGCTCTTGATCGCCTTCTCCACCTTCTGCTCGAATTCGGGCTCGCGGCCATAGATATGGTTGAATCGGCGCGCGACCTCGCGCGTGATCTCGACATGCGCCACCTGGTCCTCGCCGACCGGCACGTACTGCGGGCGATACAGCAGGATGTCCGCGCTCTGCAGCAGCGGGTAACCCAGGAACCCGTACGTGGAGAGGTCGCGGTCGGCGAGCTGTTCCTGCTGGTCCTTGTAGGACGGGACACGCTCGAGCCAGCCCAGGGGCGTGATCATCGACAGCAGCAGGTGAAGCTCCGCATGCTCAGGCACCCGCGACTGGATGAACAGGGTTGCCACCCCCGGATTCACGCCCGCCGCCAGCCAGTCGATCGTCATCGTCCAGACAAACTCCTCCAGCTGTGATGTGTCGTGATAGCCAGTAGTCAGCGCATGCCAGTCGGCGATGAAGAAAAAGCATTCGTACTGGTACTGCAGCTCGATCCAGTTCTTCAGAGCGCCGTGGTAATTGCCGAGGTGCAACTGCCCCGTCGGACGCATGCCGGAGAGCACGCGCCGGTTTTGTATGGGCCCGCTCATGCCGCGGTCCCCAGCAATACCCCGATGACGTGGCCGAGGATCCTTGCCGTCGGATCCAAGAACCAGCCGAACATGCCGAGCGCGGAGAGCCCGACGACGATCAGGAATCCAACCGGCTCGACCCGCCCGAATCGTGCGGCCATCGATGGCGGCAGCAGGCTGGTGACCACGCGCCCGCCGTCAAGCGGCGGTATCGGGATCAGATTGAATAGGCCCAGCAGGGTGTTGCCGATGATGCCGGCCTGCGCCATCGATGCGATCCAGCCAATCAGTGTCGCATTGCCGTGAACACGCACGATCGCACCGAGCGCCACGCACCACATCAACGCCATAACCAGATTGGCAAGCGGCCCGGCAAGGCTCACCAGCACCATGGCCAGGCGCGGATTGCGCAGCGCCCCGATCGCGACTGGCACAGGCTTGGCCCAGCCAATCACGGGCAGCCCAATCGCGAGCAGCACCGCGGGCACCAGCAGCGTGCCCACGGGGTCGACATGCCGCAATGGATTCAGGCTCAGGCGACCGAGCAACTCGGCGGTGCGATCGCCGAAAAAGCGGGAGGTCCATCCATGCGCGACTTCATGCAAGGTGATGGCCAGGAGCATCGGGATCGCCCAAATGGAAACCTTTGTCAGAAACGTATTTAAATCCAACGCTTACATCCACTACCTAATGCTTTAGATTACTATGGAAATGCCCCGCCCCGTGCATTATACGGATGCCGCGCCGACAAAGGGGGTCACGTCGCCGCGCCCCGCGCGAATCACGCGCGCACTGCCCTCCGACAGATCGATGACCGAAGTCGGCTCCAGGCCGCAGTTGCCCCCGTCGAGCACAATATCGACGCGCGCTTTGAGCAATGCATCGATCTCGGCCGCATCCGTGCGCGGCAGGTCCTCGCCGGGCAGCAACAGCGTGGAGCTCATGATGGGCTCACCGAGCTCGGTCAACAGCAGTGCCGTGACCAGATGATCGGGGACGCGCAACCCGATCGTGCCCTGCCGCTCGTGCTTCAGGCGGCGCGGTGTCTCCTTCGAGGCCTTCAGTATGAATGTATAGGGGCCGGGGGTATAGGCGCGCAACAGCCGGTATTGCCATTTGTCCACGAGCGCGTATTTACCCACGTCGGCAAGATCCCGGCAGACCAGCGTGAAATGATGATTGCGGTCGGTCTGGCGGATATCGCTGATGCGCTGCAGGGCGGCCTTGTCACCGATATGGCAGCCGAGCGCATAACAGGAGTCGGTCGGGTACACGATGACTGCGCCCCCACGCAGTGCCTCGACCGCTTGGCGTATATAGCGGCGTTGCGGGGAGACCGGATGCAGTTGCAGATAGAGACTCATGAGCGTGGGCTATGATACGCGCATGAACCAGCTCATCGAATGGCTGCCGCTGCTCGCATTCTTCGTAGTCTTTAAGGTGTTCGACATCTACTGGGCCACGGCGGTTCTGATGCTTGCGTGCGTGGTGCAGCTGAGCGTGCACCGCTACCGCACCGGCAAGTTCAAGCCCATGCACATTGGTACCGTCGCGCTCGTGCTCGTGCTCGGCAGCGCGACACTGTTGCTGCATGACAAGCAATTCATACAATTAAAGCCAACGCTACTGCTTGGCGTCACTGCCGTGGCTTTCCTCGGCAGCTCATTCATCGGAGGCCAGCCGTTCGCGCGACGCATGCTGCAGAGCGTATTCAGCGAACCGCTCAAGGTCAGCGCGCAAGCGTGGCATACGCTGAACCTGCTCTGGGCGCTATGGTTTGCGCTGCTCGCGGCGGCCAACCTGTACATCGCGCATAATTTTACCGAAAGCGTCTGGGTGAACTTTAAGGTCTTCGGCATCACCGCTGCGATGATCCTGTTCATGGTCCCGCAGGTCCTTTGGCTCAGCAGCAAGACGCAAACGGCGCCGGTCAAGGGAGCGTAGCGCCAATGTGGTACCTGATCCGGGGATACGATCGGCCCGGGAGCCTCGTGGCGCGGCGCGAGGCTCGGCCCGACCACCTTGCACGACTGGAGCAGTTGCGCGACGCGGGGCGCCTGTTGGCCGCGGGACCCTTGCCTGCTATTGATTCGCCGGATCCGGGACCCGCGGGCTTTCAAGGCAGCCTACTGATCCTGGAGTTCGACTCGCAGAGTGCGGCGGAAGGCTGGGCGGCGCAGGACCCTTATGTCGCGGCGGGCGTTTTCGAACGGGTGGAAGTACTGCCCTTCCTGGCCGTGCTGCCATGAACAGCCACGAGCGGGCCGCGCGCCTGCGCGAGATCCTGACGCAGCGCTTCGCGCCGCAGCAGCTCATCATCGAGGACCAAGGCCACCTGCATGCCGGCCATGCGGGTGCCGCGGGCGGCCTTGGGCATTTTCGCGTGCAAATCGTCGCTGAGGCATTCCGGGGCGTGCCGCCGGTGGCCCGCCACCGGCAGGTCTATGCGGCCGTCGCAGAGCTGATGGAGACCGACGTGCATGCCCTGACTATCGAGGCCCTGCCGCCCACTGTTTAAGTGAAATTTGGCGAGATCCGGCCTGACAGGCTAAACTGCGCGCCCGCCGCTTTTGGCCGTAGAGGATTCCCATGCGCGCACTTTCTCTGATAGTAATCGCCCTGACACTGGCCGCCTGTAACAAGGCGCAGACGCCGACCACTGCCGACAAGCCGGCCGCAGTTCCGGTCGCGACCGTCGATGGCAAGGTCATCTCCAAAGCCGACTACGATTTCTACGTCAAGCAGGTGACGCAGGGCAAGCCTACGCAGCTGACGCCGGAGCAAAAAACGCAGGTGGTCCAGGAACTCATCGGGATGCAGATCCTGGCCGCCCAGGGGGCAAAGGACAATGTCGAGAGCGAGCCCGAGGTCACCGCTGGTCTCGACGTGACCCGCATGCACCTGCTCGCCGATGCCGAATCCCGCAAGTTCTTGAAATCCCAGCAACCGAGCGACGCGGACGTGCATGAGGAATACAACACCGCTGTGGCCGCAGTCGACAAGACCGAGTACCACGCGCACCACATCCTGGTGAAGACGCGTGAGCAGGCCGATCAGGCTATTAAAAAGATCAAGGCCGGCGCAAAATTCGAAGACGTTGCCAAGGCGCAGTCCATAGACACCGGCTCGAAGCCCTCGGGCGGAGACCTCGGCTGGTTCGCGCTGGGCCGGATGGTCAAGCCCTTTGGCGATGCGCTGAAGACAATGAAGAAAGGCGAGATGACCACGACACCGGTCGAAACCAATTTCGGCTGGCACATCATCCGGCTCGATGACACGCGCGACGTCGCGCCGCCGCCCTTTGACCAGGTCAAGGAGCAGGTCATGAACCGCGTGATACAGAAAAAACTGCAGGTCTACGTGGACGGACTGAAGAAGACGGCTAAGATCGAGATCGCTTCGGATACCGCAGTGAATGCCGCGCCCGAGCCGATGCCTGCTTCCGCCGCCAGCGCCGCCTCTGCCCCGGCGAGCGCCGCGCGACCCTAAGCGCTGCTATGCCATAGCGGCGATGTTGCGGCTACTTCCGCAACATCGCCGCGAATGCGTCCTCCGCGATGACCGTGACGCCGAGGCTCGCCGCCTTGGCGAGCTTGCTGCCCGCATCGGCGCCGGCGACGACGTAATGGGTTTTCTTCGAGACGCTGCCGCTGACCTTGCCGCCGCGTGCAATGATCGCCTGCTGCGCCTCGATACGTGTCATGCCGGAGAGCGTCCCGGTCAGCACGAATACCTGGCCGGCAAAGCGGCCGGCTGATGTGCGCGCCGGCATCGCCGGCCAGTCGATGCCGCTCGCGATCAACCGCCCGAGCATGGCCTGATTATCGCGGTCGCGAAAAAATGCTTCGACATGGGCAGCCACCACCGGGCCTACGTCGGGAACCTGCTGGATCGCATCGGCATCGGCGGCACGTAGCCCGGCAAGTCCGGCGAAGTGCTGCGCGAGGGCCAGTGCGGTCGCCTCGCCCACATCGCGGATGCCGAGCGCATACAGGAATCGCGGCAGGGTCGTGCGCTTAGCCGTAGCTATCGCCGCATGCAGCTTATGCGCAGACTTCTCGCCCATGCGCTCGAGCTGCGCGAGTTGCGCGACGCTGAGCCCAAACAAATCCGCTGGCGTGCGCAGCAGGTTCGCATCGACCAGCTGCTCGACGAGCTTGTCGCCGAGTCCGTGGATATCGAGCGCGCGGCGGGAGGCGAAATGCTTGATCTCTTCCTTGCGCTGCGCGGGGCACAGGCGCCCGCGCAGGCAGCGCAGCGCCGCCTGCTCCGGATCGCGCGCGACCGGTTCGCCGCAGGACGGGCAAGTCACGGGCGCAACAATGGGTGCCGAACGCCTCAGGCCCCGCTCGATGATCACGCGCACGACTTCCGGAATCACATCGCCCGCGCGGCGGATCACGACCTTATCGCCGATGCGCACATCCTTGCGGCTCAGTTCATCGAAATTATGCAAGGTCGCGTTGCTGACCGTGACTCCGCCAACGAACACGGGCTCGAGCCGCGCGACCGGGGTCAGCGTGCCGGTGCGTCCGACCTGCCATTCAATGTCACGCACGCTGCTCAGCGCCTCCTCGGCTGGAAACTTGTGCGCAATGGCCCAGCGCGGGGCACGCGAGACAAAGCCGAGCTTCTCCTGTGAGGCAAGCTCGTTGACCTTGTAAACGACGCCGTCGATCTGATATGGCAGTGTGGCGCGCGCCGCGCCGATTTCGCGGTAGTACGCGAGGCACCCCTCAAGCGAGCCGACCACGCTCGATTGCGGGCAGATCCGAAATCCCCATTTCATCAGCATGTGCAGTATCTCGCTCTGGCGACGCGGCAGCTGACGGCCTTCCACGTACCCGCAGGCATAGATGAAAATATCCAGCGGGCGCGAGGCGCTGATGCGCGGGTCAAGCTGTCGAAGCGAGCCGGCGGCGGCATTGCGCGGATTGACCAGCGTCTTCTCGCCGCGGGCTGCTGCCTCGCGGTTGAATTTCTCGAACCCGGCGAGCGGCATGAACACCTCGCCGCGGACCTCAAGAACCCTCGGCCAGCCCGCGCCGCGCAGTTTAAGCGGGAGCGCCGCGATCGTTTTCAGGTTCTGCGTGATGTCCTCGCCCGTCTCGCCATCGCCGCGCGTGGCGCCCTGCACCAGCACGCCGCGCTCATAGGTCACGCTGACCGCCAGGCCGTCGAGCTTCGGCTCGCAGGAGTAGCCGACCGCCGCAGGCGCGCCGAGGCGCTCGCGGACCCGCCGGTCGAATTCCTGCACCTGCTCGTCACTGAACGCGTTGTCGAGTGACAGCATCGGGATGCGATGTTTGAGCTGTCCGAATGCCGCGAGCGGCGCGCCGCCGACCCGCTGTGTGGGCGAGTCCGCGCTGCACAACTCCGGGTGCGCTGTTTCCAGCGCGACAAGCTCGCGCATCAGGCAGTCGTATTCTGCATCCGGGACTTCCGGGGCATCTAGCGAGTAGTACAGATAGCCGTGGCGATGCAGCGCATCGCGCAGCTTGCGCGCCTTCCTCGCGGGTCCCGTGGCGGATGTGGCCGCTTTTTTCCCGCTCACCATGGCGGGCCCATCAAGTACTTTGTGCCCGGAATTTTGCCACGTCCTCGCGCAGCGCCGCTGCGCGTGCCGGGGACAAGGGCAGACCCTGGGGGTCCTGCGCCATGCCTGAGAGGCTCTCGGCGAGGCCGCGCACCGCCACGATCAGCGCATCGAACGTCGGCAGCGGCTCGAGCGCGCCGGGCAGCACCGCAAAGACGGTGATCCCACGAAACTCCTGCGTTGGCATCAACGCGAGGTCGAAGGAGCCCGGCTCTGCCAGGCTCGCGACGCAGAAAAGACTGCGACCATCGGTATGCTTGCGATGAAAGACTTGATAGCGGCCGAAGGTCAGCCCCTGGTTTTCAAGGGCAGCGCGCAGCTGCTTGCCCGACCAGCGCACGGTATTCGGCGCACACACGCGCAGCGTAACGATCTTCTGCGCCTCCCCGGACGCGGCCTTCGGTGGCGGCGCAGCTTCCGTTCGCAGCGCCATCTCGAGCACCGGCACGGCCTCGAAATCTGCGGTCTTGATCGACAGGGGCTCGAGCGGCGAGACACTCCAATCAGCGCTTGCCGGCCGCACGGGCAGTGCGGTGGACATGGCAGGGGCGGAAGGTTCACTCTGGCGCAGCTCCCCGCCGGCGGGCACCTGTGCGCTGCGGCGCGCGCCCCACCACCAGATACCGGCAAACAGCAGCAGGCCCAGTCCTAATAATATCCAGCGAAATTGGGCCAAGGTTCCCCCAAGTTACATCGCCGCCATGCGCACGGCCTCGTCCACGTCCACCGCGACCAGGCGCGATACCCCAGGCTCGTTCATCGTGACGCCGACCAGCTGGGAGGCCATTTCCATGGTGACGCGGTTATGGGTGATGAACACGAACTGAACGCTGCGCGACATGTCCCGCACGATGTCGCAGAAGCGCCCCACATTCGGCTCATCGAGCGGTGCATCGACCTCATCGAGCAGGCAAAAAGGCGCAGGGTTCAGCTCGAAGATCGCAAATACCAGAGCCACCGCGGTCAGCGCCTTCTCGCCACCGGAGAGCTGGCTGATCGTGCTGTTGCGCTTGCCCGGAGGACGCGCCATCACGGATACCCCAGCAACGGATGACTCCTCGCCGGTCAGTTCGAGGTACGCATGGCCGCCGCCGAACAGGCGCGGGAATTTCTCCTTAAGTCCGGCATTGACCCGGTCAAAGGTATCCTGGAAACGCGTGCGCGTCTCGCGATCTATCTTGCGCATTGCCGATTCCAGTGTCTCAAGCGCATCGGTCAGATCGGCATACTGCCGGTCTAGGTAGTCCTTGCGCTCGGACTGCTCTTTGAATTCATCGATCGCGGCCAGATTGACCTGCCCTAGCCGCTCAAGCTTGGCGGTCGTCTCGGCAAGCTCGGCTTCCCAGCTCTCGGCCGAGGCCTCCTCAGCGAGTGCCGCAGCCAATTCCTCGTACTTGAACTGCGTGACGGCAAATTGCTCGGCGAGGCCCTCGCGACGCACGCGGATCTGCCCGACGGCCAGGCGCGCTTCGTCGAGCGCCTGCCTTGCCCCCTCGACACGCTGCTCGATCCCGTCACGCGCCGCATCCCGATCGCGCAGGTCGGCATCGAGTTCCTCGCCAGCGAGGCGACCTGCCTGCAGCTCGGCCTCCACCTCGCTGCGCGCGCGCAGCGCCGCTTCCAGTTCGCCCTGCAGAAGATCGAGCGGCGCATCGCCATCACCAAGCTGCGCTGCGAGCTCGTCGCGCCGCTGGGTCACGCCGCCGAGTTGCGCCTCGATGCGCGCCAAGGTACTCGCGAGCGAGGCGTGCGATGAGCGCCGCGATTCGACCAGCACGGCGAGCTCGCGCGCCTCCTGCTGCGTCTGTTGAGAGGCGACACGCGCCCCCTGCTGCTGACTGCGCAGCCGCTCCCGCTCCTGCTCAAGGCCTATCCGCTGCGGCTCCAGTGCGGCCAGGGCTTCGATTGCAGTTTGCACGCGGCCGCGCGCCGCGCGCAGTTCGGCCTCGGTGCGCTGCAGCTCGGCAGCCGCATCGATGAGCGAGGAGTCGAGCTGGCTGCGGCGCCGATCTAGGTCGTCACTGCGTGCCCGCGCCGAGTCGTGCATGGCACGACGATCAAGGCACTCGCGATGCAGCGCGTTGACCTCGTCCTGCAACACTTCGCGCCGGTCCTCGCGATCGCGTACCTGCACGCGCGTCTCCTCGAGGCGCAACTCCTGGCGCTGCACCTCGTCGGCGAGCGCGGCAACCGTGGCGCGGATCTCGCGCAGCTGTTCCTCTCGCTCGATGACGCCGGAGCGCGGATCGCGGTCGCGCGACAAGCGCAGCCAGTCCCGCCCGATCCAGATGCCATCGCGGGTCACGACCGATTCTCCGGGCTGTAACTCGGCGCGGCGCGCGAGCGCCTCGCGCAGGTCCGCGGTAGCATAGACGCACGCGAGCATCGCCGAGAGCGCCGGAGCACCCTGCACCTTTGCCCGCAAGGAGCTCGCTGGGATGGGCTCCGCGCCTGCATCCCGGGTTGTGACGATCGCCAGGTGGCCACCGTCGAAGCTGTCAAGCAGCGCGGCAACGCTATCGAGCCCATCGACGCAAACCGCTTCGAGGTACGATCCCAGCACGGTCTCCACCGCCCTCTCCCAGCCCTTGTCCACGCGCAGCTGCTGCGCGAGTCGAGGATGCTCATCGAGGGATTTTGACTTCAGCCACTGCGTGACTTTCCCGGCGGCTTTGCCGAGCGCCGCCTGCTGCAGCGCATCGGTCGATACCTGCGTGCTCAGCGCCGCCTGCCAGCGGCTACGCAGCACATTCAGCGCCTGCGCCTGATCGCGCTCTCGCTCGCGCGCCTGCGCGAGCTCCGCAAGCAGCTCCTGCAGCTGCGCCTGCAGGGTCCGTCCAGCCGCCTCGGCGGCATCGGCGCGCTCGCCCAGGGACTCGAGCGAGTCCTTCGGCTGCAACTCGACGAGGCTCGTATGCTCTTCGCGCTGCAAGGACTGCTGCGCCAGCAACCGCCGCTGCTGGTTCTCCTGCTGTTCGATGCGCGCACGTTCGACCTGCGTCTCCCGTTGCGCATGGCCCATCGCGGCGGCCAGCGTATCCCAGCTCTGTTGCCAGGCTGAAAGCGAATGCTCGCACCGCTCAAGGGCATCGCGGCAGGCATGCTCGCTCGCATGCGCGGCATCGAGGCGCGGCTCCATGGTCACCAGTTCAGCGGCAAGAGCGTCCACTTCGGCGCGGTCACGCCCGATCAGCGTAATTAGTTCCTGCAGCTGCTGTTCGCTCTGTTCGAGTTCCGCGCGCTGCCGCTGGCGCAGTTCGCGCGTGTACCGGATGCTCTGCTCAAGGCGCGTGACCTCCGCGCCCGCCGCGTAGAAGCGTGCCTGGATCCTGTTTAAGGAATCGCTGCCGGCGCTTTGCTCGAGGCGAATGCGCTCGATCGCCGCCTCGATCTGGCGCAACTCTGCCAACGCCCCCTGCAGCGCGGTATCACATCGGCGCATTGCATCCTCGCTCCCAGCGGCGTCTGAATCGAGGGCCTGCATGCGCAGGACCAGCACTTCGGCCTGCAGCTTGCGCTGCTCTTCCTTGAGTACCTGATAGCGCCGTGCCATCGCGGCTTGGCGCTGCAGATGCCGGATCTGCTTGTCGATCTCTTCACGCAGGTCGTTAAGGCGCTCGAGATTCTCGCGCGTATGGCCGATCCGGTTCTCCGTCTCGCGACGGCGCTCTTTGTAGCGCGAGATGCCCGCCGCCTCCTCCAGGAATGCGCGCAAGTCATCGGGACGTGCCTCGATAATGCGCGAAATCATGCCCTGCTCGATGATCGCGTAACTGCGCGATCCTAAGCCCGTGCCGAGAAACATCTGCGTGATGTCCTTGCGGCGGACCTTGACTCCATTGATGTAGTAATCCGAGGTCCCATCCCGGCTGACCGCACGGCGCAGCGACACCTCGCTGTAAGCGGCGTAGGCCCCGCCAATCTGGCCATCGCTGTTGTCAAAAATCAGTTCGACGGACGCTGTGCCGAGCGGTTTGCGCGTAGCGGAGCCGTTGAAGATCACGTCGGCCATCGAATCGCCGCGCAGATGCTTGGCGGAGATCTCGCCCATGACCCAGCGCACGGCATCGATAATGTTGGATTTTCCGCAGCCGTTCGGCCCCACGACGCCGGTCAGGGCGTTCGGAAAAGTGATGTTCGTCGGATCGACAAATGACTTAAATCCGGCAATCTTGAGTTTCGATAGTCGCATGTTGTAACGGAACCTGGCGCGTGGCCGACGATGTGCCGGGTAGTGTAAAGTAAACATCGTCCATGACACAGCCCGGCACGAAGCTCGAGACCTTTCCGAACCCGGCATCGGCGCGCGATTACACCATCCGGATGACCATCCCGGAATTTACCTGCCTGTGCCCGAGGACCGGCCAGCCAGACTTCGCCACGCTGACACTCGAGTACGTGCCGGACACCGTCTGCGTCGAACTCAAATCGCTGAAGCTCTATATCTGGTCGTTTCGCGACCGCGGGGTTTTCCACGAAGCCGTCACCAATGCCATCCTGCAGGAGCTGGCGGCGGCACTTTCGCCGCGATTCATGCGTCTGAGCGCGGTATTCAACGTTCGCGGCGGAATCTTCACCACCGTGATCGTCGAGCATCGAAAACAGGGCTGGAGCGCCCCGGAGACCGTCGCGCTGCCTTGACCTGTACAGGGCGTCGCGCGTCGGTATAATCGCGCGTTCTCTCGTAATGAGGCGGAAAAACGTCATGGCCGCGAAGAAATCTAATAAACCGGTAAAAAAGCCGGCAAAAGTAGCGCCCAAGAAGCGCAAGAGCGCACCTGTGGCAAGGAAAGCTGCACCTAAACCGAGCCGCGCGAAGTCTGCCGCCAAGCCGGCGAAGCACGCCGTCAAACCAGATCCCAAGCGGGCAAAATCGGCGCCACCCAAGCTCATGGCAAAACCACCGGCAGCGGCGGTGCCGCGCTCCAAGTCGGCTGCTACCCCCGCTATCGCCATGCCTGGCTCCCGGGCCCCGGCGCCTGCGGGCCGGACCTTGGTAAAGCCGATCGCAGCTGTGCGCCTGCCGCCCGCTCGCAACGCCGCAGACGAGGAAGGCGATGCCGAATCGCCGGCGCCGGCGAGCCTGCTGGCAGGACCGCGCAATGTAAAGCCTTACATCGCGCGCCGTGGCGAGCAGTACATGAACAAGGAGCAGCTCGGGCATTTCGGGCAGATCCTGAACAACTGGAAACGCGACCTGATGGTCGAGGTCGACCGCACTGTTCTGCACATGAAGGATGAGGCTGCCAACTTCCCGGATCCGAACGACCGCGCAACCCAGGAAGAGGAATTCAGCCTAGAGCTGCGCACGCGCGACCGCGAGCGTAAGCTGATCCGCAAGATCGATGAAGCACTGAAGCGCATCGACGATGGCAACTACGGCTATTGCCTTGAGACGGGTGAAGAGATCGGCATCAAGCGCCTGGAAGCTCGGCCAGTCGCCACCTTGTCCGTCGAAGCGCAGGAGCGGCGTGAGCGCCGCGAAAAGCAGTACGGCGACCGCGACGACCGCTACCGCTGAGCGCGGCGCGGCGCCTCAGGGGCGCCGTTACACCGGACGATTCGCGCCCTCGCCGAGTGGCGATCTGCACCTCGGCTCCCTGTTCACTGCAGTCGCCAGCTTCCTCGATGCCCGCAGCCACGCAGGCAAATGGCTACTGCGCATCGAGGACCTCGACACCCCGCGCGAGGTAAAAGGCGCCGCCGAGCGAATCATGCAAACACTCGCGGCCTTCGGATTCGAATGGCCGGAGCCAGTGCTACGGCAGAGCGCCAGAATCGCCGTTTACCAAAATATTATCAATGAGTTAGAGCAACGCGGCTCGGCCTACCGGTGCGCCTGCAGCCGCCGCGACCTCCGTGAGGAGCCGCGCTACCCCGGCACCTGCCGGGAGCTTAGCCTGCCACCGGGAACTGCGGCGGCGCTGCGCCTGCGGGTTAATGCGGGCACGATTCATTTTCACGATGTCCTACAAGGGGACTTCCGTCAGGATGTCGCGCGCAGCGTGGGGGATTACATCCTACAACGCCGCGATGGCATCATGGCCTACGCGCTTGCGGTCGTGGTTGATGATGCCGCGCAGGGCATCACGCATATCGTGCGCGGGGCGGACCTGCTCGATAGCACGCCCCGGCAAATATACCTGCAAAGGGAATTAAATTTGCCAACGCCTGTCTACTCTCATGTGCCAGTGCTGGTGGAGGCCGATGGCAGCAAGCTTGCGAAGTCCCGGCGCAGTATCGCGCTCGACCCGCAAGCCGCGGGCAGGGAGCTGTGCGGCGTGCTCGCGCTGTTCGGGCTGCCGGTGCCGGCAAAGCTTCCCCGGGCCGGCCTGCAAAGCATCTGGGCGTGGGCCGACGAGCATTGGGGACGAGTGCACTTGGCGTGGCGATTGTCGCTCCCTGTCGCCGTGCCCGCGCACTTGCCTTAGTGTCGAGTTTTGGTAAGCTGTATTTACGTTATTTGGCACGGACCGGCATATTCTGGTCTCGCGCCGATCAGCACGAGCGAGGAGCCCTATGAGCGAGCCGCGAGTGATCAAGAAATATCCGAACCGGCGACTCTACGACACCGTCGAGAGCCGCTACATCACGCTGACCGACGTAAAGCGCCTGGTCGTCGAGAAGATCGGCTTTGTCGTGGTCGACAAGAAGAACAATGCCGACATCACCGGCAGCATCCTGCTGCAAGTCATCAGTGATCAGGAGCACCAAGGGGAGCCGCTGTTGAACCGGGAGTTCATGACGCAGCTGATCCGCGCCTACGGCGCGAGTACGCATGCACAAGTCGCCAGTAACCTCGAGCTGGGACTGAAGCAGTTTATTGCGCAGCATCCGCTGCGCGAGGGCCCGCGCCAGCGCGCGGCGCCGGAAGATTCCATCAAGACCGTCCCGCGCTGAGGCGGGACGTTAATGCCTGCTGATTAAGACTCGACGTTGCGCATCGAGAGGCGCACACGTCCCTGCCGGTCGACCTCGAGTACCTTGACGCGCACCAAATCGCCTTCCTTCAGCTTGTCGCCGACACGCTCGACCCGCTCCTCGGAAATCTGGCTGATATGCACCAGGCCGTCCCGCCCGGGCAATATGGTCACGAATGCGCCAAAGTCCATCAGGCGCGCAACCTTCCCCTCGTAAATTCGCCCGACCTCGACGTCAGCCGTGATCAGCTCGATGCGACGCTGCGCCTCGCGTCCAGCCGCACCCTGTACCGAGGCGATCTTGACCGTGCCGTCGTTCTCGATGTCGATCGACGTGCCAGTCTCCTCGGTGATCTGCCGGATGACCGCGCCACCCTTGCCGATCACGTCGCGGATCTTCTCCGGATCGATCTTCATCGTGATGATGGTCGGGGCCCATTCGGACATGGTGTCTCGCGGCTTGGCGATAACCTTGTTCATCTCGTCGAGGATGTGCAGGCGGCCGCTGCGCGCCTGGTCGAGCGCCACCTGCATGATCTCGCGCGTGATGCTCGTGATCTTAATGTCCATCTGCAGCGCGGTGATGCCATCCTTGGTGCCCGCCACCTTGAAATCCATGTCGCCGAGGTGATCCTCGTCGCCAAGAATATCGGTTAGCACCTGGAATCGATCGCCTTCCTTTACGAGGCCCATCGCTACACCGGCCACCGGTGCCTTAACGGGAACGCCCGCGTCCATCAGCGCAAGGCTTGTGCCGCAAACGGATGCCATCGAGCTTGAGCCATTCGACTCAAAGATCTCGGAGACCACGCGAATCACATACGGAAATTTCTCGACGCCTGGCATCATAGCTTTCACGCCACGCTTGGCAAGATTGCCGTGGCCGATTTCGCGGCGCTTCGGCGACCCCATCATGCCGGTCTCTCCGACGCTGAACGGCGGGAAATTGTAATGCAGCATGAACGCGTCCTTGCGCTCACCGCTCAAGCCGTCGATGATCTGCGCGTCGCGCCCCGTGCCCAGGGTTGCCACCACGAGCGCCTGGGTCTCGCCGCGCGTGAACAGCGCCGACCCGTGGGTCCGCGGCAACACGCCGGTGCGCACGCTGATCGCACGCACGGTCTTGGTGTCGCGCCCATCGATGCGCGGATGGCCATCCAGGATGCGCGCGCGCACCAGCTGGTACTCAAGATCGAAGAACTCGCCGCCGACCTGCTCTGCCGTGAATCTTGGCGCATCGCCCGTGGCGAGCGCCGCCAACGCCGCGGCCTTGACTTCGCCGATCTTGGCGTGGCGCTGCTGCTTCTCAGTCAGCGCGTAGGCCTGGGTTAGATTCTTTTCGGCCTGCGCGCGCACAGCTTCCTTCAGGTCCTTGTTCGCCTGCGGCGCGACCCAGTTCCATTTCGGCTTGCCGGTTTCGGCCGCAAGCTCATTGATATTCTTGATCGCGATCTGCATCTGCTCGTGGCCAAACATAACCGCACCCAGCATGACCGATTCATTGAGGCCGGCCGCCTCCGACTCGACCATCAGCACTCCTTCCTTGGTGCCTGCAACCACCAGGTCAAGTTCAGATTCCAGCAACTGCGATGCCGACGGGTTCAAAATATAGGCGCCGTTGCGATAGCCGACGCGCGCCGCGCCAATGGGTCCGAGGAACGGCATGCCGGATATCGCGAGCGCGGCCGACGCGCCGAGCAGCGCGGGGATATCCGGGTCTATTTCCGGATTGACCGACAGCACGTTGGCGACCACCTGAACCTCGTTGATGAAGCCTTCCGGAAACAGCGGCCGGATCGGGCGGTCGATCAGTCGCGAGGTCAGCGTTTCTTTTTCCGTCGGCCTGCCTTCGCGCTTAAAAAAGCCGCCGGGGATGCGGCCGGCGGCGTAGGTCTTTTCCTGGTAATTGACGGTCAGGGGGAAAAAATCGCGCCCCGGGGTGGCTACTTTTCTTCCGACCGCTGTGACCAGCACGACCGTGTCGTTCATCGTGACCAGCACCGCTCCGTCGGCCTGTCGGGCCAGTTCGCCGGTTTCGATTGTGACCATCTGGTCCCCGTACTGAAAGCTTTTCTTGGTAGCGCTCAAGTCGGCTGCCCCTTATATTCGTTGAATTGGTAAACGCCGGGCGTCTGTAATAGGCGCTTCCGGGATGGCACGTGTCAGCGGCGTAGCCCCAGGCTCTCGACGACTTGCGCGTATTTTTCTGGTGTCCTGCTCTTGAGGTAGTCCAACAGCTTGCGACGCTGGTTGACCATCTTCAGCAGGCCGCGACGCGAGGCATGATCGGCTTTATGCGTCGTGAAATGCTGGCTCAGGCCGTTGATGCGTTCGGACAACAAGGCAATCTGGACTTCGGGTGAGCCGGTATCCTGCGCGCCGCGCTGGAATTTCCCGACTATGCCCGACTTATCTTCGCGAGTGAGTGGCATTGAAAACAAACCTCAATCAATAACTTAGACCTTTTAAGAAGCCGGGCATTGTACGCGTCGGGGGCTTTGCCCTCAAGCACGATTAACGGCCGCCGAAATAAGGCGCAGCGGCACCAGGCGCCCTGACACCTCGATCTCGCCCAGCCCCAGAAATCCCAGTTCATCCGAATAGATACGCACCGTCCCGGGCGCGCCCGCCGGTACGTTCAGCGTCCTGCCCTGACGCAGCGCGGTAACCTGCGAGGCCTCCAGGTCGTAGCGGGGTGAGGAGCCCAAAGCCGCGTCAACCGGCAATAGCGCCGCGCGCCGCGCCTGCAATGAAAGTCCTTCCAATGCCTCAAAAATCCACTGCGGACTGCCCTCGAACGGAACGACCCCAAGCCGGCGCAGCCCGGTCAGATGGGCGATGTTGCCCAGTGTCAGTGCCAAGTCCTCGGCCAGCACGCGCATATAGGTACCCTTGGAACAACGCACGTCGAATTCGACGTCAGGGCTGCGCCATTCGAGCAGCGTCAGTGCATGGATCCTGATCCGGCGCGCCGCGCGCTCGCGCGTCACTCCAGCGCGGGCATACTCGTACAGCGGCTTGCCCGCCTGCTTGATGGCCGAATGCATCGGCGGCACCTGGTCGTAGTCGCGCGGGAAATCCGCCAGCGCCGCCGCAATCGCGGCGCGCGTGAGAGGCGGCACAGCCCGGGTCTCGATGACGGGGGACTCGAGGTCCGCGCTCGCCGTGCGCTCCCCCAGGCGCGCAATCAGCCGATAGGTCTTATCGGCATCCAGCAGCTGTGCACCGAACTTGGTGGCCTCGCCAAAGCACACCGGCAACATTCCGGATGCCAGCGGGTCGAGCGAGCCGGTGTGCCCGGCCTTGCGTGCGCCCAGCAGGAATTTGGCGCGGGCAACCGCGGCCGCAGAGCTCAGCCCAAGGGGTTTGTCGAGCAGCAGGATGCCGTGAACGTCGGCCCGGTCGCTCAAGAGGAGGCCGGCTTGTTGGCCTTGTCGATCAGCTGCGTCAGGCGCACGCCGTGCTCGATCGATCGATCCAGCTCGAAGCTCAAGGTCGGCGTATAGCGGATCATCAGCGCCTTCGACAAAGCATTGCGCAGGAACCCGGCGGCGCTCTCAAGGCCGCGCTGCACCGCCGGATTGGGGCCGTCGTGGCCGAAAATCAGGTAATACACCTTGGCCGTCCGCAAATCGCCGGTCACAGTGACTGCAGTGATCGTCACGTTGCCGATGCGCGAGTCCTTGACGTCGCGCCGCAGCAGCTCCGCAAGTTCGCGCTGCATATGCTCGGCCAGGCGCCGCGCCCGCGGATTATCCTTTGCCATCCTAGGTGCTGGCGCGCGGGCCACTCTCCAGAGTGCGAGCCACTTCGACCCGCGAATAACACTCGATCTGGTCGCCCTCCTGCACGTCGCTGTAGTTCTTCACGCCAATACCGCATTCGGTGCCAGCGCGGACCTCGTTGACGTCGTCCTTGAAGCGCTTCAACGACTCAAGCGCCCCCTCGAAGATCACCACGTTGTTGCGCAGGACCCTGATCGGGAAATTGCGACGCACAAAGCCATCGATCACCATGCAGCCTGCCACGGTGCCGAACTTGCTCGAGCGGAACACGCTGCGTACCTCGGCAAGGCCCACGATCTGCTCCTTGACCTCGGGCGAGAGCATGCCGGTCAGCACCGCGCGAATGTCGTCGATGGCCTCGTAGATGATGCTGTAGTAGCGCACATCGATGCCATGTTCCTTGATCGCCGCGCGTGCCGCGGCATCGCCGCGCACGTTGAACGCGATGATGCGCGCCTTGGATGCGGCCGCCAACGTCACGTCTGACTCGGTTAAGCCGCCGACGCCCGAGGAGATCACGTTGACCGCAACCTCGGAGGTCGAGAGCGCATTCAGCGAGTCGCGCAGCGCCTCGACGCTGCCCTGTACGTCGGCCTTGAGCAGCACCTGCACCAAGCTCGCCTTGCTCTCGCCCATGGTAGAAAACACGTCCTGCATATTGGCGCTTTGCTTGGCAAGCTTGACGTCGCGCGTGCGCGACTGTCGATGCATCGCGACCTCGCGCGCCTTGCGCTCGCTCTCGACGACCAGCAGCTCATCGCCCGCATGCGGCGCCCCGGAGAGCCCCAGGACCACGACCGGGATCGACGGACCGGCGGATTCGACCGGGCGGCCCGCCTCATCGAACAGCGCGCGTACGCGCCCAAATTCATGTCCCGCCAGCATCGCATCACCGAGTTTCAGCGTACCGCGCAGCACTAGCACGGTGGCCACCGCGCCGCGTCCCTTCTCGAGGCTCGACTCGATCACAAATCCGGCCGCCAACCCTTCGGTCGCCGCCTTCAGCTCCAGCACTTCGGCCTGCAGCAGGATACTGTCAAGCAGCTGATCGATCCCCTGCCCGGTACGCGCCGATACGTTTACGAATATATTCTGGCCGCCCCACTCTTCTGGGATCACGCCATGCTTGGTCAGCTCCTGCCGGACTTTCTCGGTGTCGGCCTCGGGCTTGTCGATCTTGTTCAGCACCACGAGGATCGGCACCTTGGCCGCCTGCGCATGCTGAATCGCCTCGACCGTCTGCGGCATGACCCCATCGTCCGCGGCAACCACCAAGATTACGATGTCAGTAACCTGCGCGCCGCGCGCGCGCATGGCGGTGAACGCGGCGTGACCGGGCGTATCGAGGAAGGTCACCATGCCCTTACTGGTCTCAACGTGGTAGGCACCGATGTGCTGAGTGATGCCGCCCGCCTCGCCCGCCGCGACCTTGGTGCGGCGGATGTAGTCGAGCAGCGAGGTCTTGCCATGGTCAACATGGCCCATGACCGTCACCACCGGCGGGCGGTGCGTGATGGCATGCGATCCGTCGGTCTCACCCTGCAGGTCGTCCTCGATCACGTTTTCCTTGCGCAGGACCGGCGTGTGCCCCATCTCCTCGACCACCAGCACCGCGGTGTCCTGTTCGACCATCTGGTTGATGGTCGCCATGACGCCCATGTTCATCATGACTTTGATGACTTCGGTGGCCTTGACGGACATTTTTTGCGCAAGTTCGGCGACCGTCATCGCCTCGCCAATGGCCACCTCACGCACTACGCGCGCGGTCGGCATCTCAAAGCCATGCTTGCCATCCGCTTCGCCCACCGAGCGGCGCCGCCCATCGCGGGATTTCTTCTTCTTATGGCGCGAGCTGACATCGCCCACGATGTGCAGCTCCTGCCGCCCATAGCGGGTCGCCTTATCGTCCGCGACATCGCGGGTCGCCTTGCCAGGCTTGGCGGCGGCCGCCTTGCGCTCGCGGTCGGCGATTTCCCGTGCCTGCATGTCCGCCTGGCGCCGCGCCTCTTCCTCGGCCGTGCGCTTGCGGTTCTCCTCATCGCTGCGGCGCCGGTTCTCTTCGGCGAGGCGCTCAAGTTCGGCGCGCTCCTTGTCGCGACGCTCGCTCTCCTGGCGCTCGAGCGCGACCTTGGCCTGCTCATCGGTCTCGCGCTGACGATCGATTTCTTCCTGCTGATGCCGCGCCTGGTCGGCGAGCACCTCGCGCTTGATGTAGGTGCGCTTGCTGCGCACCTCGACATTCACGGTGCGTGCGCGGCCCTGTATCCCGGCGAGCTTCAGTTCCGACTGCGATTTGCGTCGCAGCGTGATCTTGCGCGGCGCGGCTTCGGCCTGCGAATCGTCGTGCCCGTGGCTGCGCCTCAGATGCGTCAGCAGTTCGTGTTTCGCATCCTCGCTGATCATGTCCTCGGCGCCGTCGACCTTGATGCCGGCCTGGTCAAGCTGGGCCAGCAGCCGGTCGACCGGCACTTTCAGCACCTCTGCAAATTGCGAAACCGTCACATCTGCCATAAATCAGCTCCTACGCCTTCGCTTCTTCCGCGAACCAGTGCTTGCGGGCTTCCATGATGATTTCAGCGGCGCGCTCAGGCTCGAGTGCGCTCTTCTCGATGAGCTCGTCCACCGCGAGGTCAGCCAGGTCCTCGCGCGTGCGTACGCCCTGGCGGGCGAGTACTTTCGCCAACTCCTCGCCTGCGATCTCGACCAGGTCGGCGGCCGGCTCCGTGCCATCGACCGACTCCTCGGTCGCGATCGCCTGGGTCAGCAATACATCGCGCGCGCGCGTACGCAGTTCCTTGACGATTTCCTCGTCGAACTCCTCGATCGCATTCAGCTCGCTCGCCGGCACATAGGCGATCTCCTCGATCGTGGAGAAGCCTTCCTGCACGAGGATGCTGGCGACATCCGCATCGACGTCCAGCTGCTTCATGAAGGTCTCGCGCAGCGCCGAGGCCTCGGTCTCGCTCTTAGCCTCGGCCTGAGATTCGCTCATGACGTTCAGTTCCCAGCCCGTGAGCTCACTTGCCAGCCGGATGTTCTGGCCGCCGCGGCCGATCGCCTGCGACAGCTTGTCTTCGGACACCGCGATGTCCATCGAGTGCGAGTCCTCGTCTACCACGATCGAGGTGACTTCGGCCGGCGCCATCGCATTGATCACGAACTGCGCGCTGTTTTCATCGAACGGAATGATGTCGACGCGTTCCCCGGCGATTTCGTTCGACACCGCCTGCACGCGGGAGCCGCGCATGCCGACGCATGCGCCGACCGGGTCGACGCGCGGATCGTTGCTGCGCACCGCGATTTTTGCACGCACGCCGGCGTCCCGCGCCGCCGCCAGTATATTGATCAGGCCCTGGCCGACCTCCGGCACTTCCAGCTTGAACAGTTCGATCAGGAACTCAGGTGCCGTGCGTGACAGAAATAGCTGTGGACCGCGCGGCTCGGGCCGCACTTCCTTCAGATAAGCCTTAATGCGGTCCTGCGAGCGCACCGGTTCGCGCGGAATCAGCTCCTCGCGCGCGATGTAACCCTCGGCATTGGCGCCCAGGTCCACGTACACGCCGTTGCGATCGACCCGCTTGACGATGCCGCTGACCAGCTGACCGGCCCGATCCTTGTACGCGTCGACAACTTGCGCGCGCTCGGCTTCGCGCACCTTCTGCACGATGACCTGTTTCGCGGTCTGCGCGAGGATGCGGCCGAACGGCACCGACTCCATCGGTTCCTCGACGTAGCCGCCCACCTCGACATCCTTGTCAACGTCGCGCGCGTCGTCCAGGCGCAACTCGCGCTGCGGGGTTTCCAGCTCCTTCGAGTCGTCGGCAAAGACCTTCCAGCGCCGGAAGGTATCGTAAGAGCCGGTCTTGCGATTGATCGAGACGCGCACGTCCAGCTCCTCGCCGTGCTTCTTGCGGGCGGCGGACGCGAGGGCGGCTTCGAGCGCATCGAAGATGATTTCCTTGTCGACGCCCTTCTCGTTCGAGACCGCATCGACCGCCATCAGGATTTCTTTGTTCATGGACTTCTGCGACTCCTGCTCATCGCCGCCCTAAAGCGGCTTCAACCTTGCCTTCTGGATCCTCTCGAGCGCCAATCGATACTCGCGCCCATCGACTTCGACGGTGATGTCATCGGCGCTGACAGCCTGTAACACCCCTGCGAACCGTCGCCGCCCATCGAGCGGCAACTTCAACTCGACCTGCACGCGCTCACCAACGAAGCGCTCGAAGTGCTCTTTCTTGCGCAGCACCCGGTCAAAACCCGGCGAGGAAACTTCCAGCGAGTAATGACCTTTGATCGGATCCGCCGCCTCCATCACCTCGCTCACCGCACGGCTGACGCGCGCGCAGTCCTCCACCGTAATGCCGGGCGCATCCTGCGCCGTGCGCTCGATGAACAAGCGTACTACCGCGCTGCGCCCTGCTGAAGCGAACTCCAATTCGACCAGCTCGAATCCCATCGCCTCGACCGGCGGCTCGAGCAGTCGCATCAACGCATCGCGCATAGCCGGGCGGTTCCTTCGCAAACAAAAAAGGGGACCATCGGCCCCCTTCAACAAAAAAGCCCCTCATCGGGGGCTCTTGCAAACAAAGCGACATCGGAGCGATCCCCATAAGGCGATCATTCCCAGGCGCCGCGAACAGACCGCGACCCCACCGAGGGCCCGGATTATAGGCAATGCGAGCCCGGGGGTAAACCCTCTTTCTTAAAATGACTGGGGCCGCATCGCTGTGGCCCCAGTACATCCAACGGATCGTTACGCGCTGTTTACCAGCGCTTCGGACCGCGTGAGCCGCCACCGCCACCGCCGCCACCGCCGCCGCCGCCGCCGCCGCCGCCAGTGCGCTCCTGCGCCTCATTGACCTTCAACGCACGTCCATCGACGTCGTGACCATTGAGGGCCTGCATTGCGCGAGCCGCATCGGCGCTCGCCATTTCCACGAAGCCGAAGCCGCGGGGACGACCCGTATCACGGTCATTGATCAACGCGACTGATTGCACTGCGCCATGCTTTTCGAACAGCGCGCGCACCGCAGCCTCGTCCATCGAGAACGGGAGATTGCCAACATACATTTTCGTCATTTAAGAATACCTGCTAACTAAGAAACTACTGACCGGTTCCTCGGGGTACTGTTTACACAGTTTGCCGGGACCCTGCCTCCTGGATCGACGAAACCTGCTTTGTGGGTTGAGGTCACGGTGACGCCAAGGCGGCGCGGTGACCAGAAACGGACCAAGTAGAAATTCACGAACCTCCGCGGATTCTACAGGGTTTTATAAATATTGCTAATTCAATATCTTAAGAGATGCTGCGATGCATCAGGTCGCGCCAACCGGGGATTTCGGCGCCTTGCTATATTGGCGAGGTGCAATCGAAGCTCCTCGCCCCACGCTACTGGCCCACCTGGATCGGCCTTGGCGTGCTGCGCACGATGGCACTGCTGCCCTATCCTGCGCAGCGGCGGGTCGGCGGCGCGATTGGTTGGGTGCTTCGGCACGTACCCTCGCCCTGGGTGCGCATAGCCGAGCGCAACCTGGAACTGTGCCTTCCCGGCTTGAGCGGGCCCGAGCGCAAGGCGCTGCTCGCGCGGCATTGCAGCAGCCTTGGCATGGCGGTGTGCGAGACCGCCACGACCTGGTGGTGCACGGACAGCCGGGTAAACCGGCTGGCCGAGGTGCGCGGGCTTGAGAACCTTC
Organism: Gammaproteobacteria bacterium; assembly: GCA_025355645.1. Classification (GTDB taxonomy): domain Bacteria; phylum Pseudomonadota; class Gammaproteobacteria; order Steroidobacterales; family Steroidobacteraceae; genus Bog-1198. Next base: position 87,490 of record JANXZG010000072.1, on the reverse strand, counting down.
AAGCCGCCCTCGCGAGGGGCCGCGGCGCGATCATGATCGGTGGTCATTTTACGACCATCGAGATTGCCACCCGCATCTTGGGCACGGTCGTACCGCTCAATGTTGTATACCGCCCGACCAAGAACGAATTGCTCTCGTACACGATGCACACGAGCTTTACCAAGCATGGCAACCCGATACCCTACGATGACATTCGCGCCATGATCCGTGCGCTGAAGAACAACGAGGCTGTCTGGTACGCGCCGGACCAGAGCTACCGCAACAAGGGCGCCGCGATGATCAAGTTCTTCGGACGGCCGGCGGCCACGACCACGGCGACCACGCGCCTTGCGCGCATCACGAAAGCTGCGGTCCTGACCTATTTTCCTGAGCGCCTGCCCGGTGGCGCCGGCTACCGCGTGTATATAGGACCTGCCCTCGAGGACTTCCCGAGCGATGACCCGGAGGCCGATGCGGAACGATTCAACCGCTTGCTGGAGGCGCATATCCTGAAGGTACCCGAGCAATACCTGTGGATGCATCGCCGCTTCAAGGGCCTCTCGGCCGACTATCCGGACTATTACGGCAAGGATTCGCGCTTGCGCCGTGCGCAAGGCTGAGCGGGCGGCGGGCGCACAGATTATTTCAGGCGCCGGTCGGCCTGCTGCAGCAACTTGTTGCGCAGCGTCGATGCCTGGATATGCAGTGGCCTCAGACGAAGCTTTGCGATTTCATCGCTCGTGTAAGGCTGGAAATTCGCCGGCACGTGCGCGCTGTCAAACCGGTACAGCATCCAGTTCATTACTTCGGCTAGGTCTTCGCTCTCCAGTGGCGAGCTCGCCACTCCGGGCACCATCCCTAAGTACTCACGGCCGCCCGGCGCATGCAGGAATTTCGCCACGGTGCCTGCCAGGCTCGGCGCCGAATCATCCGTGCCGGTACCATCGGCGCGGTGGCAGCCCTGGCAATTAAGCGTCCAATGCTGCCAGGCGCGCTGCATACTCTGGACTCCCGGAAAATTAGGCGCCGCCGCATCGAACCCTTGCGCCAATGCGAGCCCCGCGGCGCCGATGCCGCATAGCGAAAAGGCGGCCAGTGCCAGGCGTCTGCGCATGTTCAATCCGGCAGCGCCGGACGCAGCGCGAGCGCCGCGGGTCCCGTGATCCCAGCGTGGCGCGCGCGCACCGCGGTGACTTCAGCGGCGTCAAATGCGCGAGTGCCCGATTTGTCCTTGCCCAGTCCGGACGCCAGGTAATTGAGCACCGCGGCCACTTGCGCTTCGCTCAGCATGTTTTGCGGGGGCATGGCGCCCTGGTAGCTGGCGCCGGCGACCGTAAGGCCGCCGATCAGCCCCGCGGACACGGCCATCACCAGATAGTCCCGACCCGCGGGCAAGGCTGAAAAGGTCTTGATCTGCCCGCCGAGCGGCGGAAAGCTGCCCGGGATGCCCTCGGCTTTCAGCCCATGGCAGACGGCGCAATGCGCGCTGAATACGTCGGCGCCTGCCGGGGCACCGTGGCCGATCGGCGCCGCCAGTAAGGCAGCGCCACAAAAAAGCGGCGGGAACGGGTGGCGCGAGGCTGCGCGCGGCATGACGTTACTTCTTCTGGTCGAGCGCGACGCCCAGGATGATCGCCACGGTGCAGGTGTAGGACTGGCTCTTGGTCTGGAAGCACCAGGTGATTTCATTATTGTTCTGCGGACGCACCACCGGCCGGTCGCCTTCGTTGCGCTGGCAGGCACAACGACCCTGCGCGACCCCACCGCAGCAATCATTGTACGAGATGATGTAGTTGCGCTCGTCGGCCGGGTTATGGCAGGTGCCGATCCAGGTGATCGGCGACATCTCGAGCCCCGGCGGACACGAAGTCACCGTGCCGCCATAGCAGGAGCACAGCGAGCCGTCGATCGCGCAGTAGCGCCAATAGTCGCAGCTGGTCTGGTCGCCCGGATCCTGCAGGTTGCCGCTGCTGATCGCCGAGTCCTTGCTGGACCCAGGATTTGCGGGCCCGGAGTCCGCAGCGCCCGCCCTGGCCACTGGCAGCAGCGGCAGCGTTGCCGTGCCTGCGAGCAAGGTGCCGAGCATGCTGAAGAGGCTCCGACGCGAGGTGCGGCTGGCAACGCCCCGCACCAATTTCTCCGCCAATTGATCTAGATTTGTCACGCTACTCTCCCGACGATGCCCGCTTCTGTTCGCGCTGGGCGATGAATGCCTGAATACTGCTGACGCCAATTTCCTTGGCGATGAAAAGACTCTCGAGGTGCTCGCGAGAATTCACCAGGCCGCTCGCGGCGAGCTTGCCGGCTTCGTCAATCAGCACGGCGTATGGCAATTGCGCGACGCCGAGGCTGCGGCCGAGAGCCTCCGACAGGACATAGGGGAAATTCCCGAGCGCCTTGTCGCGCACAAAGGCCGCATGCTTCTCCACGCTGCCGCCATCGCTCGCGAGCACGATGTCGAGCCATTGCCGCTCTGCACCCTGTGCGGAGCGCACCGATGGCAGCAGGCTCTGACAGATCGCACAATCGGGTGACAGAAACAGGATCAGCTGGCTGCGGCCCGCGCGCACCCCGCCCACCTGTAAGGCGATCCCCTCGAGTGTCGATAGGGTCATCTGCGGCGCGGCGTCGCCTACTTTGAGCGCCTGGCGTATCGACAAGGCTCCGGCCGGCGCAATGCGCTGGTGCAGCACGCCGATCTGGCGAGCGAGCGCAATACACACGATGCCAAGCACCAGCACCGCGACCCACAGCACGATCTGCGAGGCGATCAGCAGGCTCATGCCACGACCCCTGCGCGTAGCGGCGGCTGGGTCACGACCTGGTCGAGCGCAGCATACAGGGCCAGCAGCGCAAGCCCGGCGAGCAGCTGGGTGGCGATCGCGGCGGCGCTCACGTCGTAGGCGACGGATCCGGGCGCTATCGCGGCGCTCAAGGCAACTCCGAGGCCAAGTAGCGCAAGCACGGCCGCGCGTAGCATCTGGAAAAGGCCGAGCGGCCGATGCGCACCGCCAAAGCTGCAGCCACAATCTACTTCGCTCCTGCCCGCGGCCACGGCCTGCAGCAGGAACACGAAGTAGCCGCTCCAGATCAACGCCGCTAGCAGCGCTGCATAAAAGCGCACAGGCGCAATCCACAATCCGATTGACGCGGCGAGCTCGGCAACGGACACGCCGATGGCGGCGAATCTTGCCGGCGACCCCGCCAATCCAGTCAGGTCCTGCACCGCGCGCACGGCACGCGCGAGGCCACTGAGCTTATGCAGTGCCGCCGCCAGCAGCAGCAGCGATGCGAACGCGGCGAACTGTGCGATCGCAATCTGCACCACCACAGTCAGGGAGAGGGCCTCGGTCATGCGCTAGCGGACGGGCTGTATCATCATGTGATTGGAAAGCCCGACGATGCCAACGCTTCTGACCAGCGCTCCGTTCAGCGGATCGTAGACATCGACCCGGTCGTCGGCCTGCACCAGCAGCAGCGCATCGCTCCCGCGGGTCATCGCGATCGTCGCGCCGGGGCGCACCAGGCGCAGGCGTCGCTGGCGCTTTTGGGTCGTCGCATCAAATGCCCAGATCTCCGTGCCCGGATCCTTGTGCGTTCCCTCGTGTGCCCCCGGCTGCATCAGCACATACAAAGTATTGTGGTCATCGGTAGTGATCGTCTGCCAGCCGCTCGGCCGCCACTGCCCGGCCGTATCCTCGGCATTCAGCAACGACCAGGCCGGCAGGATCTTCGGTTCATCGCTGCTCATGTCGATCGGTTGGATCCTGCCCAACATGGTGGGGAAATACTGCACGCCACCGATTGCGCTGGATTCGGTGAACAGCGGGTCCTGGTCGAGGTCGTTGAACTTTTTCGATTCGCTGCGAGCAAGCGCCTTGCCGTCCGGACCCAGGCGAATCGACAGCAGCGTGCCGCTGCCGCACAGCGTCGAAAAGCCGCGCTCGCCGGTCGGATAGGCCAGCGAACAACCCGGAATCTCGATCTCAGAGAGCACCTTGCGCTTGACCAGGTCCACCACGGTCACCGAGGTCGCCGGACGGAAATTGAACACGAGGCCAAGGCGCTCATGATCCGTGAACATGAAGGTCCCGGACATTGGCGAGACCAGCGCGCGCGGCGCCGGCAACACGATCTCACCCGTCGCGTCCAAGGTCTTGGTGTCGTAGACGGTGATGAAATCTGTGCGCACACCGCGTGATCCGCGCGACCACACGGTATCGAGCACATAAATCTCAGGGCGGCCCGTGGCCATCAGTAAATTGGTCGAATCGTGACCCTGCAGCTCGCCTTTGACTTCCCGCGAATCGGCACCCACGTTGCGCAGCTCGATGCGGTTGTAGGGGAAATTCAGGAACGCCCAGCCTGAAGGGTATTTTTCGGGCAGCACAGTTGTCCTCGCGCCAGTATCGGGCGGCAGAGGGTTCGGGAATTCGGAGGTGCTGGCGAGTGCCAGCCGAGGCAGGGAGAGCGCCACAAGACACACTGCCAGACCGGCATGTTTTCGCATGATCATCCCTTCTTTGCCTTATGCAGAAGCACGAGTTTACGTCAAAGTGCTCTTTTTTGCGAAAATCGCAGGCGCGGCACATCACTGCGCGCGGTCTATCGATCGTATGGCTGCAGGACTTGGCGGCCGCGCAATCGGCAAGGCCGGACAGTGTTCCCGGTCGGCGCGTTCCGCGCAGCGCTGGCGATCTTTAGGTGCGCCGCTGCCGATGCGCCCGGCCCAAGCGCGGCGCATGACGGCTCTCGGCTGGCCAGCGCACAAGTTTAGTCACGCCACAGCCGCGCCCAGCCTTCCGGTCCGAGCGCCTGCAAAGTGCGGATATTCGCGCGATAGATCTCCTGCGGGTCGGCTAGTCCCAGCGTTGCCCTGGAGACGCTCTGCTCGCGCAACAGGTGCAACATCGGATAGGGCGACCGGTTGGTGAAATTGCCGATGTCTTGCGGCGCGGTACCGGCGAACTGGTATTGCGGATGGAAACTCGCGATCTGGATAACCCCCTCGAGTTCGAGCTCTGCAAGGGTGCGCTCGCAATCGGCAAGAAATTCGTTGAAGTCGTAGAAATCGATCAGTACCAGCGGATGGATCAGCAGCGTCGTTTCGCGCTCCTTGGGGTCCGCATCGACGAGCTCGCGCAGCTCCAGGCGCAGATCCTCAAGGAGCCCGCCCGGCGTCTGCGCATCGCTGACGCGCATGCGCAATCGTCCCGCGCGCACGATCGGTGCCGCGAACGGGCACAGCTGAAGTCCCACGACCGCCTTTTCCAGCCAAAGCGCGGTGGCCGTGAGAACTGCGTCGGGATGTGGCTGGGCGATGCAAAGGCTCCGTTGATTTTCTAGTATTCTACCCGCCCTAGCCCACCACCGACGAGTCCCCTGCATGCCCACCAAGGTTCCTGCGACACTGATCCCCGGAGATGGCATCGGCCCGGAGATCATCGCATCCGCGGAGGCCGTGTTCGAGGCACTTGGCACGCCTTTTGAATGGGATCGCCAGGCCGCCGGCCTCGGCAGCATCAAAAGCGCGGGCGATCCACTGCCCGCTGCCGCGCTCGATAGCATCCGGCGCAACCGGCTGGCGCTGAAGGGGCCCCTGGAGACCCCCTCGGGGGGCGGGTATCGATCGGTGAACGTGCGCTTGCGCGAGGAATTTCAGTTATTCGCGAACCTGCGCCCGGCGCGCACCCTGATTCCCGGCGGGCGCTTCGACAAGATCGATCTGGTCGTGGTCCGGGAAAATCTCGAGGGACTGTACATCGGCCACGAGCACTACATCCAGATCGGCGATGACCCGCACGCAGTGGCCATGGGCACCGGCGTCAATACCCGCGAGGGCTGCCGGCGCCTGCTCGAATTCGCCTTCGAGCACGCGGTCGCGAGCGGCCGCAAGAAGGTCACGATTGTCCATAAGGCCAACATTCTGAAGGCCTTGACGGGGATATTCCTGGAGACCGGCGTGAAGCTCTACGAGACCAAATACCAGGGCCGTTTCGCGCTGGAGACGATGATCGTCGATGCCTGCGCCATGAAGCTGGTGCTGGATCCGTGGCAGTTCGACGTGATTGTCACGACCAATCTGTTCGGCGACATCCTCTCCGACCTCGTTGCGGGCCTCGTCGGCGGCTTGGGCATGACCCCGGGAGCAAATATCGGCGCCAGTGCCGCGATATTCGAGGCGGTACATGGCTCAGCGCCCGACATCGCCGGCAAGGGCATCGCCAATCCGACCGCGCTGCTGCTCGCGGGTGCGATGATGCTGGATCACTGCCGGCTAGGGGAGCTCGCGCGTCGCCTGCGCCAGGCGATCAGCGACACCCTGAATCTGGACAAGGTTCGCACCGGGGACCTAGGGGGCAATAGCACCACCGGGCAGTTCACCAAGGCACTCATAGCGCGCATCGCGAAAGCTTGACGATGTCCATCATTTCCATCTCAAACCTGAACAAATCCTATGCGTCTGGCCTAGCGGCGCTGCTTGATATCAATCTGGAGATCGAGCAGGGCGAGATTTTCGCGCTGCTGGGACCCAATGGCGCGGGCAAGACGACGCTGATCAACATCATCTGCGGCATCGTGACTCCGACCAGCGGGCGCGTCCTCGCAGCCGGCCACGATGTGACGCGCGATTATCGTCACGCGCGTGCAAAGATCGGGCTCGTGCCGCAGGAACTCACGACGGACTCCTTCGAGACGGTGTGGGCCACCACGACCTTCAGCCGGGGCTTGTTTGGCCGCCCGCCAAACCCGGCGCACATCGACAAAGTACTGCGCGATCTGTCGCTGTGGGACAAGCGCCACGACAAGATCCGCACTCTCTCGGGCGGAATGAAACGGCGCGTGCTGATCGCCAAGGCGCTCGCCCATGAGCCGCAGATACTGTTCCTCGATGAGCCCACTGCCGGCGTCGACGTGGAGCTGCGGCGCGACATGTGGGCGATGGTGCGTGAATTGCGTAAAAGCGGCGTCACGATCATCCTGACCACGCATTACATCGAAGAGGCCGAGGAGATGGCTGATCGGATCGGGGTTATCAACCACGGCAGCCTGATCCTGGTCGAAGACAAGGCGCGCCTGATGAAGAAGCTCGGCAAGAAACAGGTCAGCCTGCACCTGGCAGAACCCCTTGCTACCCTACCCGAGGCGCTACGCCCGTGGGCGCTCGAGCTGAAGGCGCAGGGCAAAGAACTCACGCTCACCTGCGATGCCGAGCGGCCGACCGCCACCTATGACCTGCTGCGCCGATTGAATGAGCTTTCGATCGTGTATACCGAGATCAACACGCACCAGAGCTCACTAGAGGACATTTTTGTCGGCCTCGTGAGTACCCGGTCGTGAACTTCGAGGTTTCTCGTTTCAACCGCCACGGCGTCTGGGCGATCTACCGGTTCGAGATTGCGCGCGCCGCGCGCACGCTGGTGCAAAGCCTGCTGACCCCCGTGTTGACGACATCGCTTTACTTCATCGTATTTGGCGCGGCGATCGGATCACGCATGCAAAGTACCAGCGGCGTTCAGTACGGCGCGTTCATCGTGCCCGGGCTGATCATGCTGACGCTGTTCACCGAAAGCATGTCGAACGCATCCTTCGGCATCTATTTTCCAAAATTTACCGGCACCATCTACGAACTTCTGTCGGCGCCCATCTCGCCCGCGGAGATTATCCTGGGTTATGTCGGCGCCGCGGCGTCAAAATCCATCATCCTCGGGCTGATTATCCTGGCGACCGCATCGCTGTTCACGCCACTGACGATCCTGCACCCGCTGATCATGCTCGCCTTCCTGGTGCTGACCGCGGCGACCTTCAGCCTGTTTGGATTCATCCTCGGCATCTGGGCCACGGGATGGGAACAACTGTCGTTCGTGCCGATGCTGATCCTGACCCCGCTGACGTTCCTCGGCGGCGCGTTCTATCCGATCAATATTCTGCCGCCGATATGGCGCTCGTTCAGCCTGTTCAACCCGATCGTGTATTTGATCAGCGGCTTTCGTTGGAGCTTCTATGGCATTGCCGATGTCAGCGTGGCCACCAGCGCGACCGTGATGCTGGGCGCATTCGCGCTGTGCGTAGGCACGGTCAGCTGGATCTTCCGCACCGGCTACCGGCTCAAGAATTAGAGCGCCTGGCGCGCAATCCGGCGGCGCCACAGGACCCAGACCAGGATCAGCGGCAGGTCGAACAGCGAAGAGAGCGCCTCGACGAACGGCACTCCGCGAAAGCCGTAGGTGTTCGATGCCAGTCCCTCGAGCCAGGTCATGTAGGCGATCGGGATGTAGGATAGCGCGCTCAGGATTGAGTAGCGCATGCTGCCGCTGCGTCCGGCCGCGCCCACCACATCGAGCACCAGGTCCATCGACAGCGTCGAGGTCAGGCCGATCGTGAACAGGTACACGATGGTACCGACCATGTAAACCGGATAGGTGGGCGGCGCGAACGCGAGGAAAAATGCCGGGATCGCATTCAGCGCACCGGCGAGCGCGTAGGCAATGCGCCGATCGAATCGCGGCACCCAGCCGCCGGCCATGCAGCCCGCAGCCATCAGCAAGCCGCCGCCCAGCAGGTTAATCCACAACACATCAAAACCGCCCACGCCGTAATCCCGCGCTATCGCCGGCAATAGGCCGATCAGCGCGCCCGCACCGGGCGGCGCAATCAGCAGCAAGAGACCGAAAAAATTCTTAGGGGTCAGGCAGGTCTCGCGCAGCTCCCTCCCCACTTGGCGCCAGTGCACGAGGAAGCCCGGACTGGGTGCGCGCGCCGGCTCCTGAAGGCCCACGATACTGATCGCAGGCACGATGATGGCCGCCGCGCCGACCAGTCCCCAGATGGCTCCGTAGGAGTTCTGCGCGACGAACAGAATGCCGGCGGAGAGGATCGCCCCGCCCCCCAGGTTACTGGCCTGTGCCCAGGCAGCCGCGCGCGTACGATTCGCTGGCGCGAGCATCGAGGCCATCAGCCCGCCGTAGGATGAGGAAATCAGCATGCAAAAAATCATGGCCCCGAAGAATTCCCACACGGCCACCTGGGAATCTCGCCCCAGTGTCACGGCACCGCCGACGAGCGCCGCACCCGCGGCGAACGTTGACAGCAGGTACCAGGAGCGCCGCGCCATCCACAGGTCCGCGAGCGGGCTCCACAGGAAATAGATTGATGAGGGAATGCCGAGCAGCGCGATCGCATTGGCGACATCGCCCACCGACATCCCGGCATCGCGCAGCAGGTACGATAGCGGCCCGTTGGTCGTAAACGTTATGCAGGTGGCATACGGCAGCACGATCCACAGGAAACGGCTCGGTGCGACGAGGCTCTTCGCAGGCGCGGCGCTATCAAGGACGTCCATGGCTACATCCTACCGGGCGCGCAATAAAAAAGGGCGGCGGGAATCACCCCAGCCGCCCTTCCAGTTACAGTCCGACCGACTCGCGTCGCTTAGAACTTATACAAGGCCTTCACGTAGTAGAAGCCACCGTTCTCGCCGAATGGCGAAAAGAGCGGGTACTGCCCGACAGCCGCATTGTCGGAGGCAGCGTTCTCACGCGTGAGGATATCCCGGCTTAGCTTGTTCGGGAAGATATTGAACAAGTTCTGCGCGCCCACCGACAGTTTCAGGTGATCCGTGAACTGGAAGCCGACATCCAGGTTCGTGATCGCATGCACCCCGATATGGTCCTGGAAGTAGCACAGGCCGCCTGGGCAGGTTGGGGCTTGCGGTGTGCCATTGTCACCGTCATCATTCTCAAAATCCGAGGACGGCCCGTAGATCTTCTCGGACAGGTTGATTGACATCCTCTCCATGATCAGGTCCGCGCCGAGGTTGACCACGTATTTCGGGCTTGCCGTGGTCAGCTCCGAGTACGCTTCAACGTCATACAGCGGTATGCCACCGAGCGCGGCTGGTGAGGAGGCGTACTTCGTGATTTGCGTCTTGTTGTACGTGGCGGCGATCGACCAGTTGATCTTGCCGATGCTGTAGTCGTACGGGAAATTGAACACGAGGTCCGCGCCATCGGTCTTGGTATCGATGCCGTTCGCGAAAACCGCAATGCCGTACTGACCGCACTGGATAACCTGCGGATCGATGACATTCTGGCCCTTCGCATAGGCTGCGATGGCGGCGCTGACACCCGGGAACGCAGCCGTCTTGCTCGGCGGGAATGCCGCAGGGTTATTCAAACAAGATAGGAAGTTGTTGGAAACGTTTTGGCCCGTGACGTTGCCGCTGCCGACAATGCGGTTGTCGATCGAGATCTGGTATGCATCCAGCGTAACGCTCATGTGATCGACCGGGCGCCAGACGAATCCTATGCTGATGTCAACCGATTTCTCGGGCTGCAGTCCGTTGCCGAGGCCCAGCAATTTGCCGGCTGGGGAGTTCGGCGGCAACTGCACGAAGGCCGTCGACGGACCGACGTTCGTCGATGAGTAGAACTCCTCGGCGAGCGTTGGCGCACGGAAACCATTGTTGATCGTGCCGCGCAGCGCAAATTGCGGTGAGAAGTCATACCGCGCCGTGATCTTACCGACCGTTGCGCTGCCGAAGTCGCTGTAGTGCTCGAAGCGCACGGCAGCATCCAATTGCAGGGCGTCAACCGGCTTCGCGGCCAGATCGATATACCCGGCGTCGTTGGTGCGCGCGTTGGAATTCGCGTCCAGCGGCGTGAAGCCGGGATAGGATGACGCGCCGCCGTCGATGTAGGAGATCGGCGGACCGCTGCCGATCGTGTAGGTGTCGCGGCGGTGCTCGATGCCGAACGCCAGGTTCATCGGACCGGCCATGCCGACATCAAAGCCGTGTCGGAAATCGAGAGTCGTCGTCCACTGCGTCGCCTGCAGGTAACCGTCGTAGATATCGCCGAGGGCGGCGGCGGACGCATTGCCAGTACTACTGTAGTAGCCAGTATTGACCGTGGACAGCGTCGACAGATTGTCGCGATCACCACCGAAGCCGGAGCTCAGGTCCCAGTCCCACCCAGCGACCGCACCCTTGATACCGGCCGTCAACTGGAAATCGTCCTCGGAATTTGCTTCCTGCGGATTAAAACCCAGCGGATCGGGATAGGTCGTAACGCCGGTGACGGGATCCGTGAAGTGGACCTTGTTCGGCATGCGGTAGTTTTCGTAGGACGCCGCGTTCTTGTGCCCATAAGTCGCCACAAAATACAGGCCGATACCGCCATCAAAATCCCAGCCCGCGTTGACTGATACGAGCTTGGCCTGAACGGCCGCATCGCCCTGAATCAGGTTCAGGTTCGGATACCCAGGTACGTTGACGACATTTGAGTTCGGATAGGCGTAGCCGGCAGCCGCCGGGCCGAACAGGCGCGGATCCACTGCACCGGTATCGCTATGACCGTGACTACGAAAGTCGCCCGTGATGTTGAAATACCCGCCAGGGCCCGCTTCAAGTCCCGCATTGCCGCTGACGTCTTCAGTCTTGCCGCCGCCGCTGCCGTATTGGCCGTAGGTCGCGCCCAGGCTGCCGCCGGAGGTGTTCTTCTTCAGGATGATATTGATAACACCCGCGATGGCATCCGAGCCGTATTGCGCCGCGGCGCCTTCGGTCAGTACTTCGACGTGGTCGATCGCATCAATAGGAATGAAATTGAGATCAACGCCCGCGCCGCCCTGAAAAGGCGACCCGGTGTCAATCGCGAGATTCGCTGTCGTATGACGGCGCTTGCCGTTAATCAGCACCAGCACGTCATTCGGGCTCACGCCGCGAAGTCGTGCCTGCAGGGTCTGGCCGGCCATGTCGAAGCCGAACGCTTCCATCTGCAGGGAGGGAACAACCTGTGAAAGGGCCGTCATCAAATCCGGGGCGCCGGAGGCTTTCAGGGCCTCTGCGCTGACGACTTGGATGGGTGCGGCACTGTCGACTGCCTTGATACCCTGTTCGCGGGTACCTGTGACAATCACTTCGTCGATGGCATCACCCGTTCCGGCGTCCGCAGCGGCCGCGAGGACAGCGCCCGTGTTCATCACCGCGAGGAGTGAGCCAATCGGAATGGCGCCTTTTAACAACTTATTCATCAGTAACCCTCTGTTTGGTTAGTTTGTCTAATGCCGGAAACCAAAAAAAACCGCACGTCCCTAAACTTGTTCTGGTTTGGTAGCGGATTTATCTCACACTATTGTGTCTCTCTGCAACAACAATATGGCTGATATAGCCCATGCGAAATCACGGGATTCCCCAAAGGGACGCATATTTTGTTGCTAGATTGCAACACTTGCGGTCACGGACCATGGGATGCAAATGGCAGGGTAATTACGTAAAAGTACTTATCGTTCAATTGGTTAGGGGTGACATCCGCAGTGGTTCTTCAACAACAGTGCCTAGAGCCTGGTACCACGGTCGGGATAATTGACATAATCAAAAGGACGGCCATCGAATAATTGACGCGCGAAGGCGACCCGGGGTGTTCAGGAATTGCCGTCGCCATTGCCCGAACAGGGTCCAGCAGAGCACGCTCGCCCATGCCATAAAGGCGCTCAGCGCAGCCATTTGACATATTTGCAGCGGCAAACTCGCATCGAGCACCGTATAAGTCGTGATCGCAGAGACGGCGATAATCCAGCCCTCGATGTTTACGCACTGGAATGCTGCGCCCTGCAGCAGGGTTAGCGGACGCATAACGCGGGCCGCAGCGCCGATGCTCGTCGCAGTCCCAATGCGCCAGGCGAGATAGAGCAGGTAAACGGTGCCGACGAGCTTCAGGGCCTGATGGATAAGCGGCATCTCAACAAACAGCTGCCCCAGCCCGAATCCGATCAGCAAACTCATGGCCGCGACGCCCAACGCGACCCCCAGCATAAGCGGGATCGTCGCGCGAAAGCCAAAGTTGACGCCCGAGCTTGCCGCCATGATGTTGTTGGGGCCCGGCGTGAATGACATGGAGATCAGGAAAGGCAGGAACGCCAGGATCATGACCCTCGCCTGCACACGATCACACGCATCTCGGCAGTCGTCACCGCCTCGCCGCGCTGGTTCAGCGTGCTGCACACGATTCGCACCGAGCCGCGATTCGAGTTGGAACGGGAGGGCATGACCTCAAGGATCTCGCACACGCCGTGCAACTCATCGCCCGCCCTCACCGGCGATCGCCAGCACAAATCCGCGCCAGTGCCGATGATCCCGCCGGCAATCGGCAGGCCGCCATCGACCATCCGGGGCATCGCTACCGATGCTGTATGCCAACCGCTCGCAACGACTTCCCCAAACAGCGACTGGCGCCCCGCGGCTTCATCGAGGTGAAACGGTTGCGGATCAAACTGCAACGCGAACGCCTTGATTTCTGCCGCTTCCATTCGGTGCGAGGCGCTCGTGAACCGATCCCCGGGCTTCAGGTCATCCAGGTACAAGTTCACGGATCGAGGCCCACGTCGGCAGCCGCGGCCTGGCGCCGGTCCGCCTGCAGGTCCATCGAGCGGCAGGCGAGGATGTAGACAAGCGCCGAAACCGGCAGGCCGATCAGCATCGCGATATCAGCCCCGCCCAAGGCGCGTGCCACCGGGCCGCGATAAATGCCAGTGCTGAAGAACGGGATCATGGCGGAGAAGCCCACTGCGTACGCGACAAGTCCGCGCCAGTTCCAGCGGCCGTACATACCGTGCGGGTTGAAGATCTCGCGCACCGAATAATGGCCCTTTCGGACGATGTAGAAATCGACCAGGTTGATCGCGGTCCATGGCGTAAACAGATAGAGCAGTACCGCCAGGAACTCACCGAACTCCTTGAAGAAATCGTCCGAGGCCGCCAGCGCCAGTCCCACGGACACCAGCGCCGAAAAAACCAATGTCAGCATGCGCTTGGTCACGGTCGGGCGGATCGGCTTGATCGAGTCGAACACGCTCAGCAGCGTCAGCGAGGCTCCGTAGAAATTCAGCGAGGTGATCGTGACGAGGCCGAGTAGGGAGCAGACCAGCAAGGGTTTGCCGAATCCCGGTAGCACCGCATCAGCCGCCGCCTGCAACGCAGCCGCGATCCCCAGCAGCGGAAATGCCGCGGCGGCGATGGTACCGACAAGCATGGTCCACGCTCCGCCTACGAATGCGCCGAGGTAGGTCCACCAGAACGATTCGCCCACCCCGACATCGCGCGGCAGGTAACGCGAGTAATCCGAGACATACACGGACCAGGAGATCTGGTAGGCGGCTGCGGCGAAGAACTGCGCGAGGAAAGGCACCTTGCGAAAATCACCCGCGTCGAGCTGCGCAGGCGTGAACTGCATGTGCGTGAGCACGGATATCGTGAATACCAGCAGCGCCACGATCATCACGTAGGCGACCCAGCGCTGCACGAAGTGGATGGTGTCGTAGCCTACGATCGCAAAACTGAGGGCCACCGCAGTGAACGCCAGCATCGTTGGCGTCGATGCGCCGCTATAGAGGGACTGCACCGTTTGCACCGCAAGCAGCTGGTTGAACGCGTTGAAGCCGATGTAGGAAACCAGCGCGACGCCCCAGACCAGCAGCGCGCCGATGTAGCCGAACTGCGGGCGCGACTGGATCATCTGCGGCAAGCCAAGCTGTGGCCCCTGGGTCGAGTGAAACGCCATGAAGAACGTCCCGAACGCGCTGCCAAGCACCACCGCAATCGCCATCCAGAACAGGTTGCCGCCGAGCAGCAACCCAACCGCGCCGGTGGCCACGGTCGCGAGGTGCGCATCGCCGGAGAACCAGCATGGCCACAGGTGCCAGACTTTGCCGTGACGCTCCGCGATCGGAATATAGTCGATCGAGCGTTTTTCTATCAGGCGTTCAGCGAAAGTCTTCTGCATGCGGGTACGCTACTGACTCGCGCGTGCCGCCTTGACCTCTTCAGCGGTCGTCTGCGCCGGCGCGGAATTGCCAAAATGCGTGATCACATAATTAACCATCGCAGCGACTTGCGCGTCGGTCAGTGCCTTGCCGATGTTGGGCATTCCACGCAGGCCGTTCAGCACGACGAACAGCGGATAGGCAGGCGCGACCAGCTTCGGGTTCGCGGCGAGTGCCGGGTACATGCCGGCGCCCTTGGCGCCTTTCGCATCCGGCATGTGGCAACCCTGGCAGATCGTCTCAAACAGTTTTTTTCCGTCCGTCTCGCTCGACAGCGAGGGAAACTCCGGTACGTCCACGTTTGGATTGAGCTGGCGGGTGCTTGCGGACGCCCCACCCTGTGCATCCGCGGCACTACCCGCGAACGGCGCCGGGGCGAGCGCAAGCGCCATGACTACCAGGATGTGTCGACTAGTATGGCTCATCGCTTTCCCCTATTACTATGCGGCCAGTGCGCGCCGATGCAGCCGCTCGCACACATCGAGCGCCGAGAGTGCCGCACCCTCCTGCCAGGCCGGTATTCGCGACACATGTTCGCCGGCCAGCACTATGCGCCCGTCCATCTGGCACATGTCATCGTAATACTGGGCGCGCTTTTGCGAGGTCCATGCGCCGAAGCAGCCGTTTGCCCAGGGCACGCGGTGCCAGCCGACGGTAATGCCATTCTCGAACTCCGCCGGGTACTGCGGATGGATCTGCGCGCCCATCGCGACAATTTCCTGCAGGCGCTGCGCCGGGTCCATCGCCGAGTACTTGTACGCATTACCGCCAAACATATAGGCACCGAGCAGGACTCCCTTGCCGCCCATATTGCAGCCGTGGTTCGGGTACGCAATCGTCGATAGCGGCAGGTCGGTATACGTGATCCCTCCATAGATCCGTTCGTCCTCTTCCCAGAAGCGGCGCTTGAACTGCAGGCCTGCTTTCAGGGACGCGTGGTACGGCAGCGCATCGATCGCGCTCTTGAGCTTCGCCGAGACATTCAGGTCGAGCTGGCTCAGAATCGAGACGGGCAAGGTGCAGATGCACCAGTCGGCCTTGGCACTGCCCGAGGAGCCATCGCGACGATTGGTGTAATTGACCGTGACGCCCTTGTCATTCTGGTCGATCTTGAAGACACGCGTGTTGTAGCGGATCAGGGAGCCGACCTCGCGCGCAAAGGCCTGCGCGATGTTATCCATACCGCCTACGGGCTGGAAAATCGCCGGATGCAGGTGATATCCCTGTCCGGCGGCGATGCCTGTCCAAAGCCGCGACTGCAGCAACTCGGCAAACTCGAGCGGCTGCGATAGCTCGCCGGCGGGCGCAAGCCCGCCGCCGTCATCCACATCGTAACCGCGGTGCGAACTGCTCTGGCCACTCTTTCTATAGCGGTACTCACCATCGAGCGCGCCCCAGTTCTTCAAGGACTCGAGCAGGCGCTCCAGGTCCTCCTTGGTCAGCGCTGCATCCAGCTGCTCGCTGCGCACGCACTTAGCGAACAGTTCAGCGATGTGGCCCTGGTAGTCCGACTGGACCTCACGAAAGCGCTGCGGCTTGCCTTGGTATGCCTTGCTCGAGTGCAAATAGGCGTTGTAGTTGATCTGCACAAACGGCTCGAGCGTGACCCCGAGGCGCTTGCAGTAATCGAGCATCGCGTGATGATGATAGGGAATGCGCCAGGGTCCCGGATTGACGTACTGTCCCTTGTCAAATCCGCATTGCTGGCGAAAACCGCCAAGCTCGGTGTATTCGTCGCCGCCGCGCAGTGTCCAGCAGCGCCCGCCCGCCACCGGGTTGTACTCGAGGACCTGCACGCGATAACCCGCCTGGCGCAGCTCGAGCGCTGCGACCAGTCCCGCAATGCCGGCACCCAGGATCAATACCGACGCACCCATGGGTGCGCCCTGCAATTTGATCGGCCCGGTGTAGTTCGATTCCTGCGCAAGCCCCAGGCTGCTCATGGCCTGGTACATGGCCGCGCCGCCCGCCACCTTGCCGACCATGGCCAACAGGTCGCGGCGGGAGAATCCGCTCAATTTCTCTGTCACAAGCTGTTCCTTATAATTTCACTGGCCGCACCTGAGCGCCGATTAAGCCAAGCATACAATGCCATGCTGATCGCTGCGAACATCGCGCCTCCGATCCACACTGCCGCGGCGGCAAAACTGTCCCCGACCAATGCGAGCGGTGCCTCCTTGCCCGAGAAGACCACAACCGCCGCGAGCACCACACCGATCAGGCTCTCGCCGACGATCAGGCCCGATGCCAGCAGGATGCCGAGTTGCTTCGAGCCGCCCGGATCTGCGGTACGATCCGCTCGGCGCTCGTACGCCCAGCCCGCGAGCGCGCCAACGACGATCATCATGGTCGTTTGGGTCGGCAGGTAGACACCGAGGCCTACTGCGAGCGGCGGCAACCGAATGCGAGTGGTGCGCGTCAACACGATGTCCAGCACGATCAGTCCCACACCGATCAGCGCCCCGACGCCCAGCAACTGCCATTCAAGATTGCGCTGGATAACGCCTTGCGCGAGGGCGGAAATCAGGGCCGCCTGCGGCGCCGCGAGCGCGTGCGCGGGATCCGCGCCCGGCGCGCCGGCAAAGCCATAAGCGCGATTGAGCAGGTCCATGACCGGTGGAATGACGGTCGCGCCGGCCAGCACGCCCACAACCAGCGCGACCTGCTGTCGCCAGGGGGTCGCGCCAACCAGCTGGCCGGTCTTCAGGTCCTGCAGATTATCGTTTGAAATCGTCGCCGCACAGAACACGACCGATGTTATGAATAAGGAATAAGCGACCAGCGCGGCCCCCGCAGAAGCGGGCAACAGCGGCTTGACGAACAGCACCAGCAGCAGCGCCGCGCCCAGAACGACGATGATCCCAACGCCGGACAAGGGGCTGTTAGATGCGCCGATCAGGCCCGCCATGTAACCGCAGACCGCCGCAACAAAAAAACTCATCAATGCGATGTAGGTAACCCCGCCCGCGACCAGCAACAGCAGGTGATCGCCCAGGCCGCTGACACGGCCGAGGTGCGCGAGCAGGATCCCGATCGGTAGCAGGCATACGAGGGTCACAAGGGCAACTATTCCGATCGGTATATCGCGTTCGATGCGACGCGGCTCCGCGCCCCGCCCGCTGCGGCGCAGGCTTGAGGCCGCCAACGCCTCTGACAGGCCGCCGATCAGCGGCCGCAGCAATTTCACCAGGGTCCAGATTGCCGCAGTGCCGATTACGCCCGCGCCGATGAAGCGTACCTGATGACCCCATACGGCGAGTCCGACAGTTTCTGCGCTGCCGGCAAGCGGGTGCATGAAAGTCAGATACGGCACGGCTCCGCCCCACGCGATCACGGCGCCGAACAGCATAGCGAGCCCGCACCACAGGCCCACAAGGTGCCCTACCGCGAGCAGCGCAAAGGACAGGCTGAAATCATATCCGGTGATGGCGCCTTTGCTGCCGATGCGAAAATACTGCGCGACATCGCCCGCGAACAGCTGCGTTGAAATGACCACCGCGAACAGCGCCGAGACCAGCGAGCCCCACATCATCGCGGCGAGGCCATGACGTCCGACCACGCCCGTGCCGAGTGAATCGCTGCCGCCAACTTTCAGCACCTCGGCGCAGGCAACGCCCTCGGGATATGGCAGGTCGGAATTCGTGACCAGGGCGCGGCGCAGCGGGATCGAGTACATCACGCCGAGAATTCCGCCGGCCGCGCAGATCGTGAATGAGATTATGTAAGGGAATCCGGTCCACCAGCCGATCATGACGAGGCCCGGCAACACAAAGATGATCGAGCCCAGGGTGCCCGCCGCTGAGGCAACGGTCTGCACGATGTTGTTTTCCTGGATGGTGACGCCGCGAAATCCCCGCAGCAGTGCCATGGAGATAACCGCCGCTGGTATCGAGGTCGCAAATGTCAGGCCCGATTTGAGGCCGAAGTAGACATTTGCCGCTGTAAAGACCAGCGTCATCAGGATGCCGAGGATCAGGCCGCGAAACGTCAGCTCCGCGCCGACGTCTTCGCGGTACGGGTCGCTGGCGCTCAACTGACGGGCGGCGCGCCGCCCTCGGCTGTGCGCCGCTCTACGAACGCATCCAAAGACTCGACAATGGCCGGATCCCGCTTGGGTGCGACGTAGCGATCCAGCGTACTTCGCCAAATGCCGCTCGCCCGCTCGGTCGCCGTTTTGGATCCGTCCTCGGCCCACTGGCCGAAATTTCGCCAGTCGGAAACCAGCGGCGCATAAAAGGCGCTGCGATAGCGCTCCATCGTATGTGCGCAGCCAAAGAAATGGCCACCGGGCCCCACTTCAGCCACCGCCTCGAGCGCAAGATCCGCGGCGGTCGCTCCGACCGGCTGGAAGACTTCGGCAAACATCTGCAGCATCTCGACATCGAGGATAAATTTCTCGTAGCTGGTCGTGAGGCCGCTCTCCAGCCATCCTGCTGCATGCAGGATGAAATTGCAGCCGCCGAACAGCGCGCCCCACAGGCTCATCTGCGACTCGTAAGCGGACTGGGCGTCCGGTGTGTTCGACGCGGTCGCATTGGAGGAGCGCCACGGGAGCCCGAGGAACCGCGCCATCTGCCCAGCGCCGAACGCAGCCTTGACGTACTCCGGTGTTCCGAAAGCCGGAGAGCCTGACTTCATGTCGACGTTTGACGTGAAACTGCCGTAAACGACTGGCGCGCCCGGGCGCACGATCTGCGCGAGCGTGAGGCCCGCGAGTGCCTCGGCGTGCGCAAGTGTCAATGCGCCGGCCACTGTCACCGGGGCCATCGCGCCAGCCAGCGTGAAAGGCGTGATGATCAGTACCTGGCCGGCCGCGGCAAAATCAATGATGCCGTCCGCCATCGGGATATCGAGCTGCAGCGGCGAATTGGTGTTGATCACCGTATAGGTGAAAGGACGCGAACGGAATTCCTCGGGCGAAATGTTATGGGCCAGGCGGATCAGCTCAAAGTTGTCGGCGACCTGACCATGACCACGCGAAAACACCAGCGGGATCTTGTCCGACAGCATGAGCTGCGCGCGCGTAACTTCGAGATGACGGGTTTTTACCGGAATGTCCTGCGGTTCGGTCGCGCCGCCCAGCACATGAATCACCTCGAAGCTCTGGCAAAGCTTCGTCAGGTTACAGAAATCCTCCAGCGTGCCGGCTCGACGGCCGCGCGCGGTATCCATAATGTTCGGCGGGCCGGAGGTTGGCGCAAAGGCGACATGGCCATCGTAAAGCGGCACATGCCGCTGCGGATCGACTGAATGCAGCGTGATCTCGCGCGGCGCGCTCGCAAGCGAAGTGGCAACAAGGCCCCGATCGATGCGCACG
Source organism: Gammaproteobacteria bacterium (assembly GCA_025355645.1). Lineage (GTDB taxonomy): Bacteria > Pseudomonadota > Gammaproteobacteria > Steroidobacterales > Steroidobacteraceae > Bog-1198. The sequence continues at coordinate 67,374 of JANXZG010000072.1, read as the reverse complement.
AGGTTGCTCGCCTCGTCGACCGCGGCCCCCGCGTCCCGGAATAACTGGCGCGCGTCTTCGGATAGCACCTTCATGCCCTGCGTTTCGAGCATCACGAGCGCGGTCTCGTGTATCGAGGCAACCTGATCGTCCGAGAACACCTTGAGCGGCGTAAACGGGTTGCGCAGATGCCGGTAGGTGCCGGTGCGATCGTAGATGGCGTGGGCGTTCTCGCTCGAGGCCGGACGGCGGCGGCGCCGGGCGCCGGATTCAACTGGTTCAGTCATTGCTCAGTACACTCGTTTACCGGCAACCCAAGTCTGCCGCACGCGCACCTTCCACAGGTCCCGCGGCGCGATCCCAAACGGATCCCGATCGATCAATATAAAGTCCGCCCACTTGCCCTTTTCCAGCGAACCGATCGAAGTGTCCATGTGCTCGGCATAGGCGGCATCGAGGGTGTAGGCGCGAAATATCTCCAGCACTGTAACGGCCTGTTCTGGATGCCAGCCGGCGGCTGGCTGGCCATTCCGGTCCTTACGGGTCACCGCCGCATAGAATCCCAGGAACGGATTCGGCGACTCCACGGGAAAATCAGAGCCGGCGGCAATCTTCGTTCCCTGATCCAGGAAGGTGCGCCACGCATACGCACCGTTCAGCCGCTCCTTGCCTACGCGATCCTCGGCCATGTTCATGTCGCTGGTGGGCGCGGTCGGCTGCATCGATGCGATTAGGTTCAGGCGCAGGAAGCGCGGAAAATCGACCGGTGCGACCAGCTGTGCGTGCTCGATGCGATTGCGCAGCGGTCGGCCATCAACCGTCTTGTAGGCTGCCTCGAACGCATCGAGAACTTGCCGGTTGGCCGCATCGCCGATCGCATGCACGTTGACCTGATAGCCGGCTTTCAGTGCGGTTTCTATCTTGGCTTGCATGTCTGCGTCAGACATATAATGCAGACCGCGCTCCCCCGGCGCATCCGAATAGGGCTCCAGCATGGCGGCGCCGCGGCTGCCGACCGATCCGTCGGCAAATAATTTGACCGAGCGCACCGTCAGGAAATCGTGGCCATAGCCAAGCAGGGGACCGTCGGCGGACAGCCTGCGAAACTCTTCGCCGACGTCGCCGATCATGGCGTAGATGCGCAGCGTCAGCTTGCCCTCGTCGGCCATCTCTTTATATAGAGGTATGTCGGTTCTGAGGCCCGCGTCCCCGACCGCGGTCACGCCAAACGCGTTCAAGCGGGTCATGACTGCATTCACGGCCGCACGCCGCTCAAGAGTCGTCGGCGCCGGCATGACCTTCTTCACCAGATCATTGGCATTGTCCATCAGGACGCCGGTGGGATTGCCCGCGGCATCACGCTCGATCCGCCCGCCCACCGGGTCCGGCGTCTGCCTGGTGATGCCCGCGGCGCGCAGCGCCGCACTGTTCAGCCATATCGCATGGTCGTCAATCCGGTCGAGGCGTACCGGGCGATCGGAGACCACGGCATCGAGCTCGGCCGCGGTCGGAAACCTCTGCAAGTGCCAGGTGAACTGATTCCAGCCGCCCCCGAGGATCCAGGCCTTATCCGGATGGGCGTGGGCGTAGCTGCGCACTTTTCGCAGCGCCTCTGCAAGGCTATGCGTGTCCTCAAGCGCGACACGGGCCATGCCGAGGCCCAGATCGATGATATGACCGTGCGCATCGATCAGCCCAGGCAACACGACCGCGCCGTGCGCATCAATGACCGTCGATTCCGGGTGATGCGCCTTGAGGTCCGGACCGGTGCCTGTCTCGAGGATCCTGCCATCCTCAAAGGCGAGCGCGCTGAATTTCCGCAGCCCGTCACCGGTCAGCGTGTAGCCGTGCACATTGTCGATCAGCGTAGTTTGGGCCAGAAGCGGCGTCGTCAGCAGCGCGCCAAACGCGAGCAGGCCTCCGACCCTTTGATTTCTGCGCATGTTCACAAGCCCATGCGCACGGTGTAGCCGCCGGATTTCTCATCGGGGCGCAGGCTCAGCAGGCCGCGCTTCTGCGCCTCGGCCAACAGGTCGTTGAACGAGCGGAAGCCATACGCGCGTTCGTTGAATCCCGGATGTCGCCGCTTGATCGTCTGCTTGATCATCGAGCCCCAGATTGGCTCATTCTCGCCGCGCTCCCCGATCACCGCCTCCAGCGTCTCGACAACGAGGTCAAACGCCTCGGCGAGCTCGGGCGCCTTGTTGTCCAGGGGCACGGCCTTCTCCGCCGATCCGCTCGCCGGCTCGCGATTCGCAGCCGGGGCCGCCGCTGTGCGACGCCGCGTCTTCAAGGGGGCCTTGCGCACCAGATCATCGTAGTAGATGAATTCGTCGCAATTGTTGATAAAGAGGTCCGAGGTAGAGTTCTTCACGCCCACCCCAATCACGGTCTTGGCATTTTCCCGCAGCTTGCTCACCAGCGGCGAAAAATCCGAATCGCCACTCAGGATCACGAAGGTGTCGACGTGGCTTTTCGTATAGCAGAGGTCCAGCGCATCCACCACCATGCGAATGTCGGCCGAGTTCTTGCCCGACTGGCGCACGTGCGGAATTTCGATCAGTTCGAACGCGGCCTCATGTAACCCGCGCTTGAAGTCCTTGTATCGATCGAAGTCGCAATAGGCCTTCTTGACGACGATGTGGCCCTTGAGCAGCAGCCGTTCGAGCACTTTCTCAATGTCGAAACTCGGGAAACTGGCATCGCGTGCACCGAGTGCGATGTTCTCGAGGTCAAGGAACACCGCCATCGTCGTGTCGCTGGTTTTATTGGTCATAGGGTATGGGCATAGCCTAGCACCAAATCGGTCATGCGCGAGGCAGGTTGGGCGACATGAAAGCGCTGTTGACATCGGCAACGTAGTCAGCAAACGGCGGGCATTCGCTGAAGCCGTGGCGCCGATATAGCACGCGGGCCGCCACATAATAATTCCCTGACCCTGTCTCGAGGCTAACGCGCAACATGCCGTGCGCGCGGGCTGCGGCAATGATATGGCCCAGCATTGCAGTGCCCACGCCCCGTTCGCGCGCAGCTGACACCGTATACATCGACTTGATTTCGCCATGTTGCGACGCCAGCGCCTGCAGTGCCCCGGCAGCAAGGAGCGCGTTGCCATCGCGGATCGTCCACAGCTCGATGTCCGCCGCGCGCAGCGCGAGCTCGTCCAGAGCATGGGCAATGCCCGCCGTTGCGGCGCGCGCCAGCCGCACTTGCGTGCGCAGCAGTTCTAGCACCGCGGGATCGTCGAGATCCGCCAGCGCTATCTGCATCATGCCACGTGGTGGGGCACGTCCATTAAGCAGCGCGTGCCGCGCTCGACATCGTAGACGTGAAAGGAATCCATGTTGCGTCCGTACAGATGCAGCGTCACCGCGCGCGGGCGCGTGTCGGGCACGCCAGTCATATGGATATGATCCGGATTTGGCACAAAGCTTGACAGGGATTTTTCCGGCAGCACAAACACACCACCGCGCCTCAGGCGTATCCCATCGTCCGCCAGGATCGCCCCGTCGACCGCCATGAAGCTGCGCTCTTCAAGCATCCCCTGCAGCACGCCGACGACCCCCCAGCTGCCGTGATCATGCACCGGGGTCCACTGCCCCGGCAGCCACACCAGGACGAACAACGACAGGTTCCCGTCCGGTGAGATGTAGATAGCATTGCGGCTGTAGTGGTCGGAATTGCTGACCAGGTGTTCCGGGCGGATAAACGAACGATCGCCCAATAGCAACCGCTCCATCAGCGGCAGTATCGCGAGAACACAGTCCGCCGGTTCAGCGCAGTGGGCAGATATCCGGCGGCAGTCAGCGATGAATTCGTCGAGCGCATAATTTTTCATGTCAGGCATCCCGCCCAAAAAAACCGACGCGCTCTTCGCGGCTGAACATTACGTCCGGCCGATCGTAATACGAAAACACCGCAACCAAACGCTTGCGCGTGCCGCGGACTGGTGAAATGCGATGCAGTGTGTTGCGGCCCTTGAAGACATTCAGCGTGCCACCCGCCAATGCATTGACATGAATGTCCTGGTCCTCGCCGCCCAACAAGCGCCCCACCCCCACATAGTTGGGATCGGTGTCGCTGCGAAGCTCGCTCCGATATTCGAATTCCCCGCCCTGTTCCGCCGCCTGGATCAGTAGCGTCGTCGTGAACTGGCTGCGATCGAAGTGCCAGTTCAGTGCCTCACCCGGACGGTAATCCATGACGTTCAGCCGGGCGAGCGGATCCTTCATGACATACAGCGCGCTTTTTTGCATGACATGCGCAAGGAATGCTACCAGCGGTGGCCACTCGTAAATTTTGCGTACGACCGTGCCGGCGAGCTGGTCGTTACACAGGGTGTGATGAACCGTATCGAATAGGCGCAGCGCAGGATGCTCGCCACCGAGCCCCGGCACCTGATCGGAAAAATAGACATTGTGCCGACGCTGGTGAGTGTAAGACTCGCGCTCGCTAAGTGGCAGGATCTCGGCGGCGGCGCGCACGAGAGCGGCTTGGTGCACGAACCCATGCAGGTTGAACATGCCGGTGGCATCGAGTTCCGCCTGGCACTGCAGGATCAACGCCGAATATTCGCGCGATAGGGCGCGGTCAAGTGGGTAACGGTCAAGATCAAGGATGTCGCGCAATGCGCCACTCCAAAGCTAGATTCGGCCCGATCGTAGCACTGCGTAATTTGCGCCGGCGGCGAATAAAAATGCGCCTTCCGTCAGAAAACCTAACGCAGTATACCGCCTTCCGTGCCAGCCTGCGCTAGGATGAGACCGAACCGTTGATCTTGCGAACAGAAGCGCGTAGAAAACCTACCACCAATTTTTTTGAACAGGACAAGGATGCACCGCAGACTACCGCCACTGAATGCAATCAAAGCGTTCGAGGCGACTGCGCGCCTGGGTGCGGTGGCAACCGCCGCGCGCGAGCTCAACGTGACCCGCGGCGCGGTATCCCAGCAGATCGCGAAGCTTGAGGACTTCCTTGGCAAGGCGCTGTTCACAAGGCACAACAATCAGTTGTTCCTGACCGATGTGGGCCTGGCGGTCAAATCAGCAAGCACCGAAATGATGGACGAGCTGGCCGCAATGACTGAACGGCTGCTGGGCGGCGCGGTCCCCTCTGGCCTTGCGATCAGCGTGATCCCGTCGATCGGGGTGCGCTGGCTCAATCGGCACCTGGCCGATTACCTGCGGCTATATCCGGATGTGCGCCTCGATCTGCGTATCGAGGATGACCCCATCGATTTCTATCGAAATCCGGTCGATGTGCGCATCTGCTATGGAGAACACTTATATCCGGAATTCGTCACGGTGCCGTTCCTGCAGGACCAGGCGACCCCGATGTGCACGCCGAAATTTCTCAAGAGCCGTCGTCTAGTAGCAGGCTCGCCGATGGCACTGCGCGATGAGGACCTGATCCATATAGCCTGGCGCGCCGGACTATCATCCTATCCAACCTGGAGCGCGTGGTTTGCGCGGTCCGGGATCACGCGCGAGCCGCGGGTGGAACTTGGACATAAGGTCGACATGTCGAGTCTCGCCATCGACCTGGCCCGCTCCAGCGAGGGCGTCGCGCTCGGACAGTCGATGTTCGCCGAGGATGAATTGGCCAGCGGCGAGCTCGTGAGGCCGTTCGAGTGCGAGATTCCGCTTCAGTACCAATACTGCGCGGTCCATTCCCGATCGCGTGCACGCAATTCGCTGCTGCAGAATTTCCTGAACTGGCTGACCTCGCTGCCCGGAACGCAGCAGCGGCCTGCCCTGCGCAGCGCAAAAGGGCGCGCTTGACCTTGACCGCACACAATTCGCTGGCCGACTTGCATCTCGCGCTAAGGCGCAGCGAGGAGCTGGATTTTGATTCGGCCTTCACCATGCCGGCCACTTTCTACACCGACCCTGCGCTGCTGGCACTTGAGTCCCGGCACCTGTTCGGGCAGGAGTGGATCTGCCTCGGACGCGCTGAGGAGATTTTGCGACCGGGCGACTATACGGCCTTCCAGCTTTGTGATGAGCCGCTGGTCGCCGTGCGCGACGCCGAGGGCCAGGCGCATGTGCTATCCAATGTGTGCCGGCATCGCGGCACGGTCCTGGTGAGCGGATCCGGCAACGCCCCGCTGCTGATATGCCCGTACCACCATTGGAGCTACGACCTCAAAGGCAGGTTCAAAGCGGCGCCGCGCCTCGAAGCGCATAAAGCTTTCAACCGCAGCGCCTGCCGCCTGCCCGAATTTGCCTGCGAGGAGTGGCAGGGTTTCTTGTTCACCTCGCTCGCCAGGGACCCACAGCCACTGGCGCCGCGCCTGAAACCGCTGGCAGGGCGGCTGCGTAACTACCACATGGAAGGAATGTCGCTCAAATATCTCGTCACGGAAGTATGGAATACGAACTGGAAATGTTTCCTCGATTTCATGGAGGGGTATCACCTCTCGCCCCTACACCGAACGACGTTACACGCCGTGAACCCGACGCGTTTGTGTACGCGCTTCGAGGCGGGCGATGCCTATTTCGGCTACAACGCAGGCTACTCGCCGAACCTTGCCCGCTCCAGCAAGGGCCACCCCGACCTGGCCGCGGCCGAAGCGGACAACTGCGTGATGTTCGCGATTCCTCCCGCGCTCGTCTCGGGTTGCGGCGGAGACTACAGCTCGTTCATCTGCCTGCAACCCGAGTCAGTCGATAGGGTGCGGGCCAAGATGGGGCTGATCTTCCATGGGGATGATGGGGCGCAGATAGATATCGATCGCGCGGTCCAGCTTTTTATCGCGACCATGGCCGAGGACAAGGCGGTGCTGGTGAGCCTGATGCGGGGGATGGCCTCTGCTCACCATCAACGCGGCCCACTGGCACCGGCTGATTTTGAAGGCCCGGTGCTGGATTTCGATCGTTACTGCAACCGGCGCCTGGCTGATGCGATTGACGCACAATCCCGCACGCTGTAGTTTTTTTCTGGGCCTGCCCACAGGCCGCGTGGCGGCCTGTGGGCCATATCCATCCTATATGATGCGCTTCTATGACTGAACGCTATTCCGCGCTCGCGCTGGCGCGCCATGCCGCCACCGGCGCGCCGTGGCCGCGCGTCTGGCGCAAGGCCGAACCGAAGCCGACCTACGATGTCATCGTTATCGGCGGCGGCGGCCATGGCCTTGCGACCGCCTATTACCTCGCGGCCAACCATGGTGTCACTAAAGTCGCGGTCATCGAGCGCGGCTATATTGGTTCCGGAAACGTGGGGCGCAATACGACGCTGGTGCGTTCAAACTACCAGATGGACGGCAATACCCAGTTCTTCGAGTACTCGCTCAAGCTATGGGAGGGGCTGTCGCACGCGCTCAACTACAACGTGATGCTCTCGCAGCGCGGCCAGATCGTGCTCGCCCACGGGCCATCGCAGCTCGACGTGCTGTCGCGCAAGGGCAATATCATGCGCCTGAATGGCATCGACGCCGAGCTGCTGGATCGTGCGGACATCATGCGGCTGCTGCCCTACCTTGATTACTCCGCCGGCACGCGCTTCCCGATACATGGCGGCCTGCTGCAGCGCCGCGCCGGCACGGCCCGCCACGATGCGGTCGCGTGGGGCTATGCGCGCGCCGCTGACCGGCTCGGCGTCGACATCGTCGAGCATTGCGAGGTCACCGGATTTATCTCGGTGGGCAACCGCATTACCGGCGTGCGCACCAGCCGCGGCGACATCCATGCGGAGCGCACCGCGATTTCCGTTGCCGGTCACTCCTCGCATATCGCGGCGATGGCGGGCCTGCGGCTGCCGATCGAGAGTCACCTGTTGCAGGCATTCGTGACCGAGCCTATCAAGCCATTCGTGGATCATGTGATCTCCTTCGGGGCGGAGCTCTTTTATATTTCCCAGTCGGATAAGGGCGGCCTCGTGTTCGGCGGACACATCGACGGCTTCAACTCCTATACGCAGCGCGGCCAATTCCCCAAGATCCAGGCCGTCGCAGAATGTGCAGTTGCGTTGATTCCATCGATGTCGAGGCTCAGGCTCCTGCGCCACTGGGCGGGAATCCAGGACATGACGCCCGACGGCAGCCCCTTTATCGGCCGCACGCCGCGCGACAATTTGTATTTCAATGGCGGCTGGTGCTACCAGGGGTTCAAGGCAACCCCTGCGACCGGCTGGTGCTTCGCGCACACGATTGCGCGCGGCGAGGAACACGCGTTGGTGCGCCATCTCGCGCTCGACCGTTTCGAGCGCGGCAACGGCCACGATGAATACGGGCTCGGCCAATGGACCTACCGGCAATGAACGCATGCTGAAAATCGTCTGCCCAAATTGCGGCGAGCGCCACTACACCGAATTCCGCTACGCCGGCGATGCAACGAAGTCCAGGCCGCGGCACGGTAGCGCGGACCTGCGCGCCTGGCACGACCACGTGTTCCTGTTTGACAATCCCAAGGGCGCGCACCGCGAGTACTGGCAGCATGTGCTGGGATGCCGGCAATGGCTGGTGCTCGAACGCGACACCGCGACGAACACGACGGGTCGCAGCTGGCTCGCCAGCGAGGCGGCGCCGCCATGACGAGGCGGCCGCATCGAGTGGCCGAGGGCGGGCGCATCGCGCGCGATCGCCCACTGTCGTTCACGCTCGAGGGACGCACCTTCTCCGGCTTTGCTGGCGATACGCTCGCCTCTGCGCTGCTCGCCAACGGGCTCACGCTGATTGGGCGCAGCTTCAAGTACCACCGCCCACGCGGCTTCGTGGCCGCGGGCTGCGAGGAGCCCAATGGGCTTGTCACGCTTGGGGAGACTGGCCGCACCACGCCGAATATTGCAGCCACGATGACGGAGCTTCACGATGGATTGTGCGCGCGGCGCCAGAACGGCGGGCCGTCCGTCGATTTTGACTTGATGGCCATCAACTCCTGGCTTGCGCCGCTGCTGGGCGCAGGTTTTTACTACAAAACTTTCATGGGACCGCGCCGTGGTTCATGGATGTTCTACGAACCCTTCATTCGCCGCGCCGCAGGCCTGGGGCGCGCCGTGCACGAACGGGATCCGGATCGCTACGAGACGCGCTATGAGTTTGCCGATGTCCTGGTCATTGGCGCGGGCGCCGCCGGACTTGCCGCAGCAAGTGCCGCGGGCAGGTCGGGTGCGCGCGTGCTTCTGGTCGAACAGGACAGCCTGCTGGGAGGCCAGCTGTTGTCAAGGCATCTTAAGGATCGCTGCGAGACCTGGCGCGGCGCCGCCGTGGCCGCCGTGGCGGCTTGCCCGAACATACGGGTACTGCCGCGCACCACTGCCTTCGGCCTCTACGATGGCAACATGGTCGGCCTGCTGACGCGATACGCGCCGGGCCAGCCGCAGAGCGCCCGCGGCGAGGCCCGCGAAGTAGTCACGACCTTGTGCGCGAAATCCATCGTGTTTGCCACCGGCGCTATCGAGCGGCCGCTGGTGTTCGGCGATAACGACCGTCCGGGTGTGATGCTTGCCTCTGCCGCACAAACTTACCTCAATCGTTACGCGGTATCGCTCGGGCAGCGCATCGTGGTTGCAACCAACAATGATAGTGCCTGGTCCAGTGCTGCGGAACTCGCGCGCAGTGGAGCTGCGGTCACGATCGTGGATCAGCGCGCGGAAGTAGCGGCGCCCCTGCTCGAGTTGGCGCGCCAGGGCGGCATCGCCGTGGAACTTGCCAGCGTCGTCACGCGCGCATTCGGTCGTCGCCGGGTAAAGGGCGCCCGACTTGCTGCCCTCGCCGGCGGGGCCGAACGGACGATCGATTGTGACCTGCTGTGCATGTCGGGCGGCTGGTCGTGCACGGTGCACCTGACCTCCCACACGGGCATCAAGCCTACCTACCGCGCCGCGATCGACTCCTTTGTCCCCGGCGCCTTGGCGGCCGGACACTTCGGCGCTGGCGCGGTGATGGGCAGCTTCGGTCTTGCTCAAGGCATACTCGAGGGCAACTTCGCCGGTGCACAGGCGGCCCGGCATGCGGGCTTCGCTTTAGGCGCGCCGGAGCCCGATCCCGACCACGTCCAGGTGCTTCCGGACGAGCCGTATAACCTGGAAATCGCGCGGGGCGCTGCCGGCAAGATGCGTGGCAAGGCGTTTGTCGACTTCCAGTCGGACGTGACTACAGATGATGTCACCAATGCGCAGCAGGAGGGATTTGAATCGGTCGAGCACCTGAAGCGCTACACAACGCTCGGCATGGGCACCGACCAGGGCAAGACCAGCAACATCAATGCCATTGGCCTGATCTCCACACTACGTGGACAGGCGATTGCCGCGGCCGGCACCACGACGTTTCGCCCGCCGTTCACGCCGGTCTCCATCGGCGCGCTGGTGGGACGAAACATCGGCCATCATTTTCGGCCGATCCGGCGCTCGCCGTTACACGACTGGCACGCCAGCAACGGCGCTGCGTTTATCGAAGCCGGTCCGTGGCTGCGCGCGTGGTATTACCGCTGGGCGGGCGATACCGTGGCAAGCGCCTATATCAAGGAAATGCACGCGGTGCGCAGCGCTGTCGGCATCTCGGACATCTCCACGCTCGGCAAGATCGATGTGCAGGGACCGGATGCCGCGGAATTCCTGAATCGCGTTTACGTCAATGGATTCGCAAAACTGCCCATAGGCAAGGCCCGTTACGGGGTCATGCTCAATGACGATGCGACAGTGCTGGATGACGGCACGACGGCGCGATTCTCCGAGACCCGCTATTTCCTGACGACGACCACGGCACAGGCGGGCGAAGTCATGTCGCATCTGGAGTTCCTGCACCAGACCGCGTGGCCGGAACTGCAGGTGCAATTCCTTTCGGTCACTGATGAGTGGGCCGGCATGTCGGTCGCCGGCCCGAAGGCACGCGCCGTGCTCGCGCTGGCCATGCCCGACCATGACTTTTCCGATGCCACCTTGCCACACATGGGTTGCCGCGAGCTCATCTACGAGGGCGGGGCGCTGCGCGTGCTGCGTCTCAGCTTTTCGGGCGAACTTGCATTTGAGCTGTATGTGCCGGCCGATCGCGGCACCGGGCTATGGGAACTGCTGCTAACACGCGGGGCAGAGCTAGGCATACGGCCCTACGGACTCGAGGCCCTCGCGTCCCTGCGCATCGAGAAGGGACATGTCGCGGGACTCGAACTCGACCACCGCAATACGCTCGATGATCTCGGCCTTGGCCGCATGGCCGGACGGGACAAGGTCTACGTTGGCCGCGAACTGCGCGAGCGCTCCGAGCTCAAGGACCCGCAGCGCTGGAGTCTCGTTGGGATCGAGGGCCTGGAACCGGACGCGCGACTTCGTGGCGGCGCGATCCTTTTTGCAAATGCCGATCCAATCCACGGCCATGGCCGCGGCTACATCACCTCGGTAACCTGGTCCACCGTACTTGGTAGGTTCATCGCACTCGGGCTTTACCAAGGGGGGCTCGCGCACCAGAACGAGGAAATCATCTGCGCATTCCCGCTGAAGAACGAGATAGTGCGCGCCCGCATCGTATCGCCCGTGTTCATCGACGAGCAGGGGGAGCGAATGCGTGTTTGAAATGATCGAGCTGCGCGGGTGGCACCTTGCGCACCTGACCGCATTTACCGCGCATCGCGAGCAGTTCGGGCGCTGCCTGGCAGACTCCTTTGGCGCCGATCCGCCGGCCGAGCTATATCACGGCATTACTCAGGGCGCATCGCGGCTCGTGCGCTTGACGCGCGACCAGTACTGGTGGATCGCAGCGGACGATTTGAACCTGAGCGGTTTTGCCGAGCTGCTGCCGCCTGCCGCCGGTGCGATCACGCGCCTGTCGGCGGGGCGCGTACGCCTGCGCCTGGCGGGCTCCGATACGCGCGAGGTGCTCGCCAAGGGCATAGCCATTGATCTGCATCCGCGCCAGTTTGCGGTAGGTCAAAGCGCGCAGACCGGCCTGCACCACACCGGCGTGTTCCTCGAGCGAGTCGCCGCCGATGCCTATGAATTGTTCGTCCAGCGCACTTTTGCCACCTCGGTGATCGAGTGGCTGAAAGATGCCTCACTAGCCTATGGAGTTTCCGGAACATGAAGACACATACACGGGTCGCCGTCATCGGCGGCGGGGTGGTCGGCTGCAGTGTGCTGTACCACCTGACGAAGGCAGGCTGGAAAGATGTCGTGCTGATCGAGCGCGATCAGCTAACCTCGGGCTCGACCTGGCACGCCGCCGGTGGCTTCCACACGCTCAATGGCGACCCGAACGTGGCTAAGCTGCAGGGTTATACGATTGGCCTCTACGATGAGCTCGAGAAGATCTCCGGTCAGTCTTGTGGGCTGCACCGCTCAGGCGGACTACTGCTTGCAGATACCCCGGAGCGCATGGAATGGCTCAAGATGGCCCACGCGCGCGCGCGTTATCTCGGACTCGAGACCGACCTGATCACGGCCAAAGAAGCGCGCGAACTGCTGCCACTGATCGAGGATAAGTATTTTGTTGGCGCGATGCTAGACAAGGCCGATGGCAACCTTGACCCGTATGGCACGACCCATGCCTACGCGAAGTCGGCGCGCATTGGCGGGGCCGAGATTTACCTGCAGACGCGCGTCAGCGCAATCTCGCGCCGCCCGGAAGGTACCTGGGACCTGGCGACGGACAAGGGCACGATCAACGCCGAGCACGTCGTGAATTGCGGCGGCCTGTGGGCCCGCGAGGTTGGCCGCATGGTTGGCATCGAACTGCCGGTGCTCGCAATGGAGCATATGTACCTGGTCACCGACGACATGCCCGAGGTGATTGCGTTCAACAAGGAACGCGGCCATGAGTTGCCGCATGCGATCGACTTTAAGGCGGAGATCTACATGCGCCAGGAGCGCAGCGGCATCGTATTGGGTACCTATGAAAGAGCCTGCGTGCCGTGGCAGCCGCGCCAGACGCCGTGGGATTTCGGCACCGAACTCTTGCCGCCTGACCTGGATCGCATCCTGCCGTCGCTCGAGATCGGCTACCGGCATTTCCCGGCCATGGAAAAGGCCGGCATCCGGCGCATCATCAACGGACCCTTCACTTTCTCGCCTGACGGCAATCCACTGGTGGGCCCGGTGCAGGGGCTGCCTGGATTCTGGTGCGCCTGCGCGGTGATGGCCGGGTTCAGCCAGGGCGGCGGTGTGGGACTTGCGCTGTCGCAGTGGATGGTTAACGGCGACCCGGGTTTCGATGTGTGGGCGATGGACGTCGCGCGCTTTGGCGAATGGGCGACGCGCAGCTACACAAACGAAAAAGTGCGCGAGAACTATTCGCGCCGTTTCTCCATCCGCTTTCCGAATGAGGAATTGCCAGCCGCGCGTCCGCAGCAGACGACCCCGCTGTATGAGCTGCTGCTTGCGCACGGCGCGGTGATGGGAGACAGCTGGGGCCTGGAGACGCCGTTGTGGTTTGCGCCCACCGGGGTCGAGCCGCGCGACATCGTCTCCTTCCACCGCTCCAATGATTTTGCGCACGTCAAGGCCGAGTGCCTTGCGGTCCGCAACGGCGTTGGCGTGACCGAAATCGCAAACTTTGCCAAGTACGAGATTGCAGGAGCGGGCGCCGAGAAGTACCTGTCGCGGCTGATGACCAACCGCATGCCGAAGCCCGGCCGGCTGATCCTGACGCCAATGCTGAACACCTTTGGAAAGCTGATCGGCGACTTCACGATCGCCAATGCCGGCGCGGATCGATTCCTGATGTGGGGCTCCTCGCAGGCGCAGATCTACCATATGCGTTGGCTAGAAGCGCAGCTCCCGGCCGATGGCTCCGTGCGGATCCGGCGCTTCGACATGGGCCTCGTGGGGGTGTCGATCGCGGGGCCGAAGGCGCGCACGGTGCTGGAACGGCTGACGGACGAGGATGTATCGACGGCTGCGCTGCGCTTCATGGACCACCGCGCCATGGACATCGCGAACGTCCCCGCGATGATCAATCGCGTGACCTACACCGGTGACCTGGGCTACGAGATCTGGGTCGCCCCGGAATACCAGCGGCGCCTCTATGGCCGGATTATGGAAGCCGGCCAGGACCAGGGCATCCGCAATTTTGGCATGCGCGCCCTGCTATGCCTGCGACTGGAGAAGAATTTTCCGACTTGGTACCGGGAGCTGCGCCCGATTTACGGTGTGTTTGAAGCGGGCCTTGATCGCTTTGTCGACCTTGCCAAGAGCGACTTCATCGGCATCGAGGCGGCACGCAAGGAAAAGGCATCGGGCGGCAGCCTGCGCCGGGTCAGCATGGTAGTCGATGCGACCGATGCCGATGTGCTGGGCGACGAGCCGATCTGGCACCAGGGCGAGGTCATTGGCTGGGTCACTTCCGGTGGCTTTGGCCACAGCGTCGGCCTGTCCCTAGCGCAAGGTTATGTCCCGGTCGCGGCCGCCGCGGACCTCGCCCCGAGCGCATTCGAAATAGAAATTCTCGGCGAGCGTCGACCCGCCCGGATCATCGCCGAGCCTCCTTTCGATCCACAGGGACTGCGGATGCGCTCGTGAGTCGATCGCACCCGTACCGGCAACTCGAAAATCCATTCGAGCCGCAGTGCGTTTTTTCAACGGACCAGGTTGCCGCCCTACACAATGGCGCGCTTGGCATTCTCGAGGGCCAGGGCATGAAGGTTCTCTCGCCCCGGGCGCGCCGGCTATATGGGGCGGGCGGCGCGGATGTGGACGATGCATCTAACATGGTGCGTATCGATCGCGCGCTTGTCGCGACCTGCCTCGCGAGCGCGCCGCGCTCATTCACGCTGCACTCCGTTGAAGGCGCGCACCACGTACCCCTGCACGGCCGCTCGATCGCGTTTGCGCCGAGTTCGGGAGCGCCTAATGTCATGGACATTGAGCGCGGCCGGCGCGCCGGCACGCTCGCGGATTTTTGTGATGGCATGAAGATGTGCCAGAGCCTGGATGTCATCCAGGTGCTCGGGTCCATGTGCGAGCCACAGGACATCCCGCCGCCGCTGCGTCACCTGGAGGTCATCCGCGCGCAGCTCGCGCTGACTGACAAGATCCCCTTCACGTTTTCCCGCGGCATGGGACAGGTGGCCGACTGCTTCGAAGCGCTGCGCATCGCGCATGGCATTACCGCCAAGCAGTTTCTCGACTATCCCTGCACTTATTCGATCATCAATACGAACTCCCCGCTGCAACTTGACCTGCCGATGGCGGATGGCATCATCGACTTTGCCACGGCGGGCCAAGTGCTGATGATCACGCCGTTCACACTGGCCGGCGCGATGGCACCGGTCACTATCGCCGGCGCGTTGACGCTCGCGCATGCCGAAGCTCTCGCAGGGCTGGTGCTCGCGCAACTCGTACGTCCGGGGGCACCGATTGTCTACGGAAGCTTCACCTCGAATGTCGACATGAAATCCGGATCCCCTGCATTTGGCACGCCGGAGTACGTCAAAGCCCAATTTGGCGCAGGCCAGATGGCGCGCCACCTGGGCTTACCGTGGCGTTCCTCGAATGCGACTGCATCGAACGTGCCGGACGCACAGGCCGCCTATGAATCGCAGATGAGCCTGTGGGGCGCATTGATGGGCGGCTGCAATTTCATGTTGCATGCGGCCGGGTGGCTCGAAAGCGGGCTATCGACGAGCTACGAGAAATTCATCCTCGACATCGAGATGCTGCAGATGTTCGCCGAACTCTTCCAGCCAGGCGATACGCCCTACACCCCGATCATCTCCGATGGCCGCAGCTTTGCGACCTGGAGCGCGGAGGGCGCGAAGAGCGCGACGATCCGTGCCAATGGGGTCTGGAAGGACCTGCTGCGCGACTACGTCGCTCCGGTCCGCGACCGAGCTATCAGCGAAGAACTCAACGCCTTTATCGCGCGCCGCACGGCGGAAGGCGGCGCAGCGCCGGTGAGCTGATCGCAACGTCCTCGGATAGCAGGAAAAAATACCATGCAGATCAAGGCAATCAAACCATTGGTCGGGACTTGCGCCGCCGTGCTGCTAAGTTCAGCGCCTGCGTTCGCCGAAACGCTGGCGGTGCGCTTCGCGCAGCTAGAAAGCGGGTCCGGTGCAATCACGCCCGATGCTGTCGTCATCGTCGTCGATGGGCGCATCAGCGCGGTGGGCACGGGCGCCGGCCTGATACCAGCGGGCGCGCGCGTGATCGACCTGCGGCCGCTGACGGGAATCCCGGGCATGATCGACGTGCATACCCATATGACGTTTTACTGGGACCAGGCGCCTGGATCGAGGCCCTGGACGCAGCTTGGCACCCTGAATTCGGCAGTCACTGTCTTCCTGGCCCAGGAGAATGCGCGCAAGACGCTCGAGAGCGGCGTCACGAGCGTGCGCGATCTCGGCTCCTGGGATGGCAATGACCTCGCGATGCGTGACCTGATCGAGCGAGGTGCGATGGTGGGACCCCGCATGTTCGTCGCCGGATGTGGATTGCACATCACCTCCCAGCCATTCAAGCCAGGCGAGACCAAGCCGGATCCATGCCGGGCGGATGGCGTGGCGGAGGTCGCGCGCGCGGCGCGTCAGCAGCTGGCGGAGGGTGCGGACTGGGTCAAGATGTATGGGTCGACCGGCAGCGACAAGGACGTGACCGGCTTCGAGACCTACGGATTTGATGAGATGAAAGCGGCAACAGATGTCGCGCATCGCGCTGGCAAGCGCATTGCGATCCATTCCTACGGGCCTGACGGCGCGCGCGATGCGGTCAGGGCGGGCGCTGATTCAGTTGAGCATGCGGTGGATATCGACGATGCGACGCTAAACGAGATGCTCAGGCGCGGCACCGTTTATGTGCCGACGGTCGATCACAATCGCTACTACGCCGAGCACAAGGATGAGTTCGGCTATGACCAGTCCATCGTCGATGGCCTGAATGCCTATATTCTCAGGAACATGGAGACACTGCGGCGCGCGATCAAGCTGCATGTGCGGATCGCCATGGGCTCGGATGCGGTGTTTACGGGATTCGGGGAGAACACCGCAGAACTCAGTTGGTTCGTCAAGGCCGGGATGACCCCGGCGCAGGCGCTTCACTCTGCGACGACAGTAGGCGCGGAACTGCTCGGCAAGGAAAAGGAACTTGGCATCGTGGCAATCGGCGCCTTTGCAGACCTCGTCGCGGTTGATGGCGATCCTCTCAAGGATATCGGCGCGGTGCGCCGGGTGCGATGGGTCATGAAGGGCGGCCAGGTCGTCGTCGACAAGCGCTGAGCCGCATTGCTGGTCACGGGCGCAGCGCCATACCAGTGCAGCGTCGCGCCAAGCGCTGCGACCTCGCCGACGATCAGCACGGCGGGCGACTGAACCTGACTTGATGCACCGAGCATCGCGGCCTCGCCCAATTTACCGATGATCACGCGCTGGTCCGGGCGGCTGCCGTTTTCCACAAAGGCAATCGGCGTCGCCGGCGATCGGCCGTGCCGCAGCAGTTCCCGCTGCACGCGATCAACGGACTTGACGGCCATATAAATCGCCAGCGTCTCGCGCTTGCCGGCGAGCGCCTGCCAGTCAACCGCATCGATGGCATCCTGGCAATGGGCGGTCACCACGCGCAGGCTTGCCGCGTGATTGCGATGGGTCAGCGGAATGCCCGCGTAAGCGGCGCAGGCCAGCGCCGCCGTGATGCCTGGGAGTACCTCGTAGGCGATCCCCCGGGAGCGCAGGAATTCGATCTCCTCGCCGCCACGGCCAAAGATGAACGGATCACCGCCCTTCAGGCGCACGACGCGGCGGCCGCGCGCGGCGTGCTCGGACATAAGGGCATGGATCCATGTTTGGCTGCCACTGCGGCCACCAGAGGTTTTGCCGACATCAATCATCTCGGCGTCCCGCCGCGCCAGCCTTAATACCTCGTTGCTGACCAGCCGGTCATGCAGCACAACATCCGCGCCCTGCAGGGCGCGCAGCGCATTCAGCGTCAAGAGGCCTGGATCTCCAGGACCTGCGCCCACGATCTGCACGAGCCCCGCATTGGCGCCCGGTGCCCGGCTGATCGCCTGCTCAACAAGTGCATCGGCGTCGGCATCGCGCGCCACGCGCACCGCGTCGCCAACCGGACCCTGCAGCAGCCGCAGGTACAGGCCTCGCCGCGTGGCCAAATCCGGCACGCCTTGCCTGATACGCGCCCGCCAGCGCTGCAGCAAGCCCGCCAGCCGCCCGAAGGATTCATCGATGAGGCATTCAATCTGTGCACGCACATGCCGCGCAAGCGCCGGGGCGCTCCCGTCGGTGCCGATCGCGATCAGCAGCGGCGAGCGGTCCACGATCGCGGGCATGACCCCGCTTGACAAGTCGGCATTATCGACCACATTGACGAGGATATGACGCGCCTCCGCGGCGACGGACACAGCGCGATTGACGAGCGGCGCATCGGTCGCTGCAATGACCAGGCGCGCCCCGTCGAGGTCCGCGGGCGCAAAATCACGTGACCTATGCTCGAGTTCGCCGGCCGCCACGCGCCGTGCCAGCGCCGGGGTCAGCCGCGGGGCGACCACGAGAAGCCGCGACCCGCTTTGCAATAGCAAGTCGATCTTGCGCTCGGCGACGCAGCCGCCACCGATGACGACGATTAGGCGATCGCGAAGGTCTAGGAAAAGCGGGAACCAGCGCATCTTATGCCGCGCCCGGCGCGCCGCTCGGCAGGGGCAAGCGTTGCGTGCGCCACAGGAAGTCGCCGAACCTCTCGCCGGCCGCGCGCTGCGCCCCCCACGCAGCCACCAGCGCGTCAAACTCCCGCAGGAATTCCGCCTCGTCGATATTCTCGCGATATAGCACATTCAGGCGCGCACCACTCCCATCGCCGCCGATATGGAGGTTGTAGCGGCCGAGGGCTTTGCCCACCAGTGCAACTTCCGCCACATAGGGTCGCGCGCAACCATTCGGGCAGCCGGTGATTCTGAGAACCATTGGCTCATCCTGCAGGCCATGACGCGTCAAGGTCGCATCGACCTGCGTAAGCAGCTTGGGCAAATAACGCTCCGCCTCCGCCATTGCAAGCGCGCATGTCGGCAGCGCCACGCAAGCGAGCGCATCACGGCTCACTGGCGTCCCCCGTTCCGCCAGGTCCAGTCCAAAATGCGCAATGAGGGAGTCGATGCGCCGTCGATCGTCAATGGCCACGCCAGCGATGGTCACATTCTGGTTCGGCGTCAGGCGAAAATCGCCGCGATGAATCCTCGCAATCTCGCGCAGGCCCGTCAACAGCGGCGCACCCGGCACATCCGCAATGCGCCCGGCCCGCACGCGCAGCGTGCGATGCCAAGTCTCATCCAGCGCTCTTAACCAACCGAAACGATCACCATTGCCATCGAAGTGGAATGCGCGCGCAGGCGCGAGCTTGATGCCAGCACGATACTCGACCTCGTCAATGAACCAGGGGAGGCCCCGCTCCTCGATCGTGTACTTCAGGCGCGCGTGCTTACGATTGGTCCGATCGCCAAAGTCCCGTTGAGTCGTCACGACCGCCTCGGCCACCTCCAGCAGCGCCTCGACTGGCAGGAAACCGGCGACTTCCGCCAAGCGCGGATGCGTCGCGGCATCCCCGTGAGTCGTCCCCATACCGCCGCCCACGGTCAGGTTAAACCCGGCCAGGCGACCCCGCTCGAGGATCGCGATGAAGCCCAGGTCCTGCGTGAAAATATCAACATCGTTGCTCGGCGGCAAGGCAATCGCCGCCTTGAACTTCCGCGGCAGGTAGCTGGCGCCGTAGATCGGCTCGACCTCGGGGCTGCCGTCGAGCTTCGCGCCATCCAGCCAGATCTCATGGTAGGCGCGGGTATGCGGCAGGAAATGCTCGGACAACCGGCGCGCGCACTGAGCGACTTCGGCATGGGCGGGCGACTCGATTGGATTCGAGCTTGCCATGACGTTGCGATTGACATCACCGCAGGTCGCGATCGTATCGAGCAGTGTTGCGTTGATCCGCTGCATCGCCGGTTTCAAGTCATGCTTGATGATGCCGTGGAACTGGAAAGTCTGGCGCGTCGTCAGCCGCAAGCTTGCATTGCCGAGCCCCGTCGCAAGCTCATCCAGGCTCAGCCATTGCGCCGGTGTGCACACACCAGCCGGCAGGCGCACCCGCACCATGAAACGCCATTGCGGTTCGAGTTTCTGCAGGCGCCGTTCCTCGCGAACGTCCCGGTCATCCTGCTGGTAGCTGCCATGCAGGCGCAGCAGCTGCTGGTCATGCTCCCGCAATGATCCGCTCGGCGCATCTGTCAGGCTGTCGGCCAGCGTGCCGCGCAAACCGCGGCTCTGCGCCTTGACGGCCTCGATCGGCGCTAGCGTTGCCATGTCCTAGTAAACGTCCCGCGCATAGCGGCGTTGCGCGAGCATATCGGCCAGGTACTCGCGCGCAGCATCTGTAGAGCGCTTGCCATGTTCGGCGATGATCTCCAGCAGCGCCGCCTCTACGTCCGGCGCCATATGCTCGGCATCGCCGCAGACATACAAATGGGCGCCGCCCTCAAGCCAGGCAAAGAGTTCCGCGCCCTGCTCGCGCATGCGGTCCTGCACATAGATCTTATTCGGCTGGTCACGTGAGAATGCTACGTCCAGGCGGTGCAGATGCCGCTTCTTCAGTGCGTCGAGCCATTCGACCTGGTACAGGAAATCGTTCTCGCGACGACGGCCGCCAAAAATGAGCCAGTTGCGCCCCGGTGCGCCATCTGCAATGCGCGCCTGCACAAATCCCCGGAACGGCGCGACGCCGGTACCTGGCCCGATCATGATCAGGTCGCGCCTGCCATCGGCCGGCAGATGAAAGCGCGGATTCGGCTCTAAGTACGCGCGCACCTTCGCGCCTGTGGGTAGATCTGAAAGTTGCGAAGAAGCGGCACCGACACGCGGCTCACCGTCGCGCTCGTACTCAACCACGGCAACCGTCAGGTGCGCCTCGTTGCCGACCTCGCGCCGGCTCGATGCGATCGAATACAGGCGCGGCGACAGCGGATGCAGTGCGCGAATCAGGCTCTCCGGATCCCAGGTCGAAGGAAAGCGCTTCAGTACGTCGGCAACCTGCAACTCCTTCAGTGCGCGACGAAGCTCGCGCGCCCCTCCCGGTGCAAGCCAGGCGCGAAGCTCGGCATGTTGCGTGAGGTTGGCGAGCCGCTCGATCAATGTACGCCCCAGGCGAGTCACCTCGCGCCGTTGGCTGAGCCAGATCTGCAGCGGGTGAGCAGCGCCGTCGACCGCCACCGGGGTCGACGCATCGAGTCCGCAGAGCTCAATCACGCGCATCACCGCCGCCGCCGGATTGTCGACCCAGACGCCAAGCGCATCGCCCGGCTCGTATTCCATCCGCCCCGCCGGCAGCGCGAGTTCCAGATGACGGACGTCGCGCTCGGCATCGCGGGCGCTGATGCGCTGGTTGGCAAACACCTCGATCTCGACTGGGTTTTCCCGAGAGATTGGCGGCGCCGGAGCGGCCCGCAATGGGCTGACCACGGTGAGCCGCGGCGCCACGCCGCCCGTCTCGGCGCGCGCCGTACTGATCGCCTGCTCGAGCCAGGAGGCGGCCTTCGTCTCGATATCGACATCGCAATCGGCTCGTGCGGCGAGCCGCCTTGCGCCAAGCTCCGCCAGGCGTACATCGAGCCTGCGGCCGGCCTCACAAAACCTCGGATAGCTCGAATCGCCAAGCGCAAGTACCGCGTAGGCCAGATTCTCCAGTCGCGGCGCCTGGCGCCCGAACAGGTAGTCCATTAGCGGGCGCGCATCGTCCGGCGCATCGCCATCGCCGTGCGTGCTCGCCACAAGATAGACAATGCGCTCCTCGATCAGGCGGCGGCTTGGAAAGTCTGCCATCGTGGTGACCTGCGCATTCAGGCCAGCCGCTTCCAGGCTTCGGCCCAGCCGTTCGGCGACGCGCCGGCCATTGCCCGTCTGCGAGCCGTACAGCACGAGTACTCGCGGGGCGATCTCGGCCTGTGCGCGCGGGGCTACCGCGCACGCGCGCTCGGCGGCGAGACCCGCAACATAGCCGCTGACCCAGTTAAGCGCCTGGGGATCAAGCTCGCCCAGCAATGCTGCGAGCTGGTCCTGCTGTCCGGCATCGAGCGGGCGCCGCAAGGTATTCGACTGTTGGTCCATGGCCGGATCGTACCGAGCACGCTGAACGCAGGAAAAGGCCGCCTCGATCTGAGCTCATAACGGATTGCATTAAGAAGTCATATGGCTATAATGGCCATATGGAAAAGGCCACCGTGTCGCGCCTGAAGGACAACCTCAGTGCTTACTTGCGTAAGGTCCGATCCGGTCACGCTGTCGTGATCTATGATCGCAATGTACCGATCGCACGGCTCGAGCGCATCGAGTCGAGTGGCAGGAGCTCCGATCGGCTGGCGCTGCTGGCTGCCCAGGGTATAACGCGCATGCCCGTGGCCCGCCGCACCGCGGCCGACCTTCGCAAGACGCTCGCCTCGCCCCTGCCCGCCTCCACCCGCATCCTTGACGAATTATTGAAAGATCGCGCAGACGATAAATGAAGCGTGACGGCTCGTGAGGTTTTGGGACGCATCGGCCATCATTCCGTTGCTGGCGAACCAGTCTCCGCGCCTACGCCTGCTGGAGCTGCTCGATCAAGACGCGGAAATTCTTGCATGGTGGGGAACCACGGTCGAAATATCCTCAGCGCTCGCGCGCCGCGAACGCGAGAAGCTGCTGAGCGCGGAGGAGATCGCCGGCGCGCTGGTCGCAACGCGAGAACTATCCGAAAGCTGGCACGAGATCATGCCATCGGATGCGGTGCGCCAGACCGCGGAACGATTGCTGCGGGTACATTCCATGCGCGCCGCCGATAGCCTACAACTGGCGGCGGCGCTGATTGCAGCCGATCACGACACAACGGCATTTGAAATCGTATGCCTCGATGGCAGGCTCTCGAGCGCCGCGCGCCGCGAAGGCTTCACGGTCATCGACCTGTAGGCACTACGACTAAAGCTGAAAGCGATCCGTGCAGCACTGGAGATTTCATTGCCGTCACCGGCGGCGCTGTCTCGGTTCCACGGCCATGCGTGAGAAGGCGACGGCAGCGGTGTAGGCGTAGTCTCAGTCCGTATAGGCTGCGGCGTGCGCCTCGGCCACTGCGTCTTCGAGCCGCCTGCCGGCGCGATACCCTGCGAGGTTCGCCGGGCGCACAACGTTTGCGTGCAGGCGTGGACAGGGCTCAGGGCTGCCCATGACCAATTGCACGGGCAAGCGCTCCGCGTATATCGGCAGCAGGTAGTCCTCGTCATCATCGGCGACGCCTTTCGAGCGGATCTTGGCCGATGCGCGCTCGATGTCCATCATGACCACCGTGGTTGCGTTGATTTCCTGCGACGCGGTTTCGCGAAGTTGCGCGGTACGGCCAGGAAAGAACCGGTCCACCATCATGAAAAGAGCCCGACTTTTCTCTGCCGAGTCCTCGACCAGGCGCGCATGTCCGTAGGCCATCACCGAGCGATAATCGGCCGAGTGATTAAAGCCGCAACGCGCCAGCACCAGGCTATCCAGATGCGTGACCGTGAGGCAGGTTGGCTCCCCTTCCGAGAGGTTACGCAGCATGCGGCTCGCATTGCTGCCGTGCCAGTAAAGCCGGCTGCCCTCGCGCCAGAATAGAGTGGGCGTGCAAAACGGTTGACCATCGATGACATAGGAGACGTGACACATGGCAGCGGCGTCCAGCACCGCATGCACTGCAGCGTGATCATAGAAGCCGCGCTCCTGGCGACGCTTGACGCGATTCATCGCATCGACGGGATAGCTCGGGGCGTCCTGCTCGGCCATGTGCTCACTCCTCGGTATCACGGCGTCAGGGCCTTGCGGCTGCGCCCCGGCTCTGCCGCGCAGCTATAGCCTGCGCTCGGACTTTTATTGAATCTGGATCGAATTGGGCCCGGCCTGCGAGGAAACCGGAGAGCCAGCAACCGCGGTCAGCGCGCCGGTCGCCGGCGAAAACGTGAATTCCGATACGTTCGCCGATCCCTCATTGGCCACATACACAAACTCATCGGCCAGATCGAGGGTGACCGAGAAGGGATTCACGCCGGTGACAAAAGGCGAGCCTGCTACGGGCGCGCCCAGCGCGCCGATCGCGCGGTTGACGATTGGATAGAGCGCCACGCCCGCAGCCTCGGTCACAAAGAGATACCGGCTTTGCGAATCGATGGTGATGTTGTTGATCACTGGAATCGCCAACGGATTGCCGGCAACTGGCGTCAATATCCCGCTGCTCAGATCGAGCGTGAACGCCGAGATGCTACCTGCATTTGCGGGCCCGGTATTGGCGGTGTAGAGAACCGATCCGGTCGGGTCGATCGCGAGGCTATACGGTCCCGTATCGGTTGCAAAAGGCGATCCGTTGCTGAGTTCTTTAAGCACCCCCCCGGTGCCCATGCCGATTGAGAATACATCGATAGAGCTGGTATTGAAGTCGGCCGCAAACAGGTAGGCACCGGAGGCAACGATCTGTCGCGGCGCGGGATTCACGCCCGAAATTTTAAATGGTGAGCCGATTATTGGCGCAAGCTCGCCCGTGGCAATCGTCACGGTGTAGGCCGAAATGGTGTTGTCGCCATTGTTCGCGACATACAGGTACGCGCCGGTGTAATCAAAGGTCATGGATACCGGCGTATTGCCGGTAAGAAACGGAGAGCCGCTGACTGGAACGGCACCGCCCGCGCTCTGGTTAATTTTGTACGCAAAGACCCGGTCGGCGCCACTGTCGAGCAGGTACAGAAAACTGCCGGAGGGATCGATTAGCGCCTGGCGCAAAGAAACGGCGCCCGGAATGGCCAGTGGCGAATGGACCAACTCGGTCAGCGCACCCGTCGTTGAGTTAACGGCATACCCGGACACACTCTCGGCGGCCCCGTTGACCACGTAGGCAAACCGGCCCACCTGGGTACCGACCGTGCCGCAGGAGACCGGAACCGTCACCGCAACGCCTTCAACGATGCCGGTGCCATTGATGACGCTGCAGATCTGCGCCGGCGCGGAAGGCTGGGTCACGACCGCCACGGCGTAGGTACTGAAATCGGCGATGCTGGTCGAGAAGGCGGTCGCGCCGGAGGCCGTGACCGTCAGGGAGTCGGTACCATTGTTCAGCAATACAAGACCCGAGCCGGCGAGACCACTCACGGAGACCGATATGCTGTATCGCGGCACCGCGGTAGCGGCGCTCGAACTACGGTGATGACAGCTCGACACGAGGCAGGCCCCCGCCATGGTCAGGACAAGCGTCTGCCAAAATGTTCCCTTAGCCAAATTCATGAAGGATCCTTGAGTGGCGCGGCAATGACGCCACGACCTGATGGTGGGTGGGCATGGTATCGAATGGCGCACAGTTGCTGCAATAGATGGCCCGGTTTTGCTATTACTGAGAGTTTCACTCTGCCGAGAAGTTCGATTGCCAAACTCCGATACCGCAAAGCGCGATCAGCAGCCAATTGCGCTACCAATTGACCTGGACATGATGCTCAGGTTCGGTCGGCCCGACGGGCAGTAAGGCGAGCTCAGCGATCTTCAGCGGCTGCCGCAGAAACTGACTCGTTAAGTATCACGACTACGCGATCTCGCGCGCCCGGTACGGAAACCACCACGCCTTTCGTTCCACGCTAACCGCCATATCGTGCGCTGATGCAGCGTCGAGCAGGCGGCGAACCTCGCCGTGGTAAATACCACCAAAAGGACCCATCGCGCCGCCGCTCGGACCGTTGATCCGGAACTCGCGCGCCGCGGCCTCCTTCAGCAATCTTAACGCCCCATGCGGATCGCCAGTATAGAGCGCGATGGGACAGCGCGGGGCCCTGGCGCATCGAAGGATGGCCTCCGGTAGGTCCGCAAACGGGGTGACCGTCACGACGGGTCCCAGTATTTCCTCGCGCACGGGGACGCCGGCCTCAGGAACGTCCGCCAGGATCGTTGGCTGGAAAAAATGGCCGGGTAATCCCGACGGGCGGAACCGGCGGCCGCCCAGGATCAGCTTAGCGCCCTCGCGCAGCGCGCGCCCCACCTGGTCCTCGACCCGATGCGCAGACGCAAGGGAAATCAGCGGCCCGAGATCCGTCGGTCGTTTGAGCGGATCATCGACGTCGAGAAAACCGATACATTGATGCATGCGCTCCACGAAATCCGCCGCTATCGAGCGCTCGACATAGATATGCTTGCCCGAGGTGCACACCTGCCCCCCATTGAAGAGCCTGGCCCAAGCGAGCGCGGGCACCGTGACATCAAGATCGGCATCCCTGCACACCACCAGCGCACCCACGCACCCAAGCTCGAGCTCGACGCACCGGTTTGAGGTCGTGGCCGCCGCCGCAATAGCCGTGCCGACCTCAACCGAACCGGTGAACTTCACATGCGTGATGTCAGGATGCGTCGCCAGCGCAGCGCCCGTATCAGGTCCACCAGTGACGAGGTTGATCACACCCGCAGGCAATCCCTGGAAGCTGTCGACTAGCCGCAGGCACGCCAGAGGGTTCTGCTGCGCCGGCTTGCAGACGATGGTGCGCCCGGCAGCGAGTGTCGATGCGATCGCGCTGGCCATGAAAAGCAGCGGAAAATTAAAGGGCGTGATCGCGGCGACAACGCCCGCGGGAGCTTGCGCGACGCCGCTCTCCGCGAGCGCGGCGCCGCCCTCAAACAGGGCAGCGACCGCCTCCACGCAATCGCTGGACTCGCACAGCGGCTTGCCGCTCTCCTCGGTCAGCAGCTTTGCCAGCTCGCGCAGCCGCGTACGGACCCGGACGGCAATCTCGCGCAGCAATGAAGCTCTTTGTGATGCGCCAAGAGCGTGCCATCCGGGAAGTGCCGCGCCAGCCGCGCCGACCGCGAGCGCGACGCCGCGCGCACCACAGTTCGCCACCGTCCCCAAGCGCTCGAGCGTGGCCGGGTTCACGATTTCAAGGGGCGGTCCTTCGCGCGCGTCGACCCATGCCCCATTGATCAGAATCTGCTGCATACTTGCGCCCAGTCTCAAAGATGCCCACCCAAGATTCAAGCAGCGCCGGACCGTTGGCAAGCTTCGATGCGATCTGCCGGCGCACGCCCGCAGTCGGCCTTGCCGTGCGCGGCGCCTATCATCCGGCGCCGGGCGAATTCAATCGGGAATTGCCTGATGTAAATGCCGAAACCCTGGTTTTGCTGGGCTTCACAGGAAGTGAGCAATGGCAGCACTTCCGGCGCTCGGTAGAAGCAAAGGACGGCTGGCCGCATCCGCTCGATCGCTGGTCGCGACGGGTTATTGGCGCACTTGCGCACGAGTTCGGCGCTGCGGATGTCTATCCAAATGGCGAGCACTACTTATTGCCGTTCCAACAGCTCGCGCTGAACAGCGAGCCTGTGCACCGCAGTCCGATTGGCCTGCTGATACACCCGTCATGGGGACTCTGGCATGCCTATCGCGGCGCGCTGATTTTTAACTACCGCATCGCGCTGCCCGACGCCGTGCCCTTGGCAAATCCCTGCGATGCCTGCGCGGCGAAACCGTGCCTGACCGGCTGTCCGGTCGGCGCGTTTCGGCCGGGCCTCTTCGATGTGCAGGCATGCACGCATCATGTGTCAAGCAATGCAGGATCGGCATGCCGCAACGGCGGCTGCCTTGCCCGCCGTGCCTGTCCGGTCGGCACCCGATCCCGCTATAACGAGGATCAGATGCGCTTTCACATGCGCGCGTTTCTGAGCGCCGCAACTACGGCAGCAAGATCTCTACCGGGATGCTAAGCAGGGCTGGCGTCGCGCTCGCGAAGCCAGTACCGAGGTTGTAATTGCCGTTTTGGAACGCAATAACTTTACAAGTGCCGCCCGCGAGCCCAACCAGCCCATCGACTTCCGCTGCGAAGAAGGACGTTATGGGAATATAGGGCGGTTTTTGATTACCAATTACGTCGTTGGTGTACAAATAGCTAAGCCCGGAAACGAAGTACAAGTTGAATTCAGAACCCGAAACCTGCATACCGAGTCCCGCCTGGTCCATGTTTGGAGCGCCAGTAGCGTAGAAAATGTTGTCGTACGCTAAGCCGCCGGCAGACGTGAAGACCGGATAGGGAATGCCATTAAAAGTGCCCGCGTTCGATGTTGGTAGCATACCGATTGGATGACCGCCCAAACTGCCGGAGACGGAGTCAATCTCGAAGATGTTGGTGTCCACCGGCACGCCGCTCAGCAACAGATTCCCACCGAGACCCGCCCCGGCATAGGCAACAAAGAAATTCTGCAGTTGTGCGGAATTGGCGACCACCGCACAGGTCTGCGGTGTGGTCACAACGAAAGTGGTTGGCAGGCCTCCATTGGTCGTAGCGCTGATGGACGTCGACGATCCGATGGAAATAAATGGCGCAGTGGGCGCCGTATAGGTGATCGTCTGCGCTGTTCCCTGAACAGTGCCCACCGACACGACCCCCTTAACCTGGACCGTTACATTGGTGAACACTCTGGCGCCAACCTGAACTGCCGGGATCCTCAGCTGGCCATCGCTACCATTGTAGGTATCCCACGCCGCTGTTGGCATACCCCCGGCGATGCTGACGATGCTGTTGACCGTAACGATCGCATTGCGAAAGAACGAATTTCCGACCTGCACGTAACTGACGGTCAGATCCGTGCCGTCAAAACTGTCGGCACCACTGACGGACCCGATGGATATCAGGCTCGCAACGGTGACGGCCGCGTTAAAAAAGTAGTTGCGCCCACTTGGACGGCAGGTATGGTGATCTGACCGGTCCCAATATCGAAGCTGTCCACGTTCGAGATGGCAGCGGAAACCGGTGGGCCACTGGTGATGCCCCCTAGCGTAACTACCACATTGGAATATGTGGCCGGTCCATTGGTCAGCGTCGGAATGGCCAGCTGGCCGGCGCTATAGGTGTCGGCGGCGTGGGCACCCACGGCGCAGGCAAGCAAGATACCCACCGCGGCGACAGATTGCGTATGGCGCAGGCATGACATGCTATTCATCAGCTCATTTCCCTTCAAGGATTGAGCATTTAGCTAAGCGCGCCGTGCGGCGTTGTGCACCAACAGTACGGGACAAGCAGACCCGGTAGCAACCGCGCCAAAGGCACGAGCGCGCCGCGCATATGTCAACATCCGGCAGCGGTTATACAAAAAAATCCGTCGCGCCTAAAATGCCGGTCCCGTACCTTGAGGACAGAATGCGATGACTCTGCGGAATACCATCGCACCCGGACATTGCCACGACATTCCCCGCCTGCTGCAGCAATTCGAGGGGCTCGGCGAGAATTGTGATTTTGGTGTGGTGCAGCGCGCTGGCGGAATCGAGCCGCTCGGACTGCTGCGATTTGGAGCCTGCAATGCCTCTGACATGGTTGAGCTGCTGCGTACCCGATTCCAAAGGCTACTGCAGGCGCAGGATCTGTGGCTGGAGCCGGTAGGACCCGAGCGTGAATTCTGGGTCAAATCGCATCACAGCTCCTTCACTGCGCATACCAACCGGTTTGAAGGCCAAGACGATATGGGTGTGGTCCTCACGTTATATAAAGAGCGCACGCGCTATTTATGCGAGAAGCTGATCAGCCAAATGCAAAACGGCCGTCGGCTGTTGATCTACAAGGGCCAGTCGGACATTGCAATCATTCGTGAAATGCTTGCGCAGCTGCAGACTTACGGCGCGAACCGCCTGCTATGGATCCGCGTTGCCGACAACGAGCATAGGCCGAGGTCGGTGGAGCAATTATCCGATGGCCTGCTGTGCGGCTATGTCAGTCGCTATGGTACCTACGAATTGGACCCCAGCCTGCCGGTGGAAGAATGGATCGCCATATGCGCAAATGCCTATCGCCTGTGGCGTGGCTGCGACCCGCCGACGGCGTCGCTGCATAATCTGATCGCGGCGGCAATGCAGGAGCACACCTGCGGTTGGCTTACGGGTCATTCGGCGAAGACTGCGGTAATCGATGAGCCCGCGCCGGTTGGCGGGTTTGTGCTTGAGCACCGCCTCACTACACCTGGCTGGCAGTCGGTCTGCCGGGCGCGCGTGCCCATTGAGCGCGGCGGCAACTTCGTCTTCTCAGCTTGGCTGCGGATACCCGAGGATTTTCAGGGGCGCATGCTGGGCGCGCATCTGCCTGACTGTTCCCGCATCGCGGTCTGGACTGCAGACCTGAAGTCACGTTCGATGTGGCAACGCGCCTGGATGGCTGCGACCGCTCCGCTCGATGCGCATCATATTGACTTCGAGGTTTTTGCCGACGGCCCTGTAGGAGCCGCGTTTGGGTCAGCCTCGTGGTGCCTGGAACGCGGTAGCGAGCCACGCGGCTATGCCATCGACTCAATCAGCTGCTAAAACGTCAGCGGCCCCGCCGAACCCTAAGCGAACCCATAAGAATGCCTGGCAAAGGTCGCCCACGGCAGGCATGCTGCCGCGCGCATCAAATCCACAATACCTATTAATACGATATGCGCCATATGTTTTTACGCCAATTTGACAGCAGTTTGAGGTAAAATGCCATGGCTTATGCAAAGGTGTGCCCCCTGCTCTCCCAAAAAACCCGCTACGCGTTGAAAGCCCTGCTGGAACTTGCGGCATTGCCCGCCGGCGCCACCTTGTCTTCCGCGGCCATCTCGGGGCGCCGGACGATTTCGGTCAAGTTCCTCGAAGCGATCCTCGTAGAACTGAAGCGCGGCGGCATGGTCCGTGGCCAACGTGGCCGAAATGGTGGGTATCAGCTGGCACAAAGTGCCGAGATCATCTCGTTTGGCGCCGTGGTCCGGCTGATGGAAGGACCGCTAGCTTTGCTTCCCTGCGTCAGCGTCACGCAATATCGGCGGTGCCCGGACTGTACGGATGACCGGACCTGTGAGCTGAAGCGAATTTTCCGCGAGGTGCGCAATAGCTCCGCGTCGATTCTCGATGGTTGGACCCTCGGCGATGCACACGGCAAGGCCAGCCTGCCTGAACTGCGCATGGTCGCATCGGGAGCAAAGAAAGGCCGGCGGCGACTGCCATCAAAAGATACGTCGGGCAGACGGGGCGCCGCGAAGGAAAATCACCGCTGATCCGGGTTCGCGCCGGCCGCAACCGGGCAACCGCTCAGGCGCGGACATTTCATCGTCACAAAGGGGGCTTGCCAGGCCTTTTTTAGAAAAGCCCGGCTTGCGCCGGGCTTTCCATATCTAAATTTTTTCGTCGACGAAAGAAAATCAGTTCACCATGATCGCGACCGCCGTCGATGCTATCCCGTTAGCGACCACTTCAAGCATGCTCGCCCCCGTCTCAATAGATCCTGGCACGGTGAAAGTAGTCGATCCCTTGGTATGGGGCGCGATTGACATCGTGCTGTGATTGGCAGTGCGAGCGTAGAAAACGTGCCCCGTCGACTTGTTCGTGATTCGGACCAACGGATAGTTCGTCGCGCCCTGCGCGTCATCACCGTAGCCAGAACCCTGCGTCAGTCCATTGAACTGGCTGCCGCTGATCGGGTAACTCGCGCCCGCGGTGACAGCGGCCGGAAAGGCGGTGATGTGCGGAGCCCATGCGGGATTCGGCGAGCCGGTCGGCGTATACACTTCCGCGGTTGTGCTGAAATCCGTGGTCAGTATCTCGCCGCTCGGCAATACCAGGAAATTATAGACGAATGCACCTGAGTGCTGCGCGTGCACCAACGTATTGGCAACCTTCTTGACGGTATTGTCCGCATCGAATTCAAAGAAATCCGTCGGGGTTCCATCATAGCCTGCACTCGCAGCAAACAGGATATTGCCATTCGGCAGAACGGCCGCCGGCGCATCCGCAAGGTCGCAGTACCGGTTCTTGAACTTGCCACAGGCCAGCGGCAGATTCGGTCCGGCAGTCCAGGTTCCGGTAGCCGTATTATAGATCGCGGTCGGGTCGGCTTTGGGCGCTACGCAACCCGAATTGCCGCCGAACTGAACGAGCGTCTCATCGGGGCGCATCACGCCCGGTCCGATCTCAAAATTGCCGCAGGCAAACGGATCGACCATCGACACCGGTGTGTTGCCACTGGCTACCCACATTCCCGAGTTAGGCTCGTATAGCTCGCTGTTGGTGGCGTCGCCAGTCGCGCCAAAGGGACTGAAGGTAACATCGGTCCAGATATCGAGCGTCATGACCTTGCCACTGGGTAGCAGCACATAGCCCTGCTCGTCCTGATAGAAATTGCCGAACCGCGGCGCGCCGGTTTCAGTCCAGGTCAGGGTTGCCGCATCGAATAGCGCATCGGCCGCCGGGAGCAGGCAGCACGCGGCCTGCAGGTACGTACCGTTCGCGAGAACGATGCTTTGCGCGTCGCCAATCGCCCCGGTACCGTCAGAATATGTGCCCCAACCGGGTGGGTGCGGGACAGGAGTCCACGCGTCGGAGAGTGGATCATAGATCGCGCCCAGGTTGGTCCAAATCGGGACAAAGCCATTGTACTCACCACCCATGATCAGCACGCGCCCATCGGGCAGCACCGCAGAGGAGTGATAAAGAGGCGCGTACTGCGTGCCGTTGATCACGGGGAGCGAAGCCAAGTCCGACCAGGTGCCATTTATGTAGCTGCCCTTGTTGTCCGGTGTCAGCTGGGACCATTTCTCGGTGCCGGCCTGCTGGACCATGACGGTGCCATCAGTCAGCAGCAGTGGATTACCCAGCGGCGCGGGGCCGTCCGCCAATGCGGTCCAGGTCCCGCCGGCCTTCGGCGCCTCGTTCTGTGCGGCAGGCTCGACCTGACCGGCGTCAGCCTTCGCATGGAGGCCAGGAATTCTGCCCATGCTCGCGGATTATTCTTGAAGTACTGCCCCCGCTCATACGAAATTGGTGGCGGGAACTGCGTGGCAGACGCCGCCAGGCTTTGTGCCGCGACTAGTGTCGCAGCAAAAGCCAGGCAAAAGCCGGCTATTGATTTTGGTTTCGAAGTGGTCATCGCGATTCTCTCTCTATATTAATTTAGGGTTTGATCAGATTCACGTAATTTACATAATCCCGGCCGAAGCCCTTGGCGGCTATCTTCAAATGTCTGTGCGCTTGGAGGGTGCCCCTACATATTTCTTATTTGGAGCAGAACATATCTTGGCGCTGAAAACGTCAAGTGCAATTCGACAAGCCGGATAGACGCTCGCTATCGATCATTATTTCGAAAACAGGATATTTCTTGTAAGACATTGTCCTGCTCGACGCGCGGACATTGGCATATTGCCGACGTGACCGGTATCAAAACCCGCCCGTTTTCGGCTCGCGGCGCCGTTTCGATAGCGGATTAAAGCGCGCGAACAGGCGAAGAACCGGCGGATTTTTCAAGCGCCTCGCAGCTCAGCGAATCCGCCACGATCCACGCGACTCCCGCTAGCACAATATTCAAGGCGTTCTCGGTCCAGTTGAAAAATACGTCGGGAGCGCCGATGACTGTCGGCAAGTGCACCAGCGGGGTCCAGGATGCGTACATCACGGTCAACAGGATCGCTGCGAGTCGTGCCTTGATGCCTGTCAGTATCGCGAGGCCCCCCGCGATATGAAACACACCGGTTGCGTAAGCCCAAAAACCCGCTGATGGCGGCAGCCATTTTGGAATCAGAGACACGGTAAGGCCCAGGTAGACAAAATGAGCGCCGCCAAACAGCACCGCGCAAATTCCGAATGTCACCTGGCCGATGCGTGTAAGTCGCGCGGCCAGGGCCGCATCGATCGTTGCAAAATTGGCGTACACGATTAGGCCACCTATTGCGACCGCTAGCTCCTCGGCAACCCAGCTGTAGGAGCCGAACTCGCGGTAATTCGCGATAACTCCGGGGCCGTTCATTACGACCACAACCACGAGCGTGTAATACATAGCCAGCGCAGCGGCCGCCTTGGCTGCGGTCCGACGCCATTCGACTGCGAGGCCCGCCAGGAGCAGGAACGAAGCGGCGATATAGGCAAGTGGGTACGATGGGGAAAGTCGTCGGGCACTGGCTGTCCGGTGTCGAAGTCCCCCCACATCAGGTTCACCGCACCCAAGGCCATCAGGCCGAGGCCGTACACCCGCCGGCCGAAGGCCATCGTGTATTTGTATGCGGTCATGGGTTTATCCCCTTCCATCGCAGACGCCCGTATTTTCGAGCGGTATCGTAAATCTAACGCCAGTCGTCAGGGATATTTATAGATGACGTTTCGATGACTAGGAATGCCGGCGGAGGCTCAGTAATATCAGGCCAAGGGATGCGGTCAATGTCAGAGCGACTACCAAATAACGGCCGGCGCCCTTTTCATAGAACCCTTCGGGGTCGCTGGAAATTGTCCTGGCACGAATTCGCAAGATCACGATCGACGCAGTAATTATCACGCTGAGCGGCAGAATGCTCCAGCCGCCAAATGCCGCTTCGAACCACCCGATGGCGGGTCGCTCGATCTGCTTATAGAAATGTAGCGACCAGCTTATGAGGGCCCCCGCCACTAGGACCCAATATAGCCGCTCAGTATTCAATGATTTCATGCTTCTCTCTGATGCCGGCCGACGGGAATTGGACAAATTGTCGAGCAAACCGCCAATTCCAGCTAATCGGCAAATCGGTCCGGGTTTACATTCTAACGCGCCGCCGCTACGCCTCGCTAGCGGCCGCCATCCAACGACGGCCGATGGTTTGCAAAGTCCAATGGAAGCGAAACACTTTTATATGCGGCGACTCTCTCTACCCAACCGCCGCCCGTGCACCGCGTCGTCCCCGGCGCTCCATTGATTTTAGGCGGCGCGGTTACAAAGTGTATTTCAACGAGGTGAGCGCCCGCGGCAGACCTGGTCTAGCACAGGTTACGAATGCCTTGTACGGACCAGCGCCAGTGGACAAATGTAGTCGCCACTTTCCGGCGCGAGAACGGTTGCGCCGGTAGGCGACCGACAGTGCTAACAATGCAACTTCAACGCGGCTAGACCCTGGTATGGCATCGCTACCTTGGCTTGAGCAGAACGGCGTGCTTTGAGCCGCCCGAATTGGTCGCGTTGCAAAGAATCAGGCCGAGGTCATTTATGGCGACCGCGTCAGTAAGGATGAATCCTGTTGCCGCTGGAATAAGCGTGTTGAGGTTCACTAACCCATTCGCTGTTGAAATAAAGGGCACGTGTTTGCCCGGCTTGGGAGGATGGTATTGGGTCTGCGCAAAGAACGCCGTGCCTACGACGGCGCCAGACTGATTAACCGAGGTCGCCCTGCTCGCCAAAGCACCGGTGACCGCGCCGAGGTCAGTCCACGCACCATTGGCAAACTTGGCCGCGTGTGACGGGGCACCCGACGCGAAGAATATCGTACCGACGATTTCGCCCCAATCATTGAGCCCGAAAGCGGCCACGGCACTTGCACCGGCAGGCATTGGAAGCGTGGTCATCTTGTCGTTGCTGATGAGAAACTCGCCTGAACTCGTGGCGCTCGCCTGATAGGCGCCCGGGGGTCCCAGGTCTTTCATCTTGCCGCCGCGGTAGAGGAACGCGTGAAAGTTCTCCCCCGAAAAATACCCCGTGCCGACCAATTCGCCGGCATTGTTGACTGCGACAGCCTCGGTGCCGGCTGGAAAAACCGACGGCGCATTGATGCTTTTCATGCGGCCATTGCTATACAAAAAGGCCTCGGGACTAAAGTCAGGATTGGAATAGAAATCGTTCCAACCGACTATCTCGCCGGAGCCGTTGATACCGGTCGCGACCGACACATCGCTTCCCAAGGTGCTGATATCGGTAACTTTTCCATTATTGAAAAGCACTGCTATGGCAGAAGTTGGTGTACTGGAGGTACCGGCCGCTTGGCCGGCATCGCTAAGGGCGTAGGCGGTCGATACTGAATTGCCGGCTATCGCGCCCAGATCGTCCAGCGTGTAAGTCTGCGCCATGCAACACGGTGCGAGCGCGCATAAAACAAGCGCTGCCAGGGCTACTGAAAATAAAGGCGTTCTTTCGTTCGACATTTGCAACACTCCTTGCGGATTGAATTGCCATAACCCGTTTGGCATCGTAGCGATTACCGTGGCATATCGGGCACCCAGGTACGCAGCGGGACGTCCTCCATGCGCTACTTCGCGCCGCCAAACAGGCGCACTTCCCCGAGCTCGAGGAATGCATCTCGCCCAACAGAACTGGATAGTCGTCGCTCAGTGATTACCGGCTGGGGCGGCCCGGGTTCTTTTTTTTGCGTGTTCTGTAGAATTCGGGAAGCCGAGTGTATTTCTCTACTAACGCTGCACGTCCCCAAGGGTCCGCAACAGCACGGCCAGACTTGCAATCCAAAGCGCTGCGCTCGTGTGCCGCAATGGTCGAGCGACGCGGCACATAGGGGCATCGGCCCCCGAATTGACACATCGATGATCAAGTAGTACACGAAGAAAGCATTAAGTGCGAGCAGACCAGAGGAAACCGAACACATGATCGACCTGACTAGAGTCTCCGGTTCGGAGCCATTTGCGCCCGGTTGGGCCATGCCATCGCGCTTCACGATGCTAGCGATGCTTGCGGTGCTTGCGGTGCTTGCGACGGCATCTCTCGCCCGGGCACAGGAGGCCGCGGCAACGTATCCGAACATGGCCCCGCTTGATCAATACCTCATGGAACGAAATGCCGAGATAAAGTTGGCGCGCAGCGCAGCACCGGATTCCGTCTCGCACGACGCCGAGGTGATGGTGCTAGGACGGCACGGTTATGAAATCGCGGTTAAAGGCAAGAACGGATTCGTGTGCGTGGTGGAACGATCATGGGCTGCGCCACTCGACGACCCCGGGTTCTGGAATCCTAAATCGCGAGGCCCCATCTGCTTTAACGCGCCGGCGGTGCGATCCTACCTTCCGCACACGATCAAGA
This sequence comes from Gammaproteobacteria bacterium, assembly GCA_025355645.1. Classification (GTDB taxonomy): domain Bacteria; phylum Pseudomonadota; class Gammaproteobacteria; order Steroidobacterales; family Steroidobacteraceae; genus Bog-1198. Next base: position 30,710 of record JANXZG010000072.1, on the reverse strand, counting down.
AAACCGAGTGGGTGCTGGCCGGACGATCCAACGCGCAGATGTACGGAGACATCAAATCCGCCGTCGCGAGTAAACAATGGCCGACCCTTGAAATCGGCGCCATGTGCTATATGCTGTCAAAGCAAGGCTACCTGAGCGACCGTGATGGGCACTGGCACCCCCACCTGATGTTCTTCCTGCCGACCACCGCCCCCGCAGCATGGGGCGCTAACCTGCCGGGCTCGCCGATTTTTGCTTCGGAAGACGCACCCGTGGCATGACTATATTCATGGTTCCCGTCGCGCAGTGGTCTGATGGCACGGCCGGCCCCGACCATTGACTCTCGCGCCGAATTGATTCGCAGTGTTTGAGCCTGCTGGCGCCAAGCTCGAAGCCGCCGCCCGGCCTAATACTCGAACTGATAGCTCAAGCCGACACTGCTGCCCGGATCGTTCTCTGGCGTCGTGCCTTGCACGGCAGTGCCATTGCCAAGGCGCGTCTGCAATTTCAGATGCTTGCTCAGGTCGACATCCACTTGCACCTGGCTCTGGCCCGTGGTGCTTAACTTATTTTCAAGATAAATGCGCTTGGTGACGTAGCGGCCGGCCTGTATGGCGGCCCCCGAATTTTCGGTGGAACCGGTGGATGTCGTCGTCGTATTAGATCCCACCGACAGGCGATCAAACCCCAGGCTCTTCTGCAGCCGCGTCAGCGGATTCGAACCCCCCGCGCCCGACAGCGTCGCAAGGGCCGCGCCCACCTCGGCGACCTGCAGCGCGGTCAGTTGTGCGGCTGGCTGGCCGAACAGCAGCAGCGCCATGATCTCATCTTGGCCCTGGCCGGAGGAGCTGGTCAGTTCGATCTTTGGTGAATCAGCGTAGCCGGTGATGCGCAGCGTGGCGCTAGCGTTTTGCACCGTTGATGTCGCCGTGAAATCAAGCGTCGGATCGATGTTCTTCTTTAGCCCCGCACCTTCGAAGGTCACGCGTGACGCGCTGTCAAAGGTCAGCTTGCTGCTGCCGATGGTGAAGGTGCCACGTTGAAGGGTCAGGCTTCCCGTAACCACCGGTGCCCCCGTGGTGCCGCCTACGTGCAGCCCCTCCTCGCCGCCGAGCTCCGCGTCAAGGCCGCGGCCCTGCACCAGCACCTCACGAGGCGCCTTGATCGCGATATCCAGATTAAACTGCGCCGGCTTATCCGCCCGCTGCACCGTTTTGCCCCGGCGCTGCACGTCGAGTACCGCGACTTCGGGTGGTAGGGAGTCTGGGATGCCGATCACTGCCCGATTCACCTGGATGGTCCCGTCCACATCGAGGCGCTCGAGCGCATGGCCGCTCAGGTGGATCTCCGCATTCAAGTTTGCAGTAAGGATGTTGCTCGATATCAGCTCGGCACGAGTGGCGGCGAGCTTCAGCTCAACCGGGATCCCAGCTTGCAGCACGCCGACGCTGCCGCTCATGCTGAGCGAGCCCGTGCCCGCGCTCGCGGTGAACGATTTGATCTCGAGCGCGCCTTGGCTACCGTTTATCTCGGCGCCGATATTGGTCAGATTGATGCCTCGCACATAATCGCGAAAGCTTCCTTTGTCGAGCGTGACGTCACCGCGTATTTGAGGACCGTCGAACGTCCCGGCCACCGTGGCATTGACCGCCAGCGCGCCCCCCGCATGCAAACCGCGCGCCTCCAGGAAGGGACTTGCAACACCGACATCGAGCTTACCCTGCACTTTCAGGTTGTAGGCGCCGCCCGCATTGAGTGGCGCATCGCCGGTAATCTCCACGTGGGATGCGTTGCCGGCGTTAAGTTTGATGTCGAGCGCGGCAGCGTCGGCCGACAGAACGGCGCTTGCGTTCAGATCGAGCGGCGGAAGCCCCAGCGCCTCGTCTGCCTGGAAGCGCAGGCCCCGCGCATTGAGCGAGATCTGGCCAGTAGGGGCGGATCGTGTTCCATGCAGATTAGCAACCCCCTCGATCATTCCCTGCGACACGAGATCGGGTTGGAAAGCGTTCATGAGTTTGGGATTGATATGCCTAACCGAGGCGCGCAGGTCAAGCGCTGGCGAGATCTCGCCGTGAGCCTCCAATACCGCGTCCTGCACGCCGAGCTTGAGTTCATCAATCCTGAGCGCACTACCGAAGGAAAGCGACGCGGCCGACAGCAGGCGCAGTTGCTGGCCGCGATAATCCATCTGCGCATGCAGAACATGCAGAACACTATGCTGAAGGTCGACCCGCGCGTCGGCAGAAAGCTCGGCGGGGAACCCCTGCAAGTCGGGAATCTTCGCGCTGAGCTGCGCTGCTACCGAGTCGGTCGTGCCTTCCCCGGACATATGCAGGGCACCGGCGAGCTGGCCCGCCTTCAGATCCTCACTGTTGAGCTCGAACCGCGCAAGCGTCCTGCCGCCCTGTGCTGAGAAATTGGCGTCAGCGTCGAGCCTGCCCTTGACCTCCGTGCCAAGCAGGCGATTCAAATCGGCCAGGTCCCCGATATGCAGCTGCGCGTGCCCCTGGGTGTCCGCGAAGCTTGTAGGCATTGCCCATTCGCCTGCCAGCCGCGCGCTCTTCCATTCGCCGCGTTCAATCGTGGCGCGCAACCCCGTTCTACCCGTGCCCGCGAGCGAGGCGGCGAGCACCAGCGGCGAGCCGTCGAGATCTCCCTTCGCCGCAAGGCTCGCACTCGGTGCGCTCGGCAAGCCGCGCGCGTGCAGCTCGGCGCTCAATGCACCCGGGGGTGACCCACGGATGGACAGCGTGCTCTTGGCGGTGGCATCGGTCGACAACGCCGCGGGCGCCCCGTTTAGGCTGCCGGAGATAATGAGGTCGCCATGCAGTGCGCTCGAGACAATGCCCAGATCGGCCACCTTGAGCTCCCAGCGCCCGTCGACCGAACGGACCAGCTCTTCGCTCGCGCCGCTCGGCGCGCTGGGCCGAGATGCCCTGAGGTTCGCGTCGAGCGTCCAGCCGCGCCCCGCAAGCCGCAGCGAATCCACCGTTGCCGCAGCGTCCGACAGCGCGCCCGACAGCGCGAATTCCACGCGATTGCCGAGCATTCCAATCCAGCTCGCCTGGCCGCCCGCAAGCGCCGCATCGGCTGACACGTGAAAAGCCAGGTCGGCGTTGCGGCGCTCGAGCTGAGCCTGGATCGTCGCAGTTCCGCGCATCTCGGGACCGCCGAGAGCCGCGAGCGGCGTGAGATCTGGTAGCCGCAGGTCGAGGATAGCGCTCTGCGGAGCGGCCGTGGCAGCCTCGGCATTGAGCGCGAACAGCCGGTGCGTGATGGATACTTTCAGTGGCCGGGTCGCCTCTTGCGGATGTAGCGATACGTCGAGCGTGAGCCTATCGCGCCGCAGAAGCCCAGGGTCCGGCCCCGGTATTTGCAAGCCATCGATCAGCGCTTTCACGGAAATTATGCCGCCGACGGCCGAGAGGTCAGCGCGCAGCGACGATATCGATGTGTTATGCGGCAGATCGATCCGGTCGACCTCCAGGCGCGCATCGGCGGTTGGCGCCACGAATGTGCCCAGCCAATGTCCCTTTAAAGCCACCCGCTGCCAGCGCAGGTCCGGCCGAGGGTTCACAGCGGGCGCGGCGAACGTGAAGTCGAGATCGGCCGCCCCGTCGCGCAGATCAAGGCTACCCAGCGCCTGCGCGGTCAGTTTACCGGCGCTCACCGTAAGCTCAACGCGCGCGCCACTGCGCGGGCCGTGGATGGCCAGATTAGCCGACAGTTCGCCGAGGCCTGGCAGCTGCAGGATATTTTCTAGCGGGCCGCTCGCTGGCTCGTGAACGCTAAGCGTGCCTTCCAAGCGAGTCGCATCAAAACGAAGCGCGAGCGAGTAAGTACCGATCCCCGCAGGGTCGATGCGATGCGCTTCGAGTTCGATCCGGGCATCCTCGAGCGATACCATGCGGGCGCCACCGCGCGCCGACAGCGTGACCTCACGCCCCGCAAGCGCTGCGCCCAGCTGTACTACGTCGAGGGAGAACTTTTCGATGTCGATCTGTGGAATGGACACCTTGCCGCCCGCCGGCGAAGGCAAGGGCATCCGCTCCATGTCCACGCGCGACGCCTGCAGGTTGTCCGCATGGACGTGCCACTTAAGCAGCGCCGCCGGCGACCAGCGCACCGCAATATGCTCAGCGGTCAGCCACACGCCACCGCGATCGACGAGTTCAAGGCGGTCCAGAGTCAGGTCGGATGGAAAGCTGCCGCCGAGGCCCGTGAGCCTGACGTGACCGGACGTAAGCTGATAGGTGAGCCGCTCGATCATGCCAGCGCCGAGGCGCGTGTTGCCGCCGATCGGCATCGCGATGAATAGCAGCACTACGAGCGCTGCGCTTGAGCCCGCGACCCAGGCGGAGATTCTTAGCGCACGTCGCATCAGAACGCCTGCCCCAATCCGATGTAGACCTGAAATGCTTGCGGATCGCTATCGTAACGCTTGAGTGGAACGCCAATGTCCAGCCGGATCGGACCGATCGGCGTGTAGTAGCGCGCGCCCGCCCCCACGCCGACGAATAGATTGCGCGGATAAACGCCCAGATTGTTGCCAACCTGGCCACCGTCGACGAAGAAAGCTGCGCCCCACTTCTGGCCGATCCGTCGGCGATATTCGACGCCGGCCGCACTGATCGTAGTCGCGCCTACAGGATAAGTGGTAGTACCAATGAGCGCGCCGGTCACGGAAAGTATCGGAAAATATGGACCGACTCCTTGATAGGGATAGCCGCGGATGCTGCCACTGCCGCCCCCATAGAAGCGCTGGTCCGGCGGCAAGCTGTCTACGCTCGCACCCCCCGCACCCCCGATCAGCGCGCGCACCGCGAGCACGCTGCGTCCGGGATCCGTGGAAAGCAACCTATCGAGGTCGAAGTAAGCCGCCGCCCGAATCGTGGTGATCAGGAACATCGCGTGCGTATGGCCGAGCGAGAGGGTCGGCACGACGCTAATCGAATCGCGCATGCCATGCGTGGGATCATCGATGGGCGAGGCGAGATTGGTGGAATCAAAGCTCGCGGTCAGCGGCAGGGCGAGCAAGGAATAGTTGTACGCCTGTCTCTGTGGCAAGGACTCGACGTCGCTTGCAGGGCAGCCGCTGTGCGTGATCACTGCGACCGTGCAGGTCGACACGATTGCCACGACCTGATCGATGTTCTCCTCGGTCGCGGTCACGCCCGCACTGACCGTCCACAGCTTGTTAATCTTGCGAGTCAGCGTCACGCCGAACTTGAGCGCCGTTTGGTCATACGCTATAAGCTCCTGCTTGACCGCCTCGACCCCGAATTGCAAGGACTGGTCGCGACGACCAAAATCGGGCAATACGTATTTCAGAGGCACGTCGTACCCCAAGCCATTGGTTGAGCTGCCCCCCAGCCCGGTCACACTCATAGCCGCGTTGAATTGCTCGGCGTTTCCGGACACGTCGCGGTCGCCCCAGTTGATGCCGCCGCTTCCGCCGAGGTCGGTCGAGTAAGCTGCGGACAGTCCGAATGTATGGCGCGTGCGCTCACGCACCTGAAAAGTGATCGGAACCCCGCCGCTGTCGTCGACCTCCTTGCCGACCTTGACGTTGATCGCGGCAAACGCGCCGAGCGACGGGCTCAGCAGGTCGGCGCGGGCCTTCTCCACCAGGTTCGCCCGGTACAACTCGCCACTGTGCAGAAGAAGCCGGCGCCTCACGAGGCTTTCCTGTACGCGCTTCAGTCCCTCGATGTATATATGCCCAATATTCAGTTTGGGTCCCGCCTCGACATGAAAGGTCACGTCGAGCACAGGCTCGGTTTTGTCCTGGAAGGCTGCCGGCGGATCGACCTTGGCGAAGGCATAGCCATCATCCGCGAGCGCGGCGAACACTCGCGTACCGGCCGCGAGCACATTTCCGGCCACGGCCGGATCGCCCGTCGCAAGCCTGAATTTCGTCTGCGCCGAGGGCGGCAGCTCACCCTCGATGACAACCTTTCGCAAGTGATAGAGTGGACCAAGCTCGAAGCTGAGCTGCACGTGCGCATCATGCTTCTTCGGCAATGCCACGAGCTCGTCGGGCAGCTTCGGGTCATTTAGTCCCAGGCCATCGATCTTGACGGTGGGCTTCGAGTCGTAGTAGCCGTAGCTCTCGAGCACGGTTTTGAGCCGGTCGATGTCCCCGCGCGCCCGGGCAATCAGTCCGTAAGGTCCCACTGGCGCGCCGGAACGTAAGGTCACCAGATCGGAGGTGGCTCGCAGCGTCTCATCCATCTCGTCCTGACCCGTCGAGAAATGATCAATCTTGTAAGGCTGCGGATCGGCGGCAAGCGCGGGCAGCGCAAGGCCCAGCAGCAGCCCCGTCAGAGCGCAAATTGTTGGCAGAATGAGGCGCATTGAAACCAATTAGAGAGGTGCGTGAGTCCTTCATTAACGTATGAGATATACATAGAGTTCAGCAGTCGCCCAGTGTTACCGTTTTATAGACATCAAACAGGGAAATCCATTCGCGCCCCGTCCGTAAATAGTTAGCCACACCACTGAGGGGCGAGGCTGGCCGCGGATCCGGTTGACTTCAGGCATCGACGTAACAGTAAACCCGGCCTGGGTACCATAAAAATCGTAGAGACTGATGATTCGCACGCTCAGTTGCACCTACATGCGCACGCAGGAACATTGGCTAAGCCGACGTGGTTTCACCCTTCTTCTAGGTCGCCTTGCCGATCAATGCACGAGACTGCTACGCAACGCAGACTGAATGTAGCAGCCATCTCTGTGTGAGGCCGAGACTATTCGCAGCGCTGTTACAAACCCGCAGCGGCGAGCTCAAAATTGAAGCGGCGATCGAAAATATGGTTTACTGGCTCCATGGCAGTCCCCGCATCGGGGGACACATCGTCGCGACTGCACTGAATCCGGATTGGCAGCAAGCGGACGATCGGTAACCACTCAACCTTAAGGAGAAGGCGATGAAATTCCACACTGCGCTTGTAGGTACGTGGGGACTCGCTGCTGTGACAATTGCGGCGGCTGCCTATGCCCGTGGCATAAGCATCGATGAGACTATCACCTGTGCGAGTGTGGTGACCTCGACAGGAACTCCCCAGGTATTCCTGACCGACACCGCGCCGAAGTCGAATTATGTCACCTCAGGAGTCAACTTCCCGGTCCTGGTATGCGCAGATTCGGTGACGGGCGACAACACGCTCACTGCGCTGCCCTACCAGCTAAAACATAGCTTCCTTTACACCTGGGTCGACCTGTCGCTGGCAGGCATCTCGGCATCGAGCCTCACGGGGCCAGCTTCGAACCCCAACACACCCCCGCTTTCCAATTTCTCCAGCCTGAACGTATCGATCAATGCCCAGGTTTCGGTGTTCCGGCTCGCAGGCGCTTATCTGGGGGACTACGAGATCATCTTCAATTACGCCACCTCCCCCGAGGTAGCCTGCGACAATGTGTATACCAAGATTGCACCTACTTTTAGCTGGCACGGAAAGATCTACACCTTTGTGGGCGGTGGCGGCGTAACGACACCTTGCGACAGTGCCGCGACGAATGACTTCCTGTTCGGTTCTAGCGGCGTGCTGCTCGGATACAATTCCGCGCCAGATTCCAGCGGTTTCGTGCTGACTCCAGGGCTGCCGCCTGGTTGGACCGTTCACTAGGAAGGTTATATTTTATGTTGAGCCCTTGCGGTCGCCGCTCATTTCTGCGCGCTAGGCGCGGCGCTCGCAAGGCCCATCGATTTGGCGCGCTGCTCGAGCCGCCGCACATAAAATCCCTGTGCGCCGAACCGCCTGATCAACACCTCGCGGGCATCCCTAAGCATGCCCTGCGCTTGTTCGGGCTTGCCTTGCAGCGACATCAGGCTTGCATTGACAGCTTCCCATACCGCGTAGCGCCACTGCGCGGCAGGATCGGTGGGCAAAGGATAATGCAACTGCAGCAGCCGGTGAGATTCATTCAGGAATGCAGGCACACCGTCGGTTCGGCGCACGCTCAATTCGAGGTCCGCGGCATTCAACAGAACCTGATCGAGGAAGGCATGATTGCGCAGGCGCGCAATCTGCAGCGCGCGATCGATATTGGCACGGGCGTGCGCGGTGTCACCCTGGTAAAGATAGGCCATGCCTAAGCTGTTCAGCGGTGGTACCAGGTCATCATGCGTAGGCCCCTTCAATTTCTCGCTCATTTGCACTGTTTGTTCAAGAAGAGAAATCGCCTCGGTCACGCGTCCCGCCATCAAAGCCGAACGACCAAGGTTGTTCAGCAGCGTGGCCACCTCCGGGTGCTCGGGTCCGTACACTTCCCGATATACCGGCAGTACCTGGTTCCATTCGCTTTCGGCTTCAGCGTAGCGGCCTGTCTGGTAGAAAAGGACTGCCAGGTTGTTCATGGATACTGCAGTCAGCGCGTGGCGTGTTCCGAGGTATTTGAGCCGCAGAGCCAAGGCTTCGCGCATCGGCGCTTCGGCCACATCGAGGCGTCCTTCGGCATACAGGGCCTGCGCCAGCACATCAAGCGTCTGCGAAAGGGTTTCGTATCCCTCCAACCCGCGCTTGCGATCAACAGCCAGTGCAGCCTCGCAAAGCTGTTCGGCTTGGCCATATTCATTCAGCTGCGTCAGCACGTCGGCCAGGCCATCCCGCGTATTGGAGAGCAGCACACTGTTTGGCGGAAGCTGCGCCTGTGAAATAGCGAGCGCGCGTTGCAACAACGACTTCGCATCAGCGAGCTCATCGGTACCGGCGAGCACGGCGGCCGAGGCGATCAGCGTGCGAACCCGGGCTTCAGGTGGCACGCTGGTCGAGTCCTGGTCTTCGCGCGCCTGGCTAAGCAACTGCTTGGCCGGCTGGTAGAGCCCAAGGCCCGTATAAGCCTGACCCATTGCGGTCAGCAGGTCTGCCCGAATCCGCGGTTCACGCTGGAGCCCACGCCCGATATCGCGCGCGCCGCGATCGAGTACCTCATGCACGGTCACCGAATTTCCGCGGTTTTCACCGGGATCCGCCAGCTTAAATAGCGACACCATGAATTGTGAGGTGCGATCCGCTGTCATTGCCTCCGCCACGGCGCGATCCCGCTGGCGCATGGCAATCAATCCGGCGATGATGGAAAGCACACCGAGCACGACAATGATTGCAACCGCGGTACGCTTGATCAGCCGATTGCGGTGCGCGCGACGACGCGAGCGTTGCGTATAGTCGGCCGCGGTGCCGCCCGGCATCATCCCTTCGCGGTCGAGCTGCGCAAGGGTCGCCAGCTTGTCGGGCGCGATACCAAGCCACCCGTCTGAACGGGCATGGGCATCCCAGGCGTGCGCGTCCCGTTGCAATTCATCCCGAAGTCGCAGCAGTGCAGATTCCTGCTGCAGCCAGGCCGCGACGCGCGGCCATGACTGCAGCAAGGCCTCGTGGGCAAGGCATACCACCGGCGCCGTATCGCGCCGATCGGTCACGGCGAGACGCGCGGCTACCAATCCGTCGATCAGCGCTCGCTCTGGCGAGCCCACGCGAAACCCGTCGAGCAGCGCGTAGCGCCGCGTGGCTGAACCATCCTCACTGACGCTGGTCAGCTCACGCATGACCCGCCGGAACACCGCTTCGGCATCCGCAGTACTGGCGCTGACCAATCCCTCGGCTACGTCGATCAGCGAACTGCGCAGTCCGCCTTCCGCCCTGCCGGATGGCTTATAGACCTCCCAAAGCAGCGTCCTGCCCTCGCGGCGTTCGTATAGCTGTTGCAATGTATATTGCAGCAGGGGCAGGGACTCCGGATTTGCAGAGGCTTGGCGCAGAATTTCACGATCCAGCGTTACCCCGTTCCGCTCCTCGAAGTCGAGGCCCGCGGCGGACGCTGCTTCCCGGATCATGTCCAGGAGTTCATCGCCACGCGGTGAGAGCAGCGTATACGGAGGTCTGCGGCGCAACAATTCCATAACCTTGGGGTAATTTTCAAGGCGATGCATAAAGTCGCTACGCAATGTCGATACGATCCAAACGCTCGGAAGTACAGCCAAGGCCGCAATCACATCCAGCAGGGACTCGGCCTGAGTGGCGAGCGATGCCAGCGTGAATATTTCCTCCAATTGATCCAGATAGATCAAAAGGCGCACCTGCTCAGCGGGAATGCCAGAACTTGCGGCTTCTGCCGCAAGGTACGTCTCGATCCGCGCCGCGGCCGCTGACGGCTCCGCGCGTAGCGCTTGGGCGAGCTGTGGCGCCGCCAGTCCATACCGGCTTGCACTTGGCAGAGCCGCAAGGATATGGGCAGCGAGGCATCCAAGGACTCCGGTGCCTGGCGCGCCATTGTCCATATCCGACGGGCGCAGGCCGAGTGTGTACCAGCGTGCAATCCCTTCGATCGGCCGGTCCTCCAGCAGCGGCAACAATCCGGCCCGCACGAGCGACGTCTTGCCATTGCCGCTCATGCCGATGATCAGCAGCAGATGGGTACGCGCTGCGCGGCCGCGCTCCTCGAGTTCCGCATCGCGCAGCCGCCTGATCACCTCGCCGACGGCCTGGGAGCGCCCAAAAAACACGTCCTGATGCTCCGCATCAAACGATTCCAGGCCGCGGAACGGCGAACCACGGGTCCAACGCGGACGCAATTCGTGTTCGTCCGCTTTCTCCAGTTCCCTCAGCATCCATTTGCGGGCGTGCTCGGTCAGCTGACGTTCAAAATCCGCACCGTCGGCGAAACCGTGATGGGCTACAATCGCCGCTCCGTTGGCATCGTAAAAAGCTACGCGACAAAACTCCGTCAGCTGTTTGTATTGCCGAAACTGCTCTTCGGCGTCAGCGCTCGCCAAGTCCACGTGAGGCGGTGCTCGCTTGCGATAAATCAACAAATTTGGGCGGCCGAATTCCTCGTACGCCTTCAGCGCGTCCTTAACCTCGAACTCCGTCCCGGTCGGCGGCGGCCGACCCGGTTCGGGGGCGAAATCCGCTGGCAGTCGCTCCCCCAGGCGCGACCATAATATGCTGACGACGAGATCACATTGCGAGGGCCGGGGAATTTGCTCCTGGAAGCCCGCATGGGCGAACATCGGTTCGTGCTCCCACAGAATCGTCTTGATGCTCAGGACATCGCCAAATTCATTGCCGAGCCGCCGAAATACGCGGCCGGCCAGTGCCCGCTCCTCGGCAACGTCCCCGGGAGAGGATATAAAAACGCTGAGTTCCCGTTTGAGTGGCACTCGGATCCCTCATCTATCTCAACATGTCTTCGCATCACGTATAGCAGCTGCCAGCTATATAAAGCATAGGAAATTGATCGGGTAATCCCGGCAGCCAGCAGCTGATTTTGCCAATTAATACGGGCGAAGAGGCGCTCGACGATCCAGTGCGATCATACCGGTGCAACCGCTGCCCGTCCTGCGTGTCAAGCTTTTCGTCGCTGCTTTATGAGAAATCATCGCAGAAACGGCGCAGGGCGCCCTCCGATGAGGGGCGCCCGCCTTTCTTAAAGCAAGTTGATGCCGAGGCCCGCTATTTAGTGCGTTTGCTCGAAGAACACTGGCAATACGTGGATTTGCTCCTTATTCACTGCGGCGAGGCTTGTCGGATCGAGCCCCAGGGCGCGGATAATCGTGGGTGCGACCTGTTGATTTGTGGTGGCGGTCTTGACTACGGCCCCCTGCATGCCGTCCAGTGATAGCAGAAGCGCCGTATGCACGTCATCCTCATTGAAGCCCCCATGTTCGGCTATCTTGCTCCCGCCCGTGAATATCACCCCGGTATTGACCTTCAGAATAATGTCAGGTGTTCGTGGGTCGAGAAGCGGGCTGTTGAACTTGTTGATAAGCGACTGCCCTGCAAAGATTTCTTGGATTCCGAGGAGTTGCTGGTTTTGCGGTCGACTTAGCAGGGTTACGACATCGGTAGTCAGCGAAGAATTGGCCAACCAAATCAGTGAACCGTCATCGGAGATGTCGAACGCTTCCGATGCACCAAGAAGAGCGCCGGGCTGGTCGCCGGCGATATTCTGGTTCTTGGTACGGTCGATTGACGATTGGCCGTGCTTGGCGCTGATAATGATCAGGGTTGTGTGATAAAGGTTCTGCGCACGCAATTCCTGCACGATACGCCCGATTGACTGATCGACAAAATCAAGCTGATCGGCCAGGCCTGCAGCCGGACTGCCCAGGACGTCGGCATATCCGCCCGGCTCACCGGTGACGGGATCGGTATTGAGCTTCTGTCCGACACTGACTGCCTGGAAATTTGTGCCGAAGAGAGCGGGTACTCCGACCCACTTGCCTCGATCGTGCGTATACCCGTGAATCTGGTTAATGAGCGCCTGGACGTGTATCAGATCATAACAGCGGGCGTTGGCGAGCGCGGTCGTCCAGCCATCGTCTCGCGTGGCATCCGCATACGGCACCGGCGTGCAGCCGGCAAAGGGAAGTGCGACGGGAACCGAATTAATCTCGGGCCCAAAAAAATCGTCCACGCCCGTGCCGCTAGGGCCGTTCGTCCATTCGTATGACGGGTGCTTGTCGATCCACGCCGTTCGAAGTCCCGCGGCTTTCGCCACTTCAAATATTGTATTGACGCGAAGGTACTCGTGCGGCAACACCGTCTTGCAACCATTTTGCGGGTCGCGGCGCAGGAATGCCGTATTGATGCCGCCGCCGCCATCGAGTCGGGTCAGGTCGGTATCGATCGATTCGTCCATAGCCATGATAGTGCCGACCTGCCTTGGGCACTGGCCCCCTGGATTGCCGGTGCCGTCCGTTTGGGCTGCTGGCGACAGCGCGCGATTCCAGGTCACGTCATACCAAAAGCCCGTCGTAACAGGTGAGCCGCCGGTTACGAGTGCGCCAACCCGAGGTAGGAATCCGATGGCGATGACGCCTGGTTATTCGTATACGTCAATCCGTGCCGCGTCAATGCGGATAGCGCGGAGTCAGGATGGGCTTTTACGAAGTTTGAAAGATCGAGCGTGTGCAACCCGTCAACACTGATGAGGACCACGTGTTGCACCGTTTGCGCTTGTTGCCACGCATTGGCCGCCTGGCCTGTAAACAGCCCTACGCCCAATGCGAACAGAACTTTTGGAATTTTCACGATCCATCTCCTATTATTGCGTTGCACTTTTTCAGGCCGAATTGGATGCGCGTCACGGCAGACCCGGAACGCGGCACGACCAACGGAGCCTAGCAGCCGTACATAGCATTCTTGTTTCACGAATGTGACGAGTCTATTGCGGCGGACTCAGCTGATTATTCACAACGGTCGTGCGCGCACACGACCGGATAGGGTGTCTGCGGAGCTGCTACTTTTCCGGGGTGCGCGGCCGAATGGGCGCACGGGGTGCGGATCAACTTCGCCGGTTCGGACAGCTCCCTATTCTAAGCAGTGCGGGCTAGCCCGCGACATGGGCAGGGCCTGACGTTAGCGCGGCTGCGTAGGCCTTGAAGGTCAAAGCGATCAGGAAGGCGCCAATTCCGACGGCCCATGCACCGATGTAAAGCCAGCCATAACTCCCGAGCCGGTCAAAGATCATGCCTCCGGCCACCGGGCCCGTTGCCATGCCGAGGCTACCCGCCATCGCGGTGCCGCCGATGATCGTGCCCATCATGCGCAGCGGGAAATTCTCCCGTGCGAGCACGGCATACAGCGGCATGATGCCGGCGTAAATAAAACCAAATAGCGCCGCCACCGCGTAGAACGCGCCGAGTTCGCGCACGAAGAAATAAGCCAGCGCGCCGAACGCCTGCAGCAGCAGACCGGTGACCAAAACGCGCTTTGCTCCCAGCCGATCGCCGAGAACGCCGAACGCGATTCGACCGCCAAGGCCCGCCAGGCCTTCTAAGCTATAGATCGACACAGCAGCAACCAGCGGGATCCCGCAACTGATTGCATAGCTCACGGTATGGAAGATAGGTCCGGAGTGCGTCGCACAGCAAAAGAAATTTGTCAGCAGCAGGGTGATGAACTGTGGGGATCTCATTGCCTGGCCGACGGTGATCCCCGATTGCGGCTCTTCGATTGGCGCGACAATGACATTTTCGGATTTCGGCGCCGGCGGGCGACGCACCAGAAACGTTATGGGGATCATGACTAGGGCGCTGAATGCGGCAAGGATTTGAAGTGACGTCCTCCAGTCATGATGGGAAATAAGCTGCGCCGCGAACGGCGACATGGTCAATGGCGCCATGCCCATGCCGGCTGAGACGAGCGACACGGCCAGGCTGCGCTGCGTCTCGAACCAGCCTGTCACGCACGCCATCATGGGCGCAAATATGGCCGCTGCTGCGCCGCCAACCATCAAGCCGAAAATTACCTGAAATTCGAGGAGCGACGTCGCCCGACTCGCGAGCGCGAGGGCTACCGCCAGGACCGCTGATCCGAGCAGCACGATCATGCGCGGACCGAAACGGTCCGACAGGTTTCCCCAGATGATGCTTCCTGCCGCCATGGCGAGAAAACCGAAAGTCATGGCGCCCGATATACCGGTGATGGACCAGCCGGTTTGCTGTGAGATCGGCCGAATAAAGACCGGTAGTGAAAACATGGCGCCAAAGGCAACGCAGCCCAGCAGACCGCCGGATGCAACAATCACCCAGCGGTAGTAAGTGCTGCTCATGTTCTGGCCCGGATCCAAGTTGTTCCAACACATAGTAACCGGAAGCTAAAAGTGCACACACCCCTGCCTGCACACATGACCGTCGTGGAGATTGACGCGGTGCCGGTGCGCATAACGCGGGCAGGCAAGCAGACGATCTTGCATATTTTCCGCGAAGACTAATTTGTGCAGCGTTCCAAGGGATGTCGATCCAAGCGCAGACTTGCTATTCCGATCCAATGGCAGGTTGTATTCCGCTCCCGAAAGCGTTGGAACCGGACAGGTTAGCGGGATTTACAAGCCTGACGTTGCACTGTCGACAGGGGAAAGGCAAATCCGTGGCGGATTCGCGCCAAGCGACTGCAAGGCGAGCGGCTCCGGCATGCCGGGCGGGCGATTACTGCGCGGCCGCTTCAGCGGCCTGGCGATGCTGCGCATCGAGCGTGCGCGCAGCGTCGAGCTGCTCCTTAACACGCGCCTCGGTTTTCAATGCCGCTCTGGCCTGCTCAACTTCCGCGGCGCCCCCAGCAGCGGCGGAAACCGCAGTCTCGCCAAGGCCGCAGGCGCTGAGCGTCATACACGCCGTGATCACAAGAATTGCCCGTTGCATCCGATAACTCCAGTAGGTAGCTTCCTAGCCACCTTTACAACTAGCAAGGCTTCTGGGAAGGGCACAGTACTCAATTTCGCCTTGTGGCGCGGATCCTACAACGCTTTGCGCAGGCCGGGGCTACTTGAAGCCACGCGGCCGAGAGATTATGGCTTGGATGCAACCTAAAGGCGACTTGATTCAGGCAAAACCTCAAGGACTTTACTGTAAGGCGGGTGATTTTTACATAGACCCATTGGGACCAGTAGAGCATGCAGTCATTACGCATGCTCATGGTGATCATCTGCGTGCCGGAAGCGCAAAGTATTATCTTTCGTCGGCCTGCACGGGTGTTGCCCGCCGCCGCTTGCCGGCGGAAGCGCAGCTCAGGCCGATGCACTACCGTGAGCGGATCGCGCTCGGGGAAACGCGAGTGTCCTTGCACCCTGCCGGACATATTTTGGGCTCCTCACAGGTTCGCGTGGAACACGGCGATCAGGTGTGGGTAGTATCTGGCGACTACAAGCGCGATCCGGATCCCACCTGCGAGCTTTTTGAGGTCGTACCGTGCGATGTCTTCATCAGCGAGGCAACTTTCGCGCTCCCGGCTTATAGGTGGCCTGAGACATCAAAGGTAGCGCTCGAAATTCTCGACTGGTGGCACACTAACAGGGACAACGGCGTCGCCAGTGTGCTATTCGCCTACGCGCTCGGCAAAGCACAGCGCGTGCTCGCCGAATTGTTTTCGCATACCTCCGACAGTGTGTATGTCCACGGAGCTGTCGAATCGCTGGTTGACGCCTATCGCGAGGCGGGCATATGCATGCTGGCAACCCTGCCCGCCACGGTAGCAGCGCCGACAGATTATGCCGGCGCGCTGATCGTGGCGCCGCCGAGCGCGGCTGGATCTGCCTGGATGCGTCGTTTCGGCGAACACCGCACCGGTTTCTGCTCGGGTTGGATGCGAATTCGCGGTGATCGTCGCCGTCGCGGCTACGATCGCGGATTTGTACTTTCGGATCACGCCGACTGGCCCTCGTTGCTGCGCACTTTCAGCGAAACCGGCGCCAAGCGAATTTTTTTGACTCACGGATACACCGACGCGATGTGCCGCTATTTGCAAGAGCAAGGGATCAATGCAGATGCCTTACGCACAGAATACGGCGCGGAGGAGTGAGTGCGGCGCTTCGCAGAACTTTTTGAAAGTCTTGATACCACCACGTCGACGGCCGCGAAGATTGAAGCCATGAGTGCCTATTTCCTAGCTGCTACACCAGAGAATGCGGCCTGGGCAGCCTATATTTTAATAGGCAGGCGCCTGAAAGGCAGCGTGGGGCCAGCACTGCTGCGAAAATGGCTATTTGAGGAGGTGCAGCTACCCGCTTGGCTGGTCGAGGAAACGTATGCGTCCGTCGGCGATCTCGCAGAGACGATCGCGCTGTTAATTTCAAATAAGGACGCATTGCAGCCAGCCGATATCTCCCTGACGCAATGGTTCACGGCAAGAATACTGCCTCTCGGCGCCCAAGAGGAATCCGAGCGTCGGCAACACATCGTGGGTTGGTGGCACAGCCTCCCCTACCGCGAGTGCTTTCTAGTGAATAAGTTGCTTACGGGTTCGTTGCGCGTCGGGGTGTCCCGATCACTCGTAACCCGGGCGTTGGCCTCAGCCTTGGATCTGCCCCGCATTGAAATTGAGCGGTCCTTAATGGGACCGTGGGAGCCCAGTGCCGATTTTTGGCAGACGCTCGGCAAAAATAACGGCAGTCTCGGCAACTCTCACCCCTACCCCTTCTATTTGGCGTCACCGCTGCAGCAACAGCCGGCGGAATTGGGCGATCGTAGGCAATGGCTCGCGGAATGGAAATGGGATGGTATCCGTGGACAAATTGTGCGCCGTGCAAGTCAGAGCGCTCTTTGGTCGCGCGGCGAAGAACTGATCACGGAGCGATTTCCAGAAATCATTGCCGCCGCCGCGGCGCTCCCCGATGGAACGGTACTTGACGGCGAGGTGCTGGCGGGATCAGCCAGTCGGATACTGCCGTTCGCGAGCCTGCAACAACGTATCGGGCGGAAAAAGCTTACGGCGAAGATTCTAAATGCAATACCGGCTCGATTCATCGCCTACGATTTATTGGAGTTCGAAGCAATCGACTGGCGTCCTCGACCGCTCGTGGAACGTCGCGCGCAGCTCGAGCGACTGATTCAAGGCGCCGCACTACCGGTAATGAGCCTGTCGCCGGCGCTGCTGCACGGTTCTTGGGAGGAGCTTGCCATCGCGCGGGATGAAGCCCGCGCGCGCGGCGTGGAGGGACTGATGCTAAAGGAATGGCGCTCGTCCTATGGTGTCGGGCGACAACGCGGCGCATGGTGGAAATGGAAAAATGATCCCTTTCTCTTTGATGGTGTATTGCTATACGCAGCACCCGGGCATGGGCGCCGCTCTAATCTGTACACCGACTACACCTTCGGCGTTTGGCTGGCGGGGGCCCTGGTGCCAATCACCAAAGCCTATTCGGGTTTGACGGACACGGAAATCCGCCGCTTGGATGGGTGGATCCGCAAGCATACCAAGGAGAAATTCGGCACGGTGCGCAGCGTCGACCCTGTGCAGGTCTTTGAACTAGCGTATGAAGGCATTGCGAAGTCATCGCGACATAAATCAGGAATTGCACTGCGCTTTCCGCGTATTGTCCGCTGGCGGACCGATAAGCCGGCAGAAGAAGCCAATACCGTCAGGGACTTGCAACAAGTGCTCGCGCTACACAATGGCGCCTGAAATCGTCGAGCGACTGAAAAAGGCGCGTGCCTGGTTCGCGCAGCGCGGCCGCTTGCCATTCGAGTTTCAGGAACATATGTGGCTGGCCTACTGGTCGGGCGAATCCGGTCTGCTGAATGCAAGCACCGGCACCGGCAAAACTCTGGCTGCCTGGTTGGGTCCCGTGCTTGAGATGGGGGGCGAAGCGGACAGGCCTGGCATACGCGTGATATGGATCACGCCGTTGCGGGCGCTTGCCAGAGATCTGGAGAGCGCACTGCTCGAGCCTCTGCCCTACTTCGATTCGAAATGGCGTGTAGAACAGCGCACCGGTGATACCAGCGGGTTGCGCCGCGCCAGACAAAAAACCCGACCGCCCCACGCCCTGATTACCACGCCGGAGAGTCTTACCTTGCTGCTGACTCACGCCGATGCCTCTCAGGCGCTGTCGCGCCTGGACGCCTTGATTGTCGATGAATGGCACGAGTTCCTCGGAACGAAACGTGGCGTGCAAATGGAGCTCGTTGCTTCAAGGCTAAGATCTCTGAATCCGGCGCTGCGCATTTGGGGGCTGTCCGCAACCCTGCCCGATCTTGACGGCGCGATGCGCGCGCTCTTGGGCAATACGCTAAAAGGTCGGGTCATTCGCGCGCCGCTCCAGAAGAGCTACGTCATCGACTCGCTTCTTCCAGACTCCATCGATCGTTTCCCTTGGGGCGGGCATTTGGGCCTTAAAATGTTGCCGCAAGTTCTTAAGCGATTGGAGGGGGGACGCACAACGCTGATTTTTACCAACACCCGCTCACAGGCGGAATTGTGGTACCAGGCCATCACTACCGCGCGGCTCGACTGGCTCACGATCACTGCGATTCATCATGGCTCTATCGACGCCAAGATCCGGCGCCGAATTGAAGAGGGCATCAAGGCCGGCAGCCTGCGCTGTGTGGTGTGCACTTCTTCGCTTGATCTAGGCGTGGACTTTCCACCGGTAGATCAGGTTCTACAGATCGGTAGCCCAAAGGGCGTAGCAAGGCTTCTGCAGCGGGCCGGTCGCAGCGGACATAAGGCCGGCGAAATCAGCCGCGCGACTATTGTACCGACGCTCGCGCTGGAAGTGCTCGAGGCGGCGGCAGCGCGCCATGCCGTGGCGCGCATGGAGCTGGAGCCCCGGCCGCCGATGCGGCTGGCCCTGGACGTTCTCGCGCAACATCTGGTTACCCTAGCAGCCGGTGGCGGATTCGACCCACACCAAGCGCTGTGCGAAGCGCGCACCACCCACGCCTTCGAGCAGCTGACCGATGTGCAATGGGGTTGGGTGCTTGATTTCATCACTCGCGGCGGAACGGCACTTCAAGGCTATCCGCAATTTCGACGCGTGAGCATCGTGGACTCGCGTTATGTCGTCCAAAGCGCGGACCTGGTGCGGCGTCACAGACAAAACGTGGGCACCATTACGAGCAATGCCTCGATTGCCATCAGCTGGCTGAAGGGCGGCGTGCTAGGTCATGTAGAGGAATCGTTTGTGGGACGCCTGCGCCCCGGAGCTCTCTTCATATTTGCAGGGCGCACTTTGAAATTTGTTAGAGCTCGAGATTCCGTCGCTTACGTTCGACTGGCCACCGGATCGACCCGTTTCGTACCGCGCTGGCAGGGAGCCCGCCTGCCGCTTTCGGTTTCCCTCGGATTGGAACTCCTCGATGTGCTTGGTTCGTACGAGCGAGGCACGGCAACCGATCCCGAGTTGACCGTGCTCGGCCCGTTATTGGATTTGCAAAAACAATGGTCTGCCATGCCCACTCCTGAGCACCTGCTGATCGAAGTGCTGGAGAATCGCGAGGGATTTCATCTATTTGTATTCCCATTCCTAGGCAGGATGCTCAACGAGGGTATCGCCTCGCTCGTGGCGCTGCGCGCAGCGCGGGAAACGCCGCGGACATTTTCAATTACCACCAACGAATACGGCTTCGAACTTCTGTGCGCGGAACCCTTGCAAGTCACACCGGCCGCCTTGCGTCGTTGGTTCAGCCAGGATGAACTTGTAGCCGATTTGCTGGCGAGCGTGAATCTCTCGGATCTAGCCCGCCGCCAGTTCAGGGATATCGCGCGAATCGCCGGGCTGGTGGACTCGGGCACGCCGCGCCGCGGCAAGACGGCGCGCCAACTGCAGGCCTCTAGCGGGCTGATGTTTGACGTCTTGGAACGCCATGACCCGCATAACCTGCTGTTGCAGCAGGCGCGGCGCGAAGTGCTCGAGCGGCAGCTCGACAATCAGCAGCTGCTGGATTCATTGCAACGAATGGCGGCGCAGACGTGGCGGGTGATGACGCCGAAACGCTACACACCGCTATCATTCCCGCTGTGGGCAGATCGGCTGCAGACGCAGACTTTATCCACCGAAACCTGGCAAAAACGTGTCGAACGTGAAGCTCGAAAGCTCGAGCGGATGGCGCAATGACCGAAGGAACGGTGTCAGTGCTCATTCACGGCGAGACTCTGGTGTTTCATCCTCAGCGCGCTCTGCTATGGCCTCGCCGCCGTACCGTTATAGTCGCCGACACCCATTTCGGTAAAAGCAGTCATTTTGCGCGCCATGGAATTGCGGTTCCCGCCGGTAGCGACGAAGCAGACCGGCAACGGATCACGCAA
Organism: Gammaproteobacteria bacterium; assembly: GCA_025355645.1. Classification (GTDB taxonomy): domain Bacteria; phylum Pseudomonadota; class Gammaproteobacteria; order Steroidobacterales; family Steroidobacteraceae; genus Bog-1198. Next base: position 10,203 of record JANXZG010000072.1, on the reverse strand, counting down.
CTCGTGAAGAGTGCCGACTCCCTGCGGCTTATTATTCTCGGCGATTTTGTGCACGCCCCGCTACCGCTCGGTAGCCTCGAGTGCGACCGGCTTCAACGCTGGGTTGAGCAACTCGCCGGCTTTCTTGAGATTCACGTGGTAAGTGGCAATCACGATGTCGGCACCTCAAGGACTAGCCTGCCATCTATCCAGTGGTGGGATACTGAGCTCATCGACTTCCCCTTCCGCTTTATCCACGACGCGCAGCGCGCTCGCACGCTTGACGCAGATGCACTTTTCACCTTGAGTGGTCATATACATCCGGTGAAGCAACTTAAGAAGCTTGGCAAGAGCGCCCTGCGCGTACCGGTTTTCTGGCAAAAGGCGAGCGGTCTAATATTGCCTTCGTTCGGCCTTTTTACCGGAGGATTCGCGGTAGTGCCCGCCGAGGGCGATCATATGTTCGCGGTCGGGCCGAGCGGCGTGGTGCCTTTGCGCTGAACAGCCTTTTAGCGGATTGCCAATGAAGCCGGGGCCGAGCGATCGCCGTAAATGTAGGTCCGACAGTCGGGTCCAGTGATGTCGCGCCAACCTGCCATCACGCGTCACCACATCGTTACACGTTGGTCGGGCGGCAGGAACATCTTGTCGCCTTCCTTGACCCCAAAGGCGGAGTAGAAGCCCGTCTGGTTCATTTCCGTGACGGTGCCGCGGTACTGATCAGGTGAGTGCGGATCGGATTTGATACTTATGAGCAACTCGTTGTCGCGTAGCTTGCCGCGCCAGGCTTGGGCGAAGCCCATATAGAAGCGCTGATCTCCGGTCAGCCCGTCGATCACCGGTGCCGGTTTACCATCGAGCGATAGCCGATACGCCCTGTAGGCAATCGCAAGACCGGAGTTGTCCGCGATGTTCTCACCGAGCGTGAGTTCGCCATTGATTGGAAAGCCAGGCAGGGGCGAGAACGCCGAATACTGCTGCACCAGCGCATGCTCCTTAGCTTTGAAATGGTCAAGATCCGTTTGTGTGAACCAGCCGGGGGGATCGGCCAGGTTGCCATAGCCGTCGTACTGACTGCCTTGATCGTCGAAGCCGTGGCTGATCTCGTGGCCGATGATGGCGCCGATCGCACCGTAGTTCACCGCATCATCGGCGTTGGCGTTGAAGAACGGCGGCTGCAGGATCGCTGCGGGAAACACGATCTCGTTGAGCTCAGGGTTGTAGTAGGCATTCACCGTCTGCGCGGTCATGCCCCACTCGGAGCGGTCGATCGGCTGACCGAGTTTGTTGAGGTTGCGCCGATATTCGAACTCATTGGCGCGCTCGACGTCGCCAATCAGATCACCCTTAGCGATCTGCAAAGTGCTGTAGTCGCGCGGCTTCGTTGGATAGCCGATCTTGGTCGCGAAATGCGCTAGCTTGTCCTGCGCTTTTTGCCGGGTTTCCGGACTCATCCAATCGAGCGTGCCGATGTCCGCTCCGCAAGCGGCCAGGAGATTCTTGACCAGGTGATCTATGCGGGCCTTATACGGCGGTGGGAAGTACCGGGCGACGTAAAGATTGCCGAGCGCCTCACCGATAGATCCGTCTACCAGCCGCGCACCGCGCTTCCACCGCGGCGCGTTTTCCTTGGTGCCGTGCAGCACCATACCGTCGAAGGCGAAGTTCTCATCGACGAACGCCTTGCTCAGATAGGGTGCATATGCCTTGAGCACGCGCAGGCGGAAGTAGGATTTCCATGTCTGCAGCGGCGTCTGCTGCAAAAGCTTGTTGAAGCTCGTGATGTAGCTTGGTTGGCTGACAACAAGGTAGTCAACCTTGCCTTGCACGCCGGAGTCCGTCAGGTATCCCTTCCAGTTGAAACCCGCGGCCAGCGCCGCGAGCTTCGGAAACTCGACCTTGTTATACACTTTGACCGGGTCGCGATTCTCGACCTTGGTCCATTGCACTTTGGCCAGAGCAGTCTCGAGGGCCACGATGTCGCGCGCCTCGTGCGCAGCGTTCTTGTCGCCCGCCAGCGTCAACATCTTCTGCACATGCCCGAGGTAGCTGGCCCGGATCTCTCTGAAACGAACATCATCCTGCAGGTAGTAGTCGCGATCCGGCATGCCGAGGCCGTCCTGACCGAGATCGAACACATATCTGGTAGCGTCCTTGGCGTCCTGATGCACTTGTGGTGTATAGGGAGCGGGGACAGCAATGCGGTTGAAGTGAGCGATCAGCGTGGCGATCTGGTCTCGATCCCTCAACGCTTCTATCCTGGCGAACTCCCCAGCAAGCGGCTTGAGCTCCAGCGGCTCCAACGCCGCCTCGTTCATGAAGGTCGAGTACAAATCGGCAATTTTTTGCTGATTCTGATCGGAGGGGTCGGTGGATTTCTGCAGCCCCTCGATCAGCGAGCGCAGCTGCGTCTCGGTGTCATCGAACACCTTTGTGAATTGATCGTACCCGCCCTTATCGGGCGGAATTTCAGTCGTTTCGAGCCACTTGCCATTCACGTGCTTGTAAAGATCATCCTGCGGCCGCACGCCATTGTCGATGTACTGCATGTCGATGCCGGAGACCGGCGGCGGCGAGGCTGGTGGCGCAGATTGACTGCAACCGGCTATGAGCCCAAGACACCCAGCCCTAAATAGCCATCGCTGCAGCATCGCGGCTCTCCAGTCTCTGCCATGAAGGGCCGCTATCATAGCCTTTGACTCACTATTCGGCCAATTACCATCGCAATGTTTAGGCGCCATCGAGCATCCGAATCCTCGCGCGCCGTACATATCACGTATATCTGGGCTGAGCTGCAGAATTTAAAAGGTAAGAACTTCACCTCTGGTATGTGGGGATGCAAAGAGACAGGGGCACCTGAGCGCTCGAGCGGCGCCACCCTTCAATGGAATTCGGTCGGCTCCTGGTCCCCAATCCGCCGCGGGCATATATTCAGACGGCCGTTTGAATCAGCAACAAAGACTTAACAATCGCCGTCGGAATAAATATCTCGGCCCGGTCTGCGCCCCAGCGCCGCTGAAACATTGATTGCGACCCGGTACAGCGCCGCTCTTCGCTTATGCCCACATTTTGAGGAGTTACTCACTTTTCGGGCAGAATAAGGCTGCAGACTATTCCACCAGCGAACCCGTCGTCTTGCGTACCCCGGGGTGCTCCCGGCGCCGCGTTGCCACGGACACCACCCAGATCACGGCCGCCAGCGCCACCAGCACAATCAGCCAGCGTAATGCGATTACCAGCCCGCCCTCGGTGATAGCCGGCCAGGGAAATTGTTTCAGGGTGTCGTACCGGTCTTCCATCCAATGCCAGGCCTGATGAGCGACCACGGCTGACAGGATGATGGTGCCCAGCCTCTGGGCGACGACGTAACGGAACAATAAGTTCAGGGCGGGCACGAACAGTGCCAGTACGACCAATTGCCCGATCTCCACGCCGACATTGAAGGACAGCAGCGACGTCAGCACATGCGAGCCGGCGAACTGCAAGGTGTTGCGCAGGACGAAAGAAAAGCCGAAGCCATGTACCAGGCCGAAGAAGAACGAAATGATCCAACGCCGGGCGGGTTGCTCGACTATTATATTCTCCAGCGCCATATAAACGATCGACATCGCAATAAGAACTTCGACCAGCGGCGCGAACCACAGCACATCGGGCGCAAATCCATAGCCCGAGGCGATCAGAGTGATCGAATGGGCGACCGTGAAAGCCGTAACGATGGGGATCAGCGGACCGATGCGCCGGAACGGTATGATCAGGCAAAACAAAAACAACAAATGATCGGTGCCTTCCAGAATGTGGTGGAACCCGGCGGCCACGAAGAGCGCTGCGGCATGGTACCAATTGGGATCCAGCCTCACCAATCCGGCATCGCCTTGCAACTCGTAGACGCGCGAAACACCATCCGGTTGCAGAACTTGAACCGTGGTGACTTCGTGCAGCGCCAAGCGGTCAAAGGCGGCGCGCATAGAAATATAGGACTTCTCAGTCCGTATGGGATATTCGAATAAAACATCGAGCTTGCCCTGCTCCCAGAACATGTTGGTCTCTGGCGGCAGCGGTGCACCTAGGACATGGGACAGCGCCTTATCGTAGCCGGCGAAGGAGTTGTCCGAATCCAGGGACATCCGCGCCGCGACAATTTGCGGATTGGGAAGCTGCCGATCACCCTCATACATCGTAAGGGCTTCCAGCAGTATCACGGACGCGGCGGCGCGCAGCGAAGGGTCGACCTTGGCGAGATCGACAAAGTCGCCGGCGCGTCGCGGATACTCGGCGTCGACATAGGTCGTCAGCGGCACCCGCACCAACACCCGCAGGGAGTGGCCTTGCGGCTTGACAAACATTTGCACCGTTGCGCCGACGGGAATGTTGTGCGCGAAGGCGTGCGATGCAAAAAAGCTCAGCGCCGCAACCGGCAAAGCAAACCGGCAGCGCATGAGCTTACTCAACATGAAAAATCTAGGCGTCGAACCCGTCAGGACTTAGGCCACGGCACTCCCTGATCTAGCTTCGTCACCGGCGCCATTCCCTTGTACATAAATTTCTGGATGCGCCGACCTTCATAAGTTTCCGTGGTGAAGAGGTTGCCTTTCGAGTCGATGGCGATCGAGTGTACGCCATGGAATTCGCCGGCATAACGGCCACCGTCGCCAAACGTTGTCACCGGCATCAGCGTATGACGGTCCCAGACAACCACTTGCTCGTTCACGCCATCCGTCATGAACATCCATTGCTGCTGAGGATCCTTGGAGAAGGCAATGTCCCACACCGAGCCGTCGGCCTTCGTCGCGGTCTTGTAATAGGCCTCCTTCACGAATTTGCCGTCAGCCGTGAAGACCTGCAGCCGGTCGTTGACACGATCGCAGACATAGATCAGTCGGTCGACCGACATGTCGGCGCAGTGCACCGGATTGCCGAATTGCTGCGCATGCGGCGCGGCCGGATCGTAAGGGCCGAGCGGACTGTCGTCCGGCTTGTTGCCGTAGGCGCCCCACCAGCGTTTCATCTTGCCCGTATCGGCATCGATCACCGCGACGCGATGGTTCAAGTAGCCGTCGGCGATGTAAGCTTCGTTTTCCTTGGCATCGACGAATATTTTAGCGACACGGCCGAAATTGTTGGGATCGTTGGAATCGGCGGCAAAATCCTTCTCCGACGCTTCCACGTTGGCGTCAGCGACCGCACCCGCCTTCCGGCGCGCTCCCGACTTGCCGTACTGCATCAGGAACTTGCCGTCCTGGGTGAATTTCAGGATCTGGGAGTCCGGCCCGCCATTGCCGCCAATCCAGACATTGCCCTTTGAGTCGACAAAGATGCCGTGATTCGATTCCGGCCAGTCATAACCCTTGCCCGGGCCGCCCCAGGCATGGAGCACATTGCCTTCCTCGTCGAACTCCAGCACCGGTGGCGCCGCCTGACAGCATTCGCCCAAGCCGTGCTGCAGCTGGCTTTCCGTACGGTCGACGGTATTAGCGCGGTGCACCATCCAGATGTGGTCGTTGTTATCGACCCAGACGCCGATCGCCATGCCCATGATCCAATGATTGGGCAACGGCTTCGGCCAAAATGGGTTCACTTCGAATCTAGGAGCCATGCTGCTTAATGCAAGCGCCTTTCGGGCAATTATAAACTGTCCGAACGCGAGCGCGCCAAGCGCCACGGCGAAACCAGCGCCAATAAAGAAATTCCGAGAACGGATGATATTTTTCATTGCTCCCCCAATCGGTGGAAAATGGGTGTGAGCACCTTATTTCCCTCCGTTTTTATGCCGATTAGGATTACACGCAAGGCAGCGGAACGCAAGAAAATGCAATGTCGATTTTGGCTAACTTGTTGATCTGCCCCGTCGGCGATCGGGATTTGATCGATGAAGGTGAATTCTTGGTTCAGCCCAGGCTGGCGGGCCACGGGCGGACGTTTTTCGCGGGGCTTTCGAAGTGCATAGACTTGAAGCTTGTGAGCCAGTTGGAGTTAGGCTCGGGGGCCGGTGGAAATGAGGTATGAGCCTAGAAGGTTGCCATCGGGCTTGTAGAGGAAGGCCAAATTGCCCGCCCGAGTTGCTTTGCCGGCAGCTGCGACATACGCGATTTCCGTGAAACGCTAGCCAGGTCTCTGGATAACATGCATTTCGGCATACGTCGCGCTTTCGTTATTAGCGACTTCCGAGTACGCCGACACAGCAGCGCCAGCGTTTATACCACTGTTACGCCGTCAACGACGCGAACGGTGCGCGGCGGTCCATATCGCGTTCATGCGGAGCGCGTGTCCCGGCCGCTCGCGTGCTAACCAGCGCATGCGATCCAGTGCTTGCGTCCGTTAGGCTGAACGCGCATATTCTTGGATGCGCTTCCGGACTAGCCGGCCCGCGTTGACGACTAAAAGCAAGACACCTATGGGAGAAGGGCTATGGTAAGAATTGTAGCGATCGCACTGCTCAGCACGCTGTTTTTCGGCAGCACCGCGTTTGCGGCCGATGCCGTCGACGGGACCTGGAACCTCAATGTCGCAAAGTCAAAGTTCAGTGGCACGGCGCCGATGAGCGCGACGCGAGCGTACACCGAGAGCGCCGATGGCACGACGCTCGATCAGAAGATGGTCGGCGCCGACGGCAAAGAAACGTCGATGCACGTGACCCTCGCGTACGACGGCAAGGACCATCCGATCACCGGAAATCCCGACGCCGACAGCGGCACCGGCAAGGCAATTAACGCTCACACTAGCGACTTCACGCTCACGAAGGGCGGCAAAGTGGTTGGAACTGTGCACCGCGTCGTGGCGGCAGACGGCAAGACGCTCACTGTTCACAATAAGGGCACTCACGCCGACGGCAAAACGTACGACGATACGTTGGTCTTCGACAAGCAATAAGACCGCGTACGGCAGTGGACGGGGCATGGGCGCGACTCGCAGTTCATTGGCCCGTTTCAGGGCGGCGGGTGCTGTGTGTCCGCCTGTACGCATGTGCATCGCTTGTAGACCCTGACCTGCCAGTCCGGAGCGTCCGCTCTTAGGCGTACGGATTCCCGCGCTTGGTTGCTGCGATTTGACGCGCTGGTTGATTGAAGAAAAGCAATCGGCGCACTGATGGCATTGGTGCATAGGTCGGAGTATTTTTTCTAGAAAATACATCACAGTACATTCGTAACACTTTGATTTTGTATTATGTAAAAACTGGCTAAGTTCTCGACAACGAGTCATAATTCAGGCTTGAGTGCCACCCGGAATTACGCGTGGCTGGCGAGATCGGTTACTTGGGCCCTGCTTGACGACCGCCGCCCGGCGGCTGTGTACTGCGTCGCACCGACAAACTTTTGCGGCATATGCCAGCATCCGTATCGGGTAAAGCGTCACATCAAGGGGGCCAGCTCCGCACAATTGGCCCAACGGAACCAAAGCGCCTTCCTTATGAACTTTGAATTGGAGCAGCGGCTTGATTCCTTCGTTCGCGGTGAATCCGTCGAGTCCGCGTTTATAGAGGAATTGTGCGCCGTTTGCGCTACCACGCCGGACCTTACCTGGGATGTACTCGCGACCACTGACCAGTATTACCGGCGCGGCAAAATTTCCGCGGAGTTAAATCGGAGGATCAGCTATGCGATCGTGCGGCCCGCCCTAACGCGCCAGGTGGCCGCGGGCGCTGACGCCATTTCGATAGCGCCAATAGCGCCAGTAGCGGCAGTAGCGCCGAAAGCTCCGATAGCGCCGGCAGCTCAAATGGTTGCGCCGGAAGAGTTGCAGGCGCTGCGCTATGATCTTCAGGCATTGCACCGCAGGCTGGTGCGCTACCGAACGCACATCGCGAAGGTCATCGCCTTTGGCCGCAGACATCGCGATGCCCTCGCGGAGTTGGGGCGCGAACTCAAGTCGTCGCGAGTTCATTCGCTCGTCCCGTTCGTTCCTGCCCCAAGTATTGCGGCGGATCTCGCGCCGTCGGGACGCGGCCCGGTATGGTATTGCACCAAACGCGATCAATCACGCCGCAGGTCAACGTGGGTTCGGCGATCGCAACTCGTAGCGGCAATCGCCTTTTTCCTGTCCGTCACGGCTTCCTCAGCGCTGCGAGAAGCACCGATCGTCCGAGTAGCACCGCCCGCTCCAACACCTGCGAAAGTAGCCTCAACGCTCGTTCAGCACCTCAGCCTCGGTAGCGAGCGATACGTCGTCCGGCCGGGCGAACGTCAGGCCTTGATACGGGTTCGACGAACCGGCGGATTGACAGGCACGGTCAGCTTTACCTGGTGGACGAGACCGTCGGGAGCCAAATCTGGTGCCGACTATCGGGGCCGATTGCCGACCCTCGAACAATTGCCTGAAGGCGAGGACGCCATGACGCTTTCCGTTCCGATCATCGCCAATCCGCAGCGCACGCATACGGAACTCTTCTACGTGGCAATCGGCCATCCGCGTGGAGGCGCAGTTATTGATGCAATCCGTACCTCCACCGTCATCATCATGCCGGTGAGTTAGCGTGGGCGAGTTGGCATGTGACCTGACGCCGCTCGTCGTGTTGCAAGAACTCGCGGCGTGGGAGACCGAGAGAGTGGTGCGCCACTACGCGCACTTGGCGACGTATCATCTGGCCGTGTATCCGAACGGCCTCGAAGCTCAGGCACAATCTTGGTAAAACCCTTGTTTTCCATGGCGCCGCCTTCAATTAAGTATCAGAAAAATAAAGGCGTCCCTTCCGACAAGTAGTTACCAATCTGAACCGAATAGACCTCGGCAATTTGGTAGCCGAGGAACTCTTTTGCCTGCGTAGTTTATGGTAACGCGGCTCCGAAAAGCACCCCAGTCACCTTGTTCACTCCCCACTGTGCCAATGTGACCTGAGACACCTGGAACCCTCTAATTAAAGAGCATACAGGTACACTGTCCCATGAACTCAATGCATTCATTAGCCGTCAACGGAAGTTCCGATTCTGCCGCTGAGTCCGTCAATTCATCGATCAATCGGTCAGAAGCAGCGCAGAGGTTTTCCTCCGAAGCATCGAATCCCGAGGTTCTCGCCATCAAGCGGCGACGCACGATCTCTCCCGCAGAGAAGCGCCGGATTTTGCAAGCGTATGATCGCTGCAAAACGGCTGCGGAGCGCGGCGCCGTGCTGCGCCGGGAACGCGTGTATTCCTCGATGTTATCGGGTTGGCGCAAACACGATCGAGCGGCACTCGTGACGCCGCGACGCGGACCGAAAGCCAATCCGGCCGTGGCGCAGCGCAACCGCGATGCGCTATTGACGCGCGAGATCGTGCGACTACGGCGCCAGCTCGAGCGGGCGAACCTGATCATCGACGCCCAAAAAACACTGTGTATCTTGCTCGGCTTGCCGACGGCCGAGGAACAGGAGGCGCTGGACAAATGACCGTGTTTGCCGATCTTCAGCCTCGGATCGGCATCGCTGCCGCTTGCGTGGCGTTGTCGATCAACCGCTCTGGGGTATATCGGGCGCGCGCACGGTGGACGCACCGCGATTGCTGTACGTTGCCGCGCAAACGCCGGCCAAGGCCGCCACTGGCCTTCAGCGTAGCTGAACGCAGCGCTTTGCTGTTGCTGCTCAACAGCGAGCGCTTCGCTGACCTGGCGCCGAGCGCGGTGTATGCGATCTTGCTCGATGAAGGCCGTTATCACGGCTCCATTCGCACGATGTATCGGTTGCTGGCCGGGGAAGGTCTGGACGGCGAGAGACGCAAGCAACGCGTGCACACCGCCTACGCGAAACCGGAGCTGCTCGCGATCCGGCCCAATGAGGTCTGGTCGTGGGATATAACCAAGCTCAAGGGACCGGCGAAATGGACCTGCTTCCACCTGTACGTGATCCTGGATATCTTCAGCCGCTACGTTGTCGGCTGGATGATCGCAGCGCGTGAATCGGCCGAGCTCGCCGAGCAGATCATTGCCGACACGGCTCACAAACAACAGATTGTCCCCGGCACGCTGACCTTGCACGCTGATCGCGGCAGCAGCATGCGCTCCAAACCCGTCGCCGCGTTGCTCGTCGATCTTGATATCAGCAAAACGCACAGCCGGCCCCATGTCTCGGATGACAATCCGTACTCTGAAGCGCAGTTCAAAACGCTGAAGTACCGCCCGGACTTCCCGGCGCGCTTCGGATCGATCGAGGATGCTCGGGCGCACTGCCAAGTGTTCTTCCGTTGGTACAATACCGTGCATCGCCACAGCGGCATTGGCTTGATGACCCCGCACACCGTGCACTACGGCTACGCCGAG
>JANXZG010000049.1 GCA_025355645.1 Gammaproteobacteria bacterium | reverse complement strand
TGAGATCGATTTCCGGTATCTTTCAACCGGCTATCAGATCAAGGTCGAGAACACACGCGAGCTGAACGATGCCGCGGGAACGCCGGGTCCGAACTCAGTGATGGAGCTGGACGGCAAGCGCTTGGCGGCGGGCTCGTCCTCCATTCAGCTCATTGACGATGGCGGGAATCACTTGCTACGCATTTTCATCGTCGCGGCCGGTTGAAAAGTAGCACTTTGGTGTCTGTTCGATACCGCCTATTCCGCCACAAAAGCCGCGTATAATATCGTTGGGCTATTTTCTGGGGACCCTAGCCCGCACTATGCGTGAAGGGTTGTGAAATACTGAAACGCAAAGGCCTCGATCGTGCTAGAAACGCTTTACCACAAGAGTTTTCTCGCACAACCAAGGCCTTTACATGAATGACGATAGCACACGACAAAGTGTTCTGTTTTCGGATTTGTTGGACAAGCCGGTCATCGCGAAATTTGACCAAGAACATGCCAGCTCCGACGGCGGCGCGATCTTGCTGCAGGCGTGCGACCGCCGATTGGGGCTGACCGACGCATTGATCGGCGCGATCGATGACCGACGGCAGTCGGGCAAGATCCGCCACGCGATCGGCGATCTGGTGCGCCAGCGGCTGTATGCGATTGGCTGCGGCTATCCGGATGCCAATGATGCGAGCCGCTTGGGCAGTGACCCGATCCACAAGCTGCTGTGCGATCGCGATCCGGTGAAGGGCGAGGAGTTGGCCTCGCAGCCGACGCTCTCGCGCTTCGAGAACTCGGTGGATCGAGCGGATCTGTACCGGATGGGAATCGCGCTCGCCGACGCGGTGATCGAGCGACACCGAAGGCGGCTCAAGCGCAAGGTGAAACGGATCACGATCGATCTGGATCCGACCGATGATCCGACGCATGGTGCACAGCAACTGACCTTCTTCAACGGTCACTATGACACCTGGTGCTACCTGCCGGTGGCCGGCTGTCTGACTTTCAACGAGGAGCCCGAGCAGTATTTGTTCGCGTATGTGCTGCGCCCCGGCGATGTCGGCGCCTCGGGTAGGGGCGCTCGGCATCCTCTCGCGCCTGCTGCCGAAGCTGCGCGCGGCCTTCCCCCGAGCCCGACTGCGGGTGCGCCTGGACGGCGGTTTTGCCGCGCCGCAGATCTTCGCCTTCCTGGATCGAGAGGGTGTCGAATACGCCGTGGCGATGGGCAAAAACAAGGTTCTCGAGCGCCGGGCGGCGCGCCTGATGGGCACCGCACGGCGCCTGTCGCGTGAATCGGGCGAGACGGAGCATCTCTACAAAGAGTGCCGTTATGCGGCCGGCACCTGGGATTATCCTCGGCGCGTCGTCATCAAGGCTGAGGTCGTGCGCCATCCCGGGCGCAAGCCGAAGAACAACCCGCGCTTCGTGGTCACCAACCTCAAGCAATCGCCACAGTATCTGTATGAAGTGATCTACTGCGCTCGAGCCAACGATTGAGAATCGGATCAAGGAGCTGCACCATGGCCTGGAGATCGACCGCACCAGTTGCACCCGCTTCCTGGCCAACCAACTGCGGGGGCTGCTGACCGCTGCCGCCTACGTGCTCTACCAGGAGTTGCGCCTGCGCGCTGCGCGCACCGCGTTCCGCTCGGCCCAGCTCAGCACCCTGCGCGAACATCTGATGAAACTCGGCGCCTGGGTCCAATCCTCGGTGCGGCGCATCGTGCTGCACCTGCCCGCTGCCTGCATCCACCGCAACGACTGGCAAATCATCGCCCGAAGCCTCGGCGCTGCGCCCGCATAGCGCTGTCGGATTTACAACTCGCTTGGTCCGATTGATCTCGCGTGACTCGCGCCGAACTCCCGTGGCCAAAATCACACGCCGGCGCCGCAACGCGGGCGAAACTCGTCGCACCGCGTCACCGGGTGCGCGAAAATCACCGCTGCGCATCGACATCACGCCTCGACATCGCGATACTCGCACCGATGATCATCAAAACCAGATCCTTCACGCATAGTGTGGGCTAG
>JANXZG010000169.1 GCA_025355645.1 Gammaproteobacteria bacterium | reverse complement strand
CGATGAAAGACGCAATCGGCTATATACGGGTCAGCACGAAGCTACAAGGGCGATCGGGAGTGGGATTGGCTGTGGCGCGTCAATCAGGGTGACAACGCGCGACAATCAGGATGACAAGTTTTTGATTGGTTGATTTTCGGGTTTTTGACCCGGATTTAACCTGCCAAGAGGGCGAATTTGGACCCATTGGGTCTAACTCGTTCGGTGATCGAGGCCGATGGGGTATTGAGGAGGTGTTCCAAGCTCGGAGTACCCGCCTTATGCCCGGTCGACACATCAACGATCACCAGATGAGGCTGTACATGAAATCCAGATTGACTGAGAAGAAGCCGGCTGCCGCTGCACAGGCGGCGATGAGTCTGAAGACGGCATACCGCATTGAAGGCGACCCGCGATTACCCTCGCAAAAAGCGGCGCCGCGAGGCCGGCGACGACCCGATCCATTGATCGCCATTTTTGATAGCGAGATCGTCCCGATGCTCGAGTCGGCGCCCAGCATGAGGGTGATTGCGATTTTTGAGGAGATGCGCCGGCGGCATCCGGAGTTGCCGGAGTGCGTGCGTCGCACGATGGAGCGACGAATCCGCCAATGGCGTGCGCTCAAAGGTCAAGATCGAGACGTCATCTTCCGCCAAGTTCAAGAACCCGGACGCATGGGGTTGTCGGATTTTACCGAGATGGGCGATTTGGCCGTGCGCATCATGGGCGTTGAACTCGATCATCGTCTGTACCACTTCCGCTTAGCCTGCTCGGGCTTTGAGCACGTGCATGTCATCTTGGGCGGCGAAAGCTACGTGGCCTTAGCAGAAGGCCTGCAGAACGCTTTGTGGGCGCTCGGCGGTGTGCCGCGCGAGCATCGCAGCGATAGCCTGTCGGCGGCGTTTCACAATCTTGATCGCGAAGCTCGTGAAGATCTGACGCAACGCTACGATGCGCTGTGCGCGCACTACCACATGGAGCCAACGCGCAATAACCGCGGAGTTGCCCATGAAAACGGCGCGATCGAAAGTCCACACGGTCATCTGAAACATGCGATCCGCGATGCGCTGCTGATGCGTGGCGCGACGGACTTCGAGGATCTGACCGACTATCGCTCTTTCCTCGATGAGATTATCGGCCGCAAGAATGCGCGCAACCGCCAGCGGATTGATGCTGAGCGCGCCATGCTGCAGCCGTTACCGGACACACGCACCGCCGATTATGAACAAGCCACGGTGTATGTCACCACGTCGGGGGGCTTTGTACTGAAAAATGTATTTTACACAGTGCCATCGCGACTGATCCGTCATCGGTTGCGGGCACGCGTGTTCGACGATCGCGTCGAGTTGTTCCTCGGGGGCAGCCGAGTTTTAAGTCTTGTGCGCGGCAGGCGCGGCCGCGATGGGAAACGCGGTCATGTAATCGACTATCGTCATGTAATCCATGCACTGCGACGAAAACCCATGGCGCTGCTAAACCTTGTGTATCGCGATCAACTCTGGCCGCGTCAGGCGTATAGAGACATGTTCGATCATCTGTGCGACCGAGTGTCGGAACGAGGCGCATGCAAACTGATGGTCGAGCTGCTGAGCATCGCACATGATCGGGCCTGTGAGACTCAGCTGTCGATATTGTTGAGCGAGGATCTCGCCGCCGATCGACTGCCGGACCTGAAGGCACTGCGTACGCGCTTTGCGCCGGATCTGGCCAGTCTGCCGGAGGTGACCGTGCATCTGACGTCATTGACCCTTTACGAGGCGCTGAATGACTCCTACGTCGGAGAAGCGGCATGAACGATATCATCGACACGGGACGACTGATGCTGTTGCTCAATGAGCTGCGGTTACCAGCCATCAAACATCTTTGGCCCCAGTTCACCGAACGCTCCGACAAGGAAGGGTGGACGGCGGCGCGATTACTGATGTCACTCGCCGAGCACGAGGTGGCTGAACGGGATCGACGACGTATCGAACGGCATCTCGGAGAAGCAAAGCTGTTGGCCGAGAAAACCCTCGACAACTTCGACTTTGCCGCGGTGCCGATGATCTCGAAGGCCCAGGTGTCGGCGCTGTGTGCCGGCGATGGCTGGCTTGAGAAAGGCGCCAACCTGCTGCTGTTCGGTCCACCCGGCGGTGGCAAGTCGCATCTGGCTTCGGCGATCGGGCTCTCGTTGGTGGAGAAAGGTTGGCGCGTGCTCTTCGCACGGACTTCGGATCTCGTGCAACGACTCCAAATCGCACGCCGCGAGTTCGGACTGGAAGCCGCCATCCAGCGCCTGGACCGATATCACTTGTTGATCTTAGACGATCTGGTCTACGTCACCAAAGACCAAGCGGAAACGTCCGTGCTGTTCGAGCTCATCAGCACTCGGTATGAACGACGTTCCGTTCTCATCACTGCCAACCAACCCTTCGGCGAATGGGGCAAAGTCTTTCAGGATCCCGCGATGACTCTGGCAGCGGTTGATCGTCTTGTTCATCACGCTACGATCTTTGAGATGAATGTAGAAAGCTACAGACGTCGGGCAGCAATGGCTCGGAAAAAGCAAGGACCCGGACGTACCGCTCAGTACGCGACAACCAAGAACGTCGGACCATTGACATCCAGCGACAATCAAACAGAGTCGTAACGCTTGCCAGCGACAATCATCAGCGGCATCATCCGGATGTCGCGTGATCCCTTGTCATCTTGATTGACGCGCACCGGTCATCCTGAATGTCGCGCCATAGTGTATGCCGTAGGGTTGCATGGCGCCGGATTCAATATCGTCGGCAACAGCCCATTTGGCCATCCCGCCGTCCTGTTCGGAACAAACCAAAAGATCGCCTGGGGATCGACCGCCGGGCCATTGGATGTCAATGACGTGTAT
>JANXZG010000138.1 GCA_025355645.1 Gammaproteobacteria bacterium | reverse complement strand
TCCCGGCAGGGCCGCCCAAACAACAAAATAGCGGCCTCGCTTCGCCAGCTCACCATTGCCATGCATTTTTGCGCTCTAGATTTCTTGTTCGGAACAGGCCGCCGATAGATCCGAATCACCCGATGCCTAAGGTGTAGGCTGCCGATGCAATGCGCGATCCCAACGCTGCTACGCCAAGTAAGCCGGTAGTATTGCGGGAATCATTGTCAACTCGATGAGCTGGTGCAATATAGGTTAACAGCCTGGGCGAGTTACGGTGCCGAGGTAAACTGCAAACGCCAGTTGAGCGTGCCGCCTGCTTGCCCTGCGCCGCATTCCCTGTACACACTAGCAAGATGAGCCATAACTCTAATGCGCGCTCCGAGGGCTCGACAGGAGAGGTCTTTCGCGCCTCTCTGCGACTTGGCCTATCGTCCTTCGGCGGTCCCATTGCCCACTTGGCTTACTTCGAACGGGTATATGTTCGTGAACGCCGCTGGATGAATGTCGACGAGTACGCCGGCATTGTCGCACTGTGCCAACTCCTGCCTGGGCCAGCCAGTAGCCAGGTAAACTTCTTGATCGGTTGGCATCGCGCAGGCTCGTTAGGAGCCATTGCGTCCTGGATAGGATTTACGCTGCCCTCAGCTTTGCTGATGTATCTGTTTGCGTGCTATGCCTTGGAAGTCCGCGGCCCCGAAGTACAAGTGGTCTTGCATGGACTCATGTTGGCCGCCATGGCCGTCGTCGCCCAGGCAGTGGTGCGCATGACGCCATCGCTGTGCCCGGATCGAGAAAGAATCGCGATAGCAGTTACGGCAGCCGCATTGTTGTTGGCCTACGGCAGGATGCCAGGGCAGTTTGCAGCGCTCGGGCTTGGAGGAATTGCAGGGATTGTCCTATATCGCAAGCGGGAATTCGCGCAAATCGCTGTGCCGGAAATTGTAGGTAGGAACGCTGCGTGGATTGCATTCGTCATTTTCTGCGGGTTCCTACTTGCCTTGCCGGTTTTTGGCGCGTCTGCTCCGCGCGGTATCCTCGGGTTTGCCAGCATCCTTTACCGTTCCGGGGCGGCTGTATTTGGCGGTGGTCACGTCGCATTACCCCTTTTGCGCGAGGCCTTGGTTCCGACCGGATGGTTGTCGGATGATACCTTTCTTGCCGGATATGGCTTTGCGCAGGGCTTGCCTGGGCCATTATTCACATTTGGCGCGTTTTTGGGTGCCACATGCGCACCGCATCAAGCCTCATTGGAGTGGGCAGCAGTCGCACTGGTTGCGTTATTCCTTCCGGGCCTGCTCTTGGCAACCGTGGGGGCGTCGCTTTGGACGCGCGTTGCGCATGCACCGATAGCACAGGCGAGCCTCGCGGGTATCAATGCGGCAGTTGTGGGAGTACTCGGCGCGGTACTATACAACCCGATAGGGATCACAGCGATTCACGGTGGCACCGATGTCGCTGTGGCGATCGCGGCTTTTGCGCTGCTGGCGCGATGGCGAACCCCCCCGATCATCGTGGTAGCGGTTTGCGTACTTTTTAGTTTGGTCGCTGCCTCGATACACTGAGTGAACGAAAATAACTAACGTTCATAAGGGCGCGTCGCACTCGCCCTGTGCGGCCCCGTAAATGCCTAGCCTTCTCTAGTGCTATCGCACCCGCACTCATTTCTTTCAGGAAATACTCGAAGAACCTCATGCAGGCGAGGGGCGCGCCCCCCAGAATTATCGCGAGATTGCTAGCGGGTGATGCATGGCCGTTCGAAACGCTCAGGACTTTCGGCACCCGATCCATACAGTAACAATCGCAGCCCGCTGGTGTCGAGGAATTCTCAGCTACGTCGAATTGACGGGGTGGCAATTTCTGTGCTCACCGCGAGATAACCATATGAGGAAGCGCAAATGAATGAAGTTTCCCTGCTACGGCTGTACGTCCTGCGGGCCATGTATTTGTTTATCGTGGTTGGATTGGCAGCCTATCTGTGGCCCGGCGTGCTCGATCCGGACAAACACTGGCGGCTCATGCAAAACCAGGCCTCATGCATGCTGGCCGCCTTTTCCTTGCTCTGCGTTCTGGGCCTTCGCTATCCGTTGCAGATGCTGCCCGTGCTCCTGTGAGAGATGGCTTGGAAGACGCTTTGGCTGGTGCTCGTGCCGTTGACAAAATGGATGGCGGGGCACATCGACGAATCGCTCAAGCCCTCAATCTTTGCCTGTTCTATGGTCGCTCTGGTCTACATCGCTATTCCGTGGCGCTATGTATTCATCCATTACGTGAAAGCGCCGAGCGAACGTTGGTGATGAGGATGCGGGTGGCCGGGCTGCGACGTGAAGGGACGGGCGATCGTGCTCGTCGGGCGCCTGCTATAGATCGCCATGACCGTTACCGCCACTATGCCGGCTCCCGGGAATCGGACAATCGCGTACCAGCGTGCTGAGGTTTTCGCAAAGCAGACTTAACGATCGTCTCGTGCGAAACTAGGCGGGATTGCCGTTCCGGGACTGACGCGCGATGCACCAACACGGTCGCGATTTTTACAGAATGGGAGTGTCTGATAATGCCGTACGGATACAATGGTCTTTGGGGGTTGCTGGTACTTGCTGGCGATATATGGGCGATAATTAATATCGTTCAGAGCTCCGCATCCAATGAAAAAAAATTGTTATGGACACTGGTAGTGCTGCTTCTGCCGGTCCTCGGTTTGATTCTGTGGTATTTCCTTGGGCCACGGGATGGCAGGACATAAAGCTGCAAATAATCAGATGAGCCGGTAACTCACGGCGCGACCTGATTGCATCGGAAGCTATTGCGTGGCAGGTCCAGACGAAGGAATGCCTTATTGCATTGCGGGACGCATCGTGGATCCAAACCGGCGGAAGCGATAGGCCGAAGGTGCCCGGGCTTCTGCGCCTAATTGCGGACAGGAATATCGATATAGCTGTCGCTATACCAGCGGATTTTTAGCGGAATTCGACCATCGGCGATGGTCTCTTCGCTCACGTCGCCGCCAGTGCCGTAATTTATCTCGCGGTCCGGCCGGTTGTTAATGCCAAGGACCATTACCAGTCGGCTTCCCGCCTGCAACTGGCGGCTGGAAATCCGCTCGGTCTTGAACGCCAGTTGCTGGCGTTCGCCCGCCTTCAAAAGATGCCGGTGAGCGCGGTCCTGCGCATAGCTCGCGCGGAATTCATTTGTCGGGCTGAATAGCCGAACGTAGTCGCCGCTAGCGAGCAGTTCATACATCGTAATGTTGAGGTCCACGTCCATCTTGTTGATGGTGAAATCGAGCCGGCCCGAGACCAGCCCGCTGAATTCCGTTGCCGTGTTCAGCGGCTCGCTGATGAATATTGTGCCATGCCGCGGCGCGAGTCCCCTACTAATGAAATCAGAGGGTGGCATCCAGCCGGCGTCTGAGCGATCAAGGAATCCGACCTTTTGCTCGACAAACGCATCATTGGGTTTTTTATGAAGACTCAGGCGATGGGTTGATCCAACCGGAATTCCATCCAGATAAAATCGCAGCGATTTTCCCGCCATGGCATCGATCGAGGCTGCACTCTGCCATTCGTTCGCAGCCATGACCTGGAAATTGACGCCTTTCGCCAACAAGGCCGGCGCGGGCGAACCCTTGAATACATGATCGAACCACTGATAACGGAGTTCGCTAAAATCAACTAGCGCGACTTGGTCCACCTTATATCCGTGCAGGCTGGCCGTGGGCCCCTGTTGCAGCATCGCGTCATCGTAGGGACCGATCAGCAAAATATCGTCGGCGCGCGGGTTAAACCGATGGTGCTGGCTAAAAAAATACAGATCACCCGGCTCGCTCGCCGCGAAATATCCGGTCATGATTAGCACCGGGATCGTGACTTGCGCGAATTCTTCGCGGTATGGCACCATCTTTTGCCAGTATCCGTCATAGCTTGGATGATTCTGCCAGCGAATAAAGAATGGATTGCTCTTGCCGAATATGCGCCCCATGTCCCGATATCGCCTTGCGCTTCGGTACCACTTTTCGTCCAGGGAACGCCATTGTGCCGATTCATCCTCGTTCTTCTCCGCTGCGACGGGTCCATCCGCCTGCAGCGACCACCCGTATGCCGAGTTCTTGGGGATGTTGCCTTCCATCGGAAAATTTATGCCGGGAGCAACCGATGCTGCCGTGGCGATCGCTTTGAGCGCATGGGGCAGGTGCTTGGCGGCAGCCCAAGGCAGATAGCCGCTATAACCCTCGCCATACATTCCGACGCGCCCATCGCTCCACGACTGCTTGGCAATCCAGTCGATTACCGCACGCGCGTCATCGCCGTCATGTTCGAATGGAACGAACCCGGCGGAGCTTTTTCGCCTGCCGCGAGCGTACCCGACGACTCCGACATAGCCCCGCGCGGCACATTCCTTCGCATTGTTCTGCGACTCGTCGATCGTGAACTCGAGCAACGCGGGTAGCCGGCCGGTAGCGCTGGTCGGACGTATCACCACGGCCGAGATATGGGCCCCGCCTGGCGCCTTGATCAGGACATCAGTCTCGATCGTATAACGCCTTTGATCGTCCTCCGAATTGAGCAGGCCAGCCATGGGCGCAAAGGTCCGATAGGCGTCGAACGCAATGTATTTCCAGATCAGGTCGACGGCGCTGTCCTGGTCGATGCTGTCCCGGGGCCGCTGCTGATCCAGTGATTTTTGCAGCGCTTCCTGGTAAACGGTCGCAGGTGCACCGAGCAACCGAATAATCGCTTGCGCATCGTGATCATTGAGGCGGCGAATCGATTCGCGGAAGGTATTTGAGAATGCTTCCGCAAAGGTGATTCGATTCTGTGCTTCAAGTGCCATGGCGTGCGCGTAGATGTCGTATACCGCTCCCTGGCCTGGCGAAAGGCCAGAACCGGCGTTTTGCAACCTATCGCGCAGCGACTGCCGCGAGGTATCCGCTGCGGCGTAATCGCCGACGGCCATTTGCAGCGCGGACAAGTTCGCCAGATATCGGTCAGGATCCGGGTCGTGGTAGACCGGAATGAGCCGCGCCGCCAGATCGCGCATGATGGCGGCGGCTGCGGGATCGGTCGGTGTAGCGGGCGGCCGAAAGCCGAATTCGGGCGCAGCGCGTGCCGGCGCTACCAATACAAAAATAAGCAATAGTGCGCCGCGCGCGGCGAGGGCAATCACATTGATCAACGTCTTTGTCACCGCGGATCTCCGGATTCATTCCGCGAAGGGGCATTGCGGTCGTCCCCGGACTCTTGGTTTCCAGCCGCCAGCGGTGCCTCCGCTTTTACAAGGTGCAGGACCTTGGAAAATAGAGGGTGCGCCTCCCCGGCGCCACCGATGTGGATCATGGCTGTGTCCTTCAGTTCATTGGTAAAGACATCAATGACCAAAGTCAGCACATCATCGTCGAGCGCGCCAAGGGTGCCGTCAACGAGTAGCCATGGGGGTTTCTGAATCAGCACCCGTGCAAATACCAGGCACAGTTGTTCATCCTGGCTCAATTCCCGATCCCACCGTCGGGTCTCATCCAGCAGAGGGGCGAGGCGTCCAAGTCCTAGCCGGTATAGCGCCTGGGTGAAGGACCGCGAACTGAAGCTGTCGGCCTTCAGCGGATAGGCGAGCACCTCGCGTAAACTGCCGCGTGGTAAGTACGGGGTGCCGCCCGGCAGATAAAAGATCTGTTCACCGCGTGGGCGCGTAATTCTTCCCGTGCCCCACGGCCACAAGCCTGCCAAGGCACGGAATAATTGCGTCTTGCCAGTTCCGGGTGCGCCCAGGATTAGCACACGCGCCCCGGCTGGCACTACCACGTTCGGCTCTCTCAGCATGTCGGCGTGGGCGGAAGACACGCTCTTGAGGTCATCGATTGTTATCAATCCAGGGTCGCCTTGTTCATAGGCAATGCGGCCTTCGAAGCCATGGAATTCATGGGTTGACAGGACGGCATGATGGAAGCTCGCCACGCGCATCAAGGTCGCGCGCCAGTCGGCAATGACGCTGAAGTTATCTATGAACCATCGCAGTGACGACTGTGCCTGCGTGAAGGCACCGGCCGCCATCATGAGGCCTCCGAATGAAACCTTTCCCGTGTAATACAGCGGCGCGGCGACGAGTATCGGCGCGACAATCGTAATCCATCCGAAACCCGAGGTGACCCAGGTGAGATTGGTGTGACCCCACACGATGCGGCGCGTGGCACGGAGTACGTTGACCAGATGACGTTCGATGCGGCGTCTCTCGTCCGCTTCGCCTTCCGCCAGCGAGATATCATCGACATGTTCATTGACGCGAACGAGCGAGAACCTCAGTTCGGCCTCATTCGCATATCGCTCCGCGTTGCGGTTGATGAGGCCCCGCCCGACCCAATAACTTAGCAGCGAGCCTGCGCTCGCGTACAGAATGGCCGCCCATAGCATGAAGCCTGGAATCGTGTAGTCCTGATCTCCGATCCGCACCGATAGGTCGCTGGAGAGCGTCCAGAGCACGCCTGCAAACATCCCGAACAGGATAGATGCCTGTAGCAGGCCGATCCCAAGATCGGCAGACAGTTCGCAAAGTTTCCGTGCATCCTCATGGATCCGCTGATCGGGGTTGACACCCATCGTTCCGGCATTGGCCAGCCAGAATGCCCGGCGCGGCAACAGCCAATCCTTCAGCAGACCGCGAACGAGGCCTTCGCGAAGCCTGACTTGCAGCGTTTCCGCAAGCCATCGCTGCGTCACGTTCAGGATCAGAAGAAACCCGGCGATCGCGAAAAATACCCCGAGCTGGAAGAAAAACTCACGCAGGTCGCGTCGCGACAGCGCATCGAAAAATGGTCTGTTCCAGCTATTGAGGCGAATTTGTCCGTATGCGGTGGCCACGATGACCACGACGATTACGAACATCAGGATCTTCAGGGATTTGCCAACCGTCGACCTCATGATGGGCCGGATCACAAGTCCCAGCTGATGCAAAAAGCCGAGGTTGCCGGCTCTCGTGTCTGCGGTACTGCTGCTGATTTTCGATGTAGGATCTGTCACGGTGTTCAGCGCTGCTCCAGTTCGGACTCTACACCGTTGAGCCGGGCGGTCGTTTTTTTTACCAATTCCCGCACGGCTGCCCGCACTTCTGACCTAGTCGTTGCGGCAATCCTTATCGTCCGGCAGCCAGTTCGTGCCAATTCCCGTCATGCTGGTAACAGCGTAACGGCAAAGTTTCCCGGTCCGTGCACGACCTTCGCCAATGCCGCGGACTAATTTTCGAGTTGCATGGCGCGGGCCTGCTGCCCGTGCATTGCCCGGCCGGCGAGTTCAGGAGGGCTTCCGTGTGATTTTGGTCCCGGCCAGCGAGACGTCGGCAGACAACCCCTTTTCACCAAATACAAACGCGAGAATGGGTTTTTTGAGAGTTTCGGTGTCGTAATTGCCCCCGGCGCCCCGGGCGACGACCGCGACGTCAGCATCCACTCCAACCGTCCATACGTGGCTGTTCATGAACCCCTCGAGAGCCTGGGGCGTCATGAACAGCATGACCTCGCTGCGCCCGGCAGCTCCGAGGGTGGCCCCCGCTGATGCTCCGGCAAGCTTGAAATATGCCACGGATTCGCCGTGGACCTGCAGAACACCTTGTCCATATTCTGCGCCGATGCCGACGCCCCCTTTTTTAATGCGCGGAAATACCAGAATGCCGATAGCCGTTTGGGCCAGTTCCTGATGCTTGGTACTGTCGGCATAAAAATTCTTTAAAGTCTGCGCAGCCGCGGCATCCAATTCCGCAGGACTTGCGGCAGGCGCTGCCGTTGCAAATAACAACGACAGCACGACAGGACTGAACACCCCGACTGATTTATTCCGCTGAGTCATGGTGACCTCTGGTATTGACGAATATCCACGCGGTTTTCGACTGCGCCGAATTGACTTAGTGCCGATATGAATCGTTGCCAATTAAGGGGGGTGCAGAACGCCTTTTCGGCGCGCCAGGTGGCAACGCGCAGCACTCGTCGTAAGCAATTGATTAATAAGCCCTTGGAAGCCGGTTTAGCCGAAAGTTGTAACGCAGGAAAAGCTGGCTTGCGCCGCGCCGGACGTCGGTCAGCGTACCCCATCGGCCGCGGCCCGGCGGAAATGCCGTGCCCATCACGAACCCCAGTCTTCCGTCCCCATCATCGCGCCCGACAACTTGCGGAGCTACGGTCAGGTACTGCTCATCAAGCAGCCGTTCCGCATAGAAATTCCCAAGTAGATGCGGGCCGCCCTCGATGAGAATTAGTTTGCCCGCGTTTTGATCACTGATCGCCTGCAGAGTCGATCGCCCGGTATATCCCCGCGGCAGCGCGGAATGGCTCGGACCTTGAGCGACGGGGGCAGCTTTTGCTGCCGCAGTTGCTTAGCGCCCGCTGTCGTCGTGATCACGAGCGCGTTTACCCGGCCCGAGGAGAATACCGGCAGGCTCAGGTCAAGCCGGCCGCTGCCGCTAACGATGGCGTTCAAGGGCGTGGCGCGCTTACGCAAGTGCGCTCGAAGCCCTCGGAAGTCAACGGCAAGCTCGGGACATATGCCATCCGGTGTCCAGAGGTGATTCGGATCCGCAGCAAGCGTGCCGGCACCGACGACGACGACGTCGGCAATGGCACGCAGCAGCCCCATGACCATGCGGTCCTGGGCGCTGAAGCCGCTGATGTCGGAACCACCCGAATGCCGCGGAACTTGCAGTGAAACGACACCATCCAGCGTACTTACAAAATTGGCAAAGACATGCTGACGCGAGCGCGGAATCGGCAGGTGAAACTTCCCGTACAGACGGGCAAGCTGCGGCGTGATTTTGATGGCGCTGCCTTGCTTCGCCGTGAACAGGGTTTGCAGGGGTGAAAGAGTGCCATGATCCCGCATTGCCGCTGACTCGGTTCGATGATTGCTGGAGCAGGCTAAAATAGGCGCGATCGGCATATCCGGCAATCAAAGGCGTGATCCCCCTCCAGCCATTGTAGGACCATGGAATGCAAGTGGTTGAGCTTCAAGGAAAAAAACTCATTCGACAGTCAAAACGCTTGGCCGGGAATTCAGACCCGACCCGCGGTACAGGGATTTTTTCCGCGACATGCCAGTTCATTCACATGGCGCCGCTAAGATTTTCTTGATGTCCCGGCTCGATGGGCTGTTGCCATGGACCCGGCAGGAGGCAAGGCCTGAACCAGATATAAACGCGCGAGTTTGCGCCAAAGACCGCTCGCGCGACAGATGATCGCTGGACGCAGACCCGTTGCTCAAGTCCATCCAAAATGTGGTATGAACTATCCTTGCTGCATCGATTAACAGCTCTGGAGCGATTTCATGTCGACATCATTTGAGCTCAATGGCGTCTCCACCACCTTGGATGCGGATCCGGCCATGCCATTGCTTTGGGCAATCCGGGAAGTCGCCGGGTTACACGGGACCAAGTTTGGCTGTGGCATGGCACTGTGCGGTGCATGCACGGTGCATGTGAGCGGCAAGCCTGTGCGATCGTGTGTAATGCCGCTGTCGGCGGTCGCCGGCAAACAGGTGACCACTATAGAGGGTCTGCAGAGCAAGCAGGCCAAGGCCGTGCAAGAGGCCTGGATCCTTTTGCAAGTACCCCAGTGCGGATATTGCCAAAGTGGTCAGGTCATGTCGGCGACCGCGCTTCTCGAGAGCAACGCAGAGCCAACGGATGCTGACATCGACGGGGCGATGAGTGGCAATATTTGCCGTTGCGCGACGTATACGCGTATCCGCGCCGCGATTCACGCGGCCGCACAATCCATCAAGGCGTAGCCCATGATCCGACCCTCACCCGCCGCTGCGAGCTCGACCCGGCGTGATTTTTTGAAAACTGCCGGCTCCGCAACCGCTGTGGCGCTCACGATCGGCTTCGAGTGGCTGGGCCCGCCCCGCCGCGCGATGGCCGCTGTGGGCAGCCCGGCAGTCTTCGCACCCAATGCGTTCTTGCGCGTCGGTGCCGACGGCAGCGTGACGGTCATCGCGAAGCACGTCGAAATGGGTCAAGGCGCCCACACCGGGATTGCTACGGTGCTTGCTGAAGAACTCGACGCCGACTGGAAGCAGGTGCGGGTGGAAAGCGCTCCGGCGAACGCGAAGCTATACGCCAATTTAGCCTTCGGCACGATGCAGGGGACCGGCGGCAGCTCGGCGATGGCCAATTCCTGGTCGCAGCTGCGCGAGGCTGGCGCCAAGGGACGCGCGATGCTGCTTGCCGCGGCCGCCCAGGAATGGAAAGTGCCGGTGAGCGACCTGACTGTCGATAAAGGTGTCGTCTACCACGCCGGCAGCAAGCGGCAGGCGGCCTTCGGGGCGCTTGCGAGCAGGGCAGCGGCACTGCCCGTGCCGGACAATGTGACGCTCAAGGACCCGCAGGACTTCAAGCTGATCGGGCACCAGTGCCCGCGACTCGACGTACCTTCCAAGGTGGACGGCAGCGCACAATTCACGTTGGATGTCGCACTACCCGGCATGCTGGTAGCGCTGCTCAAACGGCCGCCGCTCTTTGGTGCGACAGTAAAATCATTCGACCCGAATGCCGCGAGCGCCGTTCCGGGTGTCGTGAAAGTTGTGCAGGTGCCGCGTGGAGTCGCAGTGGTCGCCAAGAGTTTCTGGGCTGCCAAGCAGGGCCGCGATGCGCTCAGCGTGGATTGGGACGACAGTCATGCGGAAAAGCGCAGCACCTCGCAGATGATGAACGAGTACCGGCAACTTGCGGAGCGGCCGGCCGCATCGGCGCTCAAAGTGGGCGACGCCGCTGCGGCGATCAAAAGCGCGACGCATACCGTGGCCGCGAGCTACGAATTTCCGTATCTTGCGCATGCGCCGATGGAACCACTCGATGCGGTGGTCAAATTGACCGCCGGCAGCTGCGAGATTTGGGCCGGCGACCAATTTCAAACCGTCGACCAGGGCAACGCCGCCAAGGCGGCTGGGTTGGAGCCCCAGCAGGTCAGCATCCATACGCTTTTTGCCGGCGGAAGCTTTGGCCGCCGCGCGAACGTCGGGTCGGACTACATCGTGGAAGCGGTATCGATTGCAAAGGCCTACGGTGCCGACGGCACGCCTATCAAGCTGCAATGGACCCGCGAGGATGACATTCACGGGGGCCTCTATCGGCCGATGTACTTCCACAAACTTGAAGCGGGACTGAACGAGCGGAAAGAACTCGTCGGATGGCGCCATGTCATCGTTGGCCAGTCCATCATGGCGGGCGGGCTGTTTGAGGTCATGGTCAAGGATGGAATTGACCCCACCTCGGTCGAGGGCGCTTCAACGATTGCGTACAAGATACCCAACATCGACGTCGAGCTATCGACGACCAAGAACGCCGTTCCGGTGCTGTGGTGGCGCGTGGTCGGCAGCTCGCATACAACGTTCGCGGTAGAGGCGTTCATTGACGAGGTCGCGCACGCAGCGGGGAAGGACCCGTTTGCATTCCGCCGTGACTTGCTCGAGCATGAGCCGCGCATGAAGGCTGTGCTGGAGCTCGCCGCCGATAAGGCCGGCTGGAACAATGGCCCCATGCCCAAGGGCAAGGGCCGGGGCATAGCGGTCGGCGAAGCGTTCAAGACATTCGTAGCGCAAGTCGCGGAGGTCAGCGTCGATGACAGGGGTCGCGTGACCGTGGATCGGGTCGTGTGCGCGGTCGATTGCGGTATTCCGATCAATCCGGACGTGATCGCCGCACAGATGGAGGGCGGTATTGGCTTCGGTTTGGGCGCGGTGATGTACAGCGCCATTACCTTGCAGGACGGCCGCGTCGAACAAGATAACTTCAACAGTTATCGCGTTCTGCGCATGAATGAAATGCCGAAAATCGAGGTGCACATTATTCCATCGGGTGAGGCACCCACGGGGGTCGGCGAGCCCGGCGTTGCACCGATCGGTCCGGCGGTGGCCAATGCGATCTTTGCCGCTACGGGCACACGTGTTCACGTGCTGCCATTCCCGAAGTCGAACCAGGTCTGAGCAGGAGGCAATGCGATGAGCACACCTGAGAACGCACGAGCAGGGCACCCTATCCTCTGGACCCTGGCCGTGTTGATGGCGGCGGTTGTCGCGTTCATAGCCTACCTTGTGTTCGCACCCGGTCCCACGGCGTTTGCAAAGGGGCAACGGATTGCCCTGGCCGACTATCACGACAAGGACCCTACGGGCGTACCCGATGAACTGAAGTCGGCGAGCCTTGAGGTACGCGGCGAGTATCTGGCGCGCGCGGCGGATTGCGCGGCTTGTCACACGGTAAGAGGCGGCGAGACCTTCGCCGGTGGCCGTGCGTTCATATTGCCATTCGGTACGATTTATTCAACCAACATTACCCCGGATGCCGATACGGGCATCGGCGCCTACACCGATGCCGACTTTCTAAACGCAGTCCACAAGGGTTTGGGACGCGCCAATGGCAAGCTGTACCCGGCCATGCCCTATGCAAGTTATACGTATATGACGGATGCCGATGCGCTCGCGATCAAGGCATATCTGTTTACGCTTAAGCCATTGCATGCGCCGACGCCGACGAACACGCTGGCGTTTCCTTTCAATCAGAGGGGGCTGATGAGCATCTGGTCGGCGATGTTCAACCCCGACAAACGCTATGAGCCTGACTTGCAGCGCGATGCCGTGTGGAACCGGGGCGCCTACCTTGCCGAGGCCATGGGTCATTGCGGCGAGTGCCATACACCGCGCAACCTGGCCTTTGCGCTGAACAACCGCAAGAAATTTGCCGGAGCCGTTCAGGCGGGCTGGCGCGCATACAACATTACCCCCGATCGCAGCAGTGGGGTGGGGACCTGGAGCGATGCCGAAATGTCGCAGTATCTGTCGACGGGACATGCGCAGGGACGGGGCATGGCCTCAGGACCCATGGGCGAAGCGGTTGATGCCAGCCTGAGTCATCTGCAGGCAGGTGATCTGGCCGCGCTTATGACTTACCTTCGCACGGTGCCGGGCATTGCAACCGATGACCTGCCGGTGCTGCGAACCACCCCGGCCGCCGCGACGTTTGCTGAGGGTGGAAGTTTTTCCTCTGAGGCCGGTGGCAGCGCAGTCTATGCAGGCGCATGCGCGGGATGCCACGGATGGACGGGCGTGACGCCAGGCGTCGCGTCGGTCACGCTGATGGGAATTCGGGGCGTCAACGATGCGACCGCGACCAACGTAGCCCAGGTCATCATTCACGGCGGTGAGCGGCTCGCACCGGACGGACCCTTGAACATGCCCGCCTTTGGCAGTGCGTATTCGGACAGCGAAATCGCCGGCGTTGCGAACTACGTGACGGCACGTTTCGGGGCAAGGGCATCCGCGCTCACAGCCGCCGAGGTGGCGAAATTGCGGACGCAGGAGTAGCCCAGGCCACCGCTCGATGGCGGATGCTGGTTTTCGACGCCGCGCGCTAGTAATGGCCACTACTAAGCGTTTGCTCGATCTGGCGGGTCCGCTGCGCCTCGGGCTAGGAAGATCACGATGTCGCTCCAAACATCACAAAACAGAGCCCCGCACGTGCGCGCTTCAATCGCCCTTGCGGTGCGAACTGCTGTCACTACGTCGTTCCCCGTACCAAATGTCCAGTCCTTCCCGCTTTTGTAGCGCAGACCGACCTCCGAGCGCCAGCCGCAGAAGTGTGCCGAACAATTGTCGGCCGGAGTGGGTACGCACCTTACGACCCGAGGTCACCACGTGTTCTCGCAAAATTACGAACCGACCCTGTTTGTGAAGTGCTCGGCTCAGAATCGCCTCTTCCGCGACAAAGACCGCTTCATCGAACCCGCCGACTGCCTCGAAAGCTGCGCGAGAGCTGAAGATGAAACAGCCGGCCGCGAGCCCGAGTCCTCGGTAGACGGGCCCGACTGCGGCGATCAGTAGACGAGCGTACAGAGGCAACGGCCCATCAAATTGCACCTTGCATCCCCCGCCTGCAGCCCCACTACGCAAAGCGGCAACCGCCGCAATCACTGCGGCCACTGTCACGCGCGTGTCGGCGTCCACGAAGATGAGCCATTTGGCCTGAGTGTTGCGAGCGCCGGCATTGCGTACCGAAGCAATCTGTCGACATTGCACCGTGACTACTCGGGCACCATTGCTTGCCGCCACGCCGGCTGTCGCATCGGTTGAGGCATCGTCGACGACAATGATTTCGGAACGTTCGCTCACCACTTCAACGGCTCGACGAATGTGCTCGAGCGTACTCCCGAGCAAAGACTCTTCGTTATGCGCAGGTACGATAAAGGCAAGATCGATCATGTTCTTTGCGAAATGGAATCGAAATAAAAGGCAGTACCAATGTTAAGGCGCGTACCTCGAGAAAACTGCTCCGATGCTGCCTGCCGTAATACGCCTCATGAGCGACCAATATATCCCGATAGCGCAGTCTCGACGCGATCACTCGCCGATGTAGTGGATTCGTGTCGACATAGCCACGGATAAAAGCCGCCGTCGCGATCCGTATAACATTCGCACTTTATCAAATTCTCCGCCTTGACTGACGCTGCAGCGACTTACACCCGGCCAATCCGGTGCGACGAAGCCCCTTTCGAACTGGCCGCAAACCGGCTCCTCCGTGGCTTGAATGGGTGTGGCGAGACACCGGCGGAGGGTTTGAAAGCAGCGAATTATTTCAAATGGGCCGTCGCTTATCGCACGTACGTCGCGCCCCTCACGGCGCCGATGCCAGTGTCGGCGCCGTTCGCTGGTCTCATTTACGCACGCCCTGGAGGTGAGGCAGGCGGGATGAATCCAAAGAAGCGGTAGGTCAGGTCAGCGCCGTAGGTCCGGGTTCTCCCACCAGGCCATAGTCAAATCCGAGCACCCCGGTGTCCAGTCGTTCTGGTTGAGGGCGTAGGAAAGATACTGCCGATTGGTCAGGTGCTTGATCCAGAGGTCGGCGCCGAATCCGCGCTTGGCGGTAGACGCAGACGCAAAACGCGCATTGACGATGCCATAGGCCGACTGCGCGTCCCTTTCGGTATTGAACGCATCGAAGTACTGCTTGCCGTAGTAATTGGCATCGACGAGCAAGCGCAGGTCGCCGCTGGCAAGCTGTGCAAGGCGCCAGTCGAGCGATACGTTCTGCGTATAGTCGGGCGCCTGAATCAGTTTGTTGCCGACGCAGCAGACACGAATGACGCCGGGCGATTCCAATTTCCCCGCCGCGTGCAATGTCAGGTCCGACGTACCGGGCGTTCATCAGTGCGAGGCCTGATGTCTGGGCCAACCAGGAGTGCTATCGCGGCGACCTGACCATTGATGCGCCGATCATGGGTCAGCATGGCCGGCCAGTCGCTGCCAACAATATATCGGAGCCCACGAGTCGCTGGACGCTGGAGGACCTGACGGCACGGTACGCGGAACTCCTGATGGAGACCGCTCGTGCCGCCTGGAGCGGCATGGCCGACCGGATTTCAGCGCAGAAGTGAAAGGGCGCCAAGCCCTACATGGGCCCGGACCAATCGCGCTCGAGAAAGCCGCCGAAGGACTCGAACTGCGAGAATAACGACGGAACGCCGCCCGTGTGAATCAC
>JANXZG010000073.1 GCA_025355645.1 Gammaproteobacteria bacterium | reverse complement strand
CGCCAGGTAATTGAGCACGGCCTCCGGTAAAAAGCCTTCGTCCCGGTACTGCAGCACGCTGACGGCCCCATGCCGCTTGGACAGCTTGGCGCCGTCTGCGCCCAATATCATTGGAAGGTGTGCATAGACCGGCGGCTTGCGGCCCAACGCGACGAGCATGTTTTGCTGCCTCGGGGTATTGTTCAGATGATCATCACCGCGAATGACATGAGTGATTTCCATGTCCATGTCATCCACGACCACGCAGAAATTATACGTCGGGGTGCCATCCGAGCGCGCAATGATCAAGTCATCAAGTTCGGAGTTTTGGAAGACGACACGCCCATGGACAACGTCCTGGACTACCACTTCGCCCCCCAGTGGATTCTTGAAACGCACAACAAACGGCACGCCGACCGGCGTATCCTGCCGATCGCGCCAGCGACCGTCATACCGGGGCTTTTGTCCGCGGGCCAGCTGATCGGCACGCATCTTCTCTAGTTCATCTTTCGTGCAATAGCAGCGATAGGCATAGCCACTGGCGAGTAGCTCGTCAATGACCTCTTTATAGCGATCAAAGCGCCGGGTCTGGTAAAACGGGCCTTCGTCCTGCACCAGGCCCGCCCATTCCATACCATCGAGGATTTGCTGGATGGCTTCCGGGGTGGATCGCTCAATATCGGTATCTTCGATTCGCAGCACAAAGACACCACCATGGCGTTTTGCATATAACCAGCAGAACAAGGCTGTGCGCAGGCCGCCAATATGCAAAAAACCAGTAGGACTAGGAGCGAATCGGGTACGTACAGCCATTGGCGCGGAGTTTAGCAGAGCGCCTGAAATGCGCGGGCAAGCGGCGTTTTTGTTTGTTTTAGCGCACCGTCAATGCGATAATCCGGGCCCGCACATGGGGCGGTTAGCTCAGCGGTAGAGCACTGCTTTCACACGGCAGGGGTCACAGGTTCAATCCCTGTACCGCCCACCATTCGTTTAAACTTATGCGCAAAGTGACGCTCGATGGCCGAGTCATCGTGCGCTTTGGCTGCTGCGACGTGAGCGTCCGTGCTGGAGAAATGTCAAAGTGCGGACCAACAAATACCTCAACAACATTGTTGAGCAGGACCATCGGGCCATCCAGCGACGCTGTGCTTCAATGGCTGGATTCAAATCGTTCGCCAATGCGGGGATCACGCTCGCTGGCATCGAGCTCTCGCATCGGATTCGCAAGGGGCAATTCTCGTTCGGTCGTGGCCGTCGGCGCCGTGGCTGGTCGCGGAAAGAGGAATGGGTAACGGCACTCGCATAAGAGAGAGGCTCGAAACAAACCGGCATCAACATGACCCTAATATCCCGTGATGCACCAGAGCCTTGGAAAGTTCATGGCGCGACCACGGCATGGCGACAACAGAACACCTCGGGAGTTAACAAAGCTATGTACTGACTGAGACCGCCATCCTTGCACCTTATAGCGCGGCCGATATTATGGCGCAATCTTGTATACGCGAGCTCGTGCCGATGCACCAGATTATGACGTGTTTGATTTGAGGTTATGTTCACGCGTTGTTATCCTCAACAGGCCTATACTTTTAGCGCTGTTGTGACGCCAAGGAATGCAATGAAATATCACATTCTTTATGTCATACCGCTATTTCTATGTGCGCGCCTCTCAATTGCCACTTAAATCGCCGGGGGATTTTCCATGCAAAATATTCTATCGATGCCTCGTTGCGCGCGTGTATGGCTGGTTGGTGGGCTGCTGTCAGCAATAGGGGCCACCACGGCCTTTGCCGCGACACCAGATATCTATAATACCTCCAACCATCAACTGACCATTCCATCGATCGTGATCGGCTCGGTCACCTATAACGACCTGGTCGTTACGGTCGGTAGCATCCTTAACCTACCTTTCGGCAGTTCAGGCAGCAATATCGGCGACACTTTCACAGCAGAAAATCAACAATTGCGGATCGCTGAAGTGATGGTCGGATCAACGGCATATTGGAACCCCGTGGTACTCGTGTCGGGACTTGTGTCCATCGGAGGTATTTCGGGCGCAGCTACTTTCAATGGTTCCCACCTGACCCTACCTGCCGTGCAAATAATCGGCGGCAGCCTCTATACCAATGTGGTCGTTGCTATTTCGCTTGCCGATATTGTCAGTGTGGGCGGCGGCATGCCGACGGTCGACCAGAATCAGTACAATCCAGCAAACCTTAATCAGCTGACCATTCCGGTCATTCAGGTTGGCGGCAAAATTTATACTAACGTGGTCGTCACGGTGAATAATAGCCAACTCAGATCCGTGGGCGGCTCTATAGCGGGAGCGAGCACAGACGTTTTGTCATTCGCTGGCCCCTTTTCAGCCCCTCCCCGCAGTAGCTCGCCGTTGGCGGCTCTTATTCTTGGCAGCGATGGCGCTTTCTACGGCACCACCGGCAATGGCGGCGCGAATTTCCAAGGTACGGTATTTCGCGTCACCCAAGCCGGCGTGTACTCGCTGCTTTACACCTTTGGGACAACTAGCGGAGACGGAAGCACGCCCAAAGCGCCTCTGACTGAGGGCACAGATGGCAATTTCTATGGGACCACCGCCGCAGGAGGCGACTCAGGTCGGGGGGTAGCGTTCAAAATCTCTTCGACCGGCAGCGAGACTCGTCTGCATTCCTTCGGCGCGCCGGGCAGCCACGATGGTGTCGCTCCCAATGGTCTGGTCGAGGGCAGCGACGGTAACTTCTACGCGACTACCAATTTAGGCGGCGCCAATAATTTAGGGGCGATTGTCCAGATCACGCCGGCTGGCATTGCGACGGTGGTGTATTCCTTTGGAACCAATGGCAACACTGACGGAAGTTTTCCGGAAGCAGCCCTCGTTCAGGGAAGCACCGATGGGATTTTTTATGGAACGACCGCGTCCGGCGGTGCTAGTAGTGAAGGCACTGTGTTCAGCTTCACGCTTGGAGGGGTCGAGACCGTGCTCTATTCCTTTGGCGTAGTCAGCGATCGCGATGGCGCTGTTCCGAACGCGGTGCTGTTTCAGGGCAACGATGGTAATTATTACGGCACGACCTATATTGGTGGCCAGTATAACCGGGGGACCGTTTTCAGCGTCACTCCGCAAGGCGCCGAGACCCAGCTCTACGCGTTCCATGGAGATGGTGGCCTTGGCGGCAGCCTCGACGGTGCCTATCCGCTGAACGGTGTGATCCAGGGGAGCAATGGCGCATTCTACGGAACGACCAACAACGGCGGCGCGTTCAACGTGGGCACTGTATTCCGGGTCGTCCCGGGCGGCTCCGAGTCCGTGGTTTATTCATTCAGTGGCGCGTCAGTGCTGGCTGGCAGTCAGGATGGCGCTTACCCGGAAGGTGTGGTTCAGGCTTCCAATGACGCACTGGTTGGCGTTGCCTACGGCGGCGGCGCGAACTTCCAGGGCACCGTGTTTGCGATACCTCCTGGGGCTGTTAACTGAACTCCTGATGGGCCGCCGAACGCCACTTTTCTATTTTGCTGGATAACCTGTAAAGGCGGCTATTCGCGGTCGCACCTGCGCGAACCGTCAGTATCGGCGTGGGTGCATTGGTTGCGGCTGATAATTTTCGCCGCTGGTACCGAGCACGCTCTCACGCGCCAGACGCCTCGCAAGCAATCGGCCGCGCCTGCACTTGCCGGGCCGCCCGGATACGGGAACCAAGCGCGGCATCGCAGGCCAGACCAAGTGACGCCAGCAAATATCGGACGGCTGTGATCCGCTAGATACTTGTGGTCCCTTGATTCTGCTAGCATTCCACTGCGAATTCAGCCTCGGTGGCGGATAGAGGAATGGCATGCGATCGGTCAGTGATTTAACAATAAACTCCTTTCTGCCGCTCGCGCGCATGCAGGAAGTTGGCGCTTCTGCAAATGCTGCATATCTGAGCGCCACGCCCTTTCCACATGTCGTTCTCGACGACTTCTTTGATCCAGAGATCGTCGATGGCATTTTGGCGGAATTTCCTGACCCCAACGCAATCCGCTGGCAGCGGTTCGACAATGCGAAGGAAATTAAACTCGCATCTGCCTCCGACGCCTCGTTCGGGCCGTTGACCCGCCTGTTCCTTTACCATTTGAATTCGATCACTTTCCTCGAATTCCTGTCGCAGGTGACGGGCGTGGAAAATTTAATACCGGATCCACGATTCGATGGCGGCGGGCTGCACCAGATCGTTCGCGGCGGCAAACTGGGCATTCATGCAGATTTCAACAAGCATGCTGCTTTTGGTTTGGATCGCCGGCTGAATTTGCTGCTTTATTTAAACAAGAATTGGCGCGAGGAATATGGCGGTCACCTACAACTATGGGACCGCAGTATGACCCGATGCGAGGCAAAAATTTCCCCATTTTTTAATCGTATGATGATCTTTGGTACAACTGACTTCACCTTTCACGGGCACCCCGATGCCCTGCAGTGCCCGGAAGGGATCACCCGTAAATCGCTCGCGCTTTATTACTTCACAAATGGTCGGCCGGCAGCGGAAGTTAGCGGCGATCATTCGACAATTTTTCGTGCACGTGGCCCTGGCGATTTGCAGCCGTCCATGGCGCAACGTGTTCGACAAATTGCAAGCGACCTCCTGCCGCCTATCATCGCGCGTCGCTTCCGAAGGAACCGCAACCCTTAAATTGCCGCGGCGGCGGTGCAGATGCCCGGCGCTGAGTTTCTACGGGCGGCAGATTCCCTCCGGAGCTTTACATAACGACTTCTGCCGTAGTCGGCTCGTGTCGATTTTAATTTTCGCGAAATAATTTTTACGCGTAAGTGTGATCAAGTTATCAGCACACAAATTTCTGTTGTGCTTACCACTTTGCTTTAATCTTATTAGTGCCGCAAAACAGCGACGACTGTGAACGGCGACAGATTGGCTTCGCTCTTGACACGGTGGAATATGCCATTCGCGCAAGAGTTCAAGATGCGTCCGGGATGCCGACCGCAGCGTAAAGAAGCACGGGATTGCAAGTTTAAATGTTGTTTTTTAACTTCCGCCGGAACGTTAATTTATTGCTCGTTTGCCGGCGGCGGACCCAAAATAAAAATTCAGCATATGACATAACGCGTTCAGGGGTGGCACGTACGGCACAACTGCTTCGCGTGTTGTTCGTGCTGTCTGCCGCGGCGATACTCGCTGCGTGTGGACCCGTTGCCGCAACCACCGCCGGGCCACAAATTTCCCTTACGCCTGCAGCCACCACGGTTAAATCCGGTGGCAGCATGGATCTTACGCTTCAGACCACGTCGGCCACGTCATGCGTGGGCACGAGCGGGATAAGCGGTCCGCAACCCGTCAATGGAACTATCACTGTTTCCAACATCATGGAAACTACGAATTTCGCGGTGACGTGCGAGGGCCCGACTGGAAACAGCACGGCGCAAACCGAAGTTGTCGTAGCCGATGATGCTCCGACGATAAGCTTGGTTGCCGGGGCGACAACGATCGCGAGCGGAGAACAAACGACGCTGACCTGGAACGCGATTAATGCACAGAGCTGCGTTTCATCGGGCGGTTGGAGTGGCTCGCTCGCGACCAGTGGCACGGCCTTGACCGGCCCGCTGACCGCGACCACCGACTATTCAATGCTCTGTACCGGCACCGTCGGAACGGCAACGCAGTCGATCACAATTACGGTGGATGCGCCTGCGCCCACGGCGCAGTTAGTGGCGGACCCGAGTACGGTACCGGCTGGCAGCATCGTGACTCTGAGTTACTCCGAGGCCAATTCGTCCGCTTGCACGATTTCCGGTGGCGGGCTGAGCGTCAATGCGGCGCTGCCGTCCGGATCCGTCAATACGCCCCCTGTTGATGACAACACCACGTTTACCCTCGCATGCACGGGTATTGGCGGCGACGCATCTCAGTCAGCTACGGTATCGATGATCCAGCCCGTGCCAACGGTCAGTATCGGCGCGAGTGCCAGTACGATCCCCAACAACACAGCGACCACAATCAATTGGTCATCAACCAACGCTACGAGTTGCAGCGCATCCGGCGCCTGGAGCGGCGCCGAGCCGATCAGCGGATCGATATCAACAGGGACGCTTAACCAAAGCGAAACCTTTACATTGACCTGCGCAGGACCTGGCGGCAGTGCGACCCAGTCGGCAACAGTCACGGTCTCCGGGGCCGCGCCCACTTTATCGATCAGCGCGAGCCCCAGCGCGATTGTTGCAGGCGACTCGTCAACCTTGACCTGGTTTTCGGCAAATACCACGTCCTGCGCTGCGTCCGGCGGCTGGACCGGCACGAAGGTCGTGAGTGGTTCTCAGTCAACAGGCGCGCTCAACACCAGCACGACCTACACGATGACCTGCACGGGCCCGGGCGGCCGCACCTCGCAATCTGCGACCGT
The DNA here is from genome assembly GCA_025355645.1 of Gammaproteobacteria bacterium. Taxonomy (GTDB): domain Bacteria; phylum Pseudomonadota; class Gammaproteobacteria; order Steroidobacterales; family Steroidobacteraceae; genus Bog-1198. Next base: position 33,219 of record JANXZG010000073.1, on the reverse strand, counting down.
CGCCGTGACTCAGCCAATACCTACCGTGACGCTATCGGCAAGTCCCAGCACGATCCTTAGCGGAGCCAGCTCAACATTGACCTGGTCCTCGACCAATGCATCCTCCTGCACGGCTTCCGGCGCCTGGGCCGGCAGCCAACCCATCAATGGTTCGACATCTACCGGAAACCTGACCAGCAACCAGAGATACACGCTGACTTGTACCGGATCGGGGGGCAACGCCTCACAGTCGGCCACGGTTTCCGTAACCCAGCCGGTGCCGACCGTGACGCTATCGGCGAATCCCAGCACGGTCGCGAATGGCTCCAGCGCGATATTGACCTGGGTGGCGACCAATGCGACTTCTTGCATGGCCTCTGGCGGCTGGAGCGGCAGTGAACCGACGACCGGCTCGAGCTCAACAGGGAACCTCACGAGCAACCAATCCTATACGCTGACTTGCACAGGCACCGGAGGCGGCGCGGCACAAACTGCGACGGTAACTGCGTCCGCGGCCGCACCCACAGTCAGCCTAGGTGCCAACCCATCCTCCGTGTCGGCAGGAAGCGCCTCAACCCTGACGTGGTCAGCGACGAATGCCACTTCTTGCACCGCGAGCGGGGGCTGGAGCGGGAATCTCGCGGTGAGCGGCTCACAGTCGACGGGCGCTCTTAACGCCAGCACGACGTTCACATTGAATTGCACGGGCACCGGCGGCAGCGCGTCGCAGTCGGCAACCGTATCCGTGGCCCAGTCCGTGCCGACGGTGACGTTGTCGGCGAGCCCTAGCACGGTCACGAGCGGCAGCAGTGCGACTTTGGCGTGGACCACGACGAATGCGACCGCCTGCCTGGCCTCCGATGACTGGAGCGGCGCTGAGCCGATCAACGGATCTGCCTCGACCGGCAACCTCACCAGCGCGCAGACTTACACGTTGACCTGCACGGGCTCAGCTGGCAGTGCATCGCAGTCAGCCACTGTTTCCGTGATACAGCCCGTGCCCACAGTAACGCTCTCGGCAAGCCCGAGCACAGTCACCAATGGCGCAAGTGCGACATTGACCTGGTCCTCGACGAATGCGACCGCCTGCACGGCCTCGGGCGGCTGGAGTGGAGCTGAGGCGACCAGTGGTTCCGCCTCCACCGGAAGCCTGACGAGCGACCAATCCTTTACACTGACATGCGCGGGTCCCAGCGGCACCGGCTCCCAGACTGCGACCGTGACGGTAATGAACCCCGCACCCACGGTGACCTTAAGCGCCGGTCCTAGCGCTATAACATCGGGCGCGAGCTCTACGCTGACGTGGTCTGCGACAAACGCCACCTCCTGCATCGCAAGCGGCAGCTGGAGTGGCTCGATGCCGGTCAGCGGATCCCAGTCCACGGGCGCTCTGACAGCAACGTCGACCTATACCTTGACCTGCGCGGGTTCCGGCGGCAGCGCGTCGCAATCGGCCACCGTGTCAGTCAATACGCCGGCGCCGACTGTGAAGATCACGGCGAACCCCAGCACAATTGCAAACGGCGGCACTGCGACCCTGACTTGGGCGGCCACAAATGCCACCTCATGCACCGCGTCCGGTGGCTGGTCGGGCGCACAGCCCATCAGCGGTAGCGCAGCCACCGGCGCCCTGACGGCGACAACTAGCTTTACGCTCTCTTGCACTGGCGCGGGTGGCAGCGCCTCGAATTCCGCAACCATCACCGTGACGGCGCCGGCGCCCGTCGTCACGATTACCGCGAATCCGACGACCGTCAACAGCGGCAAAACCTCGGTATTGACTTGGACTTCAACAAACACCAGTTCGTGCACCGCGTCGAACGGCTGGACTGGCGCGGAGCCAACCAGCGGCACCCAGACCACGGTTGCGTTGAGCGCAACCACGAAGTTCGTTCTTGCCTGTACGGGCAGTGGCGGCTCGGCCAGCAATTCGGCCACAGTGTCTGTCAATGTAACGCCGCCCACCGTGTCCTTGAGCGCGAACCCGAGCAGCGTCGTCTCTGGCGGCAGTTCCACGCTGACTTGGTCTTCAACAAATGCCGATACCTGCACTGCGTCGGGCGCCTTTACCGGCACCGTGCCAACCAGTGGATCGCAAACGGCCAAAAACATCACCAACAATTCAACTTACACGTTAACCTGCGTCAATTCCGCTGGCTCGAAATCAACGAGCGCAACGGTTTCAGTGCCGCCTACCATTGGGGGAATCCCTCCTTCGACGGGCACCGTCGGCAAGAACTATTCGTTCACGCCTACGGTTAGCGGGGCGCTTGGAGCGATACTGACCCTGAGCATTCAGCACATGCCAAGTTGGGCATCCTTCAATACAACCAGCGGAGCGCTGACGGGTACGCCAACGGCGGCCGGGACGTTCGGCAATATCATTATCAGTGTTAGCGACGGTATTACCACGGTTCCGCTTTCTGCCTTCAGCATCACTGTTGGCACTGGCGGCGGTGGATCAGCGGGTCCGACGTGCTCTGCGAGCAGCGGATCGCTGTCGCTGAACGCACAGGTAACCCGGGCCAGCGGAATCTCGCCGCTCATGGTGTTCTTTGACGCCACCGCGACGACCGATTCGGCATTGACCCCCAACACCACTGCGTTTCAGGACGTCACTTACTCCTGGAATTTCGGTGACGCGGGCACGTCGGGAACCGGCGCCTGGGCATACGGATCAAATCCCGGCGGAAGCAGCAAAAATTCGGCAACTGGGGGCGTCGCTGGTCACCTTTACATCACGGCCAGTGGCGACATTAAATATACAGCCACGGTGACCGCCACAGACGGTGCCAACACAGCGAGCTGCCAGCTGGCCGTCACGGCTTACGATCCCTCAGGATCAAATGGCTTCCCCGGCGCCGCCACCACCTGCGTTTCATCCTCAGGAACACCGGTAGCGGGAAGCGGTGGATGTCCGGTGGGTGCGACCGTTTCGAACCAATCCAGCTACGCCGCGGCGCTCAGCAATTCGCTTAATGGAAAACGCGTCCTGTTCAAGTGTGGTGATACCTTTACGGGCAATAGCGCCGTGGTCAAAGGACAAAAATTCACCGTTGGCGCGTACGGTAGTTGTGTCGGTACGACCAATAACAGGCCCATATTCAGCGGCGGCAGTGCTGGCGAGCTGCAGCTCGGCAGCGGATCTTCGGCGGACTTTGACGGCAGGTTTCTGGACCTCAATTTAGAAGGCAATAATAGTGCCAACGCATTCTATGCGGCCAGTAGCGTCTATCCCTATCAGATTACGCTCGACAACATTTTATCCAATGGTAACCAGAAGAGTTTCTACGATTACAATGCCTCGCAGATAGCGCTGGTTGAATTTGTTATGAATGGCATGGGAAATTTTCAGGGTATATACGTCAATAATTCCGAAAATCAGTGCACAAACGGTAGCCGAGCTTATAACTGCGGCGGCAACCCGAGTTACGAAAACGTCGACTACCAGGCGTTGATGGGCAGTCTTTTCAACGGTGCGGGCGTTTCGGACAACAGCAATGGGATAGAGACGGTCCGCATATCAGCATGCCGCTTGTGCGTGATCACGAATAACGAGTTTGAGAACGCCAATGCCATCGGCGCAGTGCTAAAGCTCCACAATGGCAACCCGAGCTCGCAAGGAAATTGGATAGGCCAGTACACCGAGCTCGTCGAGCTTTCCGACAACCTGTTTACCGGAAGATCGGGCGCGCAGTTAGTCGAGATTGCGCCACAAAACAGTGTTACCGACGAGCGGCTGCGAGACATTGTGTTCGAGCGCAATCTCGTCTTTGGCTCATCCGGGAGTTCCGGCAAGGTCATCGCGTCGGTGCAGAACGGCAGCTTCCGCGATAACATTTTCAACGGTATTAGCGCTGGGGGGTCGCAGTATGGGTTGCAACTGGCCAAGCGCGGTGTGGAGTGGACCGGCACGTCGGGCGCGCCCGTCAACGCAGCCGAGCCACAGTTTGACGAAGCGTTCAACAATTCCTGCTATGGCTCGATTTGCATCGGTTTCAGCGGAGCGGACTTTCAGTCTGCGGCTAACAATGGTTGGGCGAGAAACAACCTGATGCATAGCCCCAGTGGCGGCTCGACCGTCACTAATTCTGGCTCTGGAAACGCCGTCAGCAATAACACCTCGACTGTGTCGAATGATCCCGGCTTTTCGAATGCCAGTGGGAGCTTCAAATTCATCACGGATTACACGCCAACCGCGTTCTACTCCGGCGGCAGCAATGCACCGGTATATTTCGACGCGATGGGAGCACCTTGGTCGCCTACCTGGGATCTCGGCGCACTGCACCCATAAATCCGGAGCCTTCAGAGCCTTCGCCGTTCAATTATGTGACGGCCGAATATCTTCCTGCCATTGATTCTGCTAATCTTTTTTTCATGCAGTCTGCAACGGCGCGCAGTTGAAACCCGGACCGGACGTCCTTCTCATCGACGTTTGCACATTTTGCAACCGTGCGATCTAGAGAACATAATCGTCGCTGGCAGATTACGGCTGCGCTCGCGGCCGATCCTGGCTCGGGCCTATGGAACCACTGAATGGCTTATCTCAAATTGATACGCGTTCACCAGTGGATAAAGAATCTGCTGGTACTGCTGCCCTTGCTCGCAGCGCATCGGATCACGTCTATCGAGAGCCTCGGCCCTGCGGCACTCGCCTTCGTCGCATTTAGTCTTTGCGCGTCATCGGCCTATGTGCTTAACGACATTCTGGATCTCCAATCCGACCGACAACACCACCGCAAGCGCCGTCGTCCAATAGCCGCTGGCAAGATCTCCGTGCAGAAGGCGTCCTACGTCGGCTTGGCGCTGTTTTTTGCCGCAGCATTCCTGGCATTTCGGGTATCCTTTTGGTTCGCTGCGACCGTCGGAATTTACTTTACGCTGACTTTGGCGTATTCGCTGCGCCTGAAGCGCCAAGTGGTCGTGGATGTCATGCTCCTGGCGGCACTGTATACGATAAGGGTACTCGCCGGCGCTGTGGCAACCGTAGTTATCCCCTCGTTTTGGCTACTCGCATTTTCAATGTTCCTGTTCCTGAGCCTCGCGATGGTCAAACGTTATTCGGAAATGCTAGTCACTCTCTCGCAGGACAAGCAACAAGCGGCCGGTCGCGGCTATTCAGTTAACGACCTGCCCGTTCTGCTTTCTCTCGGCGTCAGTACGGGTGTAGCGGCAATCGTCGTATTGGCGCTTTATATCAACGATCCTGTTACCGCCAGGTTATACCCTATGACGTTCGGCTTATGGCCCATGCCGCCGTTGATGCTCTACTGGATAAGCCGGGTCTGGATGAAGGCGCACCGGGGCGAGATGCACGATGATCCCGTTGTATTTGCCATGCGCGACTGGCAAAGCATCGTTACCGTCGTTGTAGGCGGATTCTGCGTCTTTGCGGCAGCCCATTCACCGATTTGATAAGGGCGGCCGCCGGCGAGGCATGAACAAAAAACACACCGCGATATGCTCCTATCGGTTCCAACCCCTGCCGATCATCGCAGTCGCATTGCTGCTGCGCCTGCTCTGGGCCGCGTTTGTTCCGGTCGACCCCGTATCGGATGGGGTCTTATACGACGCGTTTGCGAAAAGCATCGTCGCCGGCCATGGCTATGCTTTTGCGGATGGCACCATGACGGAGTATTGGCCAGTCGGCACCTCGGCAATCTACGCTCTGATCTATGTGTTATTTGGTCAGCAGCCGTGGGTATTACCGACATTTCAAGCATTTATAGGCGCGTTAATTGTCTACCTGACCTGGCGCATTGCCGCGCGTACGCTCGGCGCTGCGGTTGCGGCCGTGGCCGCGTGGTTGACCGCGCTATGGCCTTTGCTGATTGAATTCACGACCATAAATGCCAGTGAACTGCTCTTCATCGCCATGGTGCTAACGGCGCTAAATATATGGATATCGTCGAGCATCGCGCCGACATTCAGGATGATCCTGTGGGGCGCTAGCATCGCTGCCGCTACCTACATTCGTCCCACCGCATTACCGATCGCATTTGCCTTTCCGGCAATACAGTGGCTCATCGACAGCAATTGGCGAACGCTGGTAAAGGGAGTATTGATTTCGGCCCTGACGGCGTCCTTGCTGTTTACTCCATGGACTTACCGAAGTTTAGTGTTGTTCGACCGATTTGTTCTGGTAGCCGCAAACGGCGGGGTGAATCTGTGGATGGGTAATAATCCAGAATCTACCGGCGGTTATATGGAGCTCCCTAACAAAACATTCGCGACCGAGGTGGATCGCGACCATTTTTATGGCGCTGAGGCGGTGAAGTTCATTCTGGCGCACCCGCTTGAATACGCAGCACTGTCATTGAAACGCATCGCAATAACCTTTGATCGGGAAACAATTGGGATCGTCTGGAACCAGAAAGGGCTTGCTGCGAAATATCAGCAATTCACTCTTGCAACAATGAAGCGTATTTCGAGTGTTTACTGGTGGATGCTATTAGTCGCTGGAATTACCGGCGTTGTCCTCGTTTTGCGTCAGAAACGATTCATGCAATGCTGGCCCGTACTCGCAGCACTGGCATATTTCGCGGCGTTTCCCGTGTTAACGGTGGCTATGGATCGTTACCATGCGCCGATGGATCCGCTGTTGGCGATCTTCGCGGCCTACGCGTTCTGCAGCATTAAAGGTAGACCCGGTGTCGGTGGCACCAGCGGATGAATACGTAAATGGCCCAGATACGAGACCAGTAAAGTCCCGGCGCTCCGCGCAAATACGCGAGCCATAGACGTTCCACTTCCTTGGCATCAAGTCCCGTCGGCTGAATTGCCTGCGCATCCCGCATGGTCGCATCGATCATCTTGCCAAGCTTACTTCGCAGCCAGCGATCGTAGGGCAACACGAAGCCGGACTTCGGGCGGTCAAAAAGGGCCGGATCCAACCCCTTTAAGCCGATGCGGCGAAGTATCGATTTCTTTCCTATTGGAAGGAATCGATCCGCGCCGGAAAGACGCTCTACATTTTCCACCAGCACATGGTCCACCAGAGGCAGGCGAATTTCTATTGATGCAGACATGCTGGTGGCATCGGTATCGCGTAATAGGCGTTCACCGAGAAAAATATTGCGCTCCAGATAGCCGATTGCGTCAAGCACACTGCGCGAGCGCATCCCGGGCAATAGCCGCGCGCGCATCCCCGGAGGAAGCCCATCGGTCAGACTGCCGTCCAAATTGCCAGCGAGCAACTGCCGCTGTGTGGAAGGAACGAACAATGCGTAGGCCAATTGGTAAAGGGCGAGGGTATCGTCGCTATGCTCCATCATGTCCGGTAGCTTCGCCCAGCGAGTCTGCGGCGGAAAAGCTCCACCTCGTGGTTGCATCGCGGAGGCAACGGTCCGCCCTACAGCGCGACGCAGGGCCACGGAGGCCCAGCCGATGGGGCGCACCAGTTGCATGAACTTAGGCAGGTCCCGGAAGGTTGTATATCCGCCAAACAGCTCATCGCCACCGCTGCCCACCAATGCGACCTTGAATCCGGCCTCACGCACCGCATGCGACATGTAATAGGAATTAAGGCCATCAAAGGTCGGCTGGTCGAGGCTATCTAGCGCGGCATCGAGCTGCGACAAAAAACGATCTTCAGATAGGACTAGCGCGTGGTGCTTCGTGCCAATTGCCTCCGAGACTCGCCTGGCAATCGCGCCCTCATCGTATTCCGGTTCATCAAAGCCCAGCGTGAAGGTATTGACCGGATCTTCTGACGCTTTCTGTGCAAGATTGGCCACCGCTGAGGAATCAATGCCGCCCGAAAGAAAGACGCCCAACGGAACGTCGCTAATGAGGTGCACGCGGACCGATTCCTGCAAAACCTGCGCCAGCTCATTTTCGTCAATGGCGGTTGTCCGACCCTGCAGGCCGTCAGACCGGTAGGTCTCTCGATGGGTTTCTGTCCCGCCTTTATTGAAGGTTCGAAGTTCGCCCGGCAGGAGTGACTCGATTTGCCGCACCGCGGTATTGGGTGCCACCAGGTAGCCGTTCCACAGAACCGATGCCGCAGCCGCTGGATTAAGTCTAGGTGTTCCAATGAGTCCGCTGGCCAGTATCGCGCGGACCTCGGAGGCGAACGCCAGAGTCCATGATGCCCCGGGCTCGGTATTTTTAGCTATATAAAGCGGCTTGATGCCGAGCGGATCGCGGCCAATGAGCAGTGATCGTTCATCGACGTTCCAAAACGCGAATGCGAACATGCCACGAAATGTATTGACTGCCTCCCGGCCGTCGATACTTAGTGCGCGCAGCATTACCGCGGTATCCCCGGTCGACTGAAGAGCTTGTCCTGACCCGCGCAGTCGGCCCCTCAGATCGACGTAGTTATAAATCTCGCCATTTTGAACCAGTACGTTGCCGGAAATCGGGTCAATCATCGGTTGTGCAGCTGCATTGGACAGGTCGATGATCGACAAACGGCGATGCGCAAGCATCACACCCCAACCCGAATCATCGGCGCGCGCATCCCAGAAGCCCTCTCCATCGGGTCCGCGATGCGACATCGCATCGCTCATTCTCTTAAGTGCAGCGCGGTTGTCCGCATCAATGCGCCCGATGAGCCCAGCTATTCCGCACATGGCTTCATCTATTCTTCCGAACCACTGGCGCTTTTTCGCAGATTCATTTCACGACGCCTAACACTGCGGCGGGTGCATTGGTAATTTCGGCAACCGCACGGCGCTTGCCCACCAGTAACACCCGCAATTGATAGCGACGCAGAAACTGGCGGAACTTTAAATTGTTGTATCGTGGCTTGCCTAATGCGGCACTTTTAAGCCAACCCCATATGATCGCTAAACTGCCGATTAAGTAAGGTCTTTGGTTCAAACGTAACAGCGCGCTAATCGCGAGATAAAGGAAGCTGGTGCCCATGAAATATTGGCCATAGCCGTGACGCATGCGCCCCGCGTAAATGCTTTGCTGGCTGGAACCCATGGGCCGCAGGTGAACAAAACGCAGCTCGGGATCGTCCCAGCTGCAGGCAATCCAGCCGTGCATGCGGCATAGGTGGCAATCAATGCCGTCCCACATGACCTCGCGCACAAACCCGCCAATTTCCTCAAAACGATCGATGCGGAAAAACTTTGTCATGCCAAGGGATGTATCGTCTCCATGACGTTCGCTGATCAGCTGGCCTCGCCGATCGATATAGGATTTGCCGCTGCAAGTCGCGATCCGTGAATCGGCATGCATCCGGCTTATCAGAATTTCAAAATACCGCGGTGGCAGCAGAAGGTCTAAGTCAAGTTTGCACACGAAATCAAAATCCGTTGGTGTAATCGTTCGATATCCTGAGTAAAATGCATCTACCACTCCGGGTCCCACGGCGCGATGCCCTCTGTCGGAGCGAGTGACAATATTTATCCAGGAGTGAAGCGCCGAGTACGCGGCCAATATGCGCGGGGTATCGTCCGTCGACCCGTCGTCAACGATCACCCAACGGGCGGGCCGTACCGATTGCCCGATCACGCTATCGATGGTTTGTCGCATGAACGCCATTTCATTCCGGCACGGCGAGATCAATAAATAGCGACTCTCAGGCGGCATTTGAACGGAAGGCATCCAGCAGATTAAAAGGGGAATATGCCATCAATCGTCGTCACGCGTCCGTGACCGATGTATCGCCATAGGGCACGTTTCCGCTGGATGCCGCTCCAGGGGTTGCGCCAGAGATCCGATTTGCAAGGAACATTTTGCGGTAATTATACATAATTAACTCTGCAATCACGCCCCTCTTGCAATCGTTCAACGTGCGCTTTTTTGCGACAGCGGATGCAGTCGAGACAGGATGATCCGCACCACCACCTTCCATGCGGCGAGCGACATCGGTCGCCTGTATAAGGCGGCGCGCGCGTATTTCCAGGCGAGGCCGGCGTTCCCGTTCCTCAATGCATGACCGGCCCATTCGAGGAAGACCCGCCACTCCGTTTGCCGGCGACCTGCCGTCCCCGCAGTCGCTATGTGAAGGAGTTCGCCATTTTGAAGCCGGTCTGCGCCCTGCATGCGTCGCTCTTGCGCTAATTTCAAGATCTGGTCCCGATACAGGGGCCATTGCGGGCCGAGCGTCGCGCATGCACTTGCGACATGCTGGCGGTATAGATAAAGCGTATCCGGTAAATTCGCCATTTTCGCGGTTTCACTAAGTCTCAGCAACAAATCGAAATCTTCGCCAATTTTGAAGGGCTCCCTGAATCCCCCCACGCGGAGTGCAGCGTCGCGCCGCATCATCGTGGTCGGAAACCGCATCGCCCCGCCCTTCTGCTGCTCATGCAGAATTTCGTCGTGCCGGAGCGGATAGCGTTCAAGATTGAGGAAGTTTCCCTCCGGGTCGATGCATTGGGCTGCCGAACCCAGGCAAACGAGCGCCGGGTCCCGACGAAACGCCGCGACTTGATGTTCAAGCCTGGTCGGCAGTGAAACATCGTCAGAATCCATCCACGCTACGAATTCACTGCGCGCTGCACTGAGGAGTTCGTTTCGGGTGGCAATGATGCCACGATTCTCTCGCGCGAAAAGCCGCATGCGCCGTTCCTGCGTGGAGAATTTCGCAAGTATCTGGGACGACTGATCGTTCGACCCGTCGTCCACCACTATCAGTTCGAAGTCCCCGAAAGTCTGAGTGCAAATGCTATTTAGGGCTTGTGCAAGATAGCGAGCGGTGTTGAATACAGGAATAAGAACGCTGACCTGCGGTGCCGGATCCTGACCTTGTAAAGCTGACACCGGGCCGGGCGTGATATCCAACTGTCGATCCTTGGGCTTAAACATCCGTAAGAGTGACCCAACAAAATTGGCCAGAGACGAACGACACCGCTTTCAAGGCCGAGTCGGCAGCTAAAGGCGCCGCGCAGTCGCGGTCAGCCTTTGGGAGCGTCCAAGATACGCGTACGCGGCGCTTAGTGAGATCACTGCATAAAATATTTTCTGTGGCCCGCCAAGTAGGCTGCCGTTCTCCAAAATCACCAGCATCGAGATGCCACAAGCTACCAGGCACGCCCCGAGCATACTGAGGTCTGGATCAGTCGATTTAATCCGGCGACTCAGTGACCACGACTTGCCAATTGGAATCAGGACGAACAGCATGAATAAGGTCAGCCCGAGAAATCCATTGCTCAATAAGATATCCAAATAGGTGTTTACCAAATCAATTATCCCTTGACCCTGGCGAAGGTCCTGCATCTGCAGCAGAGCCCCCTGATCTCCTAAAATTGGACTCTGTTGAATAAGTTCCCACGCACGCTCGAAGAGCCGGTGCCGATAAGTAATGTTATATATATCAACGTTGCCGCCTAGCGCTGGCAATACCCTGATAATCCGATCACCCAGTGGCGAAAGGAGCACTAAAAGTGCAACAAGTGCCGCGACCCCGATTGCCTTCGCCAATTTTGTAAATGCTCCCGGGCGCAGTCCCGCATATAGAAAGTATACGAGTCCCGCCCCGACCCAGGCGCCCCGGGTATATGCAGCCAGCAGTCCGCCCATATACAGCCCGGTGGCTCCAAGTCTAAGGCCGCCGGACTTCACGCGTGTACGAAGATATAGCCAGAAGCCGAAGGCAATCACCAGCATGTACCCGAGCGCCATCGAATGTCCGCTGGATGCCATAGCGCGAAGTATGCCGCCGCGATCAATGTAACTATTGGTCCCGATGATCCCTGTCCAGCGATTGAACATCTCTCCATATAGGAGCCAATGCCACCCGGACTCGAACAAAGCGATCGCCGCCATTAGCGCGCACCCCAAACAGGCACTCGCCATAGAGTCGACAATCGCCTTGTGATTCGCGCATGTTCGGCTGATCAGGAAGTATGGGATAAAGATGTCAAAAAAGAAGATGACTGCGCGCCGCAGGCTCTCTGTCATCGATCCTGGATACAATCCTCCGTCGGGCGTTTGTGTGTGCAGGTATAAGACGGAACATAATATGCCGTAGGCAAGGAGGCAGAAATCCGTCGCCGTAAAGCCCTGCTTCTGTGACGGATCTTTCGACCGCGCGAACCGCACTGACGCCGGGACCAATACAAAAAAAGAAAGAAGGAGATAGTTATTGATGTCGATGAGTCGCCCCATGCCTAACATAGGCACTGGAATATCGACCGGCGGAACTACCTGGAGCAGCAATAAATACAAGGCGGCTGGATTGCCGTCCTTGCGGCCCGCGATCACCATAGCCGGTATGGCGACCAGTACATATAGCCAAAAACTGGGGCTTAAAAATCCGGCTATGGTCAGTAAAAACCAAACGTTGCGACGCCTGGTTATATCCGCCGGCGTAATAAATAAACCGGCCGCCGGTCTCGCCAGGCGAAAAATTGCGGCGGCAATCACCAGTACAACAAACAGTTCCTTGAGACTGAGAAACATTGCCTTGAATCAATCTCCTGGCCTAGCGCACAGCAGATTATGCCGGAGTGCTCCTAATCATGAGGGGCAATATCGAGCTGTTCACCATTTTTCAGACATTCAGCTGGGCGGGCGGCGACGGGATTGCTCGGCAATCGGCACTGCATGTTCTTAAATTAATATGCAAAAACTGTGCGTTGGCCACCGTTTTGCGCCAAGTGCCGTCGATGCACTGTTGTGAAATCATGTATTCTTGACCACATCAAATATCCTAGCGTATGCGTCTTGCCTTGTCGGCCGAATCGCATAAAGCGCCCTTAACCCTGCCCGCGGATGAAGAAACTCAAGCAATCGGTGATCAGGGGCTCCGTCTGGGCATTAGCCAGCGTAGCGGCCGGGCAGGCCCTGCGCCTCGGAAAAAGCCTGGTACTGTCGCGGCTGCTGTTTCCGGATGCTTACGGCGAGATGGCTATTGTGTGGGCGGTTCTTGCCTGTCTCGACTTGCTTTCGGATGTTGGGCTGGCCCCTGGAATAATTCGCAGCACGCGCGGCGACGACCCGAAGTTTCTGAATACTGCGTGGGTCATGAAAATCACGCGGGGCGCGGTGCTGTGCCTCATTACCGCGGCGATTGCCTATCCGTTGTCGCGATTTTATGAAATCCCGCACCTCGCAGTATTAATTCCGATAGCTGGTTTTTCTATTTTTCTTGAGGGATTCAGCTCTACCAAGACCTATACTTCCTTGCGGAACATGAACTACGCCCGCTTATCCGTGATCGAACTGGTCAATGAGATTGCTGGTTTGGTGGTTACCATCGTCTGGGCGCTTCTATCGCCAACGGTGTGGGCTCTGCTAGCAGGCGCCGTGATCGTGCGTATATCCCACGTGCTGCTCAGCCATCTTGCGCTGCCTGGCGCCCGTAATCATTTTCAATGGGACCCGCAGGCATTTCACGAGCTCGTGCAGTTCGGAAAGTGGGTGCTATTCAGCAGCGCGATCTATGTACTATATTCCCAAGGGGACCGCCTTATTCTCGGAAAATATCTTGATGCGCACTTGCTCGGCATTTACGCCATTGCAATTTTGCTGAGCGAGACAGTGTCGGGCGTAATCAACAAGCTCAATAGCACGGTCTGTTTTCCGGCCATCAGTACCACGGCACTGAACGATCGGGCCCGATTGCGGAATGTCGTTTATCGAATCCGGTTCGGGACTGACATTCTTATCAACCTGCCCATCGGCGTTCTGATGGTCATCAGCGGGTTCCTCGTAAATTTTCTCTTTGATCCGCGCTATCAGGATGCCGGCTGGATGCTGCAGATACTTTGCGTTCGACTCCTGATGGTATCGATGCTCGCGATCAGCTCGTCTAGTCTTTTTGCGCTCGGCATGACCAAGTATTCTGTTGCGCAAAATTCCTGCCGGGCCGCGATGATTTTAATCGGCGTGCCGATCGGTTGGAATCGGTATGGCATACACGGCGTCATATGGGCCGTTTCGCTGTCGGAATTGCCGGTCATCGCCGTAGTCTGGTATGGAATGGCCAAGCAGGAACTGCTCTCGGTGCGCCTCGAGTTAAGGTCGGTTGTGATATTTGCCGTTGGCCTGGCCTTAGGATTCGGGCTGTTGCAAGTGCTTCCCGGCGGGCTATCGCTCAGCAATCTCTCCTTTCTGCACTGGCATGCGAAGTAAAAGATGAAGATCGTAATTGTCGATCCGGAGGCTTACAAACCGTATTCACTGGAGAACCTCTCTGCCGGTGGCCTCGGTGGGACCGAGGCCACCGTTGTGCGACTGGCGGAGGCAATGGACGCGTTAGTGCTGCAGCATAATCGCAGCGACGATGCTGGGCGATACCGGCGAATGCTCCCCCTGCAGAAGGCTTCGCATATCATCGTCGTTCGTGACACCCTGCAGGCCATTCAGCAGGCTGAAATGCATCCGCAGACTGGTATTTTTCTTTGGCTGCATGACCTGGCAGGGCCGGATACTCCCCGCGGCAAGATACTTGCCGAGTGCGCGTCGAAACTGAAGCGGTTAGGTATCACTTTGGTCTGCGTCTCCGATTTCCAAGCCGCGGACATCAGTAAAAACTTTGTCGGCATGTTACCGACACACCGACCCATGATAACCAGAATATACAACCCAGTTGTGGTCGAAGGTGAGACAGCCAGTGGCGCCGAATACGACCGAAATAAACTGGTATTTTTCTCATCGTGGCAGAAGGGGCTCAATTACACGCTGCAGGTCTTCTCCTATTTACATGCCAGGAACCGATCCTTGCGCCTTTTTCTCGCCGATCCCGGATATTACGCGGGACAGGAGTACGACAGCCCAGGCGTAGTCCAACTGGGAAGCCTGCCACATGCGCGCATTATCGAACACGTGCGTTCCTCGCTTTGCACTTTCTATCCGAACTACACTTTCCCGGAGACTTTTGGCCTTGTCATGGCGGAAAGCAATGCCGTTGGCACCCCTGTCCTTACTCATCCGATTGGTGCGGCACGCGAAGTACTGCGTGGCGGTGGCCAGATAATTGACGTGCCGCGAATTCGAATTCTTGCTGATCGGGCGCTGCAACGATTCTCCCGCCTTCGCCCTATCAGTAATTCGATTCTCAGCCGGATTGGCGCAATGCGCTGCTATGAGGATCGAATTAACTTGTGGCGATCGGGGGAGCGTCCCCGCGTATTTTCGCGCGCTGAATTTTCGCTGAACGCAATCGTCGCGGAGTGGCGACACCTGCTGTCGTCGGATTCATCATCTACACGACATAATCCTTGAGCTCGATCGTCGCGGAGTGGCGACAGTTTCTGTCACCCATCGCCTCACCCCTATAATTAATTCGCGATAGGTCCCACGAGTAACTGGAACCATTGCAGGCTAGGAGTAATCCCGGCTGTCGCTCCAATAATTAGGGTCGTCTTGCGCGAAGGGAATCGGTGATTTAAATGAACTTGCAATTTAGTTCGTTGCGCGGCATTGCGCGACTTGCGGTGACGTGTGCGGGCGCGTTTGTCATGGCTGCTTGCGGTTCATCTGGCGCTGCAGCCAGTGCCGATGCGCCGAACGGCCCCCCCCTGACAGTCAGCACCGGTCTCAGCGCGGAACCGGGCAACGATTTGCCTGCGGCGGGATCGAACTCGGTGCCAGTGGTCACCATCAGTGCAACTCCGAGCTCCGTCAACAGCGGCGGAAGTTCGATGATCACGTGGTCGACGTCCGCCGCCAGCACTTGCACGGCCTCCGGGGGCTGGACTGGCGCGATGTCAATCAAGGGCGCGCACAACACGGGCGCTCTCGCGCATTCCACAACGTACACCTTGAGTTGCACAGGGGCCGGCGGCACTACCCGCAAGGCGGCCACGGTAGCGATCAACCTCCCGTCCTGCTCCTCGACCAGCGGGGCATTGACACTAAACGCGAAACTTACCCGTTCATCCGGTATTTCGCCGCTATTGGCATTCTTTGATGCCACTGGGACCACCGACACCGCTCTAACAGGAAAAGCAACGGCGTTCCAGGACATCGCCTACTCATGGAACTTCGGCGATGCCGGAGCCTCTGGCACCGGCACCTGGAAATATGGAGCAAACGCGGGAAGGAATTCGATGAACAAGGCGACAGGCGGTGTAGCCGCCCACCTATATATTACGAATGGCGGCGATACCCCCTACACGGCCACTGTTACGGCGACCGACGGCACGAACACGGCGAGCTGCCCGCTGGTTTTGACTGCATACGATCCTTCCGGCCCGAATGGCTTTCCCGGATCCGCAACCACTTGCATCTCGTCGTCGGGAACGCCCGCAGCAGGCAAAAATGGCTGCCCAGCGGGTGCAGCGGTGCTTAAGACCTCCAGTTTTGTTACTGCATTGAGCAACTCGCAGTCAGGCAAGCGCGTCCTTTTTAATTGCGGCGATACCTTCACGGGAAACAACGCCGTGGTAACCGGCCAGAAGTTTAGCGTCGGGGCCTATGGGAGCTGCCTCGGTACGACAAATGGGCGGCCCATCCTCAGCGACAACGGATCCAGTGGTGAAATCAGCCTGGGATCGGGATCGTCGGCAGACTTCGACGGTCGATTTTCCGATCTGGATCTCGAGGGGAATGGAAACGGGGGTACTGCATTCAGAAACGCCAGTGGCACCTATCCCTATCAGATTGTCCTGAACAACATTAAGTCAAACGGCAATACCGCCACTTTCTATAACTTCAATGCATCGCAATATGGCTTATTCGACGTCGTTATGACGGGGATGGGGTCTGTTCAGGGAGTCTTTATAAACAACTCCGAAAACCAGTGTATTAATGGAAGCCACGCCTATAACTGCGGTGGAACGCCGGCTTATTCCAATATTAACTATTGGGCACTGATTGGCAATTCGTTCAATGGTGCGGGGGCGCAAAATGGCTCCTCAGGTATTGAGACCGTGCGCATCTCCGCGTGTCGTTTATGCATGATCGAAAACAACACGATCGAGAATGCCAACAAGGTTGGCGCGGTGCTGAAACTCCATAACGGAAATCCGAACAGCCAGGGTTCCTGGATCGGCCAATACACGGAGCTCAATGAGATCTCGGATAATCTATTTACCGGTACTTCGGGTGCGCAGCTGGTAGAGATTGCCCCGCAGAACTCAGTTACCGATGAGCGTCTGCAGAAAATCGTCTTCGAGCGAAATCTGGTCATTGGCGCGCCCAGCGGCTCGGGCAAAGTACTGGCCTCCGTGCAGAACGGCACATTCCGGGACAATGTATTCAACACTGCAAGTACTGTTGGTTCGGATTTCAGCCTGCAGATAGCCCGGCGTGGGGTCGAATGGAATTCGACGCCAGGGGCGCCAAGCAACTCCTTG
Organism: Gammaproteobacteria bacterium; assembly: GCA_025355645.1. Classification (GTDB taxonomy): domain Bacteria; phylum Pseudomonadota; class Gammaproteobacteria; order Steroidobacterales; family Steroidobacteraceae; genus Bog-1198. The sequence continues at coordinate 16,036 of JANXZG010000073.1, read as the reverse complement.
GAACCACAATACGATGAAGCCTATAATAATTCCTGTTATTCGCTGTCTCGCGCCAACGGCTGCATTGGTTTCGACGGGGTAAATTTCCGATCACCCGGCAATGACGGATGGGTAAAAAATAATCTCTACTACAATCCGGCGGGCGGTACGACGGTTTCCAATACCGGCACCGCGAATACGGTCAGCAACAATACCGCAGCCGTTACCGGCAATCCTGACTTTATAAATGCCGGGGGAAGCTTCGACTTGCTCTCCGATTTCATGCCAACGAAAAACTTCTTGGGCGGCACCGACGTACCCGTACATTTTGATGCGCTGGGCACTGCCTGGCCACCGACCTGGGACCTGGGTGCCGTGCGCCCCTGATCTGGAAGCATCGAAACTCTAAGTCTGTCGCAAATATCGATTCCGGGCACGCGGTGCCTTGCGTTGTCGATTAAACTTGCGATACATGGCCGAGGCTTTATATTTCGATTCCGGCGAGCATCGGCTTTTCGGCTGGTTTCACCGGCCGCTATCAGTTGACGCGAAAAGCTTTGCGGTGGTGGTGTGCAAACCTTTTGGATACGAGGCAATATGCGCCCATCGCAGTACCCGTGCATTTTCCGAGGCAGCTGTGGCACTCGGCATACCCACCTTGCGGTTCGATTACTCGGGTAGCGGAGATTCATCGGAAATCAGTCCTGGCGCTGATCAGATTGCGGTATGGATTCAGGATATCAACGCGGCGGTGCGCGAGGTACAGCGATTAGGCGGCGTCCAGCGGGTCTATTTGCTTGGATTTAGACTAGGCGCTCTGCTAGCCGTACTTGCAGCTGAGCGATGCGAATCTATCGCGGGACTCATCCTGATAGCGCCAATCCTCAACGGTCCACGCTTTGTGCGTGAGTTACGTACGATGCGCCTGGCAGCAACGATCGGCACGGAACCGATCCACAAAGAGTCCGGCGTCATGGAAGTCAGTGGATTCCTGCTGTCCGCAGCGACTATGGGCACAATAGCCGGCGTGGATCTGAAGTCGCACCGGATTCCCGCCTTCTGCGAAGTGCTGGTGATTGACGGCGCCTCGTTGCCGATCGCACGCGCGTGGTCAATGGACCTTGAGCGCAACGGCGTCGACGCGACATACCGCGCGCTGCCCGGCATGGTCGAGATGCTGATGACTGCGCCTCAATTTGCCGCAGTGCCGCTGCAGATGATCGCAGCAATGCGCGAATGGCTGGCGCAACGTCGGCCTCAGGGAAGTCCCGGTTTGACGGCTTTCGTATCCGCGGATCCGAAATCCGGAATTGCCACGCCGGCCATCACATTGATTCCGCCGGGGCCTGTGCAAAGTGAGCAGTTTGTCGAACGCGCGATATTCCTAGATCCGGAGTCTATGCTATTTGGTATTGTGGCCGAGCCGCCCGCAAATGTGCCAGTCAAGGGCATCGTCATATTGACCAACGCGGGGGCTGATTACCACATTGGCGCAAGCGGGATTAACGTCCTGCTGGCGCGGCGCTGGGCGCGACGCGGCTATGTAGCACTGCGCATGGACCTCGCAGGGCTTGGCGACAGCAACACCCGACCTGGGCGGCCAGACAATGAGGTATTTCCGCCCGCGGCCGTTGAAGACCTTGGCGTGGCGGTCAATTGGATGCAAACCCGATATGGGAACCACGACATTTCGCTGGTGGGATTGTGCTCCGGGGCGTTCCACGTCATGCAGGCGGCCTTTGTCGCGCTTCCGGCCAAGCGCGCCATCATGGTCAATCCGGAAACCTATTTCTGGAGCGAAGGTCAATCGATTTATGGTCGGCAGACAGTGGAACTAGTGCGCAAACGAAATACCCAACGAACAGGGCTGCTGTCGCAGGAGTTCTGGATACGATTGATGCGCGGGGAAATTGACGTACGTTATGTTTTGGGGGCTTATTCAGAGCGGCTCTGGCTCGCGCTGGAATCCCGCCTGCGTGATACTGCAAGGCGCCTGCGTATACCTCTTGCAAACGATTTAGGAACACAATTGGAGGCTTGCGGAGCGCGGGGAGTTCGCCTGACCTTTGTGTTTGCGAGTGGTGAACCTGGGCTGGACCTGCTGCAGCTGCAGGCCGGAATATCAATTGCCAGGCTTCGCGATCGCTGCCGCATTCATATAGTCGGCAACGCGGACCATGTCTTCAGCAAGTTCGCGTCCAGAAAGATCTTAATGGATTTATTGAGTGAGGAACTGGGGGTACTGACTTGAACGACGCTCCTAATCGTTATATCCGCGGATTCGCGACCGGAATGGTTGAATGTCCCGATTTCGCTTCCACAAAATGCTGTGGCGCACAAGGTCCCGAATGAAAAATGGAACGTTGCTGTGCTGTTGTCGCCGGATCGACCGCTTAGCCACACCAATAGCATGCGCTACAACAGCGACGACATCGATCGCCATAGCGTAGGAAATTCCGAAGGTTATCGCAAAATATCGCCGTCTTGATTCGAACCAATATGCGGGCCGTCGTTCATCTGAATTAGGTGCCAGCGCGGTACTCTGGCCCCCGATGTGCATTATCCTGCCCTCTGGCACATACCAGGTTGAATAGCCCGCGCGCCCCGCACGCCTGCACAAATCGGTTTCCTCAAAAAACAGGAAATAGCTTTCGTCCATTCCTCCAATTGCCGTAAACGCTTCAGACCGGATCATCATTGACGCACCGGATACCCAGTCGACGACTTGGTTTCGCCTTGGCATATATCGCACCGTCGCCCAGCGCGCGAGCAACGTTGAAACGAACCCGAGGTTGATTCCCTGGATCAGTTCGCCCATCAGGGACGGAAAGCGAAATGCGATCGGCCAGTCTTGGCCATTGAGGTCGTCGACGCCGCTGCCGACAATGCCGGCGCATGGGTGTGACTCGAGAAAGCCGACCAGCGTTCGAATGGCGCCCGGGCGGACCTGGGTGTCAGGATTTAATAAGTATAGATATGAGGGAGTTCCGGACTGGTATGCACGCTGGACACCGAGGTTGTTTCCGTAGGCAAATCCACCATTTTTTGGCGCCGCGACCAGCGTGACCCAGTCCTGCCAATTGAATTGTTCGACCGCCTTGGCGATTGCCGGAAAATCGCCCGAGGCATTGTCGACTACCACGGCGCTTATCAATTGCTCTGGGTCCGATCGTTCTTGATCCAGCGCCTGCAGGGCCTCAATGGTTAATTTCGCCGATTTGTAGGTCACGATAATAACCGTGACTCGAATTCTACGCGCGGAATTGCGTGGCGCGGCAAGGCCGTCCTCAACCTCGCCAGTAGCAGTGATCGGCACGATGGGCAAGGTGCTCAAGAGGAAATCCCTGAAATCTGTCGCGGGCAAGTATGTAGTTTGCCCAAACCAATGTCATCCTTGGTTACGCCTTGAAATCGACATAAGTCCGGTCCGGCAATGAACTTGACCATGATTTGCCAATGAAATTCAGCGAATTGCACCACTTCTCCCGCCTATTATTGTCATTTTACAAGGAAAAGTCCTCACCTTTTGTGTCAGTGACGCAACGGAATTTCAGCGCCGATCATTTATAATTGCGTACGTACATGCCACCTCCGCACATCAAATTGGCCAAGGCGATGGTTTCATGCCCGAGGCAGGCCGGGAGAGTGGTTTGATTGCATTCGCGGATATGTCAGACGAGCGGCTGCTGGTTCGTAGACCGCATTTCAAGCTATCCGGCAATGAACTTTTTTGGGCAGGTTCAAAGAGGCCCTATCGGCGCTTCTCGGATGCGCAGTCGGTTCTTTGGAATCAAATTCGTCAACCGGTGCCTCTAAAGACGGTGCGCGAGACCAACGGCGCCGGCGCCGATGCCCTGATTGTCGACTTTGTTGAGCACGAAATCTGTGACTTCATCGAGCAAGACTTTCCGGCCAACAGGCCTCGGGTGCTGGTGATCGAACCCCACGCGGATGATGCTGCGCTCAGCGTTGGCGGTACGATGTGGCTTAAGCGGTTCGAATGCCATTTTTTGATCGCGACAATGGCAAGTCGGAGCAACCATTCACGCTATCGCGATAACGGCTGCGATATCTTCGATGTCGATGAAGTCTCCGGAATCCGGCGGCTTGAATCGGAATTGTTTGCCCGCCTCGTTGGCGGCACTCACCTATCCGTCGGACTTACCGATTCCGAACTACGCTACCGCGACGCCAACTGGACTTCGGACTTTTTTCGCCAGCACCGAATGTCGATACGGGTTTCGGCTTCGCGCATCGCGGACAATGCGGAGCGGCAACTCTGGACAGCCGCCGTGCTCAAACTCTTGGCGGACAATCCATCTACAGAAGTGTGGTTGCCGCTAGGTGGACCGCATTCCGATCACTTGCTGACCGTGGACGCCTGTTTTGCGGCCTTCATGGAAGATCCTTCTCTGCTTCATGGCAGGGTGCTGCGTTTATACGGCGAGTTTCCGTACATGGCGCGATATTCACAGCAGATGAAACATTCACTCAACATCTTGAGGAGTTCGGGCGTCATGCTGGAGGAGGCGCCCGCCCCAATCGGCGATGCCGTTCAGGAAAAACGACGCCTTGCTTCAGTCTATGATTCGCAGGACATAGCGGCGATGCGCGCGGATTTGGACACAAGCGCACATATGCATGCAAGCGGTGCAGGTCCAGCCGAAGCACTATGGATCGTCCGTGGGCTGCCAAGCCGGGTGAATTCGTCGGGGATTTTGTCCGGCGCAACAACTGAGCCCGCGCAGGTCAGCGCGGCCGCCGCATGGATGGCCAGAAACAAGGATGCAACCAGCCTGCGCATACTGCTGTTGATGCCGACCGGGCAATGGGCGGCCGATTTGCAGATGCTCGAGGCCGCGTTTCCGCTAGCGCACTTCGATATTGTGGTTTCCGATCCCGCCGCAGCTGAGGTGAAAGGCGTTGTCTCCGATAAGGTTGATATGCGCAAAATTGCAAATGGAACCCTGACCTGGGTCATTCACTGCCTGGGTATCGCGTTTTCAATGAAGGCACGACCCACGCTGTTTTATGCCGGAGAGCGCCGGCTTTGGCAAGCCCGCCTGCTGTCCCTGTTATGGCCGGGAAGCGACACGCTGCTTGTCGGATCGATGAATCAGATGAATAACGCTCTGCAGGCCAATCCTTAGTGCCGCCTGACGAATCCGGCCTCCTGTCGACGACTGGAGTCGTGGTAATCGGTCGCAACGAAGGAAGTCGCCTGCAAAACTGCTTCTGTTCCGGAGTCCGGGAAGCACCGTACATCGTTTATGTAGATTCCGGTTCCAGTGACGGCTCTGTCGAACTCGCAAAATCATTGGGCGTGCCGACCCTAGAGCTTGATCCTAAGACAGCATTCTCCGCCGCGCGAGCGCGCAATGAGGGCTTTCGTCTCTTGCTGCAGATTCACCCGCGCCTGAAATTCGTGCAGTTCGTGGATGGCGACTGTGAACTTAATAAGGGCTGGCTGGAAACCGGCGCAGAATTCCTGCGTGATCACGAGAATGTAGCGGTTGTAGCGGGGCACTTGCATGAGAAGTTTCCCGATAAATCGATCTACAATCGCCTTTGCGACATTGAGTGGGACGTTCCGATCGGCGAAGCTAAGGACTGTGGCGGCATCGCGATGATGCGGGCAAAAGCATTGGATGGCGTCCATGGCTTCAGAACAGACCTGATCGCCGGGGAGGAGCCGGAACTTTGTGTGCGGATGCGCCAGCAAGGCTGGCATATCTGGCGCCTAGCCGAGGCGATGGCCCAGCATGATGCGGCCATGACGCGCTTCGGCCAATGGTGGGTGCGGACACAACGCGCCGGGCACGCGATTGCTCAGGGCGCGGCTTTGCACGGAGAAGCCTCCGAACGGTTTGGCATCCGGGAAGTGCGCAGTATTTTAGTCTGGGGTCTGGCCATACCGCTTTCAGCTGTAGGACTGACAGCGTTTTTTGGCTGGCCCGGATTGCTGCTTCTCACGCTATATCCGCTGCAAATAGTGCGCCTATCTCTGCGCGGCTTACGATCAACACGCGAGAACTGGCTAAATGCCACCTTCCTAATCGTCGGCAAGTTGCCCGCGATGCTGGGCCTGATGCAGTTCTATGTCCGGCGGCGTACGGGCCGCGAATCGCGACTGATAGAATACAAGTAGTTGTGAGGTATTAATTGGCGCCCGAAGTTGCCGTCGCGCGAAAATGCTCGGCGAGTTTGGCTGCCTCAACATCGACTGCGTGCAGTGTCGTCGCGCGCTCGAACGCCGCATCACCCATTTGCTGTATTTCCTGATCGGTTTTCGCCAGGCAATCTTGCATAGCATCGGTCAACTGCTGCAACGATCCGGCCGGAAATAGCCAGCCGTTTTGCCCGCTGCGCACGAGTTCGGGAATGCCTGCCACAAAGGTGCTAAGCACCGGCCTGCGCAGGCACATTGCCTCCATGATGACGACCGGCAGCCCCTCAGCAAAGCTCGGCAACACCAATGCACGAGCCGCCAGCATCTCCCTGCGCACATCCTCGCTGCTAATCCATCCAGTAATTCTTATCTGCTCGCCGAGACCCAGGCGTTTAATGCTGGCCTCAATCTCACCGCGCAGCGGACCATCGCCGGCGAGCACAAGGTCCACGCTGATGCCCCGCGAGCGCAGCTCTCCTACTGCCTCAACCAGTAGCAGCTGCCCCTTCGCCTCACACAACCGCCCGACACATACGAGGCGATGATTCTGCGGCGTTACAGGTGTTGTCTGCCGATAAAACGCCGGCTCGACGCCACATCGGACCACCTGGATCTTCGGCCAGTCTGCCGTCGCGCAGCGCAAATACAGCTGGCTGCGGCCGAATGAACTGATCGCAGCGACGAAGCCCGATCGGCGCACCTTCTCGGCGATGCACATCGGCGCCTCAAACTCCTCGGGGCCGTGAATCGTGCAGCTGTAGGGGGGACCGCCCAGGCAGCGAGCATACATGGCTACCTCAGCTGAATTGGTGCCAAAATGAGCGTGCAGGTGCCGCGAACCGCAGGCGCGCAACCAAGACAGGACGCAACATGCTTCGGCAAGTCGAATGAGGTGAAGCAGCATTCTGTGGTCGGACCGGCGGGAAACATGAATCGCGAGGCGCAATGCCTGGCACATTTTCAGCGGCGAGCGGAGCAGTAGTTGCAAAGTAGGTGCGACGACACCCCAGGCGCCCCGCCGCAGGACGTACTTTGTTCTGGCCTGTTCCTTCTGGTCCTCCTCGTCCGGAGTGATCTCCGACCAGCCGCGTAAAGCAATACGCTGAATGCTGAACCCCAGCCGCTCGAGCGCCAGGATTTCGCGGCGAATGAAGGTATGACTGACTTTCGGGTATTGATTAATGAAATAAGCGATTTTCACGGAGGCGCCGTTATGCAGGAGTACTGAGCTATAAACCTTGGCTAGATCGACTACGTTGATGCGTCAGCAGAATTCCTGCATTGGTTATAGGGCGTGCCATTGTGTAAGATCCGCATACTCGGTTCTCAATCATCAGGGATCTCTCCATGTCGCTCAGAGCATCAATTAGCGCGCAATTTGAACAAGTTGCCGCAGAACAAAAACGGAAACTCGTGCACCTCTCCGATGACCTAAGGCTTCTGGATTCAGGTCTTGACTCGCTCAGCTTCGCATTGATCGTCGCACGGCTCGAGGATTCCCTTGGATTCGACCCGTTTGATACGGACCAGGGAATCAGATTTCCCGTTACCTTCGGCGATTTCGTGCAGCTTTACGAGAAACACAAGAAATAACGGCGGCGAGCATCGAAGGCTACGTCTGCGGTCGATAGCCGACCGTCAGAAATACCCGGTTCTCGCCGTAGCCGGTTCCCGACCCATCAGAGATCTCACGGGACATGTGATCGTAGCGCAGACGGATCTCCAGCCCCTTTCCTTCGCGCAGAACGACCGATAATCCGTAAAGGCCGTCCCGGTCGGTGTACCCCGTGTCGGTGGCGATAAACAGATCGTGATCGTAGCGGTTTTGATAGATGTTGCCGAACAACTGCATACTTAATGCGTGCGTCAACCTGCGCTCGATATTGATATCAAACCGTTTACGGGTACCGTCATATTGCGGTTGATCCAGGTAGGCGTCCTTTTCCCACCGGGCGCTTAGGCCAAAAGTCGTGCGGTTCCTTGCATAACTCCATGCGGCCGCCACATATTCCCTGAGAAAAATACTTGAAGTAACTGCCGCGGGAGCACTGCTGACCACACTGTTGATATTGAGTGCGTTGGTGGCGTTACCGGACTGCAGAGAATTAAATCCGGCGCTGGCATCGGTCAGCTCACGGCCCGCAGTGATGGTAATTTTCGCGGCATCCGAGAGTTTGCGCGCCAATTCCAATTCCGTTGAGAGGCCCGAATTGGACACGCCGTTCTGGCTGACCTTGTTGACCCCCAGATTGACTGACAAATCGGTGCGGGCGCCATGCAATTCGTAGCGCGCATAGGCGTTGCTGAGATCGTAATCAGTGTTCAAGACCGTATTTTCGTAGAGTACGCGCTCGGCGCTGACGTTCAGCGATACGCTTGAACGCTGCGAGATGTCATGCCCGAACTGCAGGCTTCCCAGCAGGCGATCATTGCTGATTGGGGTCATTCCGTAGTCGGCGCGAGAGTATCGGGCGCCCACATCGAGGAAATTGGTGCCGCCGAGGCGCGCATACCAATCAGGGCCTGTACTCACATAATTCACATTTTCCTGGTTGCTGGGCACCAACGGGGCAAACGGGCTGAGCTGCGCTTGGCCCCAGTTGTCTTGCAACGTCCACGTAAAGTTTTCCGGGACAATAGCGTAGCGCGCAGCCCCACTCAGATGCCCCAGAAGCTCGCTACCATAGGCATTTTGCAGGAAATTCAGATAAGTGAAGTCGCCCACAACGTCCGCGTCGAGACGACTGCCCTTTTGCTTCAGTGTGAAATCGAGATCAGCAATTGCTAGTGTCTGACTGACCTTGTTCGACTCGACCAGCGTGATATTGTCCGATTCGCCAATTCCGGCATCGACACCGAAATTGAAGCCTTGAGGAACTTGTGCGACCGCGGCCAGTGGCACCATGGCTGCGATGCCAATTAAAATCCGCCTAGTCTGCAGTGGTCTTTTCATCTTTCTGGGTTCCATACGCGCCATAGCCATAAAAGGTCTCAGTTAAGGACAGGCGCGCGTCGTTTAAAATAATTCCGGCCACTCGCGACGGCTCGATCTGCGCGAGCGCGTCTTTAACCGCTGCCTGCAGGGTTTCGCCAGCACGCACAACCAGCACCAACTGGCCGGCTACCTTGGTAAGCGCACGCCCTTCGCTAGTGGCGAGTATCGGCGGTGAATCGAGCAGGATGATGCGCCGTGAGTTCTCAGTCAGCAGCCGGCGCAGAATCTGGCGCATGCGATTACTGACCAGAAGTTCCGCCGCCCCATCCATTAGCCTTCCAGCGGACAGGATCGATAAACCCTTCACATTCGTGGACATGACCAGCGACTCGATCGCTAGTTTTTCATCCGCCAGCGCATCCATCAGGCCGGCATCCTGCTTGACGCCGAATATCTCACTGACGTGTGGCTTCAAGATATCTGCATCGACCAGCAGCACGGACATATCGCGCTCGCGCGCGAGACTGAATGCAAGATTGATGCAAGTGAAGGTCTTGCCCTCGCCAGGAAGTGCGCTCGTTACCATGACGATGCGCGTATCAAGTTCGTCTCCACGACTGCTCGCGGACAAGGCTTTGTCGACGAGGGGTCGCTTGATCTGCCGGTAGTGCTCGGCAAACTGCCGGTCCATGGCCATTTCCGGTAAGTACCCATTCGCTCGCATGGCGGCGCTGTCGATAGCCAATATCTTATTGGTCTTGGCCGTGTGCTCCAGATTTTCTGCGGATACGGTCATTACATGGGCCATCGGCACTTTCGGGGCCAGCCGGACCACCTCGGCGGGTCCTGCCGCCAGCCTCAACTTGGCAATGGCTTGCTCGACGAGGCTCATGTTGCGGCCATCGCTGTCGTCGTCGACGGAAGACTCAGCCTGACTCCGAACCAGTTCAGTGATAACACTACGACGAAAACAATTGCCAGAGCGGATGCCGCCAGCGCAAAGCGCCACATTCGCGTTCGAGACTGATGACGATGCCGAGTTGGGAATGCCATGGCGACGGCACCAAGCACCGGAATGTCGGTCAGGGCAGCGATGCTGCGTGCGGAGGACACAATCGGGCGCAGCACGTGCAACCCGTAGGCACTCCCCGCACCAGCCGCCAGGGCAGCGAGCAAGATGGCAACCAGGGACAGCGTGCGCCTTGGCCACACGGCGGTATAAGGGGCCGTGGGTGGCGTTACCACTTCAAATCGCACAGAACCCGCATTGTCGGCCTTCTCGCCAAGACGCGCCTTCTGGTAATTCTCGAGCAACGCGGAGTACTCCGCCTTGTTGACATCGTAATCACGGTTCAAAGCCTGGTATTCGGCTTCTACCTGCGGCGCACTGTTCAGGCGCTGGCGCAGCTCGGCCACCGTTCCCTGGTGCTGCGCAAGTTCCCGCTTAAGTGCCGCGATCTCGACATCTTGCTTGTTGAGTTCAAGTTGAATGCTCTGATACACGGGATTATTGCCGGCGCCGCTGGAGGCTACGGCGCTGGCATCCCCGCGCCGCAGGCTTTCCACTTCCGTGAGGCGGCGCTTTTTCAGTTCATCGAGCGTCGCCCGCGCTGCAATGACATCGGGGTGCCTGTCGGTATACTTGAGTAACAATTCGTCGAGGCGCGCCTGCGCCTCCTGGATGCGGCTCATGGTGTCCCCGCCGCCACTTGCTACGCCCGTAGGCCCAATGACGGTGCCGGACGGACTGGCGGCCGATACCGCCGCATCACCATGCAATTGTTTCGACAATTCGTCGCGGCGGCTCATTGCAATCGACAATGCAGTTTCTGATTTCTTCTCCGCGTCCACTTCATTTTGCAGCTGCATGAAATATCCGCCTTGCTCGCTGGGCATCAGACCGACGTTCTTTTTCTTAAACGCCGCCAGGCGATCCTCCGCCGATGCGAGGCGCTGCTCATAATCCTTGATCTGCGTCTCGAGGAACTTTTGCGCATTCTCGGAGCTCTCGCGCTTGCCACCCAGCGTGCGCTCAACAAAGTTGTTCACCAGGATATCGATGACATGGAGTGCACGTGTCCGATTGCTGTCGAGGTATTCAAAATTGTAGATCGTGCCGGCTACACTGCGCTCATCGCCCTGGCTGCCAGCATTCGAAACGGTGAGCGCAATACGATTTGCAAATGCGTTCTGAATGGCGTCCCGTTGCCGCTCATCGGTGACGCTGGCCGGCAGAATGCCGGTATCCTTGGCAAGCTGTAGCAACTGAGGACCGGCAAGCAGTGACTGACGCACATAGTTGATCTGCGCGTCGACATTCTGGTCGACCGTCAATCCTTGCAGTGCCGGTCGCAGTGCGGTGCGGGTATCCACGAACACATGGGCATACGCCTCATATCGATCGGGAAGCGCGAAGACGACCACCCAGCCAACTACCGCAATGAAACTCGCAACGGCGAGGGCCGTCCAGCGGTACCGCCAGACACAGCGAATCTCGTCGAATATATGGTCAAGTGCTGGGTTCATGCGGGGGCTCGCGACATCAAAACCGGCTTTCCGGCACAACCAGCACATCCCCTGGCAACAGCTTCAGGTTCTGTTGCATCTCGCCGCCATTCACAAGGGCATCCAATTTGACCTTGATGTCCTGTTCCTTACCGTTGAGCGTGCGGGCGATATGCGCGCGATTTCCGGCTGCAAACTGCCCTAGGCCACCGACTGCAAGCAGGGCATCCAGGACGGTCATGCCATCCCGGTAGGGCACCGACTGGGGCTTCAGTACCTGTCCAATGACTTTGACTTGGCTGAACACGCTGACCGGTATCGTGACGATGACGTTAACCTGGGGCGATTTGACATATTCTGACAGCGCTTTTTCAATGTCGCGCGCGAGCACGGACGGGGTTTTCCCGACCGCCGACATATCTTCCACCAGCGGCGTTGAGACCTTGCCATCCGGGCGCACCGGTACCGTTACCGAGAGATCGGGGTTGCGCCAGACAAACACCTGCAGCGTGTCACCCGGACCAATCAAGTAGTCAGGGGAAACCGTGGCAAGCGCAGGCGCGTCCGCCGCTTGCACCAGCGGCGCGATCAGGAGTGTCACGAGCATTGCGAAAAACTGCCATTTCGGCGGGATCAATGCTTTACCTTTCAATATGTTACCCATACTTGCTACCAGCATACCACCGCTCTCCCGCGCAACACTCATACCACGTCACACCCTCGGCTGGGCACTTAACTTAATGCGAGCGCTGGATTGCCAACTTCCCGCCGCTCCGACCACCGTCGGATGTAGTCCGCCTGGGCGTCGTTCTGCGGCACCGCGGGCCAGTCCTTCGAGCGCTCGCTTTGCTTCCATAATTTATTCAGTTTTTTAAGCGCCGCTTTTCCGACCAACCCATCGTCTGCCAGGTAGCACCCGACTACGAGACCCGTGCGCCCTATGCCAGCACGGCAATGGATATAAAGTTTCCTGTTCTCGGCAAGGGCGGCACGGATAAGGGCTTGAATCTGCCGCATCTGGTCATCGTGCGCGGGCACCCCGCAATCGGCAATTGGAAAGCGTACATAACTTGCATTGCGGTGTAGCAGGCGCTGGTAGGCCGGTCGCTCACCGATCTGTGTCAGGTCTAGGAAAAAGTCGATACCGGCCGTGCGCAGTGCGGCGAATCGATCCTGAGCTTCGAGCGGACCTTCGCCAAATGGATGCTCTCCAGCGAGCAAGCGCGCCGGCACGACCCAATATGAATTCTTGAGCGGCGGCGTCACCGGACACCTGGCGGCCCAGGCTGGCGCATGGCTAAGCGAGTTTGTGGAACCAAGGTAAACACGCGCGGGCCGCGAACCAGATAGCGGTGGCCCAGCCGCGTGGGCTGCGACATCAGCCGGTAAAGCCATTCGAACCCGAGGCGACGCATCCACGAAGGGGCGCGCTTCTCCTTCCCGCTCAAAAAATTGACTGACGCGCCTACGCAAAATGCGAGTCCGCGCGCTATGCCCCGCGTATGCAATGCCTGCGCCAGCATCTCCTGGCGCGGCGTACCGACCGCCAGCAGGCAAAATCGGAACGGGCTCTGACGTTCAATGAAAGCAAGGCATTCTTCGATCGCCGCCCGATCGTTGGCAAAGCCCTGCGGCGGATTGAAATGATGAAGATTCCGAAGGCCATACCGCGCCTCCAGGCGCCGCGCCTGACACGGCTCTGCGCCAATGAGGACGACGCGATCCTCGGGCGAGATCACACCGGATAGCAGGCGCTCGGTCAGGTCACTGCCGGGGCACACGCTAGAACGCTCGCCGTTCATGGACCGAAACAGCATAGCCAGGAACCGGCTGTCTAACAGGATGTACGAGGCGTCGGAATAGTAGCGCCGAAAGGACTCCTCCAAATGCCATCGGATCAGGTGGTCGGCATTCGGCGTAACGACATAGCCAAACCCTTCCTGGCCAAATCCAGCTGCGACCTTCGCAAAAGAATCGAGGTCGTAGTTGTCAACCGGGAAAATCTTGGCGGAATTGGGGCGACTCATCGGCGGAAATGGTATAGCGAATTGCCCGGTTCAACCATGACGTACATCAAAAATATGCACCAGCGGACCACAAAGCGACCCCCCACGCGGCCAAAATCAGTGCCGCCCCGGCCGCAGCCGCCAGGTTCTGTGGAGCCGCCCGCCGATTTCGAGGCAGGCCCCCCAGCGCATATCCCCAGCCAAACACCAAGCCCATCAGAAATCCGAGCAAATGCCCCAATACATCGATATGTTCGCCGCCCGCCCCTAGCAGGGCCAGAAGCGAGATCCCCCCGATTAACGGCGTCCAGCGATATAGCCAGCGCTCGCGCAGCGTCAGGCGTTGGCGCCAGGCGTAGCCTGACAAAACTCCGACGCTGGCGAATACGGCAGTCGATGCGCCGATCGCGTGGTAACCAGCGGGTGCGATCGACATTTCGAGTGCGTTGGCGAATACCCCAGCCATGAGAATCCCCAGCCAACCGAACCCAAAGCCGAACAGTCGCGTGCATAAAACGCCCCCCGCAATGCCGAACACCAGATTGCTCACCAGGTGTTGCGCACTCATATGCAGCGTCAGTGCAGTGAACGCCCGCCACCACTCGAGGTGCTGACCAGAAGGGGGAGCGGCAAGGGACCCGGCGGAAATCCAGTCAACGTTAAACGATGAATCGCCCGCACCATAGGCCACGAGGAAAAGAATTGCCGCATAACCGATCGCCCCGGCCATTGCACCGCCGAACGGTTTTCGTGCCTGCAGGCCGCTGCGCTCACGCTGACGCTGGGCAAACAGCGTACGTTCCACGGCGTATCGGTCGAGTTCATCGAGCGCCCGGCTGGCCATTTCAGGGGCGACGATCAGCACCCACGCCGAACCCTCTTCCGCCAGTGCATAGGGCAGCGCGGTCGCCTCGAACACGAGGCCGCGCTCATCGCAGGCCAGGCGCGAGCCGCGAAACACGGTTACCGGTGCCATCGCGTCAATCAATGCCCGCCCTCCCGCCCCGCGCAAAATGCGGAAAGCCTGTTCATTGGGCCAGCAAGCCTGATATCAACGCGGGACGCGGTCCGCCTCAGCTGGTATGGGTCTGGTCCAGGAGTTTCTGGTAAATCCCCAGCACGCGCGGAACATAAGCCTGGGTCTCCGAATAAGGTGGGATGCGCCCGCCGCTGCGATCGACGGCCTCCTCACCGGCGTTATAGGCGGCGAGCGCGAGGCGCACATTGTTGCCAAATCGTTTGATCAGGAATTTCAGGTAGCTCGCGCCCGCGACCACATTCTGGCTAGGATCGTAGAGATTTGACACGCCGAATCGCCGTGCTGTCGAGGGCATGAGCTGCATGAGTCCCACCGCGCCGCGCGGTGACACGGCACGCGAGTTAAAGCCGGATTCGACCACAATAACGGCACGCAACAGATTGGCCTCAATGGCCTGCGACGCGGCGGCGCGCTCGATGATCGGGTCATAAATTGAGGCGCGCGCGAGCAGCCTTGCATCGTACCGGGCGCCACTGACGGTGCGCTCGCGGCGCGGATTGATCATCCGCCGGTATCGATTGTCATCCGGCTGGTCGGTGTAATGGCGCTCGCCCGACTCATCGATGAACATATAGATTTTGGTCGCGGCACGCGCGAATGCGGCTGGCATGAGCAGCAGCAACACCAGCATAAGCGCGAATGGGAACCTGGCTATCATGGGGCAGCCTAGCCCGGATGGCGCTTAAACTAGTGCGACACGGATCAAGGATTCAGCGGCTCTAGCAATCCGGCATCGTAATTGCGCGCTGAATTGACCTGTTTTCCGACTGCGTAGGCCACCATGAGCTCCTGCGGGTAGCTTTGCAGCGTGCTCTTGGCATCGGCGCCTGCCCCGCAAAGCCAGGTCTCCCGATGTTCGCGCGCCAGGATCGCTGGCATGCGCGCCCGCCCATTGTGCACGTCGGCCAGCAGTGGATTCGCTGGCAATGTGATGATCGTGCAAGATTCCAGCGCCTTTCCATCCTCTGCAACCGAGCGGTCCCACAGGCCCGCGAAGCCGAAAACGGGCTGAGCATTCAGGTGGATATAAAACGGTTGCTTGCTTCCGTCCTCGTTGACATGCCATTCGTAAAACCCGAGCGCCGGCAGAATGCAGCGCTGCCCCCGCTTCCACGGGTTGCGAAAGCTCGCACTCGTCTCGATGGACTCAACGCGTGCATTGATCGTGCTGTAGGGCCCGATCTTGCCGTTGGCAAAAAATGGCACGAGGCCCCAACGCAACATAATGCCCTCGCTGCCCGCTGCACCGCGGCGCAGGCCCGGTACGTGCTGGCTGGGGGCGACATTGAAACTGGGGGGAAACCGCCATTCGTTCCCGGGAATATCGAACTCGCGCTCAATTGACGCCGCGCTTGGGCTGACATAGCGACCACACATTTGCGTCGATTGTACGCGGCCCCACA